>JAGRKV010000078.1 GCA_020442165.1 Hyphomicrobiaceae bacterium | reverse complement strand
TTATTCTGCACCTTGGTCCTCATCATGTCGCCAATGCCACTACAGTTGTAGCCGCGACAAGATCAGACCGTCCAGAACTAAGGCAGAGCACGGATCAAGATCATCCTGCGTTTGCTACGCAATGCCGCGGAAATGGTTGGACGTCCCGCCCAGCGGAACCGGCAGGCCGAACCGCTCCAGGGCCGGCAGCAGAATATCGAAAAGGGCCGAGTATTCGATGGTGAACTGCCGCGCCAGCCAGCTTTCCGCTGGATTGAAGGTATTGAGGCAGGCCTGCAAGCAAACCACATCCTTGGGAGAACGCTGGAACGCGGCTACCGCCCGCCGCAACTGATCGCGCTCGGGCAAATCCTCCGCATCGTAGACGACGACGAACTGTCCAGGCGTCTGTGCCAGAGCGATGTTGAGTGCGCGCGGCTTTGTGCGCGGCAGGCCATCCGGCGCAACCACAACCTTCATGTGCGGCGGCAGCTTCGCAAGATCGAGTGCGGCGCGTGTCTTCTTGTCGTGCTCCTCGACGATCAAACGGATGAAGAGTCGCGATGCCGGGTAGTCTATTGCACGCAGTGCGGCCACCAGGGCCGGCACGATGGCCGCCTCATCATAAAGCGGCACGAGTACCGCATAGCTGGGGCACGCCTCATCGCCGAGGCGTTCACCAGCCGCGCCTTCATCAGGACCGCTGCGAAGAAAAAAGAGCGACGCAATTGCTAGAAACCGCATCAGGAAGACCGAGGCAAAAACGGGCGCCAGAACAGCGGTCGCGCCAGCCGCAAGTTGGCCGGGCAAAAGAACCATTGCCGCGATGAGGCAACACATCGAAGCCAGCAGCACCACCTTCTGCCAGGCCCAGACCGGCACACCTGCTGAAAGATCGGGACGAAGCCTCATGAGCAGATGTGAGCGGCCGGCGGCGGCAAATGTTGCCTCCGCATGCCGCAAACCGGCGTTGTCGTGATCGATGCTTTTCGATGCCCTGTCCGCGCCCGCATGCCGCGCAACCCGCACCATCGGGGCACCGTCGGCACCCGGCACTCCGCGATGAGAATCGGTGCTTTCCAGCCCGCCAAATGGGGGAGCGCCGCGCCTTGCCGCAGGCATCCTTGCCGACTTCGCACCACCCAGATCGCCAGCTACGGACATCGATCCCCCAAATTTCCATACAGATTAACAGCACCCGGCGCGCTGGCAATGCAGGCTTTGATGAGAGGTAGGGGGCGCTTCCCCCATCGGCTGATCGGGCACAGCCTGCATCCATGCTGTTGCCAGAACCCGCACCCATCTTCATGTCCCGCGGAGAACTGCACATTGGCCGCCATTCAAACCAATCGGCGCGTGACAGGTTCATCGCTTCGGCTAAAAGTTCGTTCCATGATCCTGAGTCGCCAGATGCGAAACAAAGCGCCCTCACGCCGGCCTCAACACGCGCTGCTGCAAGGTATTTGCCCACAGCGTCGCAAAGGTCCCGTGCTTGCCGGTCTGATCCTGGCCGCAACTCTTTTCGCGGCAACAGCAGCGCTTTTGCCAACACCAAACGCGAGCGCACAGGACAAACCGTCCGGCGCACAGTCTGGCGAGACTGCATCCGATCTGCCCCGGCGGTTGGTGCTGCGGTTCGTGACGGAAGGCGATTTCCCGCCCTTCAATTTTTTTGACGAGGAAGGACAGCTTACCGGTTTCAACGTCGATCTTGCGCGCGCCGTCTGTCTCGACGCCAAGGCAGCGTGCGATATCCAGGTAAAACCTTGGGACGAGTTGATGCTGGCACTGCGCCGGGGCGAGGCGGACGCGGTGATCGCAGGTCATGTCATCAGCGCCAAGGCGCTCCAGCAAGCCGACTTCTCTGCACCTTACCTCTACACGCCCGGACGCTTCGCTGTTCGACGAGGCACCGAAAAGCGCGAAATAACCCCTGAGGGTTTGGAGGGCCAGCGCATCGCCGTGGTAGCAGGCAGCGCGCACGAAGCCTTCCTCAAGACTTTCTTCCGCGACAGCCGCATCGAGGTGCACCCATCTTCCGATAGCGCACGCGAAGCGCTTATCGAGGGTAAGACGAACTACATTTTTGACGACGGAATCTCACTGTCGTTCTGGCTCAATGGAACATTGTCCCGCCAGTGCTGCGAATTTCGCGGCGGGCCATTCCTGGAAGCCAAGTATTTCGGTGACGGGATCGCCGTTGCGTTCAAGAAGGGCGATCGCCAGATGAAGGCGATCGTTGATCGCGCTATCACGAGCCTACGCGAAAGCGGCCGGCTTGAAGAGATGGTCGGACGATATTTCCCCTATCGGATCTATTGACCCCGGCCGGTGGCGGCGACAACAACGCGGCTCGCACAATGGCGCCCGGCAAGACCGGCGATGATGTTGTCGGCCATTTCCATCCCCATCCGCCGCGAAGCCTCGCGCGTGTTGCCCGCGCTATGCGGCGTTAGGATGACGCGCTCCGGATCGACGCAAAGTAGCGGATGCCCCGCATCCGGTGGCTCATGCTCGAACACATCGACGCCCGCCCCCGCGATAAGACCGGAATTGAGAGCATCTGCCAGTGCACTTTCATCGACCAGACCGCCACGCGCGCAGTTGATGAGCAACGCTCCGGGCTTGAACCGCGCGAGCATCTCCCGTCCGAGCAACAAACCGCCCGATGCCAGGCGCGGCATATGAATTGAAACGACGTCGGCGACCGCTACCGCCACCTCCAGATCAGGTGCGATCTCCACACCCATGCTGGCTGCGACTTCGCGGTTGATCGTCCGGCCCCACGCCAGAATCCGCATATCGAAACAACGCGCACGCCGCGCCAGTTCCTGGCCGCTGCGCCCGAATCCCAGAATGGCCAGCGTCTGCCCCGCCAGTTCTCCGGCCTCAAGTCGATCGCGAAATTTCCAGTCGCCGCTCCGCAACGCGCGATCATAGCGCGCCAGTTGCTTGGCGAGCGCTAGCATCAGCGCCATCGCGTGCTCGGCCACGGCCACCTTGTTGGCATCGGGCGTATTGAGGACCAGGATGCCACGCTTCGCCGCCGCGCCAAGATCGATGTTGTCCGTGCCAACGCCATGCTTGGCGATGACGCGCAGCCTTGGCGCCCTTCCCATCATCGCTGCATCGATTGGGCGAATGCGAACGCCAACGGCATCGGCGATGGCAAGGGCCTCTGCGAACGCATCTTGCCCCGCGACCACTCCCTCGATCACCCTGAAATCCGGCTCGCGGGCAAGGCGCGCAATCGCGTCGGGATGCACCTGCTCGGTCAAGAGAATCGTCGGCACGTCGGCTCCCGCATAGAAATGAAAATGGCCGGACTAGGCGGAGCGGCCTCATGGCGGGCCACAAGTCCTAGCCGCTCATTCGTCACAAAACCTTCAGAGCGTCAAGAAGTTGACCAAGTTGAAGTGCACCGTCATCCAACGATGGCGTGGCTTGGCCCATTCGTATGCCCACAGAACCGTTAAGCGGCAGCGCATCCGATGGCATCCTTCACGTCCGGGGGAGGGGGCGGCAGCTCGTGTTCGGAGCTGCCGATGAGAGTTCGAGGAGTTCCAAAACATGGCTTCTGGTAATCGCGTAGCCGCAGCGTTGTCTCTGGCCGCAATGAGCGCCGCATGGGTGGGGTCCGTCCATGCCACTGATACGGCAGGCTCCGATCAGATTTCCCGCCTTGCCGGCCGTTGGGCAGGCCCGGCATCGATGGTGCCCTCGTCTGGCCCCAACCGGGACTTCAAGTGCGTCGTTGTCTACCTTGCCGAAGGTGATGGAACACATTTGAAGCAGAAGTTGCGCTGCAAGAGCGCCGACTACAAGCTGGAGGCTGCGACCGTCTTGCAGATTTCCGGCTCCGAGGTAACGGGACGCTGGGAAGATCCGGTCAATTCGATTGGTGGAGACGTCAAGGGAATCGTGACTGCTGGTGGCTTCGATGTGCACCTGGGCGGCCGCTTTTTCCAGGCAAAGCTTGAGGTCAATGGTACGGGTTGCGAGCAGCAGGTGAAGCTGACGCCGGTTCGTGCCGACTACATCAAGGAACTGTCTGCCAATCTCAAGAAGTGCTGACGCGCCGGCCTTGAGACGGCAATGGCACCACCGCGCGCCCGGCTATCCGGCGGCGCGCAAACGAGAAGTAAGAAACCGGCCGCGCCAGAGCAGCAGGCCGGTTGGCGTGTGTGTGATGCTCAAGAGAGGTCAAGCGCCGCCTTGCAAGCGCCAATACTGCGAGTGAACTAGGACTGCGGAAGCCAAGCGTCACAGCGGCACGTTTCCCAAAAGGCATGCCCGAAACAGCACCGGCAAGCCGGGAGCAATCGCGATCTGCGGCCCGCAACAGAACTGAAACATGAGGACATCAATGAAACGCCCAACACGACCCCGTACGCGCGATTGCGCCGCGATCACGGCACTCGCTCTCGCGGCCCCCCTCCTCGGTGGCGTGCCTTCGGCAGGCGCTGCCGAAGCCACCAGGGACGCCCCAATCATCCTCGCCCAGCGAGCAGCCGACGACGCAGCGGAAGAGGACAAGCGCAATCGCAAGGACAAGAAACGCGGCGAACGCAATCAGCGCGGTCCAGGCAACGACATGGGCGGCAAGCAGGGCATGGAAGGCCGCCGGCGCTCTTCCCAACCTCAAATGGACAATGTTCCACCAGGAGGACGTGCCCAGAAATTTGAGCCGCCGATGCAGGGTATGGAAAGCCCACGGCGTCAGCGCTCACAGCAGGTCGAAACCCCGCCGCCGAACGACCGCAAGCAATTCCAGCCAGGCCCCAAGGCGCCCAGACAGGATGCTCAAGACGGTCCGACACGTCACCGCTTTTTCGATCGCAACAAGGATGCCCGCCGCCCGCCGCCAGCCGAAGCGACCACGGAGCAGCCCGCCGGTCCGGGCATGCGCAAAGGTTTCCGTGACGGCGGTCGCGATCAAGTTCCGCCTCCAGCCGGCGCCGCCAAGGTGCAACCCATCGATCCAGGCGTGCGTAAAGGCTTCCGTGACGGCGGTCGCGACCAAGTTCAGCCTCCGGCCGGCGCCGCCAAGGTGCAGCCCATCGATCCAGGCATGCGCAAAGGCTTCCGTGACGACGCCCGCGATCGAACACGCGATTCCGCTGTCGATTCGCCGCGCAACGAACGTAATTTCCTGCCCGAGCGCAGCGAGCGCAAACGCTGGCGCGCTGAGCGCCGCGAAGCGGAAAAGAGTGGCGGCTGGGACAATCTCAAGGATCTCAAGAAGCAGCGCAAGGAAAGGCGCGTCGAAGGCGGCCGAACCATCATTGAGGAACCCGATTCACGCCGCATCATCCGCAGCGGCGACCGCGCCTTCATCATCCGCGACGAAACCCGGCGTTTCCGCCGCGGCAATAATGACGCCATGACCAAGCGCCGCCCAGGCGGCGGCAACATCACCACCATCGTACGCCCGAACGGAGTTCGCATCATCTCCGAGACGGCACCTGATGGTCGGCTGATCCGCCGCTATCGCCGTGGTCACGACGGTCGCGACATCATCCTCATCGACAACCGCCGCACCTGGCGCAAGTGGGGCGCAATCGGTGCCGGCGCGGCGCTGGCCGCCGGCCTGTTGATCGCAATCGAACCGCCACACTATCGCGGCCCACGCAATCGTTACGTCGTCGACTATGACCATGCCTCATATGACGACGTATATGACGCGCTGATAGCGCCGCCGATTGACGACCTCGATCGCGGCTACACGCTCGACGAGGTGATCGGCACCTACAATCTGCGTGAACGCATGCGCCGCATCGACCTTGACAGCATCAACTTCGAGTTCGGCGCCTGGCAGGTCGATGAAAGCCAGTACAATAAGCTGGAGCGCGTCGCCCGTGCCATGGGCCGCATCATCGATCGCAATCCCGACGAGGTCTTCCTGATCGAAGGCTATACCGATGCGGTTGGCGACGACGTCGACAACTTGTCTTTGTCGGATCGTCGTGCCGAAGAGGTTGCAAACATCCTGACGGAAGAGTTCGACATTCCACCTGAGAACCTGGTCACGCAGGGCTATGGCGAGCAGTTCCTCAAGATCGATACCGATGGACCGGAACGCGCCAACCGCCGCGTCACAGTGCGGCGCATCACACCGCTGCTGGAGCGCCGCGTCTCCCGGCGTTTCCGCGACTGATCGCGTAAAGGCCAACCCATAAGAAACAAGGAAAGGCGCACCACCCATGTGGTGCGCCTTTCCCTTTCTGCGTGGCCTATTATCGCGGGGCTGCCAGACACAACCTGGCAAAGGCGCCCTCAGCCCTCGGCACCGCCGCGCATGTCAGCGGCAAACTCCGCTTCCAGAGCCGCTTCGAGCTGCACGAGGTCATCTGGAAGCGGCATGCCGTAGGCTTTCATCTCATTGAGCTTTTCCATCACCATCATGTAAAGCTCATGGCGGTCTTCCGGTTCGTTCTGCATCCGCGTCATCAGGATGCCGAGTTCGGCCTTGACGTCATCGAAGTCCATTGAGCGTGCTCCTAGCGCGGTCCAACAGGATTGTGCCCCAGACTATAGCCGCCAGCCGCGCCACGCCGCCAGAAAAAGCCAGCGGACTGGTTGCGGCAGATCAAAAGTAAAGATCAGCTGCACTCTTTGAGCGAGCGCCAGCGCCACTGCAAGTCCGTTCACTTCAGCCCGCGCGCGATCTTCCACGTTTCTTCCTGGACGCGGATGTCGGCCAGCATCCGGTCAATCAGCAGACACGTTCGCTTGAAGAGGTCCGAACCGCGTCGATAGTCGGCGGCGGCAAAGAAATCGATCCGGCCCGCCTTGAAGAGATCGAGGCACTTGTCTTTCGACTTGCCCGGCGGATGGACCGCGATGGCGTGACCGCCGTTCTTGCGCATCACCGCCATCGACGGCACATCCGTATCGCCATCACCGAAGTAGATCATGTTGGAGAATGGAATGGGCCGCTCGGCCTCGGGCATGTGCTGGTTGATGGTCTGCCCCAGATCCTCGACACCCTTGTTGATGCGGAAAAGATACTGCGTCTTGCCCGTATCGGTAATGACCCGCTTCGGGTAGGGCATGTCATAGGCCTCGAACCAGTATTCAGAGGCAAACACGTTGTGGAAGCGGCCATAGATCGGCGTCCCCTCGATGATCTCGGTAAGCCCCGAGGAGATCATGTAGTGGCGGACCGTCACGCCCTGGCTCTCAGCCCTCAACGATACGTATTCGCCAATCGCATCGAACCACTCCAGCACGCCCGCGAACAACTCGACTGAGCGGCCCTGGGCAACGAGATCGTCGCGATCAATGCGAACGCCCGCGTCCTTCGCCTTCTTGTAGAGCAGGTGCATGTAGGTGATGAGCGGATCGGCCTCCTGCTCACGCGCCACCCGGTTCGTCTCTTTCCAGAACTCCGCGGCATCGACGCCGATTTGCGGCAGGAACGCATATTCCTGCATGGGCCGTGGCGACAGCGTACCGTCGAAGTCGTAGACGAGCGCGATCGTTCTCTTCTCGAACGTCGCGCGGTTGCCTGCCGCTTTCGACTTCACGCCGCTCTTCGACGACTTTTCCGGCTTCTTGGCTCGAACCATCGGTACATCGTCATTTGCGGGTCTGACCGTACTCCGGCCTCGACCGCCTGCTGCGCCTTCCGTCATGCGCATTCCTCCGCCGCAAGTGAGGCGTGCGGCGACCCATGGACCACACACCTGTCAGGTCATTCCGGTTTAGGAATGAGCGATTCGGAGTTCGGAAAGAAGGCGACCGGTGGACAAAAGGCGTGGGCGGCCACTGCCGCACCACGCCCGCCATCGTTTAGGGCAGGATCAGCCCACCCCGCATTGCATCGTTCAGTGCTTGCAGCCGCAGCCTCCATCGCCGCCGCAGCCACCCTCGTCCTTGTGCGCATGGTTGTGACTGTGATCGTGACCATGGTGATGCCCATGATGGTGATCGTGGTCGTGCTGCCCGCCACCACAACAGCCGCCGCCAGCATGCTCGTGGTCGTGGCTGTGACCGCCGCAGCACCCACCTTCGTGCTCGTGCTGATGATCGTTGGGATCGACCAGCACGGAAGCGAGCCGCCGTTCCAAGGCAATCGACTGGTCGCGTGGCGCATCCCGCGCCTCGATCGCCAGCGCCATGACCTCGGCCGCAACACGGATGTCGTCGACCTGGCCCAGATAGTGACGGCGCAATCGGCCCTGCCGGTCGAAAATCAAAAGGGTCGGCGTGCCCTGCAGCTCATAGGCATCCATGGTTTCCGGTATCGGCCCGCCGTTTTGCTTGTCGATCGCAACCGGGAAATGGAAATGGTTATCGTCCAGGAATTCCTCCAGCAGCGCCGGGGTCTGCTCATCTTCCTTCTCGAAAACCGTGTGCAAGCCGATCACGGCGACCTCATCGCCCTGAAACTGGGCGTGCAGCCGGGCAAGTTGTGGCAGCAGATGGCGTGCCGAGCCGGGGCAGTGCATCTGGAAGGCGCCAACCAGTACGACCTTGCCCTTCAAACCCGACAATGACGGATCGGCACCGGCGGCGGCATTTATCCAGTGGGCGGCAACCAGCTCGGGCGGCGCTTCTGGGTTGAGCATGAAACATCCTTTCAGGAAACGGGGCTGGGCGGCACATATAGCGGTTTTCGGTCGTACTCGATATGGGGCGGATTGCGCTGCCGACAAGGAATTATGGCAGGGATAACTGCCCGCGGCCCTGCTCCACCCTATTGTTCCCGGCCCTCGTAGGTCCTGAGGCGAGCCCGCAATTCATCGATCTGGGCCAGCAAATCAAGCGCCAGCGCCACACCGGCCGTGTTCAGTCCAAGGTCCCGCTCTAGGCGCTTGGCCTTGGAAACTCGGGCGATACTGACACTGGCAAAACGCCATTCCGTCCGCGAGATGCCCACCGGATCGAGCGCGCCATGCTCGACGAGTTGGGCGACGAACTCCTCTTCGACCCTGCACACGACGCATAGATCGTCCAACGAGCAGGCGCCTACGTGATCCAGCACTTCAGCCGGTGCATCCCGTCCCGATTGATTCGACATCGCCTAGACTCCCAGCTTTGCGCGCGGATCAAACGCCAGCTTGCGCTCCATCTCGCGATAGGCTTCCTTCGCAGCTTCCGTGTCGGCTGCGGGCAGCACAATCTGTAGCACCGCGAACAGGTCGCCCGGCTCTTTCGACGGCAATCCGCGCCCCTTGATCCGAAGTTCCCGCCCGTTGAACGAGCCCGGCGGCACTTTCAGCATGATCGGACCGGACGGCGTCGGCGCCTTGATCGAGGCACCCAGCGCGGCTTCCCACGGCGTCACCGGCAGATCGAAATAAACGTCCTTGCCCGACAACCGGTAGAGCGGATCGGGATTGTAATAGATTTCAAGGTAGAGGTCCCCCGCCGGCAGCTTGCCGTGCCCGGGCGAGCCCTGTCCCTTGAGCCGGATGCTCTTGCCCTCCTCCAGCCCCTTCGGAAGCGTTATGGCGAGCGTGCGCTCGCGCACCCTGACATGCCCGTCCGCATCGACCTCGGGCGCCCGTAGCGACACGTTGCGCTTGCCGCCTTCGAAGGCATCGCGCAAGTCCACGTAGATCCGCGCATGATGATCCTCGCCGCGGGCGTGGAACTCAGCTCCGCCGGGCCGCGTCCAGCGCTCATCTGCACGCTGCTGCTGCGCCCGCCGAAATAGCGTTTCGAAGAACTCACTGTAGTCGTGCGCCTCGCCGCCGGGCTCCGCCCCGGTAGATTCGAACCCGGCGTCCCAGTTCGGCGGCGGACGGAACTCCTGCCCGGCCTCGAAGCCCTGGCCAATGTCGTCGTAGGCAGCGCGCTTCTCCGCGTCACCCAACACCTCGTAGGCCTCGCCGATTTCCTTGAAGCGGTCCTCGGCGCCCGCATCCTTGTTGATGTCGGGATGAAACTGACGCGCCAGCTTGCGGTAGACCCGCTTGATCTCATCCTGCGTGGCCGAACGCTCGACACCCAGTACCTTGTAATAGTCCTTGAAGTTCATGCGGTGGGCACCTGCACGACGATTGGAATAAAAATTTCAGAGATAAGGTTCAGCCTATATTTCGCCCCTGGCTGCGCGATTTCAAGCCCGGCGGCTTTGAGTATGGCTCGCCTGCGCGCTTCAACCGCGCCAGCTGCGGGCAGACCGACGCAAGACTATGACAAGGCGAACTTGACATATACAGGCGATCGCGTGCATGGGGCCGTTGCTGCCACGAGCCCGAGGGAGACACCAGCGCATGACCATCACCACAGCCGATGAGGCCAAAGCCGCTCTCGTTGCGCTCATCAAGGAGCGCTCGTTTCAGTCGGGAGCCGAGATGAAGCTGGCCTCAGGCCGCACCTCGACTTTCTATTTCAACATGAAGCCGACGATGCTCCATCCGCAGGGCGCGCATCTCATCGCCACGCTCATCCTGCACCAGTTGGCCGCTGACGGCATCGAGGCGGACATGATCGGCGGACTGGAGATGGGTGCCGTACCGCTTGCGGCCGCTGTTTCTGCTGTCAGCGCAGCGTCACCGCGTCCGCTCCCCGCTTTCTTCGTCAGGAAGCAAGTGAAGGAACACGGCACCCAAAGCCTCGTGGAAGGCCTTGCCAAAGGCGAAACGCTGGAGGGCAGAAAGGTCGTGATCGTCGAGGACGTGACGACGACGGGAGGCTCTGCCATCAAGGCCGCCGAAGCGGTCACCCGCGAAGGCGCAACAGTCGTCCGCGTCATCACGGTCGTAGATCGGCGAGAAGGCGCAACCGAAGCGTTCGCCGCCGCCAAGCTCGACTTCAAACCGCTGCTGACGATCGCTGATTTTGGCGGTTGAAAGGAGGGGGCGCACGAGCAACTGCCTGCTGCCGATCCCCTGCGATCTGATTCCGACCAAACAAGAGTAAGGGCGACCCTCGCGAGCCGCCCTCTCAAGTCTCAAATCGTCAACGAATCGTGGATCAGCCGAGCCGCTTGCGCAGGCCTTCAAGCTCATCCTTCAAGCCCTGCGGCAAACGCTTGCCGAATGCCTCGAAGTGCTGCTCGATCGACGGCACCTCGGCCTTCCAGCCTGCCGCATCGACCGCCAGCAGCTCCTTGAGCGCCGCGCCGTCAATCTTGAGGCCCGACGTATCCAGCGCATCTGCTGTCGGGAGCCGTCCAATCGGCGTATCGACGGCATCAGCCGTTTCATCGCAGCGCTCAAACACCCACTTCAGCACGCGGCTGTTCTCGCCGTAGCCCGGCCACAGGAACTTGCCATCCGCATTCTTCCGGAACCAGTTGACGTAGAAGATCTTCGGATTCTTCGTGCAAGGCAGGCTGCAGATATCGAGCCAGTGGACGAAATAGTCGCCCATGTGGTAGCCGCAGAACGGCAGCATTGCCATCGGATCGCGACGCAGTTCACCGATCTTGCCGGCGGCAGCGGCAGTTTTCTCCGATGCCATGATCGAACCCAGGAACGTGCCGTGCTGCCACGACAGCGCCTCGGTAACGAGCGGCACGACCGAAGCCCGGCGCCCGCCGAACAGGATGGCACTGATCGGCACGCCATTGGGATCCTCCCACTCGTCCGCGATGACGGGGCACTGACGCGCCGGCGCGGTAAAGCGCGAGTTGGGATGCGCGGCCGGCCTGCCGGATTTGGGCGTCCATGGCCGGCGCAGCCAATCGATGGCATTTGCCGGCGGCGGCCCCATCTGTTCCCACCAGATGTCGCCATCGTCGGTCAGCCCGACGTTGGTGAAGATACAGTCATGCTTCAACGCCTGCATCGCATTGTAGTTGCTCTCGTCCGACGTGCCGGGTGCGACACCGAAGAAACCCGCCTCCGGATTGATGGCGTAAAGCTGCCCGTCGGCACCGGGCTTCATCCAGCAGATGTCGTCACCGATGGTCTCAGCCTTCCAACCCGGGATCGTCGGCACGAGCATGGCGAGGTTGGTCTTGCCGCAAGCCGAAGGGAAGGCCGCGGCGATGTACTTCACCTTGCCTTCCGGGTTGGTAAGCTTGAGGATCAGCATGTGCTCGGCGAGCCAGCCCTCATCGCGTGCCTGCACCGAGGCAATGCGCAGCGCGTGGCACTTCTTGCCGAGCAGCGCGTTGCCACCGTAACCAGAGCCATAGGACCAGACCTCGCGCGTCTCGGGGAAGTGCGAGATGTACTTGGTCGTGCTGCACGGCCAGGAGACGTCGGCCTGGGTCTGCGACTTGAGCGGCGACGCGACGGTATGCATGCCGCGCACGAACGCGCCATCTCCCAGTGCCTCCCACACCTTCGTGCCAACGCGAGCCATGATGTGCATGTTGGCGACGACATATGGAGAATCGGTGATTTCCACGCCGATGTTGGCGATCGGCGAACCGACCGGTCCCATCGAATATGGGATCACGTACATGGTGCGGCCCTGCATGGCGCCGTCACTGAGCTTGCCGAGAGTTTCCTTCATCTTTGCCGGGTCCGACCAGTTGTTGGTGGGACCGGCGTCTTCTTCCTTCAGCGAGCAGATGTAGGTCTGGTCCTCGACACGGGCGACGTCGGCAGGGTCGGAGCGCACCAGGATCGAGTTGGGCCGCTTATCAGGGTTGAGCCACTGCGCGGTGCCGGTATCGACCATCACCTTCAGCATGGCCTGATATTCTTCCGGCGAACCGTCGCACCAATAGACGGTATCGGGCTTGAACATCGCGCGTGCCTGTTCGACGAAGGCCAGAACCTTGGCATTTGTCGTAGGGGTCGTGACGGGAGCTTCTACTTTCAAAGCTGCGGATGTGGCTGGCATGTTGTCCTTCCTTACTGGCAAAACTCGGCGCCCAGGACGCTGTAGATGCGTGTATTGTTGCTGGGCGGCGCGTGCGCGAGGCTTTGGCCTCGCAGTGATGACCACGGCGGAAGTCGATCGTCGATCGCGTGTCTATAACTCAAGACCCGGGGACTGAAGTTGATAGTCCTCAATTGCAACGATCCACCCGTTACATATTTGAACTGGGAAAGGTCAGCGCACGCTCCCGACCGGTGCGTGACGCTTGGATCAAGCTCGCCTTCGAGCGCGCCCGCATGATCTCTATGGTAAATCTCTGCGGCATAGACGCCCGGCGTCGTTGGTTCGACGACCCTCGCTGAACGAAGCGGCAGCGCATCGCGCTGGTTTGCATCGGCATAGACCTGCTTCATTTGCCCGACTTTGTCTTTCTGCCTGGGTAAATGTCCATGTCTCTGGTCTCCGCCAGAATACCTGCCGCAATCGGCGGAATAGCCTGATGACCGAAGCCGCCAGAACGCCAGACGCACCTGATGATTGATCGCAGTTGGCTCAAGGGCGATTGGCAGCCGAAAGCATCCGGCAAACCAGCATAATCCGTTGAACGGATAGCGATGGCGTTGAGTATGCCTCTGCTAGTCAGCGGACAAGTGGCCCAAAGTCGTAAGCCCCGGAGCGCCCGTGATCGCAACCCGGATCTGCGCTCTGGAGACACAAAACGGCTGGATGAACGCAGAAATCAACGCCAGACCTTTGACCATTGCACAATAACAGGGCATGTGGATGGGCACCCGCTGGCAGGTTTCAATCCGGCGCCGCACGCGCAGCCTGCGCCAATCGCACAAGTTCGGCACGGGCCTCGCCAGGTGTCGCAACCCGCTGCCCGAACGCAATCCGTATGCCCCTGCCGCCGTGGACGAGGTCCAGTCCGGCAGGATCCAGCCCCGACATGCGCCATGCCCCCGGTGGCGCACCAGCAAGCTTCGTCGCGTAAAGAGCGATCGCATCGGCATGATCGCTGTTCATATGAGCGATGATATCGGTCTCCGCGGCCAGAAGCGCTTCAGCCCCCGAGATATCGTCCAGCAGCTTTTCGCCGCCCAGGTCCACGATCCGTCCGAACCCGCCGACATAGTGGGCGCGCTCGGCACGCATGCGCCAGAAGCTGAAATCGGCAAATCCCGCATACATCTGCGCATCGGGCTGCCGCGCCAGGAACCGCTGGCGGACATGGTCGAGCGCACTTCCAGCAACCTTCTCCACATGGCCGATGACCGTCACCCGCCCACCGGCCAGCGGATCACCCGTCGCATCCGATGCATCAAACAGAAGACTTGCTCGCGAATCGGCTTTCAGGTTCCGGGTGTGGAGCGCCAGATCGGACAGAAGCAACAAGGGCGAACCGTCAGCTCCGTGCCCAACCGTGACCAGTGAGGCATAGGGAAATCCAGTGCCCTGCTCCACCGTGGCCAGCGAAGCTTTCAGGGAACTGCGCATTATGCTGCGCGCCGCTTCGGCAGCTGAAGGCTCCCGTCCCGTTGTCTCCATCATCGTCCTCGCTCTCCAGAATTCCTTGCAGTGACAGTAGGATGGTGCGCCTTATCGGGGCTGTGGCAGGCGCCACTTCGACACCGCTTCAGGTCCAGCCATCCACAAGCCTCAGCTTGCTCCTGGCCATTGCCTCGCCTATTCAGTTGGTATTCAGATCGGGTAGACAACAGTCCTGCTGCCACATTTGACACACGAAGCAACCATAAACCCCGTCAGAACATCAGCGAGATGGGGCCAATTGGCAGGGGCACGAGGCGACGATGAAAGAGAAAAGCTCAATTGCGCTGGTCGATGACGAACGCAACATTCTGACCTCGCTCCGCATGGCGCTGGAAGCGGAAGGTTACAAGGTTCGCACCTATTCCGATGGCGTCGCGGCCTTGGAAGCATTGACGGAAGAGCCGGCCGATTTGGGCATTTTCGACATCAAGATGCCACGCATGGACGGCATGGAACTCCTGCGCAAGGTACGCCAGCAGTCCGACATGCCGGTGATCTTTCTCACCTCCAAGGATGAAGAGATCGACGAGCTTTTCGGCCTCAAGATGGGTGCCGACGATTATATTTCCAAGCCGTTCTCCCAACGGCTGCTAGTCGAGCGGGTCCGTACGATCCTGCGCCGCATCGCACCCAAGGACGGCCAGGCCCCCGTGGTGGAAACCGCCCGCACCTTGGAACGGGGCAAGCTGAAGCTCGATCCGGAGCGCCACACCTGCCATTGGGATGCAAAGCCGGTCACGCTGACGGTGACGGAATTTCTCATCCTGCAGGCGCTGGCGCAGCGTCCTGGCGTCGTCAAGACGCGCGACGCTCTGATGGATGCAGCCTACGACGATCAGGTCTATGTCGACGACCGCACCATCGACAGCCACATCAAGAGGCTGCGCAAGAAGTTCAAGAACGTCGACGACGATTTCGATGTGATCGAAACGCTGTATGGTGTCGGCTACCGCTTCAAGGAGGCGTGACGGCTTTAGCCAAAGCCGCACGGTTGCAGACCGCAGCTGGCCTGAAGGACCAAAGCAACACGCGAAGCACAACCGCACAGTGGCGTTAGGCGCACGCTGGAGGCTCAATGGCATTCGGGACAGAGCGTACCACCAGTGCTGTCCACGTCGATAAGCTGCCAGACGAAACACAAGGCAGTGCGCGCGTTGGTAGCGTGCTGGCGCGCTGGTGGGCGAACCAGCCGATCCCGCGCTTTGTTGCCGGCACGCTGCTCCGTCGCATCCTCGTATCGAGCCTGCTCGGTCTTGCCGTCTTCATCCTGGGCATTCTGCTGCTTTCCAATTCCCGCGGCTGGTTGATCGACGCCAAGCGCGAGTCCCTGCGTATTCAGGGTGAAATCATCGCCGCCGCTATTGCTGGCGATGCCAAGGTCGAAACCGAACGGCTCACACTCGACCCCAACAAGCTGCCCGAGGCCGCCGATTCGCGCATTCCTTTCCGCGACGATGGATTTGCAGCACTAGAACTGTCGATCCGACCTGAACGTGTCGCTCCCATCCTCCGGCGCCTCATTCAGCCGACCAACACCCGCGCGCGAATCTACGCCCGTGACGGCACGCTGATTGTCGACAGCGACAAGCTGCTTCAGCGCGGCACGATTTTGAAGGAATCGGAATCCGACGACGACGACGATGCCGCCAACGGTCGGGTCAAGACCAAGAACTTCTGGACCCGTTTCAACCGCTGGGTACTGGACAAGATTTTGGACAAGCAGCTTCCCGTTTACCGCGAAATCGGTTCAAACCTCGGAACCAATTACCCCGAAGTTCGCATTGCCATGGCGGGCGGCACGCCGACGCCGATGGTCCTGCTTTCCGAAAAAGGCGAGCAGATCGTGTCCCTCGCGGTTCCCATCCAGCGCATGAAGTCGGTTCATGGCGTGCTGCTGCTGTCGACACGGCCAGGCGAGATCGACGAAATCGTGGGCGAGGATCGCGAGAAGATCTTCATCATGGCGCTGATCGCGCTCATCGCCACCATTTCAACATCCGTACTCCTGGCGCGCACCGTTGCGGGCCCGATCCGGCATTTGGCCGAAACCGCCGAGATCGTTTCCAACGACATCAACGCGCAACGCGAACTGCCCGCGTTCCCCAACAGACGTGATGAAGTGGGCTTGCTGGCGCGCGCCTTCGCGAAAATGACAGCGGCTCTCTTCCGGCGCCTTGAAGCAAGCGAGAGGTTCGCCGCCGACGTCGCCCACGAACTGAAAAACCCGCTCACCGCCGCCCGCTCCACCGCCGAATCGCTTGCCTTCGCCAAGACGGAAGAACAGCGCAATCAGCTGATCGAGCAGATACAGCTCGAGTTGAAGCGGTTGAACAAGATGATTACCGAAATTTCCAGCGCCTCGCGCCTCGATGCTGAACTCGCCCGGCAAATCCGCGAACCGGTGCCACTTGTTGCATTGCTGGAAAGCGTGACATCGATTCTGAGCGACAAGGCTGCCGACCACGGCGCGACGCTGGACCTGCAAATCCCGCCGGCGAAATCGCCCGACACGTACACCATCTATGGCAACGACACGCGCATTGCCCAGGTCATCACCAACCTCGTGGACAATGCCATCTCGTTCTCGCCGAACGGCGGCAAGGTGGCGATTTCCGCTCTGCGCGATGGCCGCGAGGTTGAAATCCGCGTTGACGACGATGGCCCGGGGATCGACGAAGACCTGCTGGAAAGAGTGTTCGCGCGGTTCTACACCTACCGCCCGACGGCCGAGAGCAGCCGCGGAAACAACTCAGGACTGGGACTCAATATCTCCCGCGAGATCGTCACCGCCTACGGTGGCACCATCCGCGCGGAAAACCGCTACAAGATCCGGGGAGACAAGACCTCCAAACGGATTGGTGCTCGCTTTGTCGTCCGCCTGCCCGTGACACCGACCCACCGCCGGAGCGCCTGACCTGTGTCGGACAGTGGCAAGCTGACGCATGCAACCGTCGTCGCGCGTGCGGGCGCCGGCGTCCTGATCCAGGGAGCTTCGGGAGCCGGTAAATCCGATCTTGCGCTGAGGCTGATTGCCACGCCTCTAACGGGTCTGCACCCACACACCTTTTCACTGGTCGCGGACGATCAGGTGCTTTTGTCCCGCGCGGACAATGGCGTCATGGCGCACGCACCCGACACCATTGCCGGCCGCCTGGAAGTACGCGGCCTCGGGATCGTTTCGCTTCCAGCTCTTCAGGCAATCCGTATCGAACTGATCGTCGGACTGGCAGCGGCGCACGAAATCGAGCGGATGCCCAAAACCGGACGGGCCGAAATTCTCGGCGTCAAAATTCCCATGATTCGGCTGTACCCGTTCGAGCCATCGGCACCGGCAAAGGTTGCCCTGGCCCTCAACCGAGTTTGCGGCTGCCAGCCTCCCGGTTGAACGGGCAACGTCTCCCCCACCGGGGCAGGCAGCACGAAACCCACTTGCATGCCAGCCGAACACTTGTCACCTTGGCACCCGCAATTCGGCGCACGGACATCGGCGCTTTCGAACATTGCCATGTCTGGCCCGTAACCCGCGATCACGAGGCCCGAACGCCTAGAAATGGACTGCACCGGCCAATGATCGGATTAGTCATTATAACCCACGGCGGTCTCGCGAAGGAATTTCGCGCGGCACTCGAACACATCGTCGGACCGCAAGAGCGGCTGGAAACGGTTTCGATAGGTCCTGAGGACGACATGGTTGCGCGCCGTCAGGAGATCCTCGACGCTGTTGGCCGTGTCGAAAGCGACAATGGCGTTATCCTGCTCACGGACATGTTCGGCGGCACACCCGCAAACCTCGCCATCTCGGTCCTCGACGAAGCCAAGGTCGAAGTGATCGCAGGCATCAACCTGCCGATCCTCGTCAAGCTTGCCAGCATTCGCAGTGAATTGCCGCTGAGCGAAGCGGTCGCAACCGCCCGCGATGCTGGTCGCAAATATATCAAGGTCGCGAGTCAGCAGCTGACCGGCGACGATTGAAGACAATGTGCCGACCTCTTGAGCTACTGCTAGAGATAGTGACTACCCGCAATGGAGCACGCTCGCACATTTCCGTGCCCTACGAAGGGCCTGCGATCCAACGATTAGCGCCCCACCGGCCGTGGTGTGACGGGCGCCCCGGCCACCGAGAATAGTAATCCGCCAACATGCCAGAAATCGATTCCAGCCCACGCCCGGAAGCCATCGTCACGATCCGCAACCGCAAGGGGTTGCATGCGCGCGCCTCCGCCAAGTTCGTGAAGTGCGCCGAGCAGTTCGATGCGCACATCACAGTGACCAGGGACAACCAGACCGTTGGCGGCACCTCGATCATGGGCCTCATGATGCTCGCGGCAGGTCCAGGCACACTGTTGCACATCGTCGCCACCGGCCCCGAAGGTCCTGAAGCACTGGCCGCTCTGCTCGCACTGATCGAAAGCGGGTTTGGTGAGGATATGGTCGAGGGCGGCTAGTCATGTTTAGCTGAAGTGAGTAGCGGTTCAGCGTTAAGAGCATGCTCAAAACAAAAGGATAGAGCGCGAGCCCGCACCGAAGCACGCGCCGGGGCGGAGCGCGTCGGTAATCACCAGCCTGCCTGCGCCTACTTGCTGACGTGAACCGCTGCAATCTGAACGGCAATGTCGCGGTAGGCCTGCCTCAATCCTTCGCCATCTTCCACCGAGTAGAACTTGGCCGCATCGCTGGCGCATTGTTCCATTGCCGAGCGAGCGCCACCCGCGGCGGAAAGCTGTAAGCCGATGGAATAAATCGTGATCCCCGACGCTTTCATGTTTTGACAAATAATGGCGGTCTGTTCGCTTGAGCTGCCATTGGGCGAATCGCAGTTAATCACCGCCGTATCGACCCCGTTGCAGTATTCCCGATCAAAATCGCCGTCTGACATCAGGATCGCAATCTTGCGCAATGCAGGCTGGCCGTTCGAACCCGTCTGACGGGTCAACTCATAAGAACCCGGGCTGGCGGAAGGCATCACCACGTCCGCCCAGCCCGGCGAAAGCATGTACCACGCCCAGGCTGTCCCCAAATGCCCGGCGGTTCCGCCGCCTGCCTGATAGCGGTCGATGGCGCGCTTCAACTGGGCCGTGTCCGACGAGAGCGGCGTGACACTCCCGGATTTCGGCATGCAAGTGGCATCACTGGCGTAGAAAAGACCAAGAGGCTTATCAATTGATGGAACCGCATCTGTAAATGCATCGGCACCCGTTCTCTCGGTCGGGCATGTCGGATCGAGCCGCCACCACAGCCTCTTCCCGCTCCGATCGGAAAACACAAATCTCTGACTGCCGCCGAAGACGACGCCCCGCCTGAAATTCGAAGCCTCGACCGCAACGGCCTCCGCGTAGGGTATCAACGCGACACGCGACGTATGCTCGCTCTGGTCAGGCCACACCACGATATCAACGAAGTCCTTGGCGGCCTCTTTGAGATCATCCAGCTTGCCACCCGCCATTGAACTGGTGATATCGAGCATCAGCGCGACCTCGACATCGCCGCGGCTGTTGACACCGCTGGCTGTCACGGCCTCTGCCAAGGCCGCCTCATCTCCAGCAAACAGTGCCAGACGCTCGATACCGATCAGGGACAAGAACGGCGTTTCCACGAAGGCTTGGCCCGCCGCCCGCATGGCCGTGGTGCTATCGTCGGCCGAAAACGTGATGTTATCATCGACCCTCACAACTTCTCGGGCATTCTGCCGATAATATTGAGTTGCAATCGCAACCGCTGCGGAGGCGTCGTGCGACGTCTGAAGCGAGCGGGCCCCCGCCAGCACCGCCGCATCGACTGCGAGTCGCAAACTGGAGCGCGCGGAGAGCCACCGGTTCAAATCCACGGCACCCCCCGCGAACAAAACGATTATGGAAAAGGAGATGCCAAACAGTACCGCGACCTGACCATCCTCGGAGAGCGGCAATCGACAAGCCTTGGCGCGGAATAGGAGTGAGGACCATGCGCCACCCAGCAGCAGCGAATCACGAAATCTCCTAATAATATCAACCATGAACGCAACCACTAAAGATTAGATAATGTCAAAACAGTAATTCTCACACGCTGAACAACAGTTAAGCGCCAAGTATTCGTCGAATATTGGAGAATTAACAATGACAGCGGAGCAATGGGTTCTGCTCAAATTATTCACTAAACAATAGATATTCCATCATAGGCAACCGCCGCGCCCAACTGCCGCGAGCGCAATCGAGAAATGCAATACACTGAAAACAAACAAATAATACAACATCACAAGCGGTCGCCGAGTCCTCGCTCAGAGACCGCTGAAACGCCAACACGCGCAGCTTCTCGATCTCACTGCCGTAACTCTCAAAGAATTAGACAGTAAAACAAGTAAATGCGAAAAGAGATACTTTTCCACTTGTCAGACCGGCGATGGTTCACCACCACCGTGGCGGCTTCGATGTCAGCAGCACTCACCGCCTAAAACAGCAATCGCGGCGTGACTACCGCCCAGGTCTTTGCTCACACCCCGCCCAAACATATAACGAGTTGCTTATATGTAGTTGCGGCTATGCCCCTGCTTCGCTATAGACCCAGACATCACTCGGCACATGGGGCTCCCGGACGCCCGCAGGATGATCCCCGCCGACCATTTTCTGCGCCTACAATTCGGTTCAGCAGCGCTGGAAGGCCGAAAGGCGTGGCCATGGCGGCGCCGATCAGCCACCACCCGAAATCAACAGGGACACGACTTCATGACCGCTGGCAAAGACTACATCATCAAGGACATCGGCCTCGCCGACTGGGGCCGCAAAGAGATCGCCATCGCTGAAACCGAAATGCCGGGCCTTATGGCTACGCGCGCGGAATATGGCGCCAGCCAGCCGCTGAAGGGCGCACGCATCGCCGGCTCCCTGCACATGACCATCCAGACCGCGGTCTTGATCGAGACGCTGGCCGCACTCGGCGCCGACATCCGCTGGGCATCGTGCAACATCTATTCGACGCAAGACCACGCCGCAGCCGCCATCGCAGCAAGCGGCATCCCCGTCTTTGCCGTCAAGGGCGAAAGCCTGAAGGACTATTGGGATTACACCCGCAAGATCCTTGAGTGGGACGATGGCGGCACCCCTAACATGATCCTCGACGACGGTGGCGACGCCACGCTGCTCGTGCATCTCGGATTGCGCGCCGAGCAGGGCGACACGGCGTTCCTCGACAAGCACGGCTCCGAGGAAGAGGAGATCCTCTTTGCGCTCATCAAGCGCACGCTCAAGGAGAAGCCAGGCTGGTTTGCCGAACTCGCCAAGAATATCCGTGGTGTCTCCGAGGAAACGACCACCGGCGTTCATCGCCTCTACATCATGGAGAAGGAAGGCAAGCTTCTCTTCCCCGCGATCAACGTCAACGACAGCGTCACCAAGTCCAAGTTCGACAACCTCTATGGCTGCCGCGAAAGCCTCGTCGACGGCATTCGCCGTGGCACCGACGTCATGATGGCTGGCAAGATCGCCATGATCGCGGGCTTCGGCGACGTCGGCAAGGGTTCGGCGGCCTCGCTGCGCAACGCTGGCTGCCGCGTCATGGTCTCCGAGATCGACCCGATCTGCGCACTTCAGGCCGCCATGGAAGGCTATGAAGTGACGACGATGGAAGATGCCGCCCCGCGCGCCGACATCTTCGTCACCGCGACCGGCAACAAGGACATCATCACCGCCGACCACATGCGGGCGATGAAGGACCGCGCAATCGTCTGCAACATCGGTCACTTTGACAACGAAATCGACGTCGCCGGCATCAAGAACATGAAGTGGGACAACATCAAGCCTCAGGTCGACGAGATTGAGTTCCCCGATGGCCACCGCATCATCCTGCTCTCCGAAGGTCGTCTGGTGAACCTGGGCAATGCCATGGGACACCCCTCGTTCGTGATGTCAGCCTCCTTCACCAACCAGACCCTGGCCCAGATCGAGCTTTGGCAGAACCGCGACAACGGCAAGTATCAGCGCAAGGTCTATACGCTGCCCAAGCATCTCGACGAAAAGGTCGCAAAGCTGCACCTCGAAAAGATCGGCGTGAAGCTGACCGAGCTACGTCCCGATCAGGCCGCCTATATCGGCGTCAAGCCGGAAGGCCCCTATAAGCCGGATCACTACCGCTACTGAGGCAGCGCATTTCCGGCACTGCAATCTGCAGCCGGCTATGAAATGCAAACGGCACCGAGCGAGGCGGACCCCGGTCCGCCTCGCTTCTTTTTGTTTGCGCCAGCCTGCGATGGCTCTGCCGCAAACGACTGCAAGGATATGCAGACATCGAACCGACACGGCGGTACCGACGACCAAACGGCATTGGCAACCTGTGAGAAAGGACACCAAATGCCAATGTTCCAAAAGTACCTCGCTGCATCGGGATTAGCCGTATTCGCGGCGCTGGCGGTTGCTGGCCCTGGCAAGGCTGATCCGCCCCCCGTTAATCCCATCGTGATCGACTACCTCAAGAAGCAGAAGTTCAACATCCAGATGCAGCACATGGCCAAGGAGCTACAGCGCATGCAGATCAAGCGTCCGCTCGTGATCCCCCCGGGCCCACGCTGCCTGTCGTGCCCGCCCAAGGTTCTGGCAGGACGCTGAGGCGCAATGACAAGTGCGGAGCGGCGGCAACCGCCGCCGTTCCATTCGCATCAACAGCAATCGCTTAAGGACTGCTCACGCCCTAAGTGTTGCATGAACACACCACGGCGCGCATGGCGATCCTCCACTCTTACCCCCTAATGCTCCCGCGCCCCTGGTCAAGCACCCCGGCGACACCGCATAATTCCCAGTGATTCGGCCGCGATCCTGCGGTGGCGATTCTTTGGCTGTCCCGTTGCGCGTAATGATGGCCGCTCACTAAGCGCACAGCCCAAACTGGGCAGACAGTCGAACGCGGCAGGCCGTCCTGGCATCCCGCAGCATTTCTGGGAACGCGATGCGGTCTTTCGTTCTCAAGACCCGGGCACGCAATGCCCGCAACGAACTTGTCATGCTCCTACTGGCGAGCATGGCGATCGTTGCGTCGTTGACTTTCGCCGTCACGCGCCATTCAGCGGCAGCACCAGCCGACATCGACTTACAAAAGCTTCTCCTGATAACCGGCATTACCGCATCCGCCATGCTCGCCAGTCTTCTGGTCTGGCGGGCCGTTCGCATCGCACGGATGTTGTCGCGTCGCTCGCGCGATGAGAATGCCGAGCTGCGCCGTAACCTCGCCATGGCCGAGGCGGTTATCAAGGCCGAACCTCATATCCTGCTCTATTGGGACAACGACCACGAAGCCCACCTCGTCGCGCAGACGCTCGCCAACGTCGCTGGCCTTCCAGTTCGGCGGGAGGACCTGCTGCGGTTCGGCCAGTGGCTGGAACCGCGCTCGGCAGGTCTGCTCACGACAAGTCTCGATGCGCTGTTCCAGAACGGCAGATCGTTCAACATCATCCTGCGCACCATCGCAGCCGACCATATCGAGGCGGAGGGCCGCGCAACCGGCGGCCGCGCAATCCTGCGTTTGAGCGAAGTGGCTGGTTACAAGCGCGACCTTGCCCGCATCATCGATCAGCACCAGTGGCTGGCCCGCGACATCCGTTCGATGCGCGGATTGCTCAATGCACTGCCCATGCCCGTATGGCTGAAGACACGCGATGGGCGCCTTACCTGGGTCAACAACGCCTACGTCCAAGCCGTGGAATCAGACAGCGAAGACCAGGTTCTGTCGCGCCAGATTGAACTCATCGACTCGCGTGAGCGTCATCGCGCGTTGAACACAATCGCCGCCGGACACGAATTCCGCCAGCGCATGCCCATTGTCGTCGGAGCGGAGCGCAAGGCCCACGATGTCGTCATGCTTCCACTGGGCGACACCATCGCCGGAGCGGCGATCGACGCCGCCGCCATCGAAACCGCACAAGGCGAACTTGAGCGCCAGATCACCGCCTACGATCGCACCCTCGACCATGTCGCGACCGGCGTTGCCATGTTCGATCGGGAGCAGCGCCTAAAGTTCTTCAACGAAGCATTCTTGAAGCTGTGGCCGCTGGACGATGATTGGCTGCGCTCCAACCCGACGACAGGCAGCGTGCTCGACAGGTTGCGTGAGCGCGGCGTCTTGCCAGAAACCGTCAACTATCGCGAATGGAAGACGCGCATTCTTGCGTGCTACACGAGTGGCACCGAACTCGAAGACTGGTGGCTGCTGCCCGATGGCCGCATCATCCACGTTCGCGCAGAACAACAGCCCGACGCAGGCGTAACATTCCTGTTCTCGGACGAATCTGAGCGTCTGGCCCTGGAAAGCCGCTATAATGCGATGATTAACGTGCAGCGTGAGACGCTGGACGGCCTGAAGGAAGGCGTGGCCGTGTTCGCCGCCGACGGCCGCATCAAACTGCACAACTCGTCGTTCGCCAGCATCTGGAAGCTTTCGCGCGACATGCTCTCCAAGGCGCCCTTCATCGACGAGATCATCTCGTCCGTGACCCGCGTCGAGGATGAAATGGAAACCTGGCGCGCGATCCGTGGCGCCGTCACATCCTATCTCGACACCCGCCAGCAGCGTGCCGGACAGATGGTGCGCGCCGACTTGAGCGTCATCGACTACGCAACGACACCACTGCCCGACGGCGGCACCCTCGTCACCTTCGCCGACGTGACAGACTCCAAGCGCTATGAACGCGCACTTCTGGAACGCAACGAAGCCCTTGAGGTCGCCGACCAGCTGAAGAACAAGTTCATCAGCCACGTCTCCTACGAGTTGCGCACACCGTTGACCAACATCATCGGCTTCTCCGAGATGCTGGCTTCCAACAATTTCGGGACACTCAACGAACGCCAGCGTGGCTACCTCGACGACATCGCGTCCTCGTCGCACACACTGCTCGCCATCATCAACGATATCTTGGACCTTGCCACGATCGATGCCGGCGCGCTCGAACTCCGCCGCGATACCGTCCACGTCAACCGGGTCATCGATGCAGCGATCCAGGGTATCCGCGACCGTGCATCCCGCTCCGAACTGACCATCGATATCGGCATCGAAGACGGCGTGGAGACATTCATCGCCGACGAGCAGCGCGTGCGGCAGGTGCTCTACAATCTGCTCTCTAACGCCGTCGGCTTCTCTCACGGAGGCGATACAGTCCGTATTTCGTGTTGGCGCGAGGAAGCCGCCACCGCATTTGAAGTCGAGGATGAAGGCGTCGGCATCCCGGAAGAGCAGCAGGCACACATCTTCGAACGCTTCGAAAGCCGCACTCAGGGTTCCAGACACCGCGGTGCTGGCCTCGGCCTATCGATCTCGAAAAATCTGGTCGAGCTGCACGGCGGCACATTGGCGCTATCATCCGAGCCCGGCCGTGGCACTCGTGTGACCGTCCGCTTCCCAGACGCCTTCGCCAATCGCGCGCCAGCCGAAGATACAGCGGCCGGAACGCAGGAAGTCGTGAAGAGCAAAAGCACTTCTCGTCAGTCACGCGCTGCGAATTGAGACGGAAAGTACCGGCGCCCTCGCGGCGGCCACGCTCCCGCCACGCCACCGACCTCATGCTGTCTTGACGGAGCATCGCCGCTTCGATCAGTGTCGAGCCCCGCATGGCCCTGCTGCACGGCCGGGAAACTAGACGAAGCTCCCCCAAGTGATGAACATCCCTTCTCATATGCATACGCTGCACTCTCTCGACGAAACGGCCCTTGCCTATCTCGCCCAGGCGATAGCGAGTTTTGCCCACGTTGGAGATCTCATCGCACTCCAGGGTGACCTTGGCGCCGGCAAGACGACCTTCGCGCGCGCCTTCATCCGCAGCCTCGTTGGCAACGCCGACGAAGAGATACCAAGTCCCACGTTCACGCTCGTGCAGACCTATGAGACGCCGCGCCTGCCGATCGCGCACTTCGACCTTTACCGCCTCGCCGATCCCCAGGAGCTGACCGAGCTGGGTTTGGATGACACGCTAAACAATAGCGTCACACTGGTCGAATGGCCCGAGCGCGCGGACGGCTTGCTGCCCCGCGACGTGTTGACGGTCCATATCGTCGACGCTGCCGACGAAAATCCGAACCATCGCGACGTGACAATCCATGGCACCGGCGCAATGGCAGCGCGTGCCGAACGGCTCATTTACGCACTCGATCTGCTCAAACGTGCCGGCTGGCGCGGCGTTGACGCCACCATCTCCTACCTCCAGGGCGACGCATCCGCCCGGCGTTACGCGCGGCTGACACGCCCCCACACCAGCCCGCCCCCGCACAGTGCCGTCCTGATGGACTGGCCGCGCCAGCCCGACGGTCCGCCGATCCGTGATGCCTTGCCCTATAGCCGCATCGCCCATCTGGCAGAGGACGTGCGCCCGTTCGTTGCGGTCGCCAAAGCCTTGCACGGCGCCGGCATAGCGGCACCATCTGTTCTTGCTTCCAGCCTCGACGCCTGTTTCCTGGTGATCGATGATCTGGGCGATGGTGTCTATGGCCGCGAACTGGCCAATGGCGCAGACCAGGAAACGCTTTGGCGTGCTGCCCTTGACGTGCTGCTCCATCTGCGTAGCGTCCCAGCTGATGTCCCGCTTCCCGTTTCCGAAAACGAGACCTGGCAGCTACCTCGCTATGACGCTGGCGCCATGGCAATCGAGATCGATCTACTGGCGGACTGGCTATGGCCATTTGCAGCAGGCACCGAAATGCCCACTAGCCTCCGCGAGGAATATTCGCGCATCTGGAGCAACGTGATCTCCTCACTGCAAAAGCTGCCCACGGGCTGGACACTGCGCGACTACCATTCGCCCAACCTGATCTGGCGACCACATGAGTCTGGACTTGCGCGCGTCGGCGTTATCGATTTCCAGGACGCCATGCAAGGACCGCTTGCCTACGATCTGGCCTCCCTGCTTCAGGACGCTAGGGTCGACGTGCCAGCGGCGCTGGAAGCAAGACTGCTCGACGAATACTGCTCGCGCACCCGGCAGGCTGAACCGGCGTTTGACGAACCTAGTTTTCGATTTGCCTATGCCGCCCTTGGCGCCCAGCGGGCCACCAAGATTCTGGGCATTTTTGCTCGCCTGGCGCGCCGTGATGGCAAACCCCAGTATGTCGCCCATATGCCGCGTGTCTGGGGATATCTGGCAAGATGCCTGCATCACCCCCGCATGTCTGACATGAAGTCGTTCTACGATGCCCATGTCTTCGCCCTGGCCAGCCGCCGGAGCTGAAGGCGCGCACGGTACAAAATGGAAGACCGCGCGACGATAACGGCAATAGTTCGCGAGATGACAAGAGCATGAGCCGCCCCACCACCGCGATGGTCCTTGCAGCAGGTCTCGGCAACCGCATGCGCCCGCTGACCGACGTCGTACCCAAACCGATGGTGCGTCTCGGTGACCGCCCGCTGATCGATCATGTGCTTGACCGGCTCGCTTCGGCGGGCATCAGTCGGGCCGTCGTCAACGTGCATTATCTGGCGGACGTGCTCGAACATCATCTGGCGGGCCGCACCACCCCCCCACGCATCACCATTTCGGATGAACGCGACAAGCTTCTCGACACCGGCGGCGGACTGGTGCGCGCACTGCCACTGCTAGGCTCGGAACCATTTCTGATCCACAACTCCGATTCCGTCTGGCTTGAAGGACCGCATGCCAACCTCGAAGCGCTGATCGAGACATGGGATGCCGAGCGCATGGACAGTCTCCTTCTTCTCGCTTCCAGTGCGCGCACCCTCGGCTATGATGGCGCGGGAGATTTCAACATGGATGTAGACGGGCGGCTAAAACGCCGGGCTGAGGGTATGGTCACGCCATTTGTCTTCACCGGCGTATCGATCGCCCATCCGCGCCTGTTTGATAACGCGACAGGCGACATCTTCTCGCTGAACCGTCTGTGGGATCGCGCCATCGACAAGGGCCGTCTCTACGGCATTAGGCTCGACGGCTTCTGGATGCATGTCGGCACGCCACAGGCCTTGGCCGCGGCCGAAGAATGCCTGAAGTACGGGGAGCCGCGCCCGGCATGACGAAGTCTCGCGGTGAGCAAACGAAATCCAGCCCGGCAAAAGCGCGTATCTTTACGGTGCCGCCCGGCCGGCCGTTCCTCTACGTGCTGGCGCGGGCCATCTTGTCCGGCGACCTTGGCACCTTCGGCGATGGCCACCCCAGTCCCCTGGCGCTCACTGACATAACGCTGCTGCTGCCAACTCG
The DNA here is from genome assembly GCA_020442165.1 of Hyphomicrobiaceae bacterium. Classification (GTDB taxonomy): domain Bacteria; phylum Pseudomonadota; class Alphaproteobacteria; order Rhizobiales; family Hyphomicrobiaceae; genus JAEUMD01. The sequence continues at coordinate 38,673 of JAGRKV010000078.1, read as the reverse complement.
CCGCGCCACGCGCGCTTTGCAGGATGCCTTCCTGCGCGCCATGCCGTCCCGCGCCGTGCTGTTGCCGCAGATCCGCCCGATCTCCGAAGGCGATGAAGAACTGACGCTCTTGACCGGACTTGCCGGGTTGACCACACCCGCCCCCACCGGCACGGATGTGAAGCCAGCCATCCCCGAGCTGGAGCGGCGGCTCGCATTGACACAGCTTGTGCTTGCCTGGGCCGAGGCGATGCGGCGCGGAACGGACGGCGATCCCGACATCGATCCTTATCTCGCGGCGGGCAGCGATACGCCTGCGCAGGCAGCACATCTCGCAGCTGAGCTGTCGCGCCTGATGGACATGGTGGAGACGGAAGGTATCAGCCTGTCGGGACTGGCAGGCCTGGTGCCTAACACCTTCTCCGAGCACTGGAAAAGAACCATCCAGTTCCTCGATATTCTGACACGCCACTGGCCGGATTATCTTGAAGCACACGGCTACAGTTCTCCTGCCGCCCAGCGCAACGCGACCTTGCTCGCCGAAGCGCAAAAGCTCGTGCAAGCACCTCCCAAGGGCCCCGTGATCGTCGCTGGCGTCACCGGTTCTATTCCAGCAACGGCGGACCTCATGCGGGCGGTCGCCGCCCTGCCCAATGGCGCAATCGTTCTGCCCAATCTGGATCTGACGCTTGATGAGCCCGGGTGGCAGTCCATTCGCTCCAACGATGCGGACTCCATCCCGCATCCCGAACATCCCCAATATGGCCTGAAGCAGCTTCTCGACCGGCTTGAACTCGACCGCTGCGATGTCACCGTTCTTCCCGGCGCTGAACTGGATAGCAACGAACATAACCGCCTCACTTTCTTCAGTGAGGCTCTGCGCCCGGCGGCCACCACGGCGCACTGGCAGACCTTTGCCGAAACGGTCGACCGTGACGCGCTCAAAGGCGCACTGCGCGGCGTCCACCTCATCGATGCGCCCAGCGCCCAGGACGAAGCCGAGGCAGTCGCACTCATCCTTCGCGAAGCGTTGGAGGTTCCAGGCCGCACCGCAGCCCTCGTCTCCCCCGATCGCCTGCTTGCCCGCCGCGTAACGACGCGCCTGGAAAGCTGGGGCATCCGTGTCGATGATTCCGCCGGCCGTCCTTTCGCCAAGACCGTGCCTGGCGCATTTCTCGATCTGGTCATTGAGACCGTCCACCGCGATTTCGCGCCACCCGAACTGATGGCCCTGCTCAAGCACCCGTTGACCCGTCTTGGTCTGGGCGCCTTCGAGGCACGCCGTGCCGCACGCGCTCTGGAGCTGGCCGCGTTTCGCACCGACTATTTCGGCGCCGGCCTCGACGGTGTGGAAACTGCCCTGGAGGACGCCGCTCGGGATGTGGCGGCACGCGAACGCCGAGAGCGCGCGGTCCGCCGCCTATGGGACGACGACTGGTCAGGCGCACGCGATCTCATCGCCCGTCTCAAGGCCGCATTCGCGCCGCTCGTATCCCTTTACGAACAGCGCGGCGCAAAGCTGCCCTTCAGCCAGCTCACCGCAGCCCACATCGCTGTCGCTGAAGCGCTTGCTGCCGTACCGCCCGATACCGATGCACCGGCGAAAGAATCCGGACATCAGGACATGCCGGCCAGCTCGCCTCTCTACATAGGCGAGGCCGGCGCGGCGGCTTCGCGGCTCTTCACCGGCCTCGTCGATCCGGCGCTGCCCGCCCCCGACATCGAAGCCAGCGATTACGCCGACCTTTATCGCAGCCTTATCGTTGGAGAGAATGTGCGGCCGCGCGTGACAGTCCACCCGCGTTTGTCGATCTGGGGCCCGTTCGAAGCGCGCCTGCAGCAACCCGATATCGTCATTCTGGGATCGCTCAACGATGGCACCTGGCCGGAAGCAGCCGACCCGGGCGCCTGGCTCAACCGGCCGATGCGCAAGGCATTGGGGCTGCCAGCACCCGAGGAACGCATCGGCCACGCCGCGCACGACTTCGCGTCGCTGCTGGGCGCGAAGACCGTTTATCTCACGCGTTCGGAAAAGATCGACGGCGTGCCGACCGTGCCATCCCGCTGGCTGATGCGCATCGTCGCGTTGCTCGACGGCATGGAGATGCGCGAAGCAATCAAGATGGATCGCCCATGGCTCGGCTGGGCGCGCGCACGCGACCACATCGCGGCACAGCGGCCAGCCTCAGCCCCCAAGCCGCGCCCGCCGGTCTCGATCCGTCCGCGCAAGTTGTCGGTGTCCGCAATCGAGCAATGGATCGCAAACCCATATGCGATTTTCGCAAGCCGTATTCTGAGCCTGGAACCGCTGCCCGCCCTCGGCAAACTACCCGACGCAAGCCTCAAGGGCTCCATCATCCACGACGTGTTGGCCGCGTTCGCACAGCGCTATCCTGCCGAACTGCCCAACGATACTGCTGCAGTCCTCGTCTCAATCGCGCGCGAACGACTGAAGCCCTACCTCTCCAACCCCCGCATCCGCGCCTTCTGGCTGCCTCGCTTCGAGCGCTTCGCCCAGTGGTTTGCGGAAACTGAGCCGCAGCGCCGCGCCGAAAGTTCCCGTGTTCTGGCAGAAATCGAAGGATCGATGCTTCTTGATGCGCCGGAGGGTCCTTTCACCCTGACCGCCCGCGCCGACCGCATCGACATCACCCCGAGCGGCCTCCTCATCACCGACTACAAGACCGGTCAGGCCCCCAACGATAAGAAGGTGACGAGCGGCCAGGCGCCGCAACTGCCGCTTGAGGCCGCAATCGCGATGGCGGGCGGCTTCGATCAGCTGGACCCAGAGCCTGTGGCAGCGCTCGCCTATATCCGTTCCACCGGCGGCACGCCCCCAGGCGAAAGCCGAACCATCAAGATCGGCGACGTCGCCGCCCTGGCTCGCGATCAACAGGACGGCCTGCTTCGCCTGATCGCCCGCTACGACCTGCCCAAAACACCATATGCGGCCATACGCCGTTCCGGCTTTTCATATGATTACGATGATTTTGCCCACCTCGCGCGCGTTGCTGAATGGTCTGGACAGGCGGAAGGCGACGACGAACCCTGATTTATCGGCATGTTCGGCAGCAAGACCGCTCCCGTCGAGACTGCCGGCCAGATTGCGCGGCCAGCGCATCATGCGACATCGCTATACTTGCAGCCGATGCCCGCAACCCCCATGTTGCGCAGTGCCGTCCGCCCGCTGCGGATCGCAAACCGCACCTTCCCTGCCTCAACGCGGCCTGACCACGAGTCGCGAACAAGACAAAACGAGAGGAATGCTCGCAAATGGCCCGCCCCCCCAGCGATGATTATGCCCGCGCCATGGCCGCAGCCAAAGCCGCGGCAAGCAAGGGCAAGCCCACACGCGAGGAGGCTGAGGACGCAATCCGCACCATTCTCCGCTGGGTCGGCGAGGATGTCTCCCGGGACGGTCTGATCGAAACGCCCAAGCGCGTCGTCAAGGCCTATGATGAGTATTTCGCGGGCTATGCGATGGACCCGACGGAAATCCTCTCCAAGACCTTTGAGGAGATCGAAGGCTACGACGAGATGATCTCGCTGCGCGGCATCCGCTTCGAAAGCCACTGCGAGCATCACATGGCGCCGATCATCGGCAAGGCCTGGGTCGCCTATATCCCCAATGGCCGGGTCGTCGGCATTTCAAAGCTCGCGCGTGTCGTCCAGGTCTTCGCCAAGCGGCTCCAGATCCAGGAGAAGATGACGGCGCAAATCGCCAACGTCATCGAGGAAGTGCTGCAGCCCCAGGGTGTCGCCGTGCTCATCAAGGCCGAGCACCATTGCATGACCACAAGGGGCGTCATGAAGCCTGGCACGGACCTGGTGACGAGCCGCATGCTGGGCGTCTTCCGCGACAATGCGATCACCCGGCAGGAGTTCCTCAGCCTTGTCGATTGATGGCCATCACTTTGGCCAGGATCGGGTCCGTCGGTGAACAGCACAGATCGCTTCGGCGTAGCTGTGAGACAATCTAACGGCGGAAGAACTGGCTCAGTATCGCGGCGGGCACGATTATCATCACCTGATAGATGACGACGGCTGCCAGCATGAGTGGGTCCTTGTCCTTTCCCGAAGCCATTGCGAAAGACCAGTTGCCGTAAATCGAAAGCGACAAGGCGACCAGCACGGCGGCAAGGAGAAGCGCCTGCGTCCACAGCTTGCCTTCGTTGCGCCGTGCGACGACATATGCAACGGCATATGGCGCGACAATGAATGCAAGCATGAAGATGCCAATGGCCACGAACGCCACCCCCGTAACCGGGTCGGCATTCCAAATGCTCAGCGAGGCACTGAAAATTGCGCCCAGAGCAGCGGCAGCCATAATCCATTTCGACAATTGCATTGGCCCACGATAAGCCAAAATTCCTAAAGGTTCCTGACGCCGGATCTCTAAAGCCGGCTGAACTGAAAGCCCGCCTTGCATCAGCACAGTGCGGAGATTTGATCGTAGAGCAGCTCCAGATCCTGAGGTCTGGACATGCGGTGCTCTCCGTCCGCAACTTCAATGAGTTTGGCCCAGCCGCCGGTGAGAAAGCCCGCAAGCTTGCGTGCGTGCGCCACGGGCACATCCTTGTCCATCACGCCTTGCAGGATGACAACGGGCCGCCCTGGATCGAACGGCTCGGCCTTGAAGAGATGGTTGCGTCCCTCTTCGATGAACTGCCGCGTGATGGCGTAGGGCGCGCCGTAATCTGAGGGCCGATGAAAGACGCCATTCTCCATCAGTTCGCGCCGCGCATCCGCGTCGAACTCTTTCCACATGAGTTCTTCAGTCAGGTCCCACGCAGGGGCAATCAGAACCAGCGCCTTGATGCGGTGAGCATCAGCGGGCGATGATCGCAGGAGGTCGCGCAGTAGCAGCAGAGCGATGTGCCCCCCCGTCGATGAGCCGACGAGAATCTGCGGACCTGTCGTCAGCTGAGTGAAAACCGCGCGTGCTTCGGCCAGCCAGTCACCTATCGTCGCGTCCCGAAACTCGCCCTCCGAGCGCCCATGCCCTGAATAGTCGAATCGCGTCATGGCAAGCCCACGCGGAGCCGCCCACTCGGCCAGAGCCGCCGCCTTTGTCGAAATCATGTCCGACATCAGTCCGGGAAGCCACATCAGCCCCGTGCCACCAGCCTGCCGCGCACCTGACAGCAGATACGCTATGCGCCGTGTTTTCCCAGCATTGGTCACGCTCAGGTACTGGACACCGTCATGATCCTGCAAAGCCCTGTTCCTCTTTCGCTTTTTCTCACATCGCGCGGGCTTAGCCCGGCCCACTCCCGACAAACGATTTGCCACGGCGCAATCATGGTCTAGAACGCGGGCTGCCTGCGCTGCCCATCGGTGCCGAGTCCTTGAGCGAGACCTGCAACGTGTCCGAACGCATCACCGTTCTGCAAGTCATACCACGCATGCGCGCCGGCGGTGCCGAGTTGGGCTGTCTCCAGATAGCCGACGCGCTGGTGAAGGCCGGACATCGCGCCATTGTCGTCTCAGAGGGTGGCCAGCTGGTGCCACAGCTCGAGGCCGTCGGCGCCGAGCATGTCATTCTCCCGGTCGCGACCAAGAACCCGGCGACACTTGTTGCCAACGCCCGCCAGCTCGCCGTGATGATCCGCAGCCAGCGCGTCGACATCATTCATGCCCGCAGCCGCGCCCCCGCCTGGAGCGCGCTTATCGCGGCGCGCCGGACAGGCATTGCGTTCGTCACGACCTATCATTCCGAATATTCCGAGCGCGGCCGCATCAAGAACCTCTACAACAGCGTCATGGCCCGCAGCGACACGGTGATCGCGGTATCGGACTACATGGCCCACCTGATCCGCACGCGCTATCACACGCCAGAGGAACGCATTGCCATTATCCATCGCGCCTTCGACGAGACGGTGTTCGATCCCGAAAGCCTCTCTCCCGAGCGCATGGCGGCCATGCGCCAGCAACTGGACGCTGACGGCGGAAAGCCCGTCCTGCTGTTGGCTGGGCGCATCACCCCGCGCAAGGCGCAACAGCATCTCATCGATGCGCTCGGCATCCTGAAGGCGAGCGGCGGCATCGAATGTGTCTGCGTCCTGGCCGGTGAAGTCGAAAAGCCTGAGTTCAAGGCCGCGCTCCAGGCGCAGGCCGAAAAGCTGGGCGTAGCAGACTGGCTGCGTTTCCCCGGCCATGTGCGCGACATGTCAGCGGCCTATGCGGTCACCGACATCTCGCTCAACATTTCCGAGCAGGAAGGCCTGCCCCGCGTTGCCATCGAGGCCCAGGCGATGGGCGTGCCGATGATCGTCTCCGACACCGGCCCCGGCCGCGAGGTCGCGCTGACACCCCCCGACGTACCTTTGTCTGCAGCAAGCGGTTTGCGCGTGCCCTACGCAGACCCCGCCGCGACCGCCCAGGCGATCGCGACGCTTCTGTCATGGACACCCGATGAGCGCCGCCAGATGGGAGCGCGCGGCGCCGCTCGCGTCCGCAGCCTGTTCACGCTCGCCCAGCTCAAATCCAAGACGCTTGCGGTCTACGACACCGTCCTCAGCCGGCGGCGAGGGCGCTGACTCCCGATGGCGGCAAACCAAGCGCACCCGCAGGATCGCCTCCCGGTCTCCTGCTTCATCATCGCCCAGAACGAAGCCGACCGCATCGCGCGCACCATTGAGTCAGTAGCTGGCCTCGTCAGCGAGGTCATCGTCATCGATTCCGGCAGCACGGACGACACCGTCGCCGTCGCCCAGCGATCCGGCGCCCGCGTCATCTACAATGCGTGGCCCGGCTTCGGTCAGCAAAAGCGGTTCGGCGAAGAGCAGTGCGCAAACGACTGGCTCTTGAACATCGACGCAGACGAAGTGGTGAGCCCGGATCTGGCTGCCGAATTCCGGTCACTGTTCACCGATGGTGCGTCCCCGCCCCTGGCGGTTTATGGGATGCGCGTTTCGATCGTTTACCCCGGCAAGTCGCGGCCCCGCCCTTTGGCCCGCGACCACTACTGCCTGCGCCTTTATGACCGCCGCCGCTGCCGCTTCAAGGATTCGACCCTGCACGACTCGGTCGATCCCGAGAGCGAGGCGCCCGGTCATCTGAATGGCGTGTTGTACCATCACTCGGTCCGCTCCCTGGCGGACCTCAGCCGCAAATGCGATGAGCGCGCAACCTATAACGCACTGCATTCAAAGCCAAAATCGACGCAGGCCCTGCTCGTTCGATCCGCCGTCGACCTGCCTTGGAACTTCTTCAAATACTACGTCATCCGCACCCACATGCTGGGCGGCGTGACCGGGCTGCGCTTCGCCTGGATCACCGCCTACTACCGGTGGCAGAGGATCTTGCGGATGCTGCGCATGAAGCAAAGCCGCTGATCTGCAACGGTATCCTGAGGCCCAACGGCATCAAAATCCCGCTTACGCCGCCGGAAGACACCGGCTCGCTTGACTTCATGCCCCATTTTCATGTCTCTTGGCCCAGATCTTCCGCTTTTGCCCCGTCGCCTCAGCCCATTTGAGCTGACGCGCGGCCATTGGTGCAGGAAGACAAGAACGCACCCATTTGCGACAACAGTGCTGAGGCCACTAAAGGAGAGACCAACATCCGCCGTCCTATGCGAGCCGCGCCTGAGCGCGAGCAATCCGGCCCCAGGATCAATGATGCGATCCGGGTTCGGGAAGTCCGGTTGATCGATGAAAATGGCCAGAATGTCGGTGTCGTAGCCCGCATCGACGCCATGGAGCGCGCAAACGCTGCAGGTCTCGACTTGGTTGAGATCTCACCCGATGCCGAGCCGCCCGTCTGCAAGATCATGGACTACGGCAAGTTCAAGTTCGAGCAGCAGAAGAAGGCTGCCGAAGCGCGCAAGAAGCAGAAGGTCGTCGAGATCAAGGAGATCAAGATGCGCCCTGCGATCGACGATCACGACTACGACGTCAAAATCCGCGCGATCAAGCGATTCTTCGACGAAGGCGACAAGGTCAAGGTGACGCTGCGTTTCCGTGGCCGCGAGATGGCGCATCAGGAACTCGGCATGGCCGTTCTGCAGCGCGTCCGGGCGGAAGTGGAAGGCATCGCCAAGGTCGAAAGCGAACCCCGCCTAGAAGGCCGCCAGATGGTGATGGTGCTGGCGCCGCGTTGAGGCGCCACTCGTTCCGCGGCGGGAAAAACGCTTCACAGCCCCCGCCGAGGCGTTGCTTCTCACGCCGTCAGCGTCAGGTGCCTGAAGGCAATCAAAATGGATTGCCTCGGGAAAAGCTTCTTGAATTCCATGAGTCCCTTGAAGCCGCTTCCGTCGTTGGACCACAAGTCCAGGTAGACGAAATCGAAGACGCCACTGCCTAGAACGGCTTCACGCGCCTCGCTGAGCGTCGTGACGTGGACGATATCGGCATCGGGGATCTCCCCTCGGATGTTGAGCCGAAGTGTGTCAGCAATCAGAGGATCATCCTCAACCAGCAGAATTCGTTCAGACATCCGCGTCTAGTCCTGCAATTTTGGAGCTTTGCTCCGTCCCATTCCCTAGAACTCGTACGTTGGTACCAGAGGGCACGCTGCGTCGCAACATTACTTTTGTTGCACTGCAATATCGTTGGTGACTGATTTATTCCCGCCCACAATCCGATTGGAACGGTTTTGCGCTCAGACCAGCCTGCGTGCCCAGCCAGCAAATTCACTTGCACCGGCAAAACCTTGCCCCTATAAACCGCGCATCGAGCCGTCCGGCGGGGCATGCCGTGGCGGCTCATAATGCTTTGATCCTGAAGCGAAATGCCCCCAAAGCACCTCTCCCGCCCAGCCAAACCGGCTGGATGCAGGCGGCAATGATCGCCCGCGCACCGGAGAGAGACGCCAGCGAGCGCCAGAAAAGCGCGAGCGGCAGGGGTATTGCGCGCATCCATTTCGAGGAGAGCAAAATGCCCAAGCAGAAGACCAAGAGTGGCGCCAAGAAGCGCTTCAAATTCACCGCATCGGGCAAGATCAAGGTCGCCGCCGCTGGCAAGCGCCACGGCATGATTAAGCGCACCACCAAGTTCATCCGCAACGCACGCGGCACCATGGTGCTGAAGGACTGCGACGAGGGCATCGTCAAGAAGTACATGCCCTACAACCGCTGACCCCGGGGCACGCCCCGGCGATCACGCCACCTCGCACCATCAAGCCGAACACCTGATTAGAAGCGGAGCATTCTCATGGCACGCGTAAAGCGCGGCGTAACCGCCCACGCCAAGCACAAGAAAGTCATCAAGGCAGCCAAGGGCTATTACGGCCGCCGCAAGAACACCATCCGGGTCGCCAAGCAGGCGGTCGAGAAGGCGATGCAGTACGCCTATCGCGACCGCAAGGCCAACAAGCGCAACTTCCGCGCGCTCTGGATCCAGCGCATCAACGCTGCAGTCCGCGAGGCCAGCGAGAACGCGATGACCTATGCGCGATTTATCGACGGCCTCAACAAGGCTGGCATCACGATCGACCGCAAGGTTCTGGCCGACATCGCCGTACGCGACGAGGCAGCCTTCAAGGCACTGGTCGATCAGGCTGCCGCAGCCGTGAAGAAGGCGGCTTAGACAGCGCCGCCCCTCGCCATCAAGGGCGAGGTACTGCCAGCGCAGAGATCCTGTTGTCATTCCGCCAATATGCGCGGGGCTCTGCGCGGCACCACGCCAGCGCGGAGTTCGGCTGTCCGGTCTCCTCCCGCGATCCCCACTGCGGCCCGTCAGGTGCCGATTATGCGGATCGCGGCAGGTACAGCCAACACCGACGACAAGCAGGATCTGAAAGACCCATGACCACCAGCGACCTCGACACTCTCGAGCAGGGCCTCCTTGCCGACATCGCGGGCGTGACATCGCTCGACGCGCTCGAACAGGTGCGCATCGCCGCGCTCGGCAAGAAGGGGCGGATCCCCGAGCTGATGCAGACGCTGGGCAAGCTGCCGCCCGACGAGCGCAAGGCATTCGGCCAGGCCGTCAACGCCGTCAAGACACGGGTCAGCGAAGCGCTCGACACCCACAAATCACGACTGGAAGCAGCCGCGCTCGAACAGCGCCTGGCCACCGAGCGTGCCGACATTACGCTGCCGGTACGGTCGGGCCCCGAAGCCGAAGGCCGCATCCATCCGGTCTCGCAGGTGATGGAAGAACTGGCCGAGATCTTCGCCGACATGGGTTTTGCCATCGCCGAAGGTCCCGACATCGAGACCGATGACTACAACTTCACCAAGCTCAACATTCCAGCCGAGCATCCCTCGCGCCAGGACCACGACACGTTCTATTTCGCGCCCAATGAGGCCGGCGAGCGCCTAGTGCTGCGCACCCACACCTCGCCTGTGCAGATCCGCACCATGCTGCGGCAGAAGCCGCCGATCCGCATCATCGCGCCCGGCCGCGTCTATCGCTGCGACAGCGACCAGACCCACACGCCCATGTTCCACCAGATCGAGGCGCTGGTGATCGATGAGCACACTCACATGGGACACCTGAAGTGGACCATCGAGGAAATGTGCCGTGCCTTCTTCGAGACCGACGTGAAGATGCGGCTGCGCGCCTCTTACTTCCCCTTCACCGAGCCGTCGGCCGAGATCGACATTGCCGCCGACGTCATTGGCAAGCCCGGCAAGTGGCTGGAGATCGGCGGCTGCGGCATGGTGCATCCCAATGTGCTGAAGAACTGCGGTATCGATCCCGAGAAGTACCAGGGCTTCGCCTTCGGCATGGGCATCGATCGCATGGCCATGCTGAAGTACGGCATCCCCGACTTGCGCGCGTTCTTCAATGCCGACCTGCGCTGGCTGAAGCACTACGGCTTCTCGGTTCTCGACGTGCCCGGCCTTTCAGCCGGACTGTCATCGTAGATCAAGACAACCGACATCATGAAGCAGGAAACCGCACCATGCGCATGAATGCATCAGGTATCGCCGCCATTGCCATGGCCGCAGGAATTTGCGCCGTCGCGGCAACGCATGTCTCCATTGCCGAAGAAACGGCCGATCCCCGCCAGGCAATCGCATTGGAGCCCGCGGAGCGCGCGTTCGTGTTGAATGAGATGCGCAACTTTCTGCAAAGCGTCGAGGGCATTGTCTCTGCGGTAGCAAGCGACAAGACTGCAGAAGCGGCATCCCCCGCCAAGAAGAGCGGCATGGGCGTAATGCACGCTGTGCCGCCGACGCTGCGTCAAAAGCTGCCCAAGGAATTCAAGATGATGGGCCACCAGACGCACGAAGCTTTCGATGCGCTGGCCCAGGAAGCTGGCTCCATCGGCGACAAGACGGCCGTTCTCAAACAGCTCGAAACGATACTCAATACCTGCAACACCTGCCACGCATCCTACCGCCTGACGGGCGGATGATATCTCAGACAGCCAACCACCACGCGAGCAATGCACAAACATGCTGCTCATCGCCAACATGACGATCCCCGTGATCCTCGCAATCGCGCTGTCGCTCGCCATGATGGCCGTGGCGTTCTGGACCTGGTTCTATCACGACAGCAAGCATCGCGATCTCGACAGCTGGATCGAGTACGGCTTCTCCCGAGACACGCTGCATCATGTCCTGATCTACTACCGCTCTATGGGCATAGCGATGCTCGTCTTCTATGTGCTGTTCGTGGTGAGCTGCCTGCTGCTGGAGGCCGAAGGACATCAGCTCTTCGTTACCGCGCGCGGCGACCCCGTGCATGCCGGACCAATCGCGACATCGTTTTTCGCGCTCGATCTCGTCCTGCGCGGCGGCTTCTTCGACATCATGGAGCATTTCGAACTGACCGTGACCGCCGTCTCCATGAACCGGGCACTCCGCTGGTTTGTTCTCTACGCATTCGTTTTTCGCATCTACTACGGTCTGACGCTGATCCGTATCGTCGTGTCGTTCGTGTGGATGTGGGCAAAGCTGCGCGCCGTGAGCAAGCAGCAGCACGCCGATCGCAACAACGCCTGAGGGCATGAGCCCCACCTGAATGACAGCCACAGCCTGCGCGCGAGCACGGGTTTCAAGAAAGAAAGAACCGCCAGATGAAATTCACCCTCTCCTGGCTCAAGGATCATCTCGACACCACCGCATCGGTCGATGAGATCGCAACCACGCTGTCGGCCATCGGCCTCGAGGTCGAAAGCGTCGAGGATCCCGCAGCGACGCTCGGCGCGTTCACCATCGCCCGCGTCGTCGAGGCCAAGCAGCACCCCAACGCCGACCGGTTGCGCGTGCTGCAGGTCGAGATCGAGGCCGGCAAGCCGCTGATGGAGGTCGTCTGCGGTGCGCCCAATGCGCGAGAAGGCATGCTCGGCGTGTTCGCTCCGCTGGGCACCCACATTCCCGGTTCCGGCATCACGCTGGAGAAGAAGCCGGTGCGCGGCATCGTATCGAACGGCATGATGTGCTCCGCCGCCGAGCTGCAGTTGTCGGAGGATAGCGAAGGCATCATCGAGGTCGAAGCTGATCTGAAGGACCGCATCGGTAGCCGCTACGTCGACGCCATCGGTCTCAATGACCCTGTCATCGAAGTGTCGCTGACACCTAACCGGCCCGACTGCACCGGCGTGCGCGGCATCGCGCGAGATCTCGCCGCGGCCGGTCTTGGCACACTCAAGCCCCCGCGCGCTCTAGGCAAGGTCGAGGGCACAAGCGACTGCCCCATCGACATCAAGCTTGAATTCTCGCCAGACACAGCCGACGCCTGCCCCGTATTCGCCGGTCGATATGTAAAGGGTGTGAAGAACGCCGCATCCCCCGCCTGGATGCAGCAGCGCCTCAAGGCCGTTGGCCTGCGTCCCATTTCCGCACTCGTTGACGTCACCAACTACATCTCCAACGACCTCGGACGCCCGCTGCATGTCTACGATGCCGACAAGCTCAAAGGCGCGGTGCGCGCGCGCCTCGGCAATGACGGCGAAAACTTCCTCGGCCTTGATGGCAAGACCTACAACGTCGACAACACCATGTGCGTGATAGCCGACGACAGCGGACCGCTGGGCCTTGGCGGCATCATGGGCGGCGAAGACACCGGCGCCACTGAAGCGACGAAGAATGTGCTGATCGAAAGCGCCTGGTTCGATCCCGTCCGCACCGCGATCACGGGCCGCAAGACCGGGCTCATCACGGATGCACGCTATCGCTTCGAGCGCGGCGTAGATCCCCAATCGGTCATGCCAGGCCTCGATCTTGCCACTGAGCTTGTCCTGGGAATGTGCGGTGGCACCCCATCCAAGGCAAAGGTTGCAGGAGCAGCCCCCGATCCCCAGCACGAGATCGCCTTTGATCCAGCGAGCATCGCCGCCCGCTCCGGCCTCGACGTTGCTGAGAGCGACACACGCCGCATTCTTGAAGCCCTCGGCTTTACGCTTGGCAAAGCATCGAAGGGCAAACCCTTGACCGTCAAGGTGCCGAGCTGGCGCCCGGACGTGCATGGCTCAGCCGATCTTGTCGAAGAGGTCGTCCGCATCGTCGGCATCGACAAGGTGCCCTCCACGCCGCTGCCGCGTGTTCCGGGCGTCGCCCGACCCGTGCTCACCGAGCTACAGCGCCGCGTCCGCCGCGCACGTCGCACACTTGCTGCGCGCGGAATGGTCGAAGCGGTGACATGGTCATTCATCCCCAAAACCGAGGCACAGATGTTCGGCGGCGGCGATGATGCTCTCGACCTGTCAAACCCCATTTCGGTCGACATGTCTTCGATGCGCCCGACATTGCTCGCCGGGCTGCTGACGGCTGCACGCCGCAACGCCAATCGCGGCTTCAGCGACGCCGCGCTGTTCGAGGTCGGCCAGGCCTATCGCGGCATCCATCCCGACGATCAGTACATTTCCGCCGCCGGCGTTCGCACCGGTTCTTCGCATGCCTCGGGCGCCGGCCGCCACTGGTCGGGAAAAGCCGCAGCCGCCGATGTCTTCGACGCCAAGGCCGATGCCGCCGCAGTGCTTGCAAACCTCGGCATCGATCCGGCCAAGGCCCAGGTGACACGCGATGCGCCAGCCTACTATCACCCTGGCCGCTCGGGCACGTTCAGGCTTGGTCCCAAAGTCGTGCTCGCCCATTTCGGCGAGATCAATCCGCGCATCCTCACCGCGCTGGTTGTGGAAGCGCCCGCCGTCGCCTTCGAGGTCATTATCAGCAACCTCCCGCCAGAAAAGCGCAAGGCGCGCGCGAGGCCGCCGCTCGACGAAAGCGATTTGATGCCGCTGACACGCGATTTCGCATTCGTATTGAATAGCGATGTCGCAGCGGGCGACGTCATGCGCGCTGCCCAGGGGGCCGACAAATCGCTCATCCGAGACGTCAGCGTGTTCGACATATTCGAAGGTGGCAAGCTTGCCGAGGAAGGCAAGAAGTCGCTTGGCCTTGCGGTAACGCTGCAGCCGCAGGGACAAACCCTGACGGACAAGGACATCGAAGCGATCTCCGAAAAAATAAAGGCTGCCGTGAAAAAGGCGACGGGCGGCGAAATCAGGAGCTAACTCAGCGATCTACCAGAAGGCGGCCGATGACAGGTCACGCGATCGCGCCCGCACACTGCCGGCAAAGCACAACGTCTCCGGATCAGTGACCGGAAGGCGACCGAAAGTGCTATTTCATTGGTTGAATAATCTCGCTCGTCTGGCATGGACGATTCCATGCCAGCACGCGACAACAAGAAAGAAGCGCCGATGACAACCGCCACAAAGCGACCAGATCCCTATCTGCCGCCGATCTCCGACCCGTCCCTGCACCAGATAATCATCGTTGGCGGCGGCGCAGGTGGATTGGAACTGGCAACCCAGCTTGGCCGCAAGCTCGGCCGCAAGAAGCTGGCCGGCATCACACTGATCGACAAGGCACGGACCCACATCTGGAAGCCACTGTTGCACGAGATCGCCGCCGGCAGCATGGACGTCGGACGCCACGAACTCGATTATCTCGCCCAGGCTCATTGGAGCGGCTTCCGCTACCGCTATGGCGAAATGATCGGCCTGGACCGCAAGGCGCGGCTCGTTCGCACGGCGGCCACCTATGACGAGGAAGGCCGGGTCGTAACACCCGAGCGCGTCTTCAACTACGATACGCTGGTCATGGCCGTTGGCTCCATTTCCAACGACTTCGGTACGCCTGGCGTCAAGCAGCATGCCATCATGCTCGACACGCCAGACCAGGCCGAACGCTTCAACCGCCGTCTTATCAATGCCTGCCTGCGTGCACATACCCAGGCCGAACCCATCCGCCCGGGCCAACTTCACGTGACGATCATCGGCGCAGGCGCCACCGGAACCGAGCTGTCCGCCGAGCTGCACCGCACCGTGCGCGGCGTGGTTGCTTACGGCCTCGACCGCATCGACGCCGAGAAAGACATCAAGATCACGTTGATCGAGGCAGCTCCACGTATCGTCCCTGCACTGCCCGAGCGGTTATCGGACTCGACAGCAAAGATTCTCAGCGAACTGGGCGTCGATATCCGCACCAATGCCCGTGTCACTGAAGTGACGTCAGAGGGTGTCAAGCTCGCCTCCGGCGACTTCATTCCATCTGAGTTGGTTGTCTGGGCGGCCGGTGTCAAAGGTCCCGCAGTGATCTCAAACCTCGATGGTCTGGAAGTCAGCCCTATGAACACGCTGGTGGTCAAGCCGACGCTGCAGACCACCCTCGACGACAGCATCTTTGCTCTGGGCGACTGCGCATATCTCATACCCAATGGCGAGGAAAAGCCGATCCCGCCACGCGCCCAGTCCGCCCACCAGATGGCCTCTCACATCCTCGCCAGCATCCCGCGCCGCATGCGCGGCGACCCGCTGCAGGACTTCAAGTATCGCGATTTTGGCTCGCTCGTTTCGCTTGGTCACTACACGACTGTCGGCAACCTCATGGGCTTCGTTTCCGGCCGCTCCATGATGATCGAGGGCCTTTTCGCCAAGCTCATGTACCGCTCGCTCTACAAGATGCACCAGTGGGCATTGCACGGCTTCAGCAAGGTTGCGCTCGATACGCTCTCACGCCTTTTGACGAGACGCACCGAGCCGCACGTCAAGCTGCACTGACAAAAGCAAGGGCGGCGGCGACGCGCTCAGCCGAAGGCCGCGCGGGTGATGGCAATGGCCAGCGGAATGGTGAGGAAACTCATCAGCGTCTGCAGCGTGACGATGGTCGCCGCCAGCGGTGCATCGCCGCCCATCTGCCGCGCCAGCGCATAGGACGAAGTCGCCGTGGCGCACGATCCATAGATCATTGCCACGCTTGCCGGCACGAGACCCAGCCCGACGAGCATTGCGCAGGCCAGAATCACCGCCGGAAACACCACCATCTTGCCTATTGTGGCCACGACGATCGGCGGTATCGAGGCACGCAATCCATCCAGTTTGATGCCCGCGCCGATTGACAACAGCACCAATGGCAGGGCCGCACGGCCGAGTAGATCGGCCATATCGTGCAGGATCGGCAGGCCACCAAGCCCTAGAGCCTTGAAGATCAGCCCGGCCCCGACCGCAATCAGCAGCGGATTGCGCACGATGTCACGCACAACCGCGCGCCCGAGACTGGGGTTTGTCGTCGTCGAGTTGTGCAACAACACGATCGCCACGACGACCGCAACATTGGTGATGGGAATGAGAATGGATGAGGCGAGATAGGCGCTTGCCTGCCCGACGGGACCGAACAGGCGCTCTGTCACCGCGAGCGCAATGAACGTGTTGTGGCGCGATGCCCCCTGCACCACCGAGCTTGCCACCGGCCCGTCGAAGCCCGCCATGAGCGAAGCCACCGTTGCAAAGGCGAACGCAGCAACAAATCCCGCCGTTACCGTCACCGCGAATGCACCGACGAATTCCGCGCCAAGCTGCATTGTCGAGATCTTGGCGAACAACAGCGACGGCAGCAGAACCCAATAGGCAAGCCGGTCCACGCCGCTCCAGAATTCTGGAACGTCGACCAGAGTGCGCCGGATCACCTGGCCAACGACCACGAGCGCGAAGACGGGAGCGATTGCCGCAAAGATGGTGCCCAGGGTGACTGACCTTTATGGAACATGCGGAGAAATGGCGACGGCTGCGAAACGCCCCACCCTAGCAGCACCTCCGCCAGTCGAGAAATCAGCAGTTAGCCGCCCCGACGCAGTCTTTCGAGAAGCTCGGGCGTGGGGTAGCTGTCAGCCGGAAGCTTCAGCTTGATCTGCATGTCCTTTACCGCCGATCGCGTTTTTTCACCGACAAGACCGTCAATTGCGCCAACGTCATAGCCATTGTTCGTCAGCAGACGCTGCAGCTCCTTCGTCTCATCGCCGTTGAGATCCGGGATGTTCGGCTTTCCCGGGCTCATCTCGGGAGCGCCGGCAATGCGCGTCGCCAGGTAGGCGGCCGTGGTCGCATAGGTGAGCGACTGGTTCCATTGCAGATAAACGCCGAAATTGTCATAGGCCAGGAACGCTGGCCCATGCCGCCCCATCGGCAACAGAAGCGATGCCGCCAAACCATCGGAAGGCAGCGGCTTGCCGCCCCGGCGCTCAACGCCCCATTTCGCCCATTTCGCACGCGGATGCTTGATTGCGAGATCTGCTTCCGCCCATGGCAGCTCGCCCGTCAGCATCACCTCCTCGATCCATGGCTCATTGGGCTTCCAGCCGAGATGATGCATGTAGTTGGCCGTCGAGCCGATGATATCGGCATCGGAGCGGAAGAGATTGGGATGCTTGTCGCCATCATAATCGATCGCATGCTCCAGGTAGCGCGTCGGCAGAAATTGCGTCTGGCCCAGTTCGCCAGCCCACGAACCAATCATCTCTTGAGGCTCCAGATCGCCACGGTCGATGATCTTCAGTGCTGCTTTCAGTTCCTCGGTAAACATCTCCCCGCGTCGGCAATCGTAGGCGAGCGTGACCAGTGAACGCAGCACCGACAAGTCACCCATCCCCTTGCCGAAATCGCTCTCCAGCGCCCAGAACCCGGTGATGACTTCCGCCGGCACGCCGAATTGCTTCTCGGCTCTCGCGAAGGCCGCCTTGTTCTCCGCGATTTTCTTGCGGCCATTGGTGACCCGAAAACCGGTAGCCAGCTTCTTCTGGAACGACAGGAAGCTCTGCGCGAAGAACCCCTGTCTGCGATCGCGTCGGATAATGCCGGGATCGAAGTCGATACCGCCAAGCGACCGCTCGATTGTCGAACGGGAAATGCCGTCGGCCTGAGCCTGTTTCTTGAAATCGGCAAGCCAGCCGCTGAAGCTGCCGCTGTTCTTGCAGTCGCGCGGATTTTCCTTGAAGCCACTTGGCGCCGCCGCCTTCGCTTCAGGCACCAGCGCCGCCAGCAGCAAGGCAGCTGTAACGACGAGCGAAGAACGAATGCGCATCATGAAATCTCCAGGCGGATGAAACGCTGCCAAGCAGGACGGTCACGCCCGCGCATGTTGCCAGTCTTGAAGGCTCAATTTGGGCAAAAGCGATCGGTATGGCGCAAACGACGTCCCGGTGGGGCCGTAATGACATACCGCCCCAGACGGTCAATCAAAAGCCTGGAGCCTGGCCAAAGAAGAGCCGCCGCGGCCGGATAGGGCGCGCGGCGGCTTCAATATCCACTGATCTTCCAGGGCACCAAGCGTCCCGGAGAAACAGGCGAAGGTCAGGACGGTTAGCGCCCGCCCATGTCGCGGCGCATCTGCTCCATCATCTCGGAAAGCCCCGCCGGTCCCTTCATCCAGAACGACATGGCCGATGCCCAGTTCTTCTGCCACATCTCGGCGGCATTCATCCAGAACTGGAACGGTGCCATAGCAAGACCGCCCATCGAGCCCAGGTCGCCCATGCCCTTGGTGAAATCAGGCATGTTCTTCATGAAGTCGGCGGGAAGCTGGAACGACGAACCCGGATTGCGGAGCTGGCCTTTCCAGGCATCCATGACCTGATCCATCATCTGCAGCTGCATGCGAGAGGCGTTCTGCAACTGTAGACGCGTGGCGTTGACCACGTCGTCCGGCCAGCCCATCGCCCGGGTGGCGGTCGTCATCTGATCGAAAATCTTGGCGGAGTAGCGCTCGCTGGCGTTAGCCATGTCATTGCGCCAGTCGTTGAGCGCATCGAAGGCCGAGTGGACCGCCCGGCGTGCCTCCTCGTTCAGCTCCTTCATCTGGTGAGAACCAAAATCGGCTGCCATAAGACCTACTCCATGTTGCGGATGTATCGCTGTCAACCGCTCGTATGGGACATAAGTTCCCGCTGCGTCAAGGCAATTGACTGAAAAATGGGCCTATTGGACGTACGACATTGGCCGCAATTGCTTTTCGTCCGGTTTGCCACAAGCCGCCCTGCCACCGCTCCGGAGACCACCCGCCGGCCGCCCGCGCACCAGGTTCCAGCCGCCCAAAAAACCGCACTTCCGCGCGGCAACGGCCAGTGCTAAGAGCCGCGCATGACAGACACATCGCTGATCCGCAATTTCTCGATTATCGCCCACATCGACCATGGCAAGTCGACCTTGTCCGACCGGCTCATACAGCTGTGCGGCAACGTCACCGACCGTGAGATGAAGGAGCAGATCCTCGATTCCATGGACATCGAGCGCGAGCGCGGCATCACCATCAAGGCCCAGACCGTCCGCCTCGACTACAAGGCCGAGGACGGCAAAACCTATCAGCTCAACCTGATGGATACGCCAGGCCACGTCGACTTCGCCTACGAGGTGTCCCGCTCGCTCGCTGCCTGCGAAGGCGCGATTCTCGTCGTCGATGCCTCGCAAGGCGTCGAGGCCCAGACACTGGCCAACGTCTACACCGCGCTCGACAACAACCTGGAAATCCTGCCCGTCCTCAACAAGGTCGACCTGCCCGCAGCAGACGTCGATCGGGTGAAAAGCCAGATAGAGGACGTCATCGGCCTCGATGCCTCCGAAGCCGTACCGATCTCCGCCAAGACAGGCGTCAACGTGCCGGCCGTGCTCGAAGCCATCGTCAAGCGGCTGCCTCCCCCCGCCGGTGATCGCACGAAGCCGCTGAAGGCGATGCTGGTCGACAGCTGGTATGACGCCTACCTCGGTGTCATCGTGCTGGTCCGCATCATCGACGGTGTCCTGAAGAAGGGCCAGAAGGTCCGCCTGATGTCGACCGGAGCCATGCACCCCGTCGAGCGGGTCGGTGTGTTCCGGCCAAAGCAGCAGATGCTGGACGAACTGGGCCCGGGCGAAATCGGCTTCTTCACTGCCGCCATCAAGGAGGTGGCCGACACCCGCGTCGGCGACACTATTACCGACGCCAAGAACCCGACCGCCGAACCGCTGCCCGGCTTCAAGCCCGCCCAGCCCGTCGTCTTTTGCGGTCTCTTTCCCGTCGACGCCGCCGATTTCGAAGATCTGCGCGAAGCCATGGGCAAGCTGCGTTTGAACGACGCCAGCTTTTCCTTCGAGACGGAAAGCTCGGCCGCACTCGGTTTCGGCTTCCGCTGCGGCTTCCTCGGTCTTCTGCATCTGGAAATCATCACCGAGCGGCTGGAGCGCGAGTTCAACCTCGACCTCATCACCACCGCACCGTCCGTCGTCTATCACATCTACCTGAACGACGGCACGTTGCTGGAGATGCACAACCCCGCCGACATGCCGGACCCGACCCGCATCGACCGCATCGAGGAGCCCTGGATCGAGGCAACGATCATGGTGCCCGACGACTACCTGGGCGCGGTGCTGAAGCTGTGCCAGGATCGTCGCGGTCGGCAGAAGAACCTGACCTACGCCGGTTCGCGCGCCATGCTCGTCTATGAGCTGCCGCTCAACGAAGTGGTGTTCGATTTCTACGACCGGCTGAAGTCGATCAGCCGCGGCTATGCCTCCTTCGACTACCACCTGATCGGCTACGAACCCGACGACCTCGTCAAGCTGCAGATCCTCGTCAACGCCGAACCGGTCGACGCGCTCTCCATCATCGTACACCGCACTCGCGCGGAAGCACGCGGCCGGGTCATGTGCGAAAAGCTGAAGGATCTGATCCCGCAGCACATGTTCGTCATCCCGATCCAGGCCGCGATCGGCGGTCGCATCATCGCCCGCGAAACGATCCGCGCCTTGCGCAAGGACGTACTCGCCAAGTGCTATGGCGGCGACATCACCCGCAAGCGCAAGCTGCTTGAGAAGCAGAAGGCGGGCAAGAAGAAGATGCGCCAGTTCGGCAAGGTCGAGATCCCCCAGGAAGCCTTCATCAACGCACTCAAGATGGATGAGTGAAATAGGTGCTTGTGGCATTCGTCCCGTGATCGCGCCCGCGTGACAGCAAAGCGAAACCGGCACGCTGAAAAGATGGATCAGGCCCGGGCAGACACATTTCTGGCAGGGTCAAGTCTTGCTGGTGCATGCCGCAACACACCCGGCCAGGCGTCTGCAGGTTGGCGTGAATCCGCAGGCCCCGGTGCCTCCCGCCACAGTTTGCTGACCAGCCACCTCCTCTTGGCTGTCCACCGCTTACTGACCAGCTACCGTGTCTATCCGATCACCGCCTTTTGCCGCCGCGCGGCAACGACCTGCCAATTCCATGACGGCCAGCAGACATCCGGCAAACAGGTGTGTCATTTTTTATACTGCGTTGCGCAAGTGTTACGCCCGCTCTGCGCCGCTGTGGGAGAAGCCGTATTTATTGTTGAACACGCGACTTGAGCAAAGAAATATGGTCCCCGCACAAACAAACACCTTTGGTGGCACGGGGCATGCGGGCATCCCGGCATCGATTGTCGCGGCTTCGATCCTGGTGCCGCACAACTTGTCGCGCGCTACGCGCGAGCGCAGACTGTATAAATGGTGTCGCAATGTACGCCTTATATGGACGCCAGGGTGCTATGGCTCCGCGCAAAGGCATTTCGAGCCTCGCTTTTGCCACGGACAGTTGGACACCACATGCGTCGACCAGGCCCAGGTTATGTTGCTGAGGCCCGCGTCACACAATCGCACGAGGCAAAGTGATGATCGAAAAAGTTGGTGTGATCGTGGAATGGGACAATGCGCGGTTGTCGGACGTCGACAGAGCACGCGAAATGCTGCGTCGGGTCACTGCTCAGGCAGGTGAAGTAGCCACTCAATCGGGATACAAATTCGAGCTACTGTTGATCTACGATCCCGATGAGATTCCGGGCGAGGTGCCGACCACGGTCGCGACTGAGTGCATCGACCGTGAAAAGTTCCCCGGTGATGTGCGGGTAATCGAGGCCCCTTCACTTTCCTATTACGACCAGAAGAATTTCGGCGTCGCCCAGACTGACGCTGACGTAATCGTATTTATCGATAGCGATGTCGTTCCGGACGAGGGTTGGCTGAAGCAGTTGCTCAATGCCATAGAGCATGACGGCGCCGAGGTTGTTGGCGGAGAAACCTATCTCACCACTGATACCTTCTATGAGCGCCTGTGCGCCGGATTCTGGAATTTCGATGTGAATCGCGGCGGCGAAGGCATGTACGAAACGCGCAATTTCTACGCCAACAACGTCGCCTTGAAGCGCTCCTTGTGCGAGAAATACCCCTTCGAGGGTGCTGAGACATTCCGTGGCCAGTGCGCCGCCCTAGCCAAGAAGATGCGAACCGGTGGCGTCAAACTTTACCGGATCCGCTCAGCAACTGTGTCGCATCCGCCGCCAGAGGGCATGAAGCACTTCATACATCGTGCTGTCTGCCAGGGGCACGATGCATTGCTGAATGACAAGATCAGGAAGCACTCCCGGCTCGGCGCAAGTCCACTTGGATCTTTTTTCCGATTTGGCCGCAGCCTTGCCAAGAGCCCCGCGCTGATCTGGTCGCGTCGACGCGAGGCAAAACTTGGACCTGTTGGCATCGTGTCGGCCTTCGCGCTGTCGACTGCCTACTCAGGCTTGATGCTGTTCGGCGAGTTGGCAACCTTTGTTTCTCCCCGGCTGGTGCGCCGGAGTTTCTCGATCTAGATTTGCGGTCGTGACGGCCGCCAGCCGCTTGCATGAATGGACGAGGCCAAGAGCGAAATGCTGTATTCAGCTTCACGCCGCTTTGGGTTCATTCATATTCAGAAGAATGCGGGCATCAGCATTTCCAAGGTCATCGCGGACCACGTTGATGATGCGCAGCGCATCGTCAGCCGGCATGCGCGCGTGTGCGATGTCGTTCCCGCAATAGGTACGGAGGAGTGGAAGAGCCTCTATACATTTGCTGTCGTCAGGAATCCCTGGGACCGCCTCGTCTCATGGTATTCCATGATCGCTCAGCGATCGTCCCGGTATGATCCCTTCTTCTGGAAGAAGCCTCGCATCTGGCGATATGCGGTCAAAAACTCGCATGACTTCAAATCGTTCATCAAGAACTGCGATGCCGTGGTCATGGATCAGGGCGTCGAAAAGTCTTTTGCCTTCGATCAGCTCAGCTATATCGAGGACGCGGAGGGCAAGATTGGCGTCACTTTCGTCGCCCGCTTCGAGAACATCACCGATGATCTCTCTCATGTGTGGGAAACCCTAAATATCGATATGTCGGAGGCTCCGCGCCTCAATGCATCCAAGCGGCCGAAAGATTATCGGCTGCACTATGATGAAGAGACTGCGGAGATCGTTGCCCATCGCTTTAAGCGAGACATTGACGCTTTCGGCTATGAATTTGACGATGCGGCCAGATATTGATTGCCGTCCTGATATGGCCTGCGCGGCGGCGCTAGTTGGAGCCCTAGACCAGCCCAAGCGCCACCGAGGATCTGCTGCGTCAGTCAAAACGCGAGATCGTCGCAACGTGCGTCAGAAACGATAGAGCAACGCTTGACGCACTGCCGCAACTGATGTGCAATGCACCATCATGTGCCCCGCAATTGCCTGGACAGGTCAATTGGCGCGGCACAATTCCAGGCCTCATTCTACAAGGCCGCCAATGCGAGAGCACGCCCATGAACCCCCAGGAAAAGCCGGTCTTCGTACAGGGTACCTATAACTTCAAGGGGAAAGGGCTGGAGGCACCGACCCCGGTCGTTGGTCTCGCCTACACTGTACCCAGGGGCACCAAATCCAAGCTCGTCTACTTCCGCGCGGGACAATCGTCCGATGAGATGATTAGCCTCATACTTCTTCGCGACAAGAAGGTGATGCGCTTGTTCCCTATCGGCATGAAAAGCGCGATGCACTTTCCGCTCGCAGTGACGGAAGACCTGCCCGCTGACAGTCATCTCGAACTTCAGATCGCAGCACCCGAAGGCACCGTCGGTACAATCTACGTCGACCTCGGGTTCATCGAGAGCGGGCCCGTTTGAAAGCGCTCTGCACAAGTTGTTCGCCATGATGCGAGGCGCGCGGTCGAGCGCCAATCGGGCTTCGTTCCTAGTTATACCAGGCCACGATCGCCTTCGTGGCGCACTGCGAGATCACGGGCACGGCAACGAGAGTCGAAAGGCCTGCCGACACGGCCGATTTGGCTATCGGACCGGCCTCCTTTGACAGGTCCGTGCTCAACACGGGAACGCCGCTTTGCCATGACTGGCCTATGGCGCCCTCCCAACGCATGACCGCCACATCATCGAACTTTGCACTGTATGCGCTGTCGCTTTCGCAGATGCCGGATTTCAGCATCAAGACGTCGTCTTCGGGTACCCAGCACTCGAAGCGCTTGGCAATCGGTGTTCCAGCGGCGGAAAGCAAAGTCAGTATCCAGGGCGGGTCGCCGTCCCGGCCGCACGGAATTCCAATACCGCGATTGATGCCGACCTTGTGTGCACTCTGCTTGCGCACGAACCGATGCGACCGGCCGAGATCGTCCATCAGCAGCGGCATGCGCGTATCCCAAACGATGCCAGGCAGTCCGAACCCGCGCCTGAACTTCGTGTGACGCGCGCTGAACTCGAAAATTTCAGCACTCCCGAAATAGCCGTCGATCAGGCCGAGTTCATAAGGCTCGCTTTCGTTGCCCCAAAGTTCGATGGCACCGAAATGATCCTCGTCGTCGCCGCAAAAGAACGTCACAACGGCCATGACGAACGGCCCGGCGAAAATCGGCAGCGCCACCCCGCACGTCAGCCCGGCCGCCTGGGCCGCCTCGCCGCGCTTGAAGTAGGAGTTGACGAGATCGTGGAGGATCACCGGTCGTCCGCACGCCCAAGCTTTGCCGGGCAGCCCTTCGTCATAGGCAAACGACGTCTGCTGGCTCACCGTCTTAAGTTCATCAAGACTGCCATACGCACCTGACCCGAAGATCAGTCGCTTGCGATCGGGTGACGGTACCCAGACTTCTGTAACGCGAATGAATGACTGTTTGGACATTTCGATAGGCTCATCACACTTATGTCGCAGCGCAATATTTCGCTTAATGCACCGCACATGAGAGCCGGCAGTCAAGGACATTCTGAGAACGCACAACTGACGGGCAGACTGCACTCAATTTCGCCAGTTCGAACTGTTGTACGTCAGCCCGAACCATTGCGCGTCGGGCTATTCGAACCGCTTTGCCACTCAACGCGACAAACCTTCAGGAAGCTCACTTGGAGGATGTTGTCATGTACTGCCCCGCCAATCCGACCTGCCGCCACGCCAGCCCGTCCAGTACACACACCGCCACCGATCATCTCTACACAAAGATCACCAAGCGTCGCGCGCAAGTCGCTGACCTTAGCCGCGTCGAAAGCTTCCAAGCTGCCGCCCTGCGCATTCATGCCAAGCACCATTACGAACGCGGCCTCATCGACCGTTACATCGCCGAGGCTGGCACCATGCCCCAGGACATGCTGCACGAGGGCCGCCTGTTCGTGCTCGAATATCATGGCGAGATCATTGCCACCGGCGGCTGGCGCTGGCAGGCCGATGACGGCGCTGCTGCAACGGGCCTCGACAACACACCGCGCCAGACCGGCCCACTAAACGGCACCTACGCAGAGATTTCATCGCTCTATGTTGATCCCTTTTTCGCCCGTATCGGCCTTGCCTCCTGGCTGATTGCGACGATCGAAGCTGACATTGCCCGCCTCGGCCTCACCGACGTGCGCATCACTGCCACGCTTACAGGTCTGCCGATGTGTCAGAAAAACGGTTATCAGCCCTACCGTCTGTCACCAGTCGCGCTCACCGACGGCACCTACTTCCAGACCGTAGCGCTGGCGAAGGCCCTAAGCCCACTGCACGCAAGGCAGCAGGCAGCCCGCAATGCCCCCTTACATGCCACACTGATGTGAACTGTTTCCTGCAAACGGCAATTGCACGCGCACAAGCATGCGCATAGGACTTTCCCGTCGCAGCGCCGGCCCGTGGCCCTGACGCCATCGGGCAAGCCTGCATGAGCGCCGTCGCTCCCGCGACGCGCGGCACAGCAGAGAAAGACCCGTCAGTGCAAGACAACAAGGGACATGTGCCATCACCAGCTCGGCACGAAACGCCACTCCAGTCGATCCTGGCGCGCATAGTCCATGTAGAGCGCAATGAAATCGCCGCCCTGCTACTGTCTTTCGCCTATTTCTTTCTGGTGCTGGCGGCCTACTACATCATTCGCCCCGTCCGCGACGAAATGGGCGTGGCGGTCGGACGCGATCACTTGCAGACGCTGTTCGTCATTGTCTTCTTCGTCATGCTGGCGGCAGTGCCCGTCTATGGCTGGGTGACTTCGCGCTTTGCCAAGCGTCTTGTCGTGCCGCTTGTCTACAGCTTCTTTATCCTCAACCTGATCGCCTTCTGGACGATCCTGTCCGGCGGCGGCCGCACGGCATCGATTGCCAGCGTATTTTTCGTCTGGGCCAGCGTATTCAACCTGTTCGTTGTATCGCTGTTCTGGATCGTCATGTCCGACCTCTACGACAGTGGCCAGGCAAAGCGCCTGTACGGTTTCATCGCAGCGGGTGGCACCGCAGGCGCCATGGCTGGCCCGATCATCACGCAGGGCTTCGTGCGCATCATCGGACCCGACAATCTGCTGCTGGTATCGGCTGCACTGCTCACCCTCGCACTCGTCGCGGCAATGTTGCTGCGCCGCCTCGCACCGGCTCACGGCCTCGCCGTTGCCAGCGAACGTCCGGTGGGAAAAGGCATCCTCGCTGGCGCCATTCGCGTCTGGCAGTCGCCTTACCTCTTCCGCATTGCGCTTTGGATCCTGCTCGGAAACCTGGTCTCGACGTTCTTCTACCTGGAGCAGTCGCACATCGTCGGCGAAACACTGACCGACCGGACTGCCCGTGTGGAACTTCTGGCACGGCTCGACCTCGCCGTATCGATCATGACAATCCTGCTGCAGGTTTTTGTAACAGGCCGCATGCTTGAACGCTTCGGCGTCGGCGTCACTGCGGCCACGCTACCGGCATGGTGCGCGTTGGGTCTTGTCCTGCTCGCCATTTCACCAACGCTCGGCGTGATTGTCGCCATCATGGCCGTTGAGCGCGCGGTCGCCTTCGCCCTCGCAAGCCCGGCGGTGAAAGTGCTCTATACGGTCGTGGACCCCGAGGAGAAATACAAGGCGCAGAACTTCATCGACACCGTCGTCTATCGCGGCGGCGATGCGGCCTCGGGCTGGGTGTTCAACACGCTTGGCAAAACGCTTGGACTCGCCGGCGGCGTGGTGGCCTTGACCGCCGTACCCGCAGCACTCGCCTGGCTGTGGCTTAGCTTTTCACTGGGCAATCAACTCAAAGAACGCACGGCATCAGCCGGTCAAAATCGATAAACTTCCTGCGCCGCACGGAAGGTCGCAAGATAAGCCTCGACCGTCACAGTAATAGGCTCCGCATAGCCGCCGCCGATAGCTATCGAAACGGGCAAACCATGCGACTTGGCAAAACGGAACACGGCGAGATCGCGCGCCATCATACCCGCTGGCGATAGCTCCAGGCGTCCAAGCCTGTCGTCGGCCAGCACATCGGCGCCCGACAGATAGAGCAGCAGGTCGGGCCGGAACGCCGCAGCCACATCGAGCGCTTGGGCAAGGGCAGCGGCATAATCCTTATCCCCCGCCCCATCGGGCAATCCGATGTCAAGATCGGATGGCACCTTGCGGAATGGAAAGTTGCTGGCGCCGTGGATGGAAATCGTTTGCACCTCGGCCACGTCGCGGAGAATAGCAGCCGTCCCGTCACCTTGATGCACGTCGCAATCGAGCACCGTTATGCGGGATACTTCGCCCTCCGCGATCAACGTCAACGCGGCAACGGCCAGATCGTTGAAGAGACAGAACCCCGAACCGAACGCGCGATGCGCATGATGGGTGCCGCCTGCAAGCTGCCCTGATATGCCATCGTTCAACGCATCCCGCGCCGCGGCCAGTGAGCCCCCAACGGTTGCCAGCGACCGCGCGATGAGAACCTCGCTCCAGGGAATACCTATCCGCCGCATGGCATCGGGCGTAAGCCGCCCAGCAATGGCATCGCGCACGTAGCTCTCGTCATGAGCGCGAAGCAGATCACTTATCTGAACCTCTGGCGAGGGCACGAGACCGGCCCACTCGAACACGCCCTCCGACTGCGCACGCTCCCGCAGCATCCTGTATTTCGTGCCCGGGAATCGATGTCCCGGCGGCAACGGCAGGTCCGGCGTATCGGGAAAATAGAACGGCAAGCGCGCCTCGAATGTGCTTGTCTCGAATTTGCGTCAGAACCGCAGCACGCGAATCCAGCGCATGACGTCGAGCAGGCTCATGGCCGCCGCCGCGACATAGGTGAGTGCCGCTGCCTTCAGGATCTGGCGCGCAGAGCCCATGTCCTTTTCGCTGATGTATCGGCCCGCCTTCAGCACCGGCAGCGCCCGGCGAAAGCTTGCGTCGAACTCCACCGGCAGTGTCGTCATGTGCATCAGGATCGTCGATGACAGAATCAGTAGGCCGGCACCGATCTGCACGAACACCAGCGCTGGCGCCTTGACGATTGCCATCACCACGGGCGCTGTCAGCATGACGATGGCGCCGATCCGTTCGATACGTTGCGCCTGCTTGGCAAGACGGGAGCGCCGCATGAGAGGCGCGTAGCCAGTCGCGTGCTGCATTGCATGCCCGACCTCGTGCGCGGCGACCACCACCGCGGCAAGCGATCGCCCGTTGTAATGCTGTGGCAGCAGGCGAACTGTTCGCGCATCGGGATCGTAGTGATCGCCGAGCTTTGTCTCCTCCACCTTCACCTCGGTGAGCTTCATCTCATCCAGAATGTGGCGCGCAAATTCCCCGCCCGTGCCGGGAAAGTCCGCCCGCTCCCGCCCATGTTCCTTGAGCACCCGCTGAACCCACAGCTGCGGCAGCATGGCGAGGCCCAGAAGTCCCAGCAGAATAATGAGACCGAATACCAAATCGTGCTCCCTGCATGCCCCGGAAATGTGGCGGCTCGCCGCTTAACATTACTTTACATGGGCGACAAAGTCCCGAAACGCCAGTCCCCGATCTTGCCGGTGTCGGCAGCAACGCTGCCCCACATATCGACAGGAGAACCACCATGACCGACACTGGCAACTCCCCCGCCAATTCCACCCATCCCCACTCTGGAGACAACTACGGTTGCCGCCGCCGGCGCGGTCCCCGCGTGGCACTGCTCGCCCTCTTCGCAGTGGGCGCAGGCTTCTTTGCCGGCAAGGCCCTGGGCCAGGGTGCCGGTCCGATCGGCAATCCGTTTGGCGATCGCCCCGGGATCACCCGCATCTTCGCCCCCGCCACAGTCGACGATGCCACCGACCGGGCGACGCGTTTTGCCCGCCACCTTGCGGCTGAAGTCGACGCCACCTACGATCAGGAACAAAAGCTCGTAGTGCTGGCCAAGGGCGTCGCATCCGATGTTTACGGCATCCGCCGGCAGATGATCGATGCACGCAAGAAGGGACTTGAGCTGTTGAAGGCGCCCACGGTGGACCGCACCGCTGTCGAAGCATTGCGCACCGAACAGATGGCCCGTCTCGACGGCATCTCAAAGCGGCTGTCGACAGCGGTTGCCGACGCCAGCGAGATCCTCAATGCCGAGCAGCGCGCAAAGCTTGTGGAACGCATCGAGACCTGGCGCGAACGATTTGGCTGGATGAAGCGCTGGCATCGCGACTGATGCCAATCGGCAGGCAGACGCCAAACTCACGCGACAGACCACACAAGGCGGCCCGCTGGGCCGCCTTGCATTTCGCAGCGACTTGCCAAGCGGCCCGCAACCAACCAAAAACACGCCAGCATCTGACGCCCAGGAGCCCGCCAAGTGGCCGAACAGGTCTTGCTGATTGAGGATGACATTCGCCTCGCCGAAATGGTCTGCGATTATCTGGAGCAGGCGGGCCTGCGCATGACGCACGCCGCATCGGGAGCGGAAGGCCTGAAGCGCGAAACCGCGGGCACGTATGACGCGATGATCCTCGACTTGATGCTGCCTGACATGGACGGGCTGGAAATCTGCCGCCAGATCCGTGCCCGTTCCGACATCCCGATCCTGATGCTCACCGCACGCGGCGATGCCATGGACCGCATCGTCGGCCTGGAACTGGGCGCCGACGATTACCTGCCCAAGCCGTTTGAGCCGCGTGAGCTGCTCGCCCGCTTGAAAGCCATCCTGCGGCGCGGTCGCGGCTCCCAAACCGCCCGCGACGTCCTCCGCTTCGGCCGCCTTGAGATCGATCGCGGCGCCCGCGAAGTCCGGTTGGACGGCGAACCCCGCAGCCTGACCAGCTACCAGCTGACACTGCTTCTCGCCCTTGCCGAACACGCCGGCCGCGTCCTCACGCGCGAGCAGATCATGGACTTTTCGAAAGGCGAGCAGCTCGAAGCCTTCGACCGCTCCATTGACGTTCACATCTCGCGCATCCGCGCCGCCATCGAGGACGACCCCAAGAAACCGAAGCGTGTCATCACCGTGCGTGGCGCCGGCTACGTCTTCGCCAAGGCGCAGGATTGAGCGATATGCCCAACCTCACACGCAAGCGCCTATCGACGCAGATTTACCTGACCATAATCGCCGCGCTGTTTGCGTTCGTGATTGCCGGCGGCGCCATGTGGCGGCGCGCGATCGACAGCGTGCCCATACGGCAGGCCCTCGAAGTCGCCGGCGAACTGGTCGAAGGCGCACTGCCACCACCCGAAGCCGGCAGTGCCGCCACCGAGGAAGCACTGAAACGCATCTCAACACGTCTGAAACTCGATCTTGCGCTGTTCGATGCCAGCCATAAGCCGATTGCCAGCACCAGTCGCGTATTGCCCACCCCGCCCTCTCGCCGCAACGAAAGCGGCTTCGTCTTCGGACGCGGCGGCCCGGCCTGGGCAATCCCCTTGCCCGATGGACGTTGGCTCGTCGCGCGCAATCCGCTCCGCAGCAATCGCCATCCTGGCCTCTGGTTCCTGGGCTTTCTGGCCGCCATCGCCACAACCGTCGGCGTTATTGCATGGCCGGTGGTGCGCGGACTGACGCGAAGGCTCGAAAGACTTCAGGAAGGCGTCGAACGCCTGGGAACGGGCGACCTGTCTGCACGGGTCGAGGTCAAGGGGCGCGACGAAATTGCCGAGCTGGCCAAACGCTTCAATGAAAGTGCGGCTCGCATTGAAAGTCTGGTGCAGTCGCATCGCCTGCTGCTGGCCAATGCCAGCCACGAATTGCGCACGCCCCTTGCCCGCGTGCGCATGGGCGTGGAATTGCTGAAGGACAAAGCCGATCCAGATAGGAAAGCTGCGCTTGAACGCGATATTTCGGAACTGGACCGGCTGATTGAAGAGATCCTGCTGTCGAGCCGCCTGGATGCCGGTACGCCACTCGACCGCAGCGAACGGGTCGATCTGCTGGCACTGGCAGCGGAAGAAGCCGCCCACTTCGATCAAACCGAGGTTTCAGGTGTATCCGCCGACATCGTCGGCGATCCCCAACTCCTGCGCCGCCTGATCCGCAATCTCCTGCAGAATGCGCACCGGCATGGCCGCCCGCCGGTCGACTTGACTGTGCTGCGTCACGACCACACGGCGATTCTGCGCGTGAGCGATCAGGGTAGCGGCTTTCCCCCGGCTGACACCGACCGCGCCTTCGAGCCATTCCATCGCGGCGCCGACCGTGGCCGGACACCGGGCAGCGGCCTGGGCCTCGCACTTGTCCGCCAGATCGCTGAGCGTCACGGCGGCACAGTAAGGATCATTCCAGGCTCCGACGGCCACACGCTCAATTGCGTGGAACTTGCCCTTACCGCCGCAGTGTGAGCCGCCGGGCGGCCAGCATCACTCGCCAAGGAAGCGCATGTTGGTCCAGCCGACGATCCCGCGCCAGCTCACGCGGCACCACTTGCCCTTGCATGGCCCAAGACAATGCACGCCCGAACCTGTGGCTGGAATGGTGCCGACGATCTCCCAGCTTGCACTCGGCCCGGAACGGATATTGAGGCGATCCCAGGACGGCACGCCGCGCACGCGCCATGTATCGGGGCCATGCGCACAATCATAGCCCCGCTGCGCCATCGCCGGTGCGGCATCGCCAAGCCCCCCTGCAACGCCGGCCAGAACTGCGAGCCCAATGGCTGCCGTCGAAACGAACTTCATCTAAAGTCTCCGTTACGGTCAAACGATCACCAACACGATTGAACACAATCACGCCGCTGGAACATTTGAACACAAAACGAAGCTAGAAAGACACCCCAAACCGGCAACACAATTTGCCAATGGTTCATGCCGTTGTTTGAGCCACCAGTTCACGGCGCGCTGCAACCGCCGGATTGTCGGGGTCAAGCACCACATCATCCATCCTCAACACTGCCCCTTCCCCGACATCGCGCATAAGCTGCACGCGATGCGCAAGGCCGATCGGCAGCGCACGAGCCTTGAGTGAATCGGTCACCGGCATCTGCCGTCCCCAGACCGTGAATCCTCCCTCCCCATCCAGGATTTCGCCAGCCTTGAGGGCGCGTTTCGCCACCGCCGCAACATCTGAGTTCCAGACCCGCGCCGAACCCGTCGGCTCGCGCCGCAAGGCGACGGAAGCAACCGAAATGCCCAGTTCGAGACCAATCATATGCGTCGGTCGGTAAAGCGCCGCATAGGTTCCGCTTGAATCGGGCAGCGTATTGTATTCGGCAAAGCACCGGCGCGCATAAGCGCTCTCCGACGTAATCACCACATAGGTCCCCATCGCCAGGTGATGCGGCACGTCACGGCCGTCGCGATAAAGTGACGACGTCACCTCCGTCACGCCTTTCGTCTCAATGAGCCCGCCATCACTCTTCGGCTTCAGGAGTTCAGCCAGCTCGAATCGCGTTGCCGGTGGAAAAGTCAGCCCACCTGATTGGGGCATGAGATCGCAGGCGTTGCACACCGCCGTCATCTCGATGGCGGACTTGGTGCCATCGATGAAAGAGTTGAACATCTGCAAGTTGACCTTGTCGCGATCGACCTTGAGATAACCCGATATGATGTCCCACACCGTCTCCGGCGTGGAGGCGTGATAGCTCGGCAGATACCGCGTGCCTTTGCCTGCCGCCACAACCTCGAACCCGCAGGTCCGCGCCCAGTCGACATGCTCGGCAATCAGTGCCGGTTGATCGCCCCAGGCCAGTGAATAGACCACTCCGGCCCGCCGCGCCTCCCGTGCCAGCAGCGGACCGACAAGCGCATCGGCCTCGACATTGACCATGACCACCGATTTGCCGTGACGGAAGGCAGCTCGCGCCACGCGCACGCCGTTAGCCGGATCACCCGTCGATTCGATGACGACCTCGATCCGGGGATCGGCAATCAGCGCCAAGGTATCGTCTGTCACGAAGGTGCTGCCGTCCTGCATGGCGGCATCGAGGCTGGCCGCGCCATAACGGTCCACCTCCCATCCCGCATCCGCCAGCCGCTGGCGGGCCCGCGCAGGGGCGAGGTCGGCGAGGCCGACCACGTGCAGTCCGGTCGTCAGACTCGCCTGAGCCAGAAACATTGTTCCGAACTTGCCCGCACCAACCTGGGCGATCCGCACCGGCTGGCCAGCTTCCGCTCGCGCCTGCAACATCGGAAGAAAGTTCATGATGTCCCGTCCTGCACTTCAACCCTAAGCTGGAACCGGAAAAAGCTAGAACCCGCCTCGCAGACCAGTGCAAGATGCAAAAGCGGGCACGAACACCGATAAGATGTCCGGCACCTGGGGAGAAACAGGCTTCATGGAGATGCGCCGGCTTGGCAGCTTCGGCCCACTGGTATCGAGCGTCAGCCTCGGTGCGATGGGCATATCCGGCACATATGGCCCCTCGACCGAAGACGAAACCATGCGCCTTTTCGCCCGTGCGGTGGAGCTGGGCGTCAACCATATCGATACTGGCGACATCTATGGCATGGGCCGCAGCGAAGAGCTGATCGGACGTTTTTTGCGCGAGTCCCGGGCGCGCGTCGTGCTCGCGACCAAGGCCGGCATACGCTACGTCCCAGCGACCGGAGAACGGCGCGTCGACAACAGCCCCGCATATCTCAGAAGCGCCATCGAGCAGTCCTTGAAGCGCCTCGGCCGCGACCACGTCGAGCTGTTCTATATCCAGCGCCGCGATCCCTCACGGCCCATCGAGGACACCATGGAAACGCTGGCGGCCCTCAAGCGCGAGGGCAAGATCGGCGCCATTGGGCTGAGCGAGGTCTCGCCGGAGACATTGCGCCGCGCCGACAGCGTGCATCGCATCGCGGCTGTGCAGAGCGAATTCTCACTTTGGTCGCGCGATGCGGAAAAAAGCCTCATAGCAACCTGCAACGAACTCCGCGTGGCCTTCGTCGCCTTCTCCCCCCTCGGGCGCGGCATGCTCACCGGCACGGCAATCGACCCGTCGTCTTTCGCAAGCGGTGACTTCCGGCGCTCAAATCCGCGCTTCCTGGAACCGGCCTACTCCCGCAACCAGGCGGCGATGGCCGATTTTCTGGAGCTGTGTCGGCGCATTGGACGTGCTCCGGTGGAAGTCGCGCTGGCCTGGGTGCTTGGCGCGGGAAGCAACGTCATTGCCATTCCAGGAACGCGCCGCGCCGAACACCTGGAATGCAACGTGCGCGCTGCCGATCTTGTGCTGACGAGATCCGAACGTGACGAAATCTCTGCGGCATTCCCGCAAGGCTTCCCATGGGGCGAGCGCTTCAGCCCGACTCAGGCCGTAGGCGTGGAACCTTCGGTCTGAGGCCAGCGCACATCATCTCTTGCCTAGCGCAACACTGGCTTCTTGGCCTGCATTTCAGCAGCGCTGTAAAGCTGCGGGTTGCAGATCAACCACACCACACCCCCAATCGAAGGATCGCCTCCACGCTGCCGACCCTTGGCCACAATGTGCCGCGATGAGGTAGGAACCAGCGCGCGCATCTCAAGCGCCGCGATAAAGATCGGAACCCGCGGGGGCGCGGCAAGCCGATCGGACACTTGGGGGCATGTGGGGGACTTCGTGATTGACGCATCTGAATTACCGCGCCGCAGCGGTTTGGCGGCGCTTCTCATGCTGATCGCTACAGCTGTTTGTGCAGTGCCAGCCGCCGCGCAGGAATTGCCCGGCGCACCGCCCGAAAACATGCCGCCGGCAAATATTGCGACTGGCAGCGTCTCTTCAGCCGTCATAACCGAAATCTCGCCCCCGCTGGGCCGCGCCAACAGCCCCGCCGGCGCCACTACGCCTGGCAGTCGAGGTGCCACCGGCGATGGCCCCATCGATGGCGAAGGGCCTACCCGCCCCTACTGGTGCAACAATACAGCCGCGCTGGTCGACGATATCCACAAGCTGGGCGGCGAATCCGTCATGCGTCTCGAACTTGGCGGCGGACGCACACTGGAACGCTACTGGAACGCGAGCGAAGAGGTCATCATCGAGCACGGCTCCGATGGCAACAGCTGTCTGGTGGAATTACGGCAGCGCCGCTGAGATCGTAGATCGCAGTGCGCCACAACTTGATAGCGCGATGATATCGGCGCGTATTTGGCACTGATCTAGGCCACATTTTCGCAGGAACTGCTGTTCCGCACCAGCGGTGCTCGGAAGCCAGCATGTGCCCATCTCCGACACATTTGATCGATAGATCATGCTGGCCGCAGGGCGAATCGCCCTCGCCGCTCACACGAATGGCGACAGCGCACAGCGATCGCTTGCAGCACTCGCTTGGACCAGCAAATAGCCTGGCATCTGCCGCAGCCTGACGACAGACGAGCCCTCCAAGGCTAGGATCGGCTCAACTCATTCAAATCACTCCAGAGACGCGACATGACCACTGGCACGCCACCGCGCAAACCACCACCACCGCCTGATCTGGCGCAAGTCCGCCCGATCGAGGAGCGGTTTGCGCCGCCTCCCGGTCAGCGCGTGGCTAGGCCCAGCCACATGCCGCCCCACCCTGGTGCCCCCGCCGCCGGACGGCCCCCGCATGTGCAGGCTCAGCACCAGCAGCAGCCTCCGCATTATCCAGCTGCGAGGCGCCGCTCCGGGATGGCCACGGTCCTGTTTGTCGGAGCGGTAGGCGCAGGCCTAATCGCGGCGGCCGGCGCGGCCTTCATATTGCTCAACCCGCCAACCGATCTCATCCGCGAACAGGCCGTGGCCGCCGTCAGAGCCTATACGGGTCGGGACCTGACCATCACGGGACCAGCAAAGCTGACGTTTTATCCCTCCATCGGCGTGACCTTGCACGATGTCTCGTTGTCCGCGCCGCCGGCAATGCCGGGCCCACCAACCGTTTCGATGGAAAGCCTGGACGTTTCGGTAAAACTGCTCCCGCTGCTGACACGGAACGTCGAGGTCAACCGCCTCGTTCTGACGCGCCCCAGATTCGATCTCCGCGTCGACAAGGCAGGGCAAAAGAGCTGGGACCTTGCGCTGGCGCCCGAACCATCGGCACCCGTGCGCTATGCCGAGGCGAAGTCGGGCACGTTGCTGGATGCCCTGCCGGGCACCGCCAGGGCTCTCGCCCAGCGCGGCGAACCGCGTGACAATGCCGATGCCACGAGTCCCCATCCGAAGCCCGACAAGCGCGTTGCCACCCTGGACAATCTCGTGCTCGACGACGTCCGCATCGTCGATGGCGCGCTGTCCTACGTCGACGAGCAGAACGGCACCAGCCAGGCCGTGAATTCAATCGATTTGACAGTCAAGGCGCGCACCCTGTCGAAGCCGCTCTTTGCCAAGGGCGATCTCGACTGGAGAGGCCAGACGGTGCGTTTCGATGGCACGCTGACCACGCTTGCCGAGATCCTGACGGACAAGCCGGCCAAGCTCGCCGTCAAGATCGACGCCAGCGCACTGCAGGCCGACTACGACGGCACGATTGATTTCGCCAGGGGCGCAAACCTGGCGGGTGATGTCACCGCCACATCGCCCTCGCTGCGCGCGCTGGCGCTCTGGGTTGGCAAGAACCTGCCGCCCAACGATGGTTTCCGCGCGCTCTCCCTCAAAGGCCGTCTCAAGTCGCAACCAGGAGCCTTCCGGCTCGACAATGCCGACATCTCACTGGATGAAACGCAGGCCAAGGGCTGGATCGCCGGTCTGACCAGGGCAGAGCGGCCGCAGATCAAGGCCGAACTGAACATCACCGAACTGAATCTCAATACCTACCTTGATGGCGCGTCACATGGCGGCGCCGCATCGCCAGCAGCCTTGCCCTCAGCCGCTCCCGCTCCCGCGCCCGCAACACCCTCCGCGGCGCATAAATCCGGTTCCCCCCCGCCGCAATCGATCGACGATCTGCTCGATCGCAACCAGGGTCCTCGGGTCAAAGGCTATACGGCGCGTGCGGGCTGGAGCGACGAGCCAATCGATACCGCTCTTCTCGGCCTTGCCGACGTCGACGCAAAGCTGTCGCTTGGCAAGCTGCTCTACCGCGAGGTCAAAATTGGCGCTTCTGATCTCGTGCTTGCACTCAAGAACCAGGTGGCGAAAGCTACGTTCGAGCGCGTGGCGCTCTATGATGGCAGCGGGCGCGGCATCATCACCATCGATGCCAGTGCAGCCCAGCCGGCCATCAGCTCCAGCATAGTCGTCGACGGCGTATCCGGCGCGCCATTGCTCAAGGATGCTGCCGGCGTCGACTGGCTCTCGGGTAAGGGCAAGCTGACGCTGGCCACCACCAGCCAGGGATCGACCCAGCGCCAGCTCGTCTCCGCATTGAACGGCAAGGCGACGTTCGCCTTCACGGATGGCGCCGTCAGAGGCTTCAATGTTGGCAAAGCGCTGCGTGGCCTGCAGCAGGGTAATTTCACCGGTATGTCCGCCACACCAGCTGAACAGACCGATTTCAGCAAGCTTTCGGCGAGCTTCGAGATTGTTGATGGCATCGCGACCAACCAGGACCTGACACTCATGAGCCCGTTGCTGCGCGTAACCGGCAACGGCCGCGTCATGCTGCCAGAGCGCCAAGTCGACTACACCTTGCACCCCAAGCTCGTCGCCGAACTCTCCGGCCAAGGCGGTGCGACCGGATTGAGCGGCCTGGAAGTGCCGATTCGGCTGACGGGTCCGTGGTCGAAACCGCAGATAGAGCCCGATCTATCCAAGGTGGATGCAAAGCAGGCCGTCGAGGCTGTCCAGGAATTCGGCAAACGGCTCAAGGGCAAGAACGCTGACGAGGTCGTCGACGAGCTATTCGGCAAGGACACCAAGGAGAGCAAGAAGGCCAAGAAATTTCTGGATAAATTGTTCCGCTGACCTGGCCTCGCCTGAAGCCGGGCAAATTGACGCCACCTACGCCAGCGGGCTCACACTTCGCTACAGCACACCGCTGTTAACCGTCGGTGAAATCAGGGGGGAATTTTTTTGTCGCGCCCCTGCGATTTTTTCTTGCATGGGGGGGGCTCAGGCCTCATATGGGGTCTTCCGTTCGTCCACCTGCCCTGAAGGTAAGGTTTTCCTAGACCCCAAAGGTAAGGAGCGCGGTCACATCTATCTGCTGGTTGGGGAGGGTCACATGGCCTTTGATGACGCCCTCTTCCAATTGGGG
>JAGRKV010000077.1 GCA_020442165.1 Hyphomicrobiaceae bacterium | reverse complement strand
GTCGATCTGCAACTCAACGACGGATCTGCCATCGAATGCTTCCTCCAGCCGTCTGCGCTGGGCTTTCGTGAGCGATGCATTGAGTACTTCGGCGCGCCAAAGCACCGAAGTCATGAGGATCGCCTTGCCTCGATCCACCATTTCAACAACCTCGGCCAGCCCGGACATCTCGGCCGGGTCTTTGCGCCTCTCATCGGTAATCCATGCGATGAGTGGTGCGGTGTCCCAATAGAACTTTGGCTTACCACTCACCGTTGCGCACCTTCTCAACGTACTCGGTCGAAGTCAGCCCCTCGTATGCGCCCGGGGCGATGCCCCGCAGGCTGGATAGGGGACGGGCGTCCGCGCGCTCGGGCAATACTTCAATCGAGGCTACCTTGATCAGGTGCGGAAACTTCTCTGCCTTCTTGTAGTGCAGCAGTCCGGAGATTCGGACGAAGTGATTGATACCGCTGATGGCCTGGGACATTAGATCGCGCTGGAAACGGCATCTGATGCTCTTTGGACCAACCACGGGATAGACCTTGAAAAGGTTCTTCCCATCGTGAATGTCCAGGGCATCTAGGCTTCCCACTACGGAGCCCTGTTCGGTCTGATCCGGCCCAAGTATCTCGTCGACTTTCATATCGAGATTTCGGGGAAGCTGAACCGGCTCACCATCGAACTGCAAAGACACTTCCATCACATGTCTCTGCATGGGCTTCACCAGCGCCCGATAGGACTCGAGCAGGTCCAAATCGGCGTCGCGAGGACGTTTCCCAGAAATCACTGCCTTAATGTCCCGACTCAGTTTCGATACCACACGGCGCCCATGCGAGCGGCTACCGGACTTTGAAACGGCCTCAACCTCAAAGGTTGCCGGGCTGTTCATGGTGATCTTGATGACGCGGTAATAGAGGTCGGACGCCTTGCCGCCAGTGATGGCAGCATCCACTTGATTGAGCGCGAGCTTGAGAGCGTTCAATTGATCAACAAGGTCGCTAAGGCGAATGCTTTCGTCCGCCTCATCGCCCTTCACCGTGATCTTGAACTTGCTGGATTGCATTAGGTTCCTACTGCCGACATTTCTTCTTGTCTGGGCTGCACTTTGGGCGGCCCGGGCCGTTCGGCCATAGGCGCGTGTCGACAGGCTCGGACGCAGCAACCTCGTTGTGAACGTAAAGGGCCGAAAGGACGGATTCGCTCATGTTCTTCTCCTGCTCTTAGAGACAGTATGGGCAAGCGAAGTGGGTATGTGAAGCATACTATCGCCCGCAATTTCCTTTCCACGGGGAAAAATTCTGCGAACGCGGCTGGGTGCGGTTTCCGGCCCGAAGGCATCCGGACTTTCGACCCGCCCCCTGCTAGTCGATCTCGCGACGGATGCTGTCCTGCTCCCGCAGCACCCGCGCCAACTCCCGTAGCTTGTCCCGCCATCCGCCCTTGAAGGCGTTGCGCGCGACCTTCGCCTTACCTTCGTCCGTTCGCGGTCCGGTCGATTGCTCCCACGGTCGCCATGTGCGTATCAGCGCCGCTTGCCGCGCCCGGCGTTCCGGTGTCCAGCCATTGACCATCTTCAGCCTCCAATAGTTTGTTCGGCGCGCTTCCCGTTTCTCCCGCGCGAGGCTGCCCTGCTACGCCGTTGTTGATCTGCTGCGGGCCGCTCGTCACGTTGGCCTGCTTGGCGATTACCACGGGCGGATTCCTCAGTGCCGCCAGCGTTTCGAGCGTTGTCCGACACTGGCTTTGCGCCTTCAGTGCCAGACGCATGTACCGCTCACTCGCGTTAAGGTACTGGCCCATATTGAGCGCGGAGCGCCGCGCCAACTCGGTGAAGATGGTATTCAGCGCAAACGCCTGTCCGGTCAGCATCGCCTCGGCGTCGGTCAGGTTGCCGCCCTGAACCGCCTGAATCTTCTCTTTCAGGGCATCCGCAGCATCGGTCAGGGACAACTCGCCAAAGTGGCCTTTCGAGAATTCGGTTAGAACCGTCGCCGAAGTCACGGCGGGGCTGGCCGCGACTTCAGCCATCAGCCGATTTTCGGTCATGCCGTCCAGTGCGCTGATTTCCAGCCGCTTTGATTTCGACGGCGCACTAGCGCGTTCAGGTCTCGCCTTGCCGGTCCTTTGCTTTGGCTTTGTCATTGCCAACCCTCGAAAAGAATGCAGTTCGCGCCGCCATCGTCAGGCAGTCGCCTCAATGGATGTCCAGTCCCGTATGCGTGTGCGATGTCAGTGCGCTGCCCGCAGTAGCCCACCGACAAGCCCGGCGTCTTGCGGTGCCGACAGTCGAGACAGGCTCGCGCAGTCGAATCGCGTGCATTGCCGTTTTGCGGGGTATCAGGGGTATCAGGGGTGCATCCCACTGTTTGCAAGGGTTCCGCGTGATACCCCGCAACTTCTTCAGGGGTTGCAGGGGTATCAGACTCTCCCGTCTCGCTCGACCCTGATACCCCGCGATCTTCCGTGGGGTTGCAGCCGAAGCCCGCGCCGCTACTGGCCTGCACCCGTGAAACCTCTGATACCCCTTCTTGCGACGAGCGCGCGGCTGCTTCCAGCCTGGAGAGCAGATCAGCTAGCGCCATCGGCCGCCCCCAGGTTTTCGGGGTTGATCGGGTAGAGCCTCATCGAGCGCCCGCCGATGCGATAGACCAGCGCCCGCTTGCCGCCATTGCCTGCACCGGCATCAGGGATCACCCCAGCCTGTTCAAGCAGATCAAGCGCCCGCTTGAAGTCAAAGCCCTTCAGCGCATCGCGCAAGCCGTCCGCATTGAACAGGTACAACCGTCCGCCATCGTCATCCGACTTCCACCAGCCGGCCCGGTCGCGCACCGTTGCACCATCAGCCGTCGAGTCGGAGAACCGGCTATCGCCGTGCCGCGCAAGGAATCCCACCAGTCGGTCGAGAACTTGCCTCCGCTCGTCATTTCCCCGCCCGCGTACGGACCTCCACACATCGAACCCGGCCACCGCCGCTACCACCGCAGCCCCTTCCGGCCATCCGGTGATGCCGTACTCGGTCGCCAACTCGCCCGCCAGCGCGAGCAGTGCAAACCGGCCTGCCGCTCGCTTGTCCTGCCCTTCGGCGTCTGGCGGATTGAAGTCAGGCAGCGCCTTGAGACGTTCAAGCAGTTCGGCCATGTCGCGCGGCTCATGGGTCAGCCGTTCCAGAAACGCCCGTCCAGCACGGCCATACTGTTGCGTTGCCGCCCGCTTGATCGCGTCCGACAGTGCGGTGCCGGTCGCCATCCCGTGCAGATCATCGAAGCAGCCAAAGCGCCGCGCTGCGGGTATGTCGAGCAGGCGGACCGACTGTCCGGCCTTAGTGCGGTGCCCGCCTTCCTGCATCGTCGTCGTGATTGTGCGCTCGCCGGTCGAAACGATGAACGCAGACCATCGCGTTATGGATCGCGCAGCGCCGGTCCGGCTTGCCCGTTGCTTGCCGCGTCCGTTCCCCAAGGCATAGACGATGGCGCCGACTTCTCGCGGTTCGCATTCCGAGATTTCGTCGAGTGCGAGCAGACAGTCATTGAACAGCGCCGCCGCGCCTTCCATGCCGTTTGCCGTGGCGCGCCAGCTTCGCCGGTAGCCCGGCCCGCCCCACACAGAACAGGCAGCCTCCAGGATCGTCGTCTTTCCGGTCGAGGAATCGCCCACGAAATGCAACCCGCCGCCCTCGCTGTTCGTGCGCTTCAGGATCGGCCCTGCGAACGCCGCCGACAGCCCCAACAGGAACAGCGGGTTTCCGACTGCCCGCGCCGCAATCTCGGTCCGCCAGCCGTCGAGCGTTCCGGCCTGCCGGTGTTCATCGTGCGAGCGTTCACCAGACTGGAAGATTACGCCCGGCGCGTTCGGACCGATCACGGCATCGGGTAGCACGAACACGTCGCCGCACCAACCCACTTGCAGGGCGCAGCGAACACGCGTTCTAGGGGTGCTCTCTTGCAGATAACGCGCGAGCGTCTGGCGTCCGAACAGATCTAGCTCCAACCCCATCGCGAGAAGTTCACCGCGAAGGTCGGCGCCGTCGCCCTTGAGCAGTTCCATAGGCATCGCCCACGTCCGCCACCGGCCCGCCGTGTTCTTGAATCGCAGTAGCCGCCCGAAGTTGTTTTCGGTGCCGTCGAATGTCTGCGCCTCGATGTGCAGCGGACCGCACACCCAGGTATCGACGGGAACTGGCGTCTCGCCTTTCTTGGGCCTGCTCGTGCCGTGCAGCCATACGCCCGGCCTAAGTTTGCGTCCATTGTCGAGCAGAGCCCAATCGTCATAGACACGAAAGCAGGGGCGCGCATTCTCGGGAACGGCAGGTATCGCCTCTTGCTGGCCGCCATCGGCGCCAGCACCGGCGATCAGATCGGCCAGTGCCGGAATACCCGCGACGCCCGGCCTTTTACCCTCGGTGGCAGCACAACCCGATTGCAGGGCGTTCGCTTCAGCTTCAAGCATAGCCCGCCCCCTTGCGGCGCAGCGCCGCCAAGTCGTTGAAGTCGGAACCGCTAGCCCCCTCGGGGAACTCGGGCACGATCAGCCGCGCCCCGGTCGCCTTCGCGGCGGCGGTCGCAGCAGCCACGCCCGGATTACCCGCGGTACGGCGGTCGTTGTCGGCGCAGATCACCAGATCAGCCCCGCCCCAAGCCGTCGTAGCGGACTGTGCCACGGGCAGTAGGTTGCCGGCGTTCATCGCGCACAGAACCGGCAGCCCAGATTCCTCATGTAGCGTTGCGCCCGTAGCCCAGCCCTCGCAGACCAGGATTCGCGTCGGATGCTTCAGGTCGCCAAGCGGCGAATACAGCCCGCCAGCGCGGCCCGATCTGAACCGTTTGCCACCATCAAAGCCGATGCGCTGCACGTTCCACAGCAGCCCATACGCGTCGTACAGGGGCACGATCAGCACGCCGCCGACCTGTCGCAGCATGTGCGGCTTCACAGCCTTCTTCTGAAGGTACGGGTGCATTGGGTCAGCCGGTGCCGCGCGCTTCCATTCCGCTTGCGCCTCGATGGCCCGCGCTTCGTGTTCGGCCCGGTGCTCGGCTCGCGCCTTGAGTTTCGCCGCCTCGATCAGCCTTGAGAACGCCTCGCGCTCGGCGCTACTCATGCGCTTGCCGTCCGCCGCCCACTTCGAACGCGCCCCGGATCTCCAACTTCCGAATACCCCAGCCGCCCGCCCGTCCAGGTGCAGCGAATACCAGCCATTACGGCTCCCCGCCTTGTCGCCTTCCACGCGGAATCGATGCAATTGTCCGTCCGCCTCGATCACATCGGGCGGCGCGATCCCCGCGTCACGCATCGCGGCGCGGAACTGGTCTGTCGCCTCATGCGCAATCATGCGATCACCCCAAGAAGCAGCAGCCCAGCCACCATCGCCAGCAACAGCAGTGCGATCAACTCGGGAGCAATTGCGCCACCCTGGTGCGGTAGCAGAACGTAGCGCGCTTGGCGGTGAAGGGTCCGCCCGGCTTCTGACGGCTCAAGCGCCCAAACCTTCTCGATCTTCACACCCTTCCTGCGCAGTTCCAGCACACGCATTGCCGGATGCATGACTTCGAGGTGCAAGCGCGCTTCGGTCGTCGTGATGCTCCCGGCTCGCTGCATCGCGGCCCACATCCGTACCTGTTGCGAACTGGTGCTGTTACCCGGAAAATCGACAGCGATCTTTTGCAGCAAAGCATTGCGGGTCGCACCGTCGCCACGGTCGCGGCCCGTTTTCTTGGAGTCCATTGCTGCCCCTTACGCCGTCGCGCCGGATTCGCGGGTTCGGGCTTCCAGCCACGCGAGCAGATCGCCACGCCGATAGCGGACCTTGCGG
Source organism: Hyphomicrobiaceae bacterium (assembly GCA_020442165.1). GTDB lineage: Bacteria > Pseudomonadota > Alphaproteobacteria > Rhizobiales > Hyphomicrobiaceae > JAEUMD01. Next base: position 1,296 of record JAGRKV010000077.1, on the reverse strand, counting down.
CCCACCTTGAGGAACGGGAGGTTGTAGCGTCCTGTGCTACGCCAGACAGACAGTGTGCCCGGTGCCACGTCCAGCACAGCAGCCGCCGCGCGCTCGTCGAGCAGATCGCGATTTGCCTGGAGAATGCTTTCGATCGTCATGATTCGCTTCCATAGATCCCGGCATATCTGCCGTATGGAAGCCAACTTTGGGGAAATGTTGTTCGGTGCAATAGAAGAAGGGATTCACCTTTAACGGTGCAGCTTCGCTAAAACCTGCGCCGCTATTGACGGTGAGGGTGCGACCCTTTATGAGTCGGGCTTACGCCCGTTGTGCGCCCATTTCGGACGAATGATGGATGCAGCCTTCTCTGCGAGTGACTTCGATAACCCGTGTCCTATGAGCCATGCCGCCACGTCCGCGTTATTGGGATGTGTTGTCGGGTCGCTCTGATCGGCGTTTGCCCAATACCGTCGTGCCGCCTGGTTGACTAGCGATAGCGCATCCGATACATGCGAACGGTCAGGTTCGTTCGATTCGGGAATGCTCTCTCTCTGCGGTCGCTGCTCGCACGAATCTGCTTCCAGTGTCAGTAGCGCACTGGTTCGCAAAACGAGCATTGAGTCATCGGGCAGATGCGAGGGGTATATCCGCCGGTCTTTCAACCTCTTGCGCCACTCGGCCGGTGACTCGGGGTCAGAGCCAACGTCATCGAAGGTCACAAGCTCATAGTAGGTTCTCCGCCCGTCATCCTCTCGGTTCGAGCGCACGAAAGCGCCGTCCAAACATGTCAACGAGCACTCGGGACCGCCCACTCTCTGTTGATATTCGTTCTCAACGTCTATCCGCTCTGCGCCAACCAGAGGCAAATCCCAAACTCCAGGTTCGATACCCGGCGATTCTTCAAGCAGTTGAATCAACGTCCCGTCTTCAATCTGCATAACCGGTCGATTAGCGAGCCGAACCATCCCTCCTACTAGCCCAGGAACATCCCTCCACACAACGTCATTGTGATCCACGGCAACCCACCGACGGGCCTGGGCCCCATTCACAAAATAGACCGAGAGTTGCACGCGCCCATCAAGAGCGAGCCGTAAAATGTCTGCAGGCGACACATCCTCATCAAAGGCAAGTGATAGGTGCCGCGCTGCATCTTCCAGCGTAAGCCATTCTTTAAGTTTCAGTAGCTTTGAGGCTGTCCCCATTCGATGGACGCCAAGAAGTGCGGTGTGGCAGCAAGTTATCCACGGTCGCGCGCGTGCGGCGCCTCTAACGCAAGCAAAGCGGGCGGCGGTGGATAACTTGCGGTGCCAATCG
>JAGRKV010000076.1 GCA_020442165.1 Hyphomicrobiaceae bacterium | reverse complement strand
TTGGAGGCCACGCCCGGAATCGAACCGGGGTATACGGATTTGCAGTCCGCTGCGTCACCACTCCGCCACGTGGCCATTCCAGTCCGGCAGTCCAGTGGTGAATGGGCTGCGTCGATGCGAGCACTCCGCTGAGGCCCGACGAGTACTGTCGTTAGCGGCCAGAGATGTTCCGCGCGCAAGAAGCGCAGAAAACAAAAGGCGATGCCGCATCACGAAAGGAGGCTCCGCTTACCATAGCCCGCCGCTGTTCGACAAGACGGGATCGAGTACCCACCCCGCGCTACGCTGCCGCCTCAACATTTGTTGCCCCGCCTCTTGCCCCCATGGTTTGGCAGGCGCGCGGCGGCAGGCACCGCCGCGCGTGATCGCCTTGCCTGCTTTCCCGTTAAAAGCGCGCAGCCGTGTTCGCCAATTTACGGTCTGGTACGAGGAGCAGTGTTTGGCTATTTTCGCCGCGGATTGCAGCGGCAGGGGTGTTCGGCATCCCCGCACGTTTGCACTCTTCCATCGGCACTCTAATCCATCGGCACTAGGGAAAAATCCAAGGGGAAGTCATGGTGAACGTCGCTCTGCAGCGCAAGAACATGGTCGAATCCCAGGTGCGTCCCGATGACGTGACCGACCGGCGGATCATCAATGCGATGTTGCAGGTTCCGCGCGAGGCGTTCGTCCCCACCTCGTTGAAGCCCGTCGCCTACATCGATGAAGCCCTGACGCTCGTCAAAGCGGAGGCAGGCACGATGGCACGCGGGATGATGGCGCCGCGCGCCTTCGCAAAACTGGTGCAGCTGGCGGAACTGTCCGATCAGGACATCGTATTGGATATCGGCGCTGCAAGCGGTTATTCGGCGGCGGTCATCTCCAAACTCGCGCAGACAGTCGTGGCCCTCGAGGTCGATCCGGCCTTGGCCGAACAGGCAACCAAAGCCCTGGAAGATCTAAAGAGCGATAATGTTGCCGTCGTGAAGGGTGATCTGGAAGTCGGGTATCCTTCGGAAGGACCCTACGACGCCATCATCATCGAAGGTGCGGTGGAGGATTTGCCGGCATCTCTGCTCGATCAATTGAAGGACGGTGGACGCCTTGTTGCCATTGAGGCAGGCGTCGCGGGACATGCCGTCCTGTACCGGCGCTCTGGCCGCAATTTTGATCGACGCGCCGCTTTTGCGGCTTCCGCGCCAGCGCTGCCCGGTTTCCAGCGCAAGAAAGAATTCGTGTTCTAATGGGGCAAGGGCCCCGCTTTGGCGGCGCTCCGAACTCCCATGGGCGAGCATCCGGCGGGCGAACGCTACTACAATTGGTCCCGCGCCGGAGCTGTCCGCACTGCGGGTAGGCTCGCAGGGGCGGAGAATTGCTGCGGCCTGTCTGTCGCCATTAGAACGCGGCCGATGGCAAGTGGACGTGATGATGGTGTCGATGTCACAGTGTTGAGCTTGTGCTCATCGACCTGTTGCTCTGGCGCTACACAGCGATCGGGAGTCGTCCGATCAATTGCGCTGCCAACTTTCCCCGCGAGGCCAAAGCTGCTCTAAATCTGGGCTGTCGCGGCAGGCGATTCGCCTGCAGGTGGTGCATATGGGTTTTGCTTAGGGGATGATGGCAGCACCACCCAACCTCAAATGCTTCGGCTGGCGGCAGCGTGCAAAGAAGATTGCGGCAGCCGGCAGATCAGATGTTGAAGAGGGATTGCGTGCCACTGGCGATGGCATCGAATCGTGCCAAACAGTTCATTGCCCGTGCGATCAAATTGGATCTGGGGGCTTGGTGTAAATGCTTTGTGTGATGCGGAAGGGAAGAGTCTGCGATCAAGACCCGCAAAAGGACCCCGCCAAGGGGCGCGGTGGGTTCGGTTCCAACTGAATTGGTCCCGAGCGGCCGATCGGAACATGCTCGCGGATTGAGATTGTCGAGGCAGGACCCGCTGGGCGTTGACACATTGGGGCCGGAGAGCTGATGCAGAGCATGTACGCAACGACTGGAAGGCGCAGGGTCGGGCGCATTAGCGCCGCAATCCTGGCTGCATTCGCCGCAGTCGCTACCTCTTCTTCCGGGCCGGTTTCAGCCGAAACACTGAGGCAGGCACTGTCTGCCGCCTATAAATACAACCCGCGCATCGATGCTGAGCGTGCACGTCTGCGTGCAACCGACGAAGAGGTGGCGCGCGCGAATTCGGGCTACCGGCCAAACGTCTCGGCCTCGGCTGATGTCGGTGTGCAGTCCACCTACACGAAACCGCCATCACTCAGCAACGGCACGACCACGCCCTCTGGATATGCGATCAACCTGTCGCAGAACCTGTTCAATGGTTTCCAGACGACCAACGCAGTCAACGAGGCAGAAGCAGCCGTGCGGGCCGGCCGCGAAACTTTGCGCGATGTCGAGCGGGCTGTCCTGCTCGAAGCCGTGACCGCGTATATGGATGTTGTGCGCGATCAGGCCGTCGTTCGGTTGCAAGAAAATAATCTGCGTGTGCTCGCTCGCGAGTTGAAGGCCACTCAAGACCGTTTCGCGGTGGGCGAAGTCACGCGCACGGATGTCGCCCAGGCCGAGGCCCGACGCGCCGGCGCCACCTCGTCACTGGATGCGGCCCGCGCCAATCTGAAGAGTTCGCGCGCGACCTACGAGCGCGTAGTTGGTAATCCGCCAAATGGCGTCGCAGATCCGGGTCCTCCCGATCGCTTCGTACCCAACAGCCTCGACGCATCGATTGCGGTCGGCGAACAGGAAAACGCCCTCATCGTTGCGGCTCTCTATCGCGAGCAGGCAGCGCGCTATACCGTCGAACGCATTCGCGGCGAGCTTCTGCCGACAGCGCAACTCGATGCGCAGTGGGGCGAGCGCTACGGTTCCAGCAAGACACTCGACGAGTCCGAGCAGGGCTCGATCACCGGCCGCATTTCAATCCCGATCTACGAGGGCGGCGAGGTCTACGCGCGTGTGCGGCAGGCCAAGCACACCCATGTGTCGCGCCTGCAGGAGATCGAGCAGGTCCGCACCGAGGTGCGCGCAGCAGTCATCGCTTCCTGGTCGCGGTTGCAGGCGGCCCAGGCTCAGGTGCAATCCGATCGCGCGCAGGTATCGGCAAGCCAGACCGCGCTGACCGGCGTGCGTGAGGAAGAAAAAGTCGGTCAGCGCACGCTGCTCGACGTGCTCAACGCCGAACAGGAATTGCTCAACGCACAAGTTCAGCAGGTGACGAACGAGCGTAACCTCGTTGTCGCCGGTTACACCTTGCTCTCGGCGATCGGCCGGCTCGAAGCCGAACGGCTGGGCGTCGCATCATACGTCTACGAACCCGAGGTGCATTACGAGGAAGTGCGCCGGAAGTGGTTCGGCCTCTCGATCACCCATGAGGATGGTCGTCGTGAGCACTTCGACGCCTGGAACGCCCACGTCGAGGCCAAGCCCTACAAATAAGGCGCTCAGCGCCAGGAATTCTCAATCGATAGCGAGCTAAAGAACGCCTGCGGCATGGCCGCTGGCGTTCTTTGCGTCATGCGCGATTGCCGGGTTTGCCTCCGCTCCAGGTCAATCAAAGGCAGCCGTCGCCAAACGAATGCCCAAAGTTTGCCGCTGTGACCCGATAGCAGTAATGCGGTGTGGGCTCAGCCGAAAAGATGTGCCGCCTCACGATGAAGGCAGGCGGGTGGAACGCATCGGGATTTCGGCAACGAGCAGAACGGGAGGCATTCATCACGAGGTGCTGAGCGGCGCATGCGCGGCCTCCAGCCCGAACCAGTGAGGTAGCGTCATGTCCGGGCTTCCCAAGAACCAGGAACTATCCATTGAGGAGATACTGACGGCGATCCGGCGCCAGACTGCCGGCAGTCAAGTTTCAGGCGACTCCGGCGGCGCCCAAATGACAGATGCCATCGGCAAAGTCCGCAATGGCAGAGTGGCGGCTTGGAACCAACCCGTGCATCCCGCTGCGGTCGCACCGGCAAACGATGATGCGGAAGACGGCGAATTGGATCTTCCATCACTGTTTTCACGCCCAGAACCTGCGCGGCCGGAAACGGATGTGCACCGGCGGCGGCGCCCGATTGCGACCCGGCTCACCGACGCATTGCGCAGTGCCAGCATTGCCAGCGCCCCGCCTCGGCCTGATGGCCCTGCAGGGGATGGACCGGAAGGCACCCTGCCGCGCTCAGCTGGACCTGATGGCAGTCCCCCCGTTGCGCGCAAGATGGTTTCGTTCATGGATACGCGCTTCAAGCAAATGGGACAAGCGGCAGTGCCAGCCTTGCCGCCACCCACCGCCGAAGCACCACAACAGCAGCCGGCAAGCAATGCACATGACCAGCTGACGCCGTCAGCTTCGCCCGCGCTGCCTAGTGACGCCACCTGGAAACTCGCCGGAAACGCTGTGGCCGACATCGGCGCTGCGCTCCCAGCCGAACTGCTGAAGCATCACAATGGTGCAGCCGAGCTGCTGCGGCCTCTGTTGAAAGATTGGCTGAACGAAAACATGCCACGCATGGTTGAAAAGGCCCTCTCCTCGGAGGCTGCGCAGACAAGGAACAGGCAACACAGTGGGTTGGATGAAAAAGATGAGAAGTAGCGTGAATACAGGCGTGTAATTTTCCCGTGGGTACTGGCAAGATTGCCACGCTAGTTGTGAGCACCTCATTGATGCGGCCAACTTGAACGTGTACGAGCATAGTGAAGGACATCTGCCCGCAACGGCCAGTAGAGGGCTGGTCATCGCGGGATAGTGTGTCGGGCAGCCGCAACGCCCAAACTGATCGCGGGAAGCACCTCACCTCCCAGCGGTCGTTTGTGTTGTGTGCAGCCAGGGGCGGCGTATTTGACGCGGCGTATTTGACAAGGCGAGGTTAGGCGATGTCACGACCGGAAGCGGCAGCGGAACCGTCGATGGAAGAGATCCTGGCATCGATCCGCAAGATTATTGCGGAAGAGCCAGGCGGGGCCCGTCCACTTCCAGACCGTGCACGAAATCTCTCTGGCGGGTTTGGTTCAACATCCCAGCCGGCGAAGTCACAAACCGCGCCTGACCGCTTCGGCATGGGTGGCGGACTGCGTGAACCACAGCCTCCGGCGGCGAATGTCCCCGAACCGCAGCGGCGCGCACCGATGCCATACAACACGTCCGCACCGCAGGCGCCGCGAGGCGTTGGCGCGCCTGAACCAGGCGGAACGAGTGCTGCACCCAAGGCTGCAACAAGATCATCCATGCCTCATCTGCCGCCACGTAACGATGGCGCTGACGATGCGCTTTTCGGCCGTCTGGCGGATGCCTTGCGCGGTGGGATGAGTGCACCCGCGGCCGATGTCACGGCGCGCGGTGAGCCCGGCTCGGGTAACGCCGGTGACCGTGCAGCAGCGGGCGAGAGGCAGGAAGGTTTCGATATCGATGAGCTGCTGGACGATGCCGCCGGTGGAACTGCGGGATCTGCGGCCCCGAACGATGCACGGCCAAGCAGCAAGACGAATGAGGTCGACGTTGCTGGCCTGATGGCAAAGTCGAGTTCTCCTGTAGACCGCGACGAGGATGGGGGCGGCCGCATCGCCGATCTGGGCGCATTCGTACCCTCCAGCGACACCATCATCCTGGGCAGTGAAGTGCCCGCACAGCCCGCAGCGCGCGCGGACGAGCCCGCCGATGCTGCGCTGATCGCGGAGCCCGCTGGCGAAAAAAACACTGACGCCAATCCTCCCACGGAAGACAGCCTGGCGCATTCCGGCCAGACCGATGATGCGACCGTTGAAGCATCGGATGAGGCGCCTGCAACCGCTGAGGGCAAGGTTGACGACCAGGCTGCCTCCGAAGACGCGCGGGATGTGTTTGGTGCATTGATGGCAGGGCTTGCCGCGGCATCCCAGGCAAGTGCCGCAGCCAAACAGGCGGGTGCTTCGACGCCTGCGCATACTCAAGCTGAAGATCGGAGTGAGCAGCAAGACGCTGAGATGGACGACAACGGCTCCCCCGAGCCTGACAGCGTAGCCGTCGGCAGCGAAGACAATTCAGCTGCTTTCGCCAACGCTGCTGCTGATGAAAAAGCTGCGGTTGCCAGGAAGTCACCAAAGGTCGTTGCGGCGGATGTGACGTTCGGCAAGAAGAATGCGGGCACGGCGTCGGAACAGACCGCATTCGCGCCGCTGCCTCCGCCACCCTCTTCGCCGCCGCCCCAACCCGCAGTGCAGGCCAGCCAGCCACAGCAAGAGCCCGTCGCCGTCGCGGTGCAGCCTGCCCAATCTGCGCCGGCCCAAGTTACCATGCCCAAGCCGGACGAGCGTCTCCTTGCCGCTGCAGCTGCTCCGAAGGTTTCATCGGAAGTGCGGCCGCCTGCAGAAGCCGCAGCACCGGAGGCGGCGAGCAAACAGGGTTTGCCAGAGCCGGCACTCCCCGCGGTCGCCTCGGCAGGTGAACCGACTGTCGCATCGACACCGCTCGGCGCAGTTGGTGTCAGGACGGTCGAGGATATCGTCGCTGACCTGCTGCGGCCGATGCTGCGCGAGTGGCTGGCGGAAAACATGCCGCGCATGGTTGAAAAGGCGCTGCGGATCGAGCTTGCTGATGGCCTGAAGACGATCAATCAGCGCGCCCCCAAGATCAAGCGCGAGGAAGGCTGAGCAGCCAAGCCGTCGGTCGTTTCCCCTCACACCTTGGCCCGTCGACTGGAAGCGCCAGTGCGACGGCGAAGCAAGGGCGCTAACCCTCAGGGGGAGCGTGGTAATCTGCCTTGCTCGTCGCCGCCATGCCAGCTCGCCGCCGCCTACGGAGTGTTGGCAATCAGATGCGGGCGAACGCTGCCCGGCACCCTGCAGGTTGACAGGTTCAAGGCCCCGCCCTACCACCGCCGCTCGATCTTTTTAAAACCCGAAATCGGAGACATGCGCCCAACTGGCGCTACTGAGAGCCATGCTCGAAAAGACCTACCAGCCTGCAGCGATCGAGCCGCGCGTTAGCGCCGAATGGGAAAAGGCCGAGGCCTTCAAGTGCGGCAACGCCGAGCGGCTCGCGGCCGGTGCAAAGTCCTACGCAATCGTCATCCCGCCGCCCAATGTCACCGGCTCGCTGCACATGGGCCACGCCTTGAACAACACGCTGCAGGACGTGCTGGCGCGGTTCGAGCGCATGCGCGGCAAGGACGTGCTCTGGCAGCCGGGCACCGACCATGCAGGCATCGCCACCCAGATGGTGGTCGAGCGCAAGCTCGCGGCCGAGAACAAGACCGACCGCCGCACCATGGGCCGCGATGCCTTCTTGAAGGAGGTCTGGCGCTGGAAGGATGAATCGGGCGGCACCATCGTCAACCAGCTGAAGCGATTGGGCGCATCGTGCGACTGGTCGCGCGAGCGCTTCACCATGGACGAGGGCTTGTCGGCTGCCGTCCGCAAGGTGTTCGTCGAACTCTATCGTGCCGGCCTCATCTACAAGGACAAGCGCCTCGTCAACTGGGACCCCAAGTTCCAGACCGCGATCTCCGACCTGGAAGTCGTGCAGGTCGAAAAGAAGGGCTCGTTCAAGTGGGAGGAGGGGCAGACCGACAAGGAAGGGAATACGGTCGCGTTCGACGTGGGCGCGCTGGCCAAGGTGCTGGCCAAGGACCCGTCCGGCCATATGTACCACTTCCGCTATCCGCTGACGGAGAAGGTCGCGGGTTTCGAGGCAGACCATATCGTTGTCGCAACGACGCGGCCCGAAACGATGTTGGGCGATACCGGCGTTGCCGTACATCCCGACGACGAGCGCTATGCAGCGCTCATCAAGGCCAAGGCGACGGTGACGCTGCCGCTCGTTGGCCGGGTCATCCCGATTGTCGCCGACGAGTATTCCGATCCCGAAAAGGGTACGGGTGCGGTCAAGATCACGCCTGCGCACGATTTCAACGACTTTGAGGTCGGCAAACGCAACGAACTCGCGCAGATCAACGTGCTCGACGCCCACGGGCAAATTCTCGACGGCGCTGCCGCTGACGAAGCCGAGGTGCCCGCCGCCTATCGTGGCATGGAGCGCTTCGCCGCGCGCCTGAAGATCGTCGAGGACATGGCGAAAGCCGGTCTACTGGCGAAGATCGAACCGACCTCGCACACCGTGCCCCATGGCGACCGTTCACAGGTCGTCATCGAGCCGTGGCTGACGGACCAGTGGTACGTGAAGGCCGAGGAACTGGCCAAGGACGCGCTTGCCGCCGTGCGGTCCGGCAAGACCAGGTTCGTGCCCGAGCGCTTCGCCAACGATTATTACCGCTGGCTCGACAACATTCAGCCGTGGTGCATTTCGCGTCAGCTCTGGTGGGGCCACCAGATCCCGGCGTGGTATGGGCCGGATGGTGACGTCTTTGTTGCCCATGACGAAGTCGAGGCTGCTGCGGCGGCGAAGAAAAAGCACGGCAAGGAAGTCAAACTCACCCGTGACGAAGACGTCCTCGACACCTGGTTCTCCTCCGCGCTGTGGCCGTTTTCCACGCTCGGTTGGCCCGACGAGACATCGGAGCTGAAGCGCTATTACCCGACGGCCGCGCTTGTCACCGGCTTCGACATCATCTTCTTCTGGGTCGCCCGCATGATGATGATGGGCATGCACTTCATGAAGGAGGTGCCGTTCCGCGACGTCTACATCCACGGCCTCGTCCGCGATGGCCAGGGCAACAAGATGTCGAAGACGCGCGGCAACGTCATCGATCCCTTGGACATCATTGATGGCATCACGCTGAAGGATCTCGTCGCCAAGCGCACCGTGGGGCTCGACAAGGAGAATGCCAATCGCGTCGAGCGCGAGGTGAAGAAGGACTTCCCCGAGGGCATCAAGCCCTACGGTACGGACGCGCTTCGCTTCACCATGGCGGCGATGGCGGCGCAGGGTTCCGACGTCAAGCTGTCGATCGATCGCGTCGAGGGCTATCGCAACTTCGCGACCAAGCTATGGAACGCCGCCCGCTTCGCTGAGATGAACGAGTGCGTGCGCCAACGCGATTTCGATCCCGCATCGATCAAGGAGACGGTCAACCGCTGGATCGCGGGCGAACTGCAGAAGACCGCTGCCGAAGTGACCGAGTCTCTGGAAGCATACCGCTTCAACGACGCGGCGGGTTCGGTCTATGAGTTCGTCTGGGGCGTCTTCTGCGATTGGTATCTGGAGCTCATCAAGCCGATACTGATGGGCGACGACCAGAACGCGATGGCAGAGACCCGCGCGACGACCGCATGGGTGCTCGACCAGATCCTGAAACTTCTGCACCCCTTCATGCCCTTCATCACGGAGGAATTGTGGGCGCACATGGTCGAACATGGCGAGGGCCGTCTGAGTTTGCTGGCGCTGAGCCAGTGGCCTTCACATGAGGGTCTCGTTTCCGAGACGGCCGACGCCGAGATCGGGTGGCTCGTCAATCTCGTCTCCGAGGTGCGCTCGGTCAGAAGCGAGATGAACGTGCCGGCCGGCGCCAAGATTCCGCTCGTCATCATCGGCGGCGACAAGACCGCTGCCGCGCGCGTCGACACGCACGGCGAAACGCTGATGCGCCTGGCACGGCTCGATGGCATCACGTTTGCGAAATCCGCTCCGAAAGGTGCGGCGATGGTCGTGGCCGGTGAGACGACGGCGGCCTTGCCGCTCGAAGGCATCATCGACATGGACGCGGAGAGAAAGCGCCTCACGCGCGAGATCGAGAAGTCGAATGTCGACATCGGCAAGATGGACGCCAAGCTCGACAACCCCAACTTCATCGAGCGCGCCAAGCCCGAGGCCATCCAGGAGGCGCGCGACCGCAAGGCCGAGCTGGAGGACATCGTCAAGCGCTTGTCAGCCGCGTTGAAACGGCTGGAGGTATGAGCAAGACCGCACGGCTTCGATGTGCGTTTGTCGGCAAAGCCAGGAGACACGATCATGCTGGCAAAATCGAAACCGTCCGCGAAAGCGACGTTCCAGCAAAGCTGATAGGGCAGATGTTGGAGCCTGCCCCTACGGCAACGACGCCTGCTTCATGGCCTGCCATACGCCGCTTGCTGCACTGGCTGAGGTGATGCGCGACGTCAGGTCCTGCCCGGTGTTCTCGTCGCGCTTGACCTCCAGATGCACGAGCCGCCACGTCCCGGCCTGCAATTCCAGAATGCCCGCATACCGCCGATCAGGCACCACCTTGTCGCGCATCTCCATGGCAAAACGCGATGGCGTCAGGAATTCTGCGCGGGTGACACGATCCCAGGCGCGCGAAATGCGCTCGCGAAGAGTGAGCGTCAAGCGTTCGTCAGGGAGGCCTCGCACCTTCTCGTTGTAGGTCTTGCGATAACTAAAGAGCCGCGACAGCCCGGCAGGCGTCGCCAAGTTGTCCACCATCGAGGCAACCAGACGTCGGCCGGCAGCAGCCTTGATTCTCTGCCAGAGACCAGGACGCGCGGCTTCGGGTTCGCCTAAGGCGACAGATGGCACGGGTGCAAGCGCATAGTCAGCCATCGAGGTCTTTAACGACTGCTTGACCCGTGGCCAGTCGATCCGGGCTTCCAGGTAAGCCGCATCGCCATTGCGAACGGCTTCACGGATGGACCATGCAGTGTGGAAAGGCGCGGCGACATAAGCCGCAAGGGCAAGCAGCCCAGTCAGAAAAACAACGAGTTTTCCGCGCATCAGCTGGCGCTCTCCGCAAACTGGCGACCGTGATCCCGCCCGAATGAGCATGGAGCAGTTGTCGCCACTTAACCCGTATGTGGACCGCTCGCGCCGTTTGCGCCTGCATGCCCCGCTTTGCCGATTCATATCCCGACTTGCGTTCCGAATTTGGGCTTGGAAGCGACGATTACAAGGCCGCTGGAGAAACGCTGTTGTTGCAACTCGATGGTAGCTGGTAGCCCGGTCGGCACGCTGATGCCCAAAATGGCAACGCATCTGGATGCCTAGCCGTCTTCTTTCGCAGCCTTTGGACACATCGCCTTCATCGCCTGCCATTGTTCGGGCGACAGGGCAGGGGTTGCCCGATAGGTGTTGGCGGCGTCGACACGGCGAATGCGTTCCGCAGTCGGCGGATGCGTGCGAAGCATGCCAGCGATACCGCCGGCGCTGTCGGAACCCGCATCCCCCTCCTTGTTGACACGACGGAAGAACTGCCCGAACCCCTTGGCCGAGATGCCCGCTTTTTCGAGCAGTCGTAGCGCCGTTTCGTCAGCCTGCGCTTCCGCCTGCCGCGTATAACTAAGCTGCGCCAGAAGCACGCCGATGTTGCTGACAGTGCCACTGCCGCCGAACATCAGTTCGACAGCCGCCGACATGCCAATTGCCCGCACGATGCCAGTCTCCGGATCAAGCGCAACCGCATGCCCGATTTCATGGGCCAGGACACCAGCAACCTCGTCGGCACTTCCCGCTTTCTCGATCAGCCCTCGGGTAAGAACGATTCTGTTGCCGGGCGTGGCAAAGGCATTGACGAGTCCAAGGTCGACAACGGTGACGTTGAACGTCCGTCCGCCATCGAGCCCTGAGCTCAACCGCCTGGTCATGGCACTCACTGCGGCAAGTCCCTCTGCCTGCATGCAGCTCGGCTTGCTCTTGGTCAGCGATCGCACGGCCTGGTTGCCAAGCGCCTTGCGAACCTTGTCCGGCATCATGCTGGCGATCGCGCGTGCTGGAGAAAACTGGGCCGCCGAAATTGCAGCGGCGATTGCAACGATGACTGCTGCTGTAATTAGCCACGGTACGGCTGCCCGGCGACGCGCGGCGCGGGTTGTCAGGTGCGGCGCGAGCTGGGCGAGCTGCCGCGCAAAACTGCCGTTGGGGACGAATAGGCTGGCGCCGGGCTGCGCGGCATTGCTGATGAGTGCATCGATTGCGTGGGAACTGAGCGGTTCGGCGGTGGTCAAGGAAGTGTAGGGCCACACCTCGTCCCCGGCGGGGTAGTCCTGTCGAAGCAGCAGCCCATGTTTTGAAAGTGCCACACGGATGTCGCGCGCTGCAGCCGTGCGCCCGTCGGAGTAGCGTGCCTCGAAGTAGGGGCCGGTCATTTTGGTCTCGCTGTCATAAGGCATCGATGTCAAAGGCCTGCGCCAAACCTTCGCCGCGCCGGATGTCTTCGGGAGCACCGGCTGCCACTGTCGCCAAGTCGATAGTGCCGCTGAGCGCCAGGTTGCGAACGAGATAGCCGCTGGTTCGCGCCTGTGTAAGCGGCAGAAGCATGCCAAGAGCGAACAGGAAAACAAAGGTCACAAGTATGCCGATCCTTCCGGCAAGCGCCTGTGGTTCCACGTTTTGCGCAAGGCCGAGCGGATCGATGCCGAAACCTGACAGGCCGCCAAGAACGACCATGCCGATTCCGCCCAGCACCACCGACGCAAGAAGGGCGCCCACGAACAGCAGGAGATAGTTGGTGATTGCGATGCCGAGCAGCCCGCGCGCTGTCACGTTGGACTTGAAATCGAGCCCATCGATGTGGGTGTAGCGCGCGAAGTGGCGGATCATGGCAGCGCGATACCACACCGAAAGCACCATATAGATGAGCCCGGCGACGAACAGGCCGCCGTAGATTGCTGCAAGCAGACCAGGGATGGCATCGGGCGGGAGCTGCTGCCGCAAGTCCCCCTCATCGGCTTGAAACGCATTCATGCTACCAACGATCGCCTTGCCGATGATGGCCAGAACACCGCCGATCACCACGACGTTGAGCAGCCAGAAGACTGCAAACGATTTGTAGAGTGGCCCCGAGCCGCCCGAGAAGCGGAAATGCTTGTCGCCGAACCGCATGTCTTGGGTGATGATCCTCTGCAGTAGCGTCGAACGCCACGGTGCGATCCAGCCGAACGTCACGGGCAGCAGCAGCAGCGTCCAGAAATAGGTCCATGCGTAGCGGAGTGAGCTGCCGCTGAGGCCGGCGCGGATGCCGCGCCAGCGCGTCCGGTTGAGGCGGTAGCGCTGCGCCCGGTAGATGGCAGCGCCCGTAAGGAACAGGAAGAAAGCATACAATGCGCCCTGAAACACCTTGAGCCAAACAGAGTCGACTCCCAGCAGCATGACCGCCGCAAGTGTCAGCAGCATGGTCGGCAGCAGCACCGCCGCAAACACGATAAGGAACCCGGTGAACAGTTCGCGCCCCGTGCCAGTATATTCGAGCGGCTCGCCGTTGAGGCGCACGGACGACCAGATCCGCTTGCGCACCTCTGTCTTGCCCCAGAAATGGTGAATGCCGAGCGTCAAAATCCGCATGATGAAATTGTAGATCGACAGCCACAAAAGGCCGATCGGCTTCAGCCACGAGACCTTGACGGCATCGCGGCTCTGCAAACCAGAGCCATAAGGCTGTCCACCAACGTAATCATCCATAGCATTGCTCCTGGCCGGCGGCTGCAAGACGTCGATTGATGCCTGTCAACGGCAGTCAGTCGCACCGTTTCCGGTGCCGGTTCATCACGCACGTAGTCTCACCGTTCACCATGGCAGCAGGTTGCAACATCATAGGCTGCCGACTGCTGGCATGAAATGGTCCGCACGCTGCCGCGAGCCCGCCAAGGAGAGGTCGCCACAGTGCCCGAATCAGTGGCTACGAGATTGCGCAGATCGTAAGGCCCACGTCTGTCACGCAGGTAACCACGCCGGCTAGGCGCTCCTGGGCGTCGAGCGAAGGGGATGAAGTGTTAACTGTGACAACAAGGTCACGTAATTGAGATGGTGGTGCCTCGTTTGGGCCACAAACCCGCACCAGGGTGTGCAGCCTGTCAGACCTGGATGGAGTGCAGTAACGCCGCAGCCCAAACGCGGCGGTCCCGCTTACTCGTAAACGAACCCATATGACTATCAATCGCAAAGGCTTTCAGCTTCGTTGAGTGAAACCGAGGTGCAACATAAAGTGCCGCCCGACCAGTCAACCGGCAGCAAGCCGGTAGCGACTGTGTAGTTAGCTCGACGGAGCCGAAAGGAAAAAGACGCGATGGACGCAAAGACGTTCGACAAATCGAAATTGCCGAGCCGCCACGTAACGGTCGGGCCCGCCCGCGCCCCGCACCGTTCCTATTATTACGCCATGGGTCTGACCGAAGAGCAGATCAACCGGCCCTTCGTCGGCGTTGTCTCGTGCTGGAACGAGGCCGCGCCCTGCAACATCTCGCTGATGCGCCAGGCGCAGTCGGTCAAGGTCGGTGTCGACGAAGGCGGCGGCACGCCGCGTGAGTTCTGCACGATCACGGTGACCGATGGCATCGCCATGGGCCATCAGGGCATGAAGTCCTCTCTGGTCTCGCGCGAAGTGATTGCCGATTCGATCGAGCTCACCATGCGCGGCCACTGCTATGACGCCATGGTCGGCATTGCCGGGTGCGACAAGTCTCTGCCCGGCATCATGATGAGCATGCTGCGTCTCAATGTGCCGTCGGTCTTCATGTATGGCGGCTCGATTCTGCCCGGTCGCTTCAAGGGCAAGGACGTCACCGTTGTCGATGTCTTCGAAGGCGTCGGCATGCACTCCGCAGGCCGCATGTCGGGCGAGGATCTGCACGAGCTGGAATGTGTCGCCTGCCCGTCGGCGGGATCGTGCGGCGGCCAGTTCACTGCAAACACCATGGCATGCGTGTCCGAGGCGATCGGCCTCGCACTGCCGGGTTCGGCAGGTGCGCCTGCTCCCTATGAAAGCCGCGATGCTTATGCTGCCGCCAGCGGCAAGGCCGTCATGCGCCTGCTCGCTGATGGTATCCGCCCGCGCGACATCTGCACGATGAAGGCCTTCGAGAACGCGGCAACCATTGTCGCGGCCACCGGAGGTTCGACAAACGGCGCGCTGCACCTGCCGGCGATGGCGCATGAGATCGGCCTCGATTTCGACCTCTTCGACGTCGCCGCGATCTTCAAGAAGACGCCCTACATCGCCGACCTGAAGCCCGGCGGCCAGTTCGTCGCCAAGGACGTCTACGACATCGGCGGCGTTCCGCAGATCCTTAAGGCGCTGCTCGAAGGCGGATATCTGCATGGTGACTGCATCACAGTCACTGGTAAGACGATGGAAGAAAACCTCCGCGACGTGAAATTCAACACCGATCAGAAAGTCGTCTATCCCGTTTCCAATCCGATCACGCCCACCGGCGGAGTTGTCGGCCTCAAGGGCTCGCTCGCGCCTGATGGTGCGATCGTCAAGGTTGCCGGCATGAAGAACCTGAAGTTCCGCGGACCGGCACGCTGCTTTGACTGCGAGGAAGACGCCTTCAAAGCGGTCGAAGCGCGCCAGTACAAGGAAGGTGAGGTCCTGGTGATTCGCTATGAGGGCCCCAGGGGCGGTCCCGGCATGCGCGAAATGCTTTCGACGACTGCGGCGCTTTATGGCCAGGGCGCAGGCGACAAGGTGGCGCTCATCACCGACGGGCGATTCTCAGGAGCCACACGCGGCTTCTGCATCGGCCATGTAGGCCCCGAAGCCGCTGTTGGCGGCCCGATCGGGCTTTTGAAGGATGGCGACATAATCTCCATTGATGCCGAAAATGGCACACTCGACGTGGAAGTTGATGCCGCCGAGCTGGAGCGCCGCAAAAAGGACTGGAAGGCACCCGATAATCCCTATCAGAGCGGCGTGCTTCGCAAGTATGCCGATCAGGTCGGCCCGGCACGCTTCGGGGCCGTCACCCATGCCGGAGGAAAGGCGGAAGTCATCTGCTATGCGGATATCTAGACAGGCAATCGGTCTGGCATTGATGCTTTTGGCTGCGGCACCGGTTTCGGCCGGTGCCGGCTCCGCCAAATTCCGCTCGGCGGAAGAGGCGTTGCAGCAGGGCGTCGGCGCCTACGCGGGCGGCTACTACGAGATGGCGATTCCCGCCCTCGAAGTGGCGGCCGCGAAGAACCTGTTCCTGGCCCGCTACTACCTGGCCCGCATCTATTCTGACAATCAAAGCGCGCACACCGATCACGCCAAGGCCTATCTGCTCTATCAGCAGATCGCCAACGATTATGCCGATGTCGATCCCGATGACGACCAGCGGGCGCCATTCGTGGCCAGTTCACTGGTTGCTCTTTCTGGCTACCTGAAGCGGGGCATTGGCGAGCTTGGTCTTCGGCCCAACCCGGAGCGTGCCGCCGAGTACCTCCACCACGCCGCGATCTTCTTCAACGACGAGAATGCCCAGTTCGAACTGGCCAAGCTGCAGTTGCGCGGAGAGGGTGTGCCGAGCGACGTTGCGCGCGGAAAGCACTGGCTGTCGATCCTGTCGCAGAAGGGGCACGCAGGCGCGCAGGCATTCCTGGCCGATCTCTACTGGCGCGGCATGTTCATGGACAAGGACCAGGTGCGCGCTCTGGCGCTCATTTCGGTCGCCGTGAAGAATGCTCCGGATGCCGAGCGGGTCTGGATCGAGGACATCTATCAGAACATCTACTGCGGTGCCTCGCAGGGCGTGCGCAAGCAGGTCGGCGGCATGGTGGCGGAATGGGATAGCCGTTATGGGCGCCGTCCGTCGAGCGACCCGCGCGACGACGGATTTGACATGCTGAGCGCCCGTGCCAACCGGACCTGCGAGAATGGCGAGATCGTGCCGTTGGATTTCGGCGCTGGCAGTCGAGATATCACACCGCCGCTCCACGTCGAAAATACAATGCCAAAGTCACCGGCGGCGCCAGCACTTGGCCTCGTTTCGCCGGGCCCGGACAAAATGCCGGGGCCCCACGGCAAGATTGGTAGCGACGACCTGATGGCAAGCGGCGTTCGTGACGCTGGCGTCGTCGAGCGCTCTCACTGAAAACGCCGAGCCGGTCGACCCTTGAGTCGCCACGCTGATCGCGACGAGACCGCTCCCCACCCGCCGGCCCTGGTTTAGCCAACCTCGCGAGATTTGGTCTGGACCAGTCCCTCACACTGGCTCGTCCACTCACGATTGTCTTGCCAATGCAGCGCAATCGCCCTAACGCCGTTGCAGGCGCGAGTGGGACGATGCGGAGGCGCAAAAAAAGTGGCAAACGAGAAATGGCGCTCGATCGGCATATTGTTGCTGGCCGAAGTCGCCGCCATGAGCTTGTGGTTCGTGTCAGCAGCCATCCTCCCCGAGATGGTCAAAGCTACCCAAATTTCAGCGTTTCGACAGGCGGCGCTATCGAGCGGCGTGCAGGCGGGCTTCGTCATCGGTGCGTTGGCTTCAGCTGTATTAGGGCTGGCTGACCGCTTCGATCCCCGGCGGGTCTTTGCAATTTGCGCGGTTCTGGCAGGGCTTGCCAATGCTGCCTTGTTGATCTCACCGCCCGGAAGTACGGCGGCAATTCTTGCGCGCGTTGCGACTGGCGCCCTGCTCGCAGGTGTCTATCCCGTAGGCATGAAGATCGCGGTCGGCTGGGGCGAGAAGGATCGCGGCTTTCTCGTCGGCGCCCTTGTCGGCGCACTGACGCTGGGCTCGGCATCCCCGCACCTCATCGCCCTGCTCGGTGGCGCCGACTGGCGCTCAACCGTCGCCATCGCCTCGCTTGCCGCCATCGGTGCGGGACTGATGTGCCTTGCCGTCCGGATCGGACCGCACCATGCGACCGCCGCGCGCTTCGACCCTAGCGTCGTCAAGACGGCCTGGACCAACCGTCGCGTGCGCCTCGCCATTGCAGGCTACCTCGGACACATGTGGGAACTCTACGCCATGTGGGCCTGGATCGCGGCGGCCACTGCGGCGGCCTATGGCCTGACGCTGGAAACCGGCAAGGCTCAGGAACTGGCACGATTGACGGCTTTTGTCGCCATAGCAGCGGGCGGTCTGGCGAGTGCATTCGCTGGCACTGTTGCAGACCGCATCGGCAAGGCGGAAGTTACGATCATCGCCATGACCGTAAGCGGTGCCTCCGCACTCGCGTGCGCGGCCACTTTCGGTGGGCCGGCGTGGCTGACGTTCGTGATCGTTGTGATCTGGGGAATCAGCATCGTCCCTGATTCCGCGCAGTTCTCTGCTCTTGTTGCCGACGCCTCTCCGCCTGCGCAAGCCGGCAGCCTGATGACGCTGCAAACCGCACTCGGCTTTGCCCTGACGTTCGCGACCGTGCAGATAGCGCCCGTGCTTGCCGACGCCTTCGGGTGGCCGCTGGTGCTTGCTACGCTGGCGCTTGGACCCGCATTCGGCATCGTGGCAATGCTGCGTTTGAGAATGTTGCAGCAACTCACCCGGAATTGACCCTGCGAACGACAAACGCCACGCGAGCTTTTCGCGTGGCGTTCGTGTCTTCGCGTTTCGCAAGATGTGCAGCGTTGGCCGGTTAGAGCGCCGCCTCAAGCAGCACCAGCATGGGCTCGCCGTCGATACCCTTGGCCTTGAAGCCCATGTCGCGTTCAAGCGTGACCGTGCAGTGGTTCTCCCTGGCCTCGATGGCCTGCAGCTTCTTGAGGCCGCGGGCGCGGGCTGCTTCGGTGATGAAGGCAAGCAGCGCCGATTCGATGCCGCGGCCCTTGTAGTCGGCATGCACCGAAAATGCCACCTCGGCAGTCTGCATGCCCTTGTCGGCGGCGAGGATGATGCTCGCAATAATCTCTTCGGAGTTGGGTTCGAACGCCAGAAAGTCCTCTGTCTGGCGGTGATCGATATGGGTCATCGCTTCAATCTGTTTCTGGGTCACATGCAGGATCGGTGACAGGAAGCGGAAGCGAAGGTCATCCTTCGTGACATGTTCCTCGAAGAAGGCGGTCAGCGCCGGGTCGTCGCTCTCCTGGGCCGGGCGGACCAGGATGCGGAAGCCCGTATTGGTGACGAGCGTTGCGGTGGCTTTAATCGTCATGGTCGACCCCTTTGTGCTTTTCATGTGCTCACGTCATCGGCTGCGCCACGACCTGCAGCAGCACCACATGCGTCTGTCGCGGCTCAACGCGCGCATTCCCTAACGCCATGACGAAACAGAAAAAATAGCCGCATTCGCATGGCAGCATTTCGCGTGTTGCAGCGCGTCATTGCCGCATGCCGTTCTTGATCGGGATCATTTGCAGAGGCAGTGCCGCCCATTCTTCATCAGCGGCGGTGCAGGCCGGATGGCATATCCCGCCTCATGTGGGCTGCCTGACTGGTGTCTCTGAATTGGCCGGCCGCCGAGAACTTTGGGCTGGGCTCAGATCGCCAACTCCACCCACACCGGCACATGGTCCGATGGCTTTTCCCAGCCGCGGGTGTCGCGGTCGATCCCGGAGGCGGCGAGGCGGTCGGCAGCCTGCGGCGACAGCAGCATGTGATCTATGCGGATGCCGTGGTTCTTCTGGAACGCGCCGGCCTGATAATCCCAGAAGGTGTAGACGTCGTCTGCCGGATAGCAGGCGCGCGTTGCGTCGGTAAACCCAAGTGCGGCAAGCGCCCGCCAAGCCGTCCGGCTCTCCAGCTGAAACAGCGCGTCGCTCGTCCAGGCGTCGGGGTTCTTGGCGTCCATGGGCTCCGGAATGACGTTGAAGTCGCCCGCCAGTACCAGCGGCATTTCAAGCGTCAGCCGATCGCGCGCATGTGCTTCGAGGCGCTCCATCCAGGCAAGCTTGTAGCTGAATTTTTCCGTGCCGATTGGGTTGCCGTTGGGAAGGTAGATGGAAGCTACGGTCACGACGCCATTGTCGCCCGCGATGTCAGCCTCCAAATAGCGCGCCTGTTCGTCGCTATCGTCGCCGGGCAGCCTCGCGCGGGCTTCGTCGATGCCGCACTTCGACAGAATGGCGACGCCGTTGAAGCCCTTCTGGCCGTGCGTGGCAACGGTATAGCCCAGGTCCTCGAAAGCGCCCTTGGGGAAGCCTTCGTCGACGCTTTTGATCTCTTGTAGGCACACGACATCAGGCGCGGCATTGTTGAGCCAGGCCACAACTGTGTCGAGCCGCGCCTTGACGCCGTTGATGTTCCATGTGGCGATTTTCATGCCGCGCGACCGTCCGCTGCCCGGGTTCTAGTAGGCGCAAATTCTCAGATCGAAAAGCTGGTACCGCACCCGCACGACGCCGTCGCGTTGGGATTGTTGATCTTGAACGACGCCCCCATCAGATCGTCGATAAAATCGATCTCGGCGCCACCCAGAAACTGCAGTGACACGGGATCGATGAGGACGGTCGCGCCGTCCCGTTCGAGCACCAGGTCTTCGCCTTGTGCATTCTCGACAAGATCGAACTTGTATTGGAAGCCCGAGCAGCCGCCACCCTCCACTGCAAGGCGCAGGAACTTGGTCTTGGGCTCGTTGGCCACGATTTCGTTGATGCGACGGGCGGCGCTGGCACTCAGTGCGACAGGAAGCGGTTCAGTGCTCATGCGGGTTAATCTCCGGGGCAGACCGGGCGGCGTCGAACGGCCGCGCTCTGGTTGCCGGTTGGCGTGAATCGTGTCTAGGAACATAGGTGCCGAACAGGCGAAGTCAAACTTGGCACTTGCGGCAACACCACTCTCAAAACCCACACTCGTGGGCTGGAATTGGGCATTGACCGGCCAAATGCAACCGAAAGCCGACATTGTGGAGCGGGAAGCTGGCACCAAGGCGCTGGGCTACGGTGAGGGTTTGCGGCCGGGCGAGCGCTCGCCCGCTCACTATGCGGCCAGCGCCATCCCGACCCGGGGCCGCCAATACCCCGAGGCCGAATGCACATCGCGCAGCCCCTTCCAGCGCGATCGCGACCGGGTCCTGCATTCAACGCCATTCCGCCGGCTGACCCATAAGACCCAGGTGTTCATCTATCACGAGGGCGATCATTTCCGCACGCGCCTCACCCATTCGCTCGAGGTGGCCCAGATCGCGCGCACCATCGCGCGCCAGCTGCGCCTCGACGAGGACTTGGCGGAGGTGTTGGCGCTGGCCCACGATCTAGGCCACTCGCCATTCGGCCACGCCGGCGAGCGCGCGCTTGACCGTGCGATGACCGACTACGGCGGTTTCGATCACAACGCCCAGTCGCTCCGCATCGTCACGCGGCTGGAAAATAAATATCTCAAGTTCGATGGCCTCAATCTGACTTGGGAAACGCTGGAAGGGCTGGCCAAGCACAACGGCCCGTTAGTGGATGATAAATCGCCCGTCGCCAAGGTCGTCGCAACCTTGCAAGGCTGGCGCGACGTCGGCGGACCGGGCTGGGCCTCGGCGGAGGCACAAGTGGCCGCCCTCTCGGACGACATCGCCTACGTCAACCACGACATTGACGATGCCCTCCGCGCGGGGCTGCTGACATTCGATGACATCGCGCACATGCCGCTCGTCGGCGAAGTCGTGGCCGATCTGGTGCGGTCCAGCGACAGCCGCGACATCCGCCTTATCTACGAAACCACCCGCCGGACGATCACCCTGATGATCGCCGACATCGTGGACGAAGCGCGCCGCAATCTGGCAGCGGTGGCACCAGCCGATGCCGACGGTATCCGCAATGCGGGCTTTCCCGTCGTCACGTTTTCGCCCGCGATGACGGAAAATCTCTTGGCGCTGAAACAAGAGCTGTTCGCGAGGGTCTATCGCCACGACAGGGTGATGCGAGTGATGCGGGCGGCAGAGGGCGTGGTGGTGGATCTATTCGCCCATTGTCTGCGCGAGCCTTCCGCCATGCCCGCCAACTGGAATGCCGCTGCAAAGGACCTGCCCGAGCGCCGCCGTGCGAGGCTTGTCGCGGATTATGTGGCCGGGATGACGGACCGATATGCCCTGGCCGAACACCGCCGCCTGTTTGACGCGACGCCGGAATTGCGATAGCGCACGACCACTTTTCGGCCTGTAGGCTCCCGACTATGCCCGGTGCGCCAGCTCCCCGCCTGCGCGCATTTCAGCTGCTGGCGGGCCCTGCTGCACGCTTTCCTTGAGGATCACGCCCATGCACGCTTTCGAGCACGTCGAATCTTTGATCGCGAATGCGCTCGACGCCATGAAGCGGGACGGAGCCCTGCCTTCCGAACTGGCCATTCCCGCAATCGAGGTCGAGTTTCCGCGCGATCCGACGCATGGCGATCTGGCTTCCAATGCCGCGATGGTGCTGGCCAAGGCTGCAAGGATGAAGCCGCGCGATATTGCCGAAGGCTTGAAGGCGAAACTTTCCGAGGAATCGATCATCGAGAAGGTGGACGTCGCGGGGCCAGGCTTCCTCAATCTGACGTTCAAGCCGTCGTTCTGGCATGACGTGATCCGCACGGTTGAGGATGCGGGCGCCAGTTACGGCCGTGCAACGCCGGGAAGCAAAGGCAAGGTCAACGTCGAATATGTTTCAGCCAACCCGACCGGCCCCATGCACGTCGGCCACTGCCGCGGCGCGGTCTTCGGCGATGCGCTGGCAAACCTGCTCGAATTCGCCGGTTACGAAGTGGCGCGCGAATACTACATCAACGACGCGGGCACCCAGGTGGATGTGCTGGCCCGATCGGCATTCCTGCGTTACCGCGAGGCTCTGGGCGAAAACATTGGCGCCATTCCAGAGGGTCTTTACCCCGGCGAATACCTCAAGCCCGTGGGCGAGGCGCTGGCCAAGGAGTTCGGCGACAAACTGAAGTCGCGCGAAGAGGCTGATTGGCTCCCCATCGTGCGCGAAAAGGCCATCGCCATGATGCTGGATATGATCCGCGAGGATCTGGCCGCGCTCAACATCCATCACGAGGTCTTCTTCTCGGAAGCCTCGCTCAAGGCCAATGGCCGCGACCAGGTGGCCGAAGCCATCGATGCCCTGCGCGCCAAGGGCCTCATCTACAAGGGCCAGCTGCCGAAGCCGAAAGGCCATGACGAGGACGAGTGGGAGGAGCGCGAGCAGGTGCTCTTCAAGTCGACCGCATTCGGTGACGACATCGACCGCGCGCTGCAAAAGTCGGACGGGTCCTACACCTACTTTGCATCCGATATTGCCTATCACTACGACAAACTGCAGCGCGGCTTCCGGCACCTCGTCAACGTGTTCGGCGCCGACCACATCGGCTACATCCCGCGCATGAAGGCGGCGGTGGCCGCACTCTCGGGCGGCGAGGCCGACCTCGACATCAAGGTTTGCCAGTTGGTCAAGCTGTTCAAGAACGGCGAGCCCTACAAGATGTCGAAGCGGGCCGGCACTTTCGTCACCCTGCGCGACGTCGTTGATGAAGTCGGTCGCGACCCCGTTCGCTTCATGATGCTCTACCGCAAGAACGACGCGCCGTTGGACTTCGACTTTGCGAAGGTCACAGAGCAGTCCAAGGACAATCCAGTGTTCTACGTTCAGTACGCGCACGCCCGTGCTGCATCGCTGTTCCGCAACGCCGAAGAAGCGTTCCCCGGCCTGACGCGGGATGGCGGCGAAGTGAAAAACGCTGATCTATCAAAGCTCGACAATTCCGGCGAGATCGACCTGATGAAGAGGCTTGCCGCCTTTCCCCGGATCATGAAAGGTGCCGCCGCCGCACACGAGCCGCACCGGCTGGCCTTTTATCTTTTCGAGCTTGCATCCGCGCTCCATGGGCAATGGTCGCGAGGCAATGATTCGCCACATTTACGCTTTATCCGACAAGAAGATAGGGATGTAACCGCGGCGCGTCTGGCGCTCGTGGGCGCGACACAACGGGTGATATCCTCAGGATTGGCTGTTCTTGGCGTCGAGGCCCCTGACGCGATGCGCTAGAGTCGCGATTCTGTAGGCATCGGCCCGACGGGTCTGGGGATTATTCGATTATGGCACGCAACAACGGACCAGCTTCATCCGCGCCAAGGTGGCCCGCGCCGCCCCAGGGGCAGGGGATGCCGCGCCGCGAGCAGCCACAGTCATATCCGCCTCAGCACGATCAGGGCTATGCGGCGGGGCAGGATCCTTACGCGCAGCAACACGGCTATCCGCCGCATGAGCAGGCGCCGGCATATCCTGATCCCCAGGCCGATCCGGCGGGGTATGACCAGTTTGCCCAGCAGCCGCAGTATCACCAGCATCCCGGCGGGCAGTACGCCAATGGCTATGCCGATCAGCAGTATGGCGCGCAGGGGTACGCGGAGCCGGGCTACCAGGGCCAGCAACCCGACCCATATCAACAAGCCGGCCAGCCGCCCTATCAGGGCTATGCCCCGCAGCAGGCTGCTCGGGCAGAGCCCTATGCTCCGCAGTTTGAGCCCTATCAACCGCCCCAGGCGGCGCCGCAGGAGCAGTGGCAGCCTCAGCATCCGGCAAGCCAGCACCCGCAAGGCGGCTACTACGGTCATGCGCCCGAGCCGGAGCCGCAGATCGATCCGGCGCAATATGCAACGCGAGAAGCGCGTATCTCCCAGGCGGATTACTACCGCCCGCCTGTTCCACAACGGCAGGCCGCACCCGAGCCGCAACTGCGGGGCAGCATGTACGATGCCGACACGGTGGCATCCGCCTGGCCGCCGGCGACGGATCATTACGGCGAAGCACAGCCGCAGCATGGCTGGACGGACGCCCAGGGCTATCAGGATCAGGGCGGCGGGTATCCTCCGCAGCACCCCGCTGGATCATACGGCGAGCCGATGGGCTATGCCCCGCCGGGCTACGATCCCGCGTCCCAGCAGCCAGATCCAGGATTTGGGCCTGCGACGGGCTACCATTCACCGGCCGCCGCCCCCAACGACGACCACAGCCTGAGTGCCGAATATGATCCCGATGAAGTTGCCTACGAGGACGACGAGCCGCGCGGCCGGATAGGTCTCGTCAAGGTCGCCGCGGCCCTCGTTATTGCGATCGGTCTGGGTGGCAGCCTTGCTTATGGCTACAAGGCATTTGTCGCTGGCGACGGCAGCGACACGCCGCCGCTCGTCCGCAATGCCGAAGTGTCGCCCAAGGAAAAGCCCAGTGATCCGGGTGGCCGGAAGTTTGCCCACTCCGATTCCAAGATCCTTGGCCGGCTGGGTGAGGCGTCAGCGGCATCCAGCAGCAGCGCCGCTTCGGACGAATCCGATGACAGCGCCGGCACGCGCAAGGTCTCCACGATGGTGATTGGTCGCGATGGAACGATCATGAACACCGCGTCGACGTCCGCGCCCCCGCCCACGACACTGCCACCGTCCGTATCGCCCGTGCCCGGCATGACCATTGTGGACGGGTTCGGCGGCCGCAAGCCGCAGGTCACAGCCGATGCCCCATCGTCCGCTGGCGCGTTGGCGCGTCCCACAGCGAGCATCGAAACCCCAAAGACGGCAGCTGAAGAGACGCGGCAGGTGGCTCCGACCAAGCCAATCGTGATCTCCAGGGCTGAACCTTCAGCGCCCTTGCCCACGCAAGCGCCAGCGGTTGCCGATCCCGATCCCGATCCGATCCCCGCAGCGCCCAAGAGCACGGCAACAAGCACGAAGACAACGCGGACAAAAACCGCAACAGCGCCGGTGGTAAGTGCGCCGCAATCGTCTGGCGCTGGTTATGTCGCTGTGCTCGCCTCCATTCCGCGCTCAGCCAACAGCCGCATGGAAGCGTTGAAGCGCTTTGCTGATCTCCAGCAGTCTTATTCCGGGCAGCTGGGCGGTAAGACGCCGGATGTGCAGGGGGCAAATCTCGGTGCCAAGGGAACCTATGATCGCTTGATCGTGGGTCCGCCCGGATCGCGCCAGCAGGCGAGCCAGTTGTGTGCCGACCTGAAGCAAGCTGGCTATCCGAGCTGTTGGGTGAAGTCTTATTGAGCGCGCGCGCAGCACTCATCACCGGGCTGGCCGGCCTGAAGCTCTCGGGCGAAGAGCGCGCATTCCTGGCTGAGACGCGGCCCGCCGGCATAATCCTGTTTGCCAGGAACCTTGAAAGCCACGATCAGATCCGCCGCCTCGTCACCGACGCGCGCGATGCAATTGGCGACGAGCGCGTGCTTGTCCTCATCGACCAGGAAGGCGGCCGTGTGCAGCGTCTGCGCCCGCCACTGGGGCGGGCACTGCCGCCCGCATCGGCATATGCGTCGCTTCATGCCATTGACCCTGAAGCGGCAAGTCGCGCCGCGTGGCTCGTGGCGCGCTTGCTCGCGGATGACCTGACGGCACTGGGCATAAATACCGATTGCGCGCCAGTACTCGATCTGCCCGTCGCTGGCGCACACGAAATCATCGGCGATCGCGCCTATGGACGAACAGTTGGCTCGGTTGTGGCGCTGGGCCGCGTTGTTGCTGAGGGTTTCATGGCAGGCGGCGTTATCCCCGTCATCAAGCACATTCCTGGCCATGGCCGTGCGACCGCCGACAGCCACCTCTCGCTCCCCGTCGTGACCACACCTCGCGCCGAGCTGGAGGCGACAGACTTCGCCCCCTTCAAGGCTTTGAGAGGTATGCCTACGGCGATGACCGCGCACGTCGTCTTCTCCGATCTCGACCCCGCTCATCCAGCCAGCACCTCTGGGTTGGTGACGGCCGAAATCATCCGCGGTCATATCGGGTTTGACGGCCTGCTCATGAGCGACGATCTGGGCATGCAGGCCTTGACGGGGACCATGCGCCACCGCGCCGAGGCCGTTATTTCGGCTGGTTCGGATGTGGCGCTTCATTGCAGCGGCAATCTTGCGGAGATGCGAGACGCAGCCGCGGGCGTGCCAGTGCTGGGTGGCGATGCCGAACGGCGTTTTGAGACTGCCATGCGCATTTGCCGGAACCGGACCGCATTCGACGAACAGGCCGCCTTGGCGGCGCTGGACCGGGTTCTAGCCCACCACGCCGCAAGCGCTGAATCGGTATAGTGTTCGATCCAGGGGTAAGGAAGGCTTGACGCGCCAGCCGCCGTGGCGCAACAGGACGTGCAATGACGAGCGAGCTGCCAGATTCCGGCTCCGAAGCCGCCACCACAGCCTGGGACGAGCCAGACCAGGACGCTCTTGGCGCTGATGGCGAAGCCCTGGTTGTCGATGTCGAGGGTTTTGAGGGCCCTCTCGACCTGCTGCTCGCGCTGGCGCGGACACAGAAGGTCGATATCGCCCGCGTATCGATCGTGGCCCTCGTCGATCAATATCTGGACTTCATCAAGAATGCCCAACGCCTGAGGCTGGAGATCGCGGCCGACTACCTCGTGATGGCCGCCTGGCTCGCGTTTCTGAAGTCACGCCTTCTGCTGCCTCGCGACGATACCGTCGCTGAGCAGTTGACCGCCGAGGAGGCCGCGCAGCGCTTGGCGTTCCGGCTGATGCGTCTCGATGCCATGCGCCGCGCCGCCGCCGATCTGATGAATCGCAAGCGTTTGGGCCACGACGTTTTCGCACGCGGCTGGCACGAGCCCGTCGAGACCGTCAAAGAGATCCGCTACACCGCCGAGATCGTTGACCTGTTGAAGGCTTACGCCGATCAGCGCCGTCGCACCGTCAAGGTGCAGCATGTCGTCAAGGCGCGCACGGTTTGGTCGATCAAGGAAGCGCGGGGTCGGCTCGAACGGCTCGTTGGCGCGCGCCTGGGACATTGGGTGCAGCTCGATCTGTTCCTGGTTGAGTATCTGCCAACGCCCGAAGCAAAGAAAACGGTGTTGGCAAGTTCGTTCGGCGCCAGCCTGGAAATGGCGCGCGAAGGTCTTGTCGAACTTCGGCAGTCGGCACCCTTCGAACCGCTGTACGTACGCTCCGTACAATCGGAAGAGCAGGCGGATAAGACTGGTTAGTGCAGCGGCGCGCAAATTGCGTTGGTGGGAATGGGCTGGTAGGTCGCGTTCGGAGTGTCATGAAAGAGAACAACCCGCGGGAAAGAGCAAAGATGGGACCGCCGCGCCTCACACTGGTGCCCAAAAACACTGACCTCGACACGGAGGCCGGACGGGACGATGCGCTTCTTGCCCCCTCGCTCACGCCCGAGTCTGCTGCTGCGGGCGCTGGCGGCGACGTGGCGTCTGTGGAAGCGGCTGGCCGGGATGGCGACGACCCCGTCGCGATGCTGGCGGCACAGGACCGCCGCGAGAAACTGCGCATCATCGAGGCCCTGCTGTTCGCAGCGAAAGAGCCACTGGGCGAGACAGACATCACGAGCAGCCTTGTTGATGGCGCCGATGTTGCTGGCTTGCTGGCGGAGCTGCAGGCTGACTATGCCGGGCGCGGTATCAATCTTGTCCGCGTTGCGGGCAAGTGGGCATTCCGCACCGCTGATGACCTGTCGTTCATTCTCCAGCGCTTCGCACACGAGCAGCGGCGCTTGTCGAAGGCGGCGTTGGAGACGCTCTCGATCATTGCCTATCACCAGCCGGTGACGCGGGCCGAGATCGAAGAGATACGCGGCGTCACGACATCAGCTGGCACCATCGACTTTCTGCTGGAGACGGGCTGGATCCGCCCGCGCGGCCGCCGCCGCGCGCCCGGTCGCCCTGTCACCTATGGCACCACTGAAACCTTCCTCGCTCACTTTGGCCTCGATACCGTCAGGGACCTGCCGGGTCTGTCAGAATTGAAGGGCGCGGGCTTGCTCGATTCGTCCCTCCCACCGGGATTCACGATGCCTGAACCGCGTGACGTGGCAGATCTGATGCCCGACGAACTGCCCCTCGACGAACACGAGGATGATGCACAAGGCGCCCTCTCCTTCGAGGAAGAGGCGCTGCATGACGAGGGGGACTCCGGCGAGGATGGTGAGAAAAGCGTGCCGCACGCTTCATCCGATCCCGACGAACCGGATGGCACCGGCGAAGATGAGATTCAAGACATCTCTGCCACGCCCCCCTCGTCAGATCGGGACATCGACACCATCTGATAGACCACCCGGCACCGGGCCGTTGTGAAGCCCCGCTCCGGCAAGCTTTGCAACGGATCGACCTTGCCCCGCCGTCCGGCAGGCGATATGGCCTCCGGGTGGCCGGTTTGCGGGCCCGCGCCAAGGCGCCCTTCCTGAAGGGTAAGTGCGCGGCCAATGTTCCGGTCCGTAAGCGGAAAGCGAGTGATGAGCTGGAACGTCAAGCAGTGGTGGGAGGCACGCCACAACGGTAAAGCCGCCACGGCCGCCATGCAGGCTTCTCCTGCGGGATCAGGCTTGCGCGCCGCCGCGACCTTTGCCGCTCGCCTCACCTTCGAGAAGGTCGAGCGGAGCTATGACGCTAACGACGCTCTTCGCGGCGTCGATCTCGATATCGCCCCCGGCGAGGTCGTCTGCCTGCTAGGCCCCTCCGGCTGCGGCAAGACAACACTGTTGCGCATCGCCTCGGGCATCGAGCGGCCAACGGCGGGCCGCGTTCTGATAAACGGCAGCGAGGTTGCTGGTCCGAGCCGTTTCGTTCCACCCGAGCAGCGCAGCGTCGGCCTGATGTTTCAGGATTTCGCACTGTTTCCGCACCTGACGATCCTGCAGAACGTCGCTTTCGGCCTGAAAGGGCTGGCGCCGGATGTCGCCCGTCGCGAAGCCGTGAGTGTGCTGTCGCGCGTCGGGCTGGAGAGCTACGCGAATTCCTATCCGCACATTCTGTCTGGCGGCCAGCAGCAGCGTGTCGCCCTGGCCCGCGCGATCGTCCCGCGCCCATCGGTCGTGCTGATGGACGAGCCGTTCTCCGGGCTCGACGTGCAGCTGCGCGATAGCATGCAGGAGGAAACGCTGGCGCTGCTGCGTGAGACGCGCGCCACCTGCATGATCGTGACCCACCACCCCGAAGAGGCCATGCGGCTTGGCGACCGTATCGCAGTCATGCGCGCTGGCCGCGTGGTGCAGCTGGGACGCGCGGAGGAGCTTTACCATCATCCGGCCGAACTTTTCGTCGCCCGGCTGTTCTCGGAGATCAACGAACTGGACGTCACGGTTAAGGGTGGCGTCATCGATATGCCGTTTGGCCGTGTTCCGGCACCGGGCATGGCCAACGGCGAGCGGGCGACAATGTGCATCCGTGAACGTGGCATTCGATTGCGGCCAGCCGGCACCTGCGGATTGGCCGGCCGGGTGCTGCACGTCAAGTTTCTGGGAGATTTCGGCCTGGTCGAGATCGGCGTTCAGGGTTTTGACGAGCCGTTGCGAGCCCGAACCCGTGTTGCAGTTGGCGAGAGCTGGCGCAAGGGAGCGGAGGTCGGCGTCGAGATTGATCCTGAGCGTATCCTCGTGTTCCCACGGGTGCGTCAGGAAACGGCGTAGTTTCAAACGGTTGCGAGTGCAACGCTAGAGTGTGGCGTTGCTTGCTGCCCTTGGACCTTTCTGTAATAGTGCGGCCAGTCGAAGGAATGGACGCCGCAAGAGGCGAGGAGTTGAGCGTATGGGTGCAATGAGCATCTGGCACTGGATCATCCTGTTGTTGATCGTGGTGCTGCTGTTTGGCCGCGGAAAGATTTCCGAGGTGATGGGAGACGTCGCCAAGGGGATCAAGAGCTTCAAGAAGGGCATGGCTGATGATGACGATGTCGCCGACAACGGCGGCAGGACGATCGATCACAAGCCAGCTGTCGAGGCCGCGAAATCCACCGAACACAACAAGGCTGGTTGACGAGGCACCGGTTGCGAAAGCGCTCGGGGCCACACCGGGTCCGGTCGTTCCGTGCCCTGCCGCGCAGCCCAACCGCTCAAGTGCGGGTGGCATGCGCAGGCACTGGACTTCGATAAGTTGAGCGCTCCGCGCCGGGGTGAGCCTGGCCGCCTTTGCAAGCAAAGCAGCAAATCGCATGTTCGATATCGGTTGGAGCGAGCTGATGATCCTGGGCGTCATCGCCCTGATCGTCGTTGGCCCAAAGGAACTGCCCGCGATGCTGCGAACGCTGGGCCGCTATGCCGGCGTCCTGAAGCGCCAGGCCGCCGAGTTCCGCCAGCACTTCGACCAGGCCCTCAAGGAGGCCGAACTGGATCAGCTCAAGAATGATCTGACCGGTTTCAAGAGCGAGATGGAAGGCGCGGCACGCGATGCCATGACCGCTGCCGAAAGGCAGGCTGAGAGTGCCGATCGTGCGATGAAGTCGCAGAAAACGGCTGCTGCTCCCCGCTCGCCCGACCCGACTGACGCAGGTTCCGCCATCAAATCCGTACCGCCCGACGCAGGCCCTGCCGGAGAGCCGCACCAGACATGACCGGGCCTGACGATGACAAGAAGCTGCCGAACGTGGCAGAGCGGAACAATACGGCCGGAAGCGTAGCCGCGAGCGAACACTCAGCCCGCGATCACGATGGCCAGGACGATATCGACGCCTCGAAGGCGCCATTGCTCGATCATTTGATCGAATTGCGCCAGCGGCTGATCTACTCGGTCGCGGCTTTCTTCGTCATGTTCCTGGCGTGTTTCACCGTCGCCAAGCACATCTACAACATTCTGCTATGGCCGTTCGTGAGCGTTGTCGGCCCCGAGCACGCCAAGACGATCTACACGCACCTGCTGGAGAAGTTCTTCGTCGACATCAAGGTGGCGATGTTCGGCGCCGCGTTCCTGTCCTTCCCGGTCGTCGCGGTACAGATCTACAAGTTTGTTGCGCCGGGCCTCTACAAGAGCGAGCGTGCCGCATTCCGCCCCTATCTCGTGGCGACGCCGCTGCTGTTCGCGCTGGGTGCGGCAATTGTCTATTTCATCGCCATGCCGCTGCTGGTGCGGTTCTCGGTCGGCTTCGAGCAGACCGGCGGCGATGGGCAAGCAGCAATCGAGCTGTTGCCAAAGGTGAGCGAATATCTCTCGCTCATCATGACGCTCATTTTCGGCTTCGGCATCTGCTTCCAGCTTCCCGTCGTGCTGACGTTGCTGGCCCGCGCTGGCATCGTGACATCAGAAAGCCTGGTGGCGGCGCGCCGCTATGCGATCCTCGGCATCTTTGCCGCCGCAGCCGTGCTGACCCCGCCCGACGCGATCTCCATGCTCATCATGGGGACGCCGACGTGGCTCCTCTACGAAGCCTCGATCCTGGTGGTCAGGCGGGTCGAGAAGCAGGCGCCAAAACCGGCGTAGACTGGCCAATTTGATCCCACGTCTGGACCGCGCAAGGCTCGCGTCCTATAGGACGGGCCAGATTCGCGCGCGTTTGACCGCGCCCCATGCACCAGCTCGGAGGGGAAGACCCGTGTTCGACATCAAGTGGATCAGAGACAACGCCGAAGCCTTCGACACCGGCCTGAAGCGCCGCGGGCTTGAGCCCCTGTCTGCCAAGCTCATCGAGCTGGACGATGCCCGCCGCCGCCACCAGACCAAGCTGCAGGACGCCCAGCAGCGCCGTAATGCCGCCTCGAAAGAGATCGGCAAGGCCATGGGTGCCAAGGACACCGCAACCGCCGACAAGCTGAAGGCCGAAGTGGCCGAGCTGAAGGAAGTGATCCAGGGCGGAGAGGAGGAAGAGCGCAAGCTCGTTGCCGCCCTCAACGATGCGCTCTCGGTGATCCCCAACCTGCCGCTGGCGGACGTCATTGATGGCAAGGACGAGCACGACAACAAAGAGGTGCGCCGCTGGGGTGAGCCCAAGAAGTTCGACTTCGAGGTGAAGCAGCACTTCGAGCTGGGCGAGGCGCTGGGCCTGATGGACTTCGAGACGGCGGCCAAAGTTTCGGGCGCGCGCTTCGTATTCCTGAAAGGTGCCCTGTCGCGTCTGGAGCGTGCGATTGCAAGCTTCATGATCGACCAGCACACGGGGCCCGCTGGCGAGAACGTCGGTGGCTACACCGAATTCAATCCGCCATTGCTTGTGAAGGACCACACCGCCTACGGCACCGGCAATCTGCCGAAATTCGCCGAGGATCTGTTCCACACCGATAATGGCTTCTGGCTCATTCCCACCGCCGAAGTCTCGCTCACCAATATCGTCCGCGAAGAGATCCTCGAAGCCGACAAGCTGCCGATGCGCATGACGGCGTGGACGCCATGCTTCCGTTCCGAAGCTGGGGCGGCGGGCAAGGACACGCGCGGCATGATCCGCCAGCACCAGTTCTCCAAGGTCGAGCTGGTCTCGATCACAAAGCCTGAAGATTCCATTGCCGAGCACGAGCGCATGACCGCCTGCGCGCAGGGCATCCTGGAGAAGCTCGGCCTGCCCTATCGCACCATGATGCTATGCACTGGCGACATGGGCTTCGCCAGCCAGAGGACGTACGACATCGAGGTCTGGCTGCCCGGGCAGGACACCTATCGTGAGATCTCGTCGTGCTCGGTCTGCGGTGACTTCCAGGCGCGGCGTATGAACGCACGCTATCGCGCCGGCGAGAAGGACGTGCGTTATGTTCATACGTTGAACGGATCGGGCCTCGCGGTGGGCCGCACACTTGTCGCTGTGATGGAAAATTATCAACAGGCCGACGGTTCGATTGTCATACCCGATGCACTGAAGCCCTACATGAATGGCATCGAGGTCATCGGCAAAGTCTAGTCGGTATGTGACTTCCTTCTCCCTTCGCGAAGGGCGACGGGCAGGGGCGGACGCGATGCGAATTCTCATTACCAACGACGACGGCATCAACGCACCAGGCCTCAAGGTCCTGGCCGACATCGCACGCACGTTGTCCGATGATGTGTGGATCGTGGCACCCGACACGAACCAGTCTGGCGCGTCGCATTCACTGACGCTGCACGAGCCGTTGCGCTGCATGGAAGTGGCGCCCAAGACCTTTTCGGTGAAGGGCACGCCGACGGATTGCGTCATCATGGGCGTGCGCCACATCCTGCTGAAGTCGCCACCCGATCTTATCCTGTCGGGTATCAATCGCGGTTCCAACATCGCCGAGGACGTCACCTATTCAGGTACGATTGCAGGCGCCATCGAAGGCTCGCTTCTCGGTATTCGCTCGATCGCCATGAGCCAGTCGATCGACTACGACTCCGGCGACATCCACTGGGAGACTGGATTGGCGCACGGGCCGGGCATCGTGCGCCGCCTGCTCGATATGGATTGGAATCCATCCGTGTTGATGAACGTGAACTTCCCGCCGCTGCCGCCTGATGAAGTGAAGGGGATCATGGTGACGGTGCAGGGAAAGCGCGATCAGTCCTTGCTGCACATCGACGAGCGCTTCGATACGTGGAAGCAGCCCTACTACTGGTTCAACTTCGAACGCCGCCGGTCCAATCCGATGGAAGGCACCGACCTGTGGGCGATCTATGAAGGTCTGATTTCGGTAACGCCATTGACGCCGAACCTCACGCACCTGCCAGCGACAGCAGCTTTGAACGAAGTCTTCAGCAAGAATTCTGCGAAGTGATCGCGGCAGCAGGTTGCGCGTGGATAGAGTCACTGACTGAAGCGAAGGCACAAGCTTTCGATTGAAGCATTCCGCTCCTTCCACTGCCATCCGAATGCATGCGCAACACAATTGGTCGCGATTGGTCCGTGCCCCGGAAATGTCGCAACTCGGCCAAACGCCTCGCACAATCACGATCTAGTGTTGGAGCCGTGGCAAGCGTTCTGACCGTACATCCATTCCCCAATGGCGAGCGGCGTGTTCGAGCTTTATTGCGAGCACCCGTGATGCGTTTGGATCGCAAGATTTTCATCGGTGCCAAGCCGGCCTCGTGTGAGCGTTCGTCTCGGCCAGACGTACCGATAACGTGGGACTCTCTCGTTGCCCGTTAAGGGTTGATTAACCGGTTAAGGCTTAATCAATGAGGGAGTAGAGGTGCGTATCATGAAGAGTTTTCAGCGTATTGGACGGTATACGAGTGGCGCGGGAAAGCCCGGCGCGCTGCTTTCTGCGTTAACGCTTGCATTGACCCTTGGTGGTTGCAGCGCTGATGTCGGCCGCTTCGACGTTCCGGCTTTCAATCTCAATGGCAAGAGTGACGAAACGGCTTCGATCCCGACGCCGTCGGAGCCGATGTCATCGGGCGGGCCTTCGCTCGCACAGTCGGCAGACCGCTCGTCGGGTTACATTGACGGCACATATGTGCCGCCAAGCAGTGGCCGCTCCAATCGCAACTTCGAGATCGCGGCGCTACCCGATGTGCCGCCCGCGCAGGCCCCGCGCGAAAGCTATGCGACAAGCCACACGAACACCGCGCCCTACCAGCCGCCGCGCGCCACATATCAGCCCGCGAGATCTGCGGCGCGCCCCGCCCCGGCACCAACCGATAACAGTGATGGCATCGAAGTGCAGCGCGGCGATACGCTCTACAGCCTGGCACGCCGCAATAACGTGACGGTGAAGGAGCTGATGGCGGCAAACAGCCTGTCCTCTCCGATGATCCATCCTGGCCAGCGCCTGCGCATGCCCGGCAGCGGCGGCACCATCGCAGCGCCGCAGGAGACACGACCCGCGCCACGCTCGCATGTTGCGGCCGCACCTCGGGTTCCTGTTGCGGAAAATCCCAGCAACTGGGGCGGCAGCTATACGGTCCAGCCCGGTGACAGTCTGTTCAAGATTGCCCGCACGCACAATGTGAGGACTGCCGACCTGCAGAGCGCCAATGCGATTACCAACCCGCGTCAGCTGAAGCCTGGGGCCGTCATCCGCGTACCCGGCGCCAATACGACGCCGACGTTCGCCGAAGCAAAGGCGGCACCGCGCGAGGAGCAGCCGGCAACACCGCCCAACATTGCGTCAACGACCCAGCCGACAGTCATCAACTCCGAGCGCCAGGTCGCGGCCTTGACGACCAACCGCATGATCGATGCACCAGCGGCGCCCGCCGCTCCAGCCGCCTCGGCTGAACAGTCCGGCGTGGCGAAGCCCGTGCAGACGGTTTCGATTACGCCGTCGCAGGTCGGCGTCGGCAAGCTGCGCTGGCCGTCGAAGGGCAAGGTCATCTCCGGCTTTGGCCAGCGCACGGACGGCACACATAACGACGGCATCAACATCGCTTTGCCGATTGGCGCCGATGTGCATGCAGCCGAAGAGGGCGAGGTTGCCTACGCAGGTTCCGAGCTCAAGGGCTATGGCAACTTGATCCTTCTGCGTCACGACAACGGTTGGGTCACGGCCTACGCGCACGCCGATCAGATGCTGGTCAAGCGTGGCGACAAGGTCCGCCGGGGCGATATCATCGCCAAGGCGGGCAAGACCGGCCAGGTCGATCAGCCGCAACTGCATTTCGAGCTTCGCCAGGGCTCCAAGCCCGTCGATCCGCTGCCCTATCTGGATCGGCTCTAGGCTCCTGGTGATTGGACGGGGAGAACGCGCGTAAGACCGCGAGGGAATGAGGGAAGCAGGCGAAGGGCCGGCGACGGGGCCGGCCCTTTACTTTTGCGGCTTCGGGATGCTCCGGCGCTAGAGCATGTTTAGCTGAAGTGAGTAGCGGTTCAGCGTGTAAAACATGCCCATAACAAAAGAGGGCATGTTTAGCTGGAGCGAGTAGCGGTTCAGCAGCGCGGCTAGTTTGCGCTTATTCCGATCTCAATGTCTGGCCAAGCCGGCCGGCGAGATCCTGGATGTACTGCCACGCAACACGGCCCGATCGCCCGCCCCGTGTGATCGACCACTCAAGCGCATCCCGCCTCAACTCTTCAGCGCCGATATGCAGTCCATGGTAGGCGACATAGCCTTGCACCATGTCGAGGAACTGATCCTGCGTTCCGTTGTGGAAGCCAAGCCACAAGCCGAACCGATCCGAAAGCGAAACCTTCTCCTCCACCGCTTCCGATGGGTTGATGGCCGTCGACCGTTCGTTCTCCATCATGTCGCGAGGCATCAGGTGGCGCCGGTTCGACGTCGCATAGAAGATGACGTTGGCGGGCCGGCCTTCGATGCCGCCTTCGAGCACGGCCTTCAAAGACTTGTAGGAGGTGTCATCCCGGTCGAAAGAGAGATCGTCGCAAAAAACGATGAAGCGATGCGTCACGGCGCGCATGGCTGCCAGGCAGCGCGGCAGCGTCGCGATGTCCTCGCGATGGATTTCGACCAGCTTGAGCCCGCCCTTGCCCGCTTGTGCGGTCTCCTTCGCGACATGACCGTGGATCGCTTTGACCAGGGAGGATTTGCCCATCCCGCGCGCGCCCCACAAAAGCGCGTTGTTGGCGGGCAGCCCCTTGGCAAACCTCATTGTGTTGTCGAGCAGCTGTCCGGCCGCGTGATCGATTCCCTTGAGCAGCCCCAGCGGCACGCGGTTGATGTGCGCGACGGCGACAAAGTTGCCGGGGTCCGGTTGCCACACAAATCCTTCCGCCTGGCTGAAGTCTGGCGCAGGCGGGAGAGCAGGCGCTAGCCGTTCGAGGGCGGCGGCAATCCGCTCCAGGCGGTCCGCCAGCAGTGGATCGGTAGACTTGGCGTCATCAGTCATGGGTGAGGGGCGTGTCCGAGCATTTGAAAGCCTGTGTAGGCCCGTGAAGCCGATCTTCCGGCCGGAGCCGGGGGCAGAACGGCGGGTGCAAGGCGGTTTCTAGCCTTGCGGCAGCGCCATTGGCTAGAAATTCCACTCTCATCCGGCCGGATCGACAGTTGCATTGGGGCCACTGGTAACTATAGTCGCGCGCGAAAGGCTCATGGATGATCCAACCCGCCACCTTGCGGTGGCGGCGATGGGCGTCTACATGCGCCATGACGCAACGAAGGAATTCCGCATGAATTTCATCACCCCGGCCTTTGCCCAGGGCGCCGCAGCTCCGGCAGGCGATATGTTCAGCTTCCTCGTCCCGATGGCGCTGATGATCGCTATTTTCTACTTCCTCATCATCCGTCCGCAGCAGACCCGCGCCAAACAGCACCGCGACATGGTCGACAAGGTCCGCCGTGGCGATACCGTCGTGACGTCGAGCGGGTTTGTCGGCCGTGTCACCAAGGTCGCGGATGGCTCCGACGAGGTCGAGGTGGAACTATCGGATACCCTGCGTGTCCGCGTCGTCAAATCCACCTTGATCGACGTGCGCTCCAAGGGCGAGCCGGTCAAGGAAGCAACCTAAGCACCGGCACCCGCGCCAGGCGGTCTTTCGCGCCGAAGTTTCTTCTCAGTCCCGCCGATATTGAACCCGTCGCTGGCAACCCCGGCCCAAAGCACCTTGAGGCAAGAGAGGCTTTCCCTCCATGCTCCACTTCAGCCGCGCCAAGATCATTACGATCCTGTTGGTCTGTTTGGCCGGCATCGCCGCGTCATTTCCGAATTTCTTTGCCAAGGACACGGTCGCGAACTGGCCCACCTATCTGCCGCACAAGCAGCTGAGCCTGGGTCTCGATCTCAAGGGCGGTGCTCATCTGCTGCTTGAGATGGACACCAAGGAACTCAAGAGCAAGTGGCTGAAGTCGATCCGCGAGGACGTTCGCGCAAGTCTCAAGGGCATTCCACACGTCTCCGGCACGTCGGCCAATGCGGTTCAGGTGACGCTCACCAATCCCGGCGACGCCGACCGCGCGATGACCGAGCTCAAGAAGCTCGTCCAGCCGATCGGCAATGCCATTCTTGGCACGTCCGGCAGCAACTATGATGTCACCGAGGGTGTATCACCGAACGTCATACTCGTCACGCCAACCGAACAGGCATTCAAGGAACGCTTGACCAATGCCGTCGGCGCCGCCGTCGAAGTGATCCGTCGCCGTATCGACGGCTTGGGCAACGTCGAAGCCAACATCGTGCGCCAGGGCGCCGAGCGCATCCTCGTACAGGTGCCGGGTTTCGAGGATACCAAGAGCCTCAAGGATCTGATCGGCAAGACCGCCTCGCTTACATTCCATGATGTTCACCCGACGGTCTCGGCCAACGAGGCACAGGCGACCCGCGTGCCCTACGGTTACATGATCGTGCCCTCGCAGCGGCCGGACGAACCCAGCTATCTGCTGCAGGAAACACCCGTCGTCACGGGTGAGGAACTCGTGGACGCGCAGCCGGGCTTCGACCAGCGGACGAACGAGCCGATCATTTCCTTCCGCTTCAATCAGTCGGGAGCGCGCAAGTTCGGCCGCTACACCAAGGACAACGTCGGTCGCCCCTTCGCCATCGTGCTCGACAATGGCGTCGACAAGGCCACCGGCAAGCGTGATGTCGTGGTGCTTTCCGCGCCCGTGGTGCGTGAGCCGATCCTGGGCGGATCGGGCCAGATCTCGGGTAATTTCACGGTGCAATCGGCCAACGAGCTGGCATTGCAGATCCGCTCGGGCGCATTGCCAACATCCTTGACCATCGTCGAGGAGCGGACCGTGGGCCCCTCGCTCGGTGCCGACTCGATCGAGGCTGGCGAAATGGCTGCGTTGATTGGCACCGCGGCGGTCGCAGCGTTCATGATCTTTGCCTACGGCCTGTTCGGCATTTTTGCGCTGATTGCGGTGGCACTGAACCTGTTCTTGATCGTTGGCGTAATGTCGTTGATGGGCTCCACGCTGACACTGCCGGGTATCGCCGGTCTCGTCTTGACGGTGGGTATGGCCGTGGACGCCAATGTGCTCATCTACGAGCGAATCCGTGAAGAGCTGCGCAATGGCAAGACCCCGATCTCAGCGATTGAATCGGGCTTCAATCGCGCCTTCACAACGATTGTCGACAGTAACTTGACGACATTGATTGCGGGTCTCGTCATGTTCTGGCTGGGCGCCGGTCCGGTACGCGGCTTCGCCGTTACTTTGTCACTTGGCATCTTTGCCACCGTGTTCACAGCCTTCACGGTGACACGCCTGCTGGTCTCGGTCTGGATCAGCCGGCAGAAGACCAGAAAAATTCCGGCGCCGCTCTGACGGCCTCACAGAAGAGGAACAGCACGTCATGTTCAAAGGCGTCGATTTCTGGCCGCATGGCACCCGTCTGCCGATCATGGAATTGCGGCGCATCTGCATCGCGATCTCATGGATTGCAGCGTTGGTGGCCATGGCGCTCCTGTTCACGAAAGGGCTCAACTTCGGCATCGACTTCAAGGGTGGCTCATTGTTCGAGATCCGCCAGACCCAAGGCACACTCGATGTCGGCAAGGTACGCGAAACGCTGAACGGGCTCGGTCTGGGCGAAGTCCAGATTCAGGGCCTGGATGAGGCCGGAGAATTCCTTGTCCGCGTAGAGACGCAAAGACCAGCTGAGGGGCAGAGCGCAGAGGCGGCACAGCAGGCCGTCGAGGGCAAGGTGCGTGGCGCTCTGGGGCAGGGCTACGAATTCCGCCGCACCGAAATTGTCGGACCGGCGGTCTCAGGCGAACTCAAGGAAGCCGGCATCATCGCCGTCGCGTCCGCTATCATTGGCATTCTGCTCTACATTTGGTTCC
Organism: Hyphomicrobiaceae bacterium; assembly: GCA_020442165.1. GTDB lineage: Bacteria > Pseudomonadota > Alphaproteobacteria > Rhizobiales > Hyphomicrobiaceae > JAEUMD01. The sequence goes on along the minus strand of JAGRKV010000076.1, from coordinate 71,660 downwards.
GGTTTGAATGGCAGTTCGGCGTCGCAGCCATTCTCGCACTGGTCCACGATATCTTCATCACGCTTGGCGTTTTCGCATTCCTCCGCCTCGACTTCGGTCTTTCAGAGGTGGCGGCCCTGCTAACGCTTGCGGGCTACTCCATCAACGACACCGTCGTCGTCTTCGATCGGATCCGCGAGAACTTGCGACGCTACAAAAAGATGCCCCTGATCGAGCTGATGAACCTGTCGATTAACGAAACCTTATCGCGTACTGTGCTGACGGCTACGACGACTTTTCTTGCGGTGCTCGCGCTCTTTGTGTTTGGCACCGAGGTCATCAAGGGCTTCTCCTTCGCCATGCTGTTCGGCATCCTGATCGGCACCTGGTCATCGATCTTCGTCGCGTCGCCGTTCTTGATGTGGATCGGCGTCAAGCGCGATTGGTCGGGCGAAGGCAGTGCAACCGGGGCAGCTGCCAAGGCCTGAAGGGCAAGCTGCGGCGCGGTTGCCATTGCATGTGGGCCAGGGTGCAGGGGTACGATTAAGCGGCATGGTGCCGCCAAGGCGTGGCCATCGCGAACCGGGAAGTATGCGCCATGACGGAATTGGCCGGCAGCTACCCCTATCAGGTTCCAATCGATGCCTATGGCAACGGTGGCTTCCGCTTCGCAGATATGAGCCATCGAGGGTCTCTGCTGTGCCTTCCCTCAGGGGTCCGGGCCTGGTCGGCATCCGAGGCGTCGCTGCTTCGGCCAGAGGACTTGGCGGTGGTTCTCGCGGAGGCCGCGCGCATCGACGTGCTGTTGCTGGGCACCGGACGTGAGCACGTCATGCCGCAACCCGCCCTGCGCCAGGCCTTCGCCGCAGCTGGTATCGGCCTGGAGCCGATGACGACGGGATCGGCCGCGCGGACCTACAACATTCTGCTCGGTGAGCGCCGCAAGGTGGGCGCAGCCTTGATCGCGGTCGAGTGACAGTGAAGGAGCGTTCATGCAAACCGTGCTCGCCAGCGCCCGCAACGCCGCAGCGGCGGGTGTTCTGATAGCGATTGTAGTGCTGGCACTGGCAGCGGTGCTTGGCGCAATGGATGCCCACATGGCCGGCGTGCTGACCGTACGCGCGCTGCATGTGCTGGCGGCGATGATCTGGGCGGGACTGATCGTCTTCGTCAATGTCGTGCAACTGGCCGCGCTGAAGGCAGTGACGGACGCGGAGCGGCCCATCATCGTCCGCCATATTGCTGGCCCTTCGGCGCGCGTCTTCACCGGCGCGGCTCATGCCACCTTGGCAACGGGCATCATCATGGCAATACCGCTGGGCGGCAGTCTATTTCATCGCCCGGTGCTGCTGCTGGCCCTGCTCGGCGGCCTCGTCATGTGGGCGATCGTGCAATTCGTCCTCCGCCCGAATGTTGCTCGCATCACCGGGAAGGTCGCCGCCACCGATGCTGAGAAGGGTGCAGCGCGCACGGCTATCGCGACTTGGGCGCGTGTCAATTTGATGCTCGTAATCCCCGTTACGGTGGTCATGCTGGTGGCCGCGCACGCTGGCCTGTGATGAGAGAAGCGATGAAGGAAGACGATCGCGAAATCATCACCGGCATCGCGCGCGCGCATGCGCTCGACTATTATCTCTCAGCACTTCTGGCCCCACGCAAATACCGGGACGATCTGCTCGTGCTGGCCGCATTCGAGGCGGAGATCGACCGCATTCCGCGTCAGGTCACAGATCCCATGGTGGCAGAGATCCGCCTGCAGTGGTGGCGCGATTGGATCGATGCCATGGAGCCGGGTTCGGCAAGCGGCAATCCTGTGGCCGATCATCTGGCCGAAGTCGCAACACGCCACCGCCTCGACAAGGAGCGACTGATCGCCAGCGTCGATGCGCGGTCAACGCTTGATGCGGAGCCGACACCGTTCATACTGCCCGGCGGGGTGCGTGCACGGCTCAGAGCCCGTGATTTTGCAGCCATGTTGCGCGCGGCCAATGTCATGGGCGCATTCCCTCAAGGGCCAGATTACGAGGCGCTGGAGGCCGCTGGCCTGGCCGTGTCTTTTGCCCAGGTTGCGCAATCCACGCGGACGAACGTCGGCAAAGTGGATGGCCCGCACATGGGCCAGATCCTGAACCTGAAGAGCGAAATGCAGATGGCGCGGCAGAATCTCGCGCTTTTGCGGCAACATGCCCGGTCCTGGTCGCCCCGCATGCGCCTGGCAGCATTGCCCGCCGCCCTCGTTGAGCCCTATTTGCGCGCTTGTGAAAGGGGCGCCGGGCAGGACGCAACGGAAGAACAGGCAAACACCATCCTGCCGATGACGCGCGTGTGGCGTTTGTGGTGGACGGCGCGTACTGGCCGCTTCTGAGTTTGCAAACGGCGTTTCCTCGTCCGGATCAAGGCCAAGGCAATGCGCTGTGCACCCAACGAACGGCTCTGTCGGGATGGCGGCCAACTCTTGCAAACCAAAAAGAATGCGCCGAACGCGGCGATGAAATTCGTGAGCAAAGCAGACGTGAGGTCGGGATCATGATCGCAACAGGTGCGTCCGCTTCCAGATGGTGGCGGCTAGGCGGTTGTCTGGCAGCCATCGCTCTGGCCTGCACGGGATTGCCATTGCCCCTTAGTGCGCAACAGGGCGAGACGGAGCACGTCTATCCGCCCTCCGGCCCGCTACTGTCTGGACCGTCGATGGGCACGGGTGATCCGTCCGCTGCGCCATCGGCACAACCTACACCATTGGAGCCACCACCATCACAGTTGCCCTCGGCGGACGAATTGGAACGCATCATTCAGTCCGCGCCGACGGGCGAACCGCAGCCCGCCGCCGCCACCGCCGTTCAGGCGCCGCCGGACAACAGGTCAAATGGCTCGGCGCCGATGTTTCGCGGATCGCCGCTGTCGCCGCAGATCACCTGGCGCGTGGAAAATCCATTCCGCTTGTTCTCAGATCCCAAGGATACCGAAGTACATCGCGCGACTTACCTGTCCCTGTCAGGGTCCGACCTCCGCAATCCCGTTCTGGCAATTGAACGCGCACTCGCCGCGCGCCACCGTGATGGCTGGGCCGCGCCAATGGTCAACCGCACATGCTGGAACGATCGCACCAACAAGTACACCTGTGACGATCGTGGCGATTATCTCAAACCGCGATCGCACGCCGTGGTCGTTGAACTCGGCGGCATAGCCGATGCCAGTGCAACCGAATGCGCGTGGCGTGCCTTGCCGCATGGCGATGGAGCGATAGCGCCCGCCAGTGTCGTGCAACCGTGCGACCAGCCGCTGTCTGTGGACGTGCCCTATCCCGCCGGCACCGAAGTCATCGTCTCGGTGGGCGGCGTCGAACTGCAGCGTGCCGAGATCGCGGTGCATGATCTCCTCATCGTCGGCATGGGAGACAGCTTCGCTTCTGGCGAGGGTAACCCTGACGTACCGGTTCACTTCTCGCGTGAACGTGCAGCGACCTATGGCGATGCAAAGTACGTAAAGGCGGAAGGGGGGTTCCCAACCCGCGATGGCACATGGCAGCGGATCGGCGACAAGGGTTTCATGAAGGGCAATGCACGCTGGCTCGATCAGGCTTGTCACCGCTCACTCTATTCTCAGCAGCTGCGAGCCGCCCTGCAACTTGCCATCGAGGCGCCACACCGTGCCGTGACCTATGTGGGGCTCGCGTGTTCCGGCGCTGAGATCACCGATGGATTGTTCCTGCGCTACAAGGGCAACGAGTGGGTGCCAAACCCGCCTGAGTTGTCGCAGATCTCCGCCGCCGCCCAGGCTCAGTGTGACAAGACACCGGCCGAACCCCAGGATCTGCCCGAGGCCTATCATATCAAGGGCACGGTCCCTGAACTGGGCGGTCTTGTGCTGCTGAAGTGCCCGCAGGAGCAGTCTCGCCGGATCGATCTTCTGTTCCTGTCGATCGGCGGCAACGACGTAGGCTTTGCCCGTCTGCTCGCCAATGCGATCCTGTCCGACCAATCAACGTTGCGCAAGCTTGGCGGCTGGTTCGGCCAGGTCCATGGCCTGACGGCGGCATCCGGTCTCATCGATACACTGGATGAACGCTACAAGGCATTGAACCGTGCCCTGCACAACATCCTGCACATTCCCTGGGAACAAAGCGACCGCATCCTGCTGACCGGCTACCCGGGGCTGGCGCTGCTGGGTGACGGAAGTCAGGTCTGCCCGGATGGCACCGCGGGAATGGAAATCGCTTCCGATTTCCTTCTGAGCGCACAGAAGGCGCGCGAGGGCGTGTGGATCTCCGACAAGCTCAACCGGATCATGAAGGGCAGCGCGCACAAGCATGGCTGGACCTATGTCGATCATCATCGCCGTGCCTTCGTCGATCGCGGCATCTGCGCAGGCTTCACCGACAATGCGTTCTCGATAGCCGATGACCTGCGCCTGCCGCGCAAGGTCGATGGCAAGTGGGTGCCATATAATCCGGCTGACTACCCGGCCTATGCTGTGCGGCAACGCTGGTTCCGCACGCCCAACGACGCATTCATGACCGGCAATTTCCACGTTTCGCCTTCGCTTCTGCAAAAGGTGCTGAAGCTGAAAAGCCTGTCCTATTTCCAGCTCGTCCTGGCAGCCACCTATTCCGGCGCCTTTCACCCGACGGCGGAGGGTCATGCCGCCATTGCCGATGCTCTGGTTGAGCAGTCCCGGGCCGTACTTGAGAAATACGGGCAGGGGGCCGAGGTCGGGCGTGGCCGCGGTTCCATCCGTGCTGGCCGTTGAGTTGAGATCCTCAATGCTGTGAAGACTTGAAATTGAGGCGCCCTCGCGTCACCCTGCATCCAACTCACACCAGGAGGAGATGCAGTTGGCGCAGGATATGGTTTTGACCGTTATCGCACGCGATCGCCCTGGGCTTATCAAGGCGTTGTCCGAAACGATTGCAGCGCAAGACGGCAACTGGATCGACAGTTCGATGGCGCGGCTGGGCGGCGAGTTCGCCGGCATCCTGCGAGTCGCGGTGCCCGAGGGAAAGGCTGGCGCTCTCGAGGCCGCGCTGGGCAGCCTGGGCGATGCTGGAATATGGGTGACGATCCGCAAGGGCGTTGAATCTCATCCGCCGGCCGGCCGGCATGTGAGGCTGCAGATGACGGGCGTCGATCACCCTGGCATCATCCATGAGATCTCGACAGCCCTGTCCGCATTGGACGTGTCGATCGACGAGCTGGAGACGCGCGTCTTTGCCGGATCGATGTCGGGTGAAGCGATGTTCGAGGCGAAGGCAGAGATCATCCTGCCCGATGGTCTCGACGAAGGCATGTTGCGCGAGACCCTCGAAGAACTCGCCCACGACTTGATGGTCGAGGTGGATCTGGAGGCAGCATCAGGCCACGCGGGCTAACGCCGGTCCCTACTAAGACAAGTTGCAGAACTTGAAGCAACGCGGGGCAGGACCTGGCAATCCAGGCTCGATGCTTGGGGTGCAACGTGGCTGAAGCAAGTGTTATCAAACCGCCAGCGGTCCGCTGCGCGCCAATGATCCTGTGTCCGGATCCAACTCGATCGCCGGCGCATCAACCCGCAAGTTTTTCTGCTGCCGTTCCCCGGGTAACAGCACTCCACTGCAGTGTCAGGCAATATCGGGACAGTTGATCGACGCGATCGGTTGATTGCCCCACGGGCTTGAATGCTAGGGTGTAGCTCAATGGCAGAGCGCTGGCCTCCAAATCCAGTGACGTAGGTTCGATTCCTGCCACCCTTGCCAAGCCTGAAAACCGCAGCGAAATCGCCAACATCGCGCGATAGGGCCAGCGAGTTGTCGTCCCCAATTCTCTACTCTCCTAAACGCTGGCAGCAGACATGCCCCGCGTCCGCAGACAAGTCCCGCCTTGCAGTACCGTGAAGCACCAGTGGCGCGACTGGCACGGATCTCGATCGGCAGTGGATCATCGCGCGCAGGGTAGCTAGAGCGATTCCTATCAAGGCGGAATCGCAAAGGCCGCGACTGCGGCCCGGCGCCTCGCGCCGCCCCCCGCGGAGCAGCCCAAGCGATAGCGAGGGTTAGCTGCGTGAGCGAAGAAATCTGGATCATTTCCACGTATGTCTGAAACGATCTAGATCTTCATAGTGGGTTGCTGTTGTTATTCGCTGCAGCCAGCCGATCATGGACGGCACGCGCCATGACGAGTTCCTCGTTTGTCGGAACGATGAGCACGCGACAATCGCCAACCCCGATATTTGGCATCTTGGCCTCGTTAGCCCTCGCGTCCAACCTGATGCCAAGAAACTCCATGCCCTCACATATCCGCGCACGCACCTCGGGAGAATTTTCCCCGATGCCGCCGCAAAAGACCAGAGCATCTAGTCCGCCGAGCATCGCAGCCAGGGAGCCAATCTCACACCGCGCGCGATATGCGAAATAGTCGATGGCCTGGCGCGACGATGGTGAACCGTCTGCCAGAAGTACGCGCATGTCGCTGGAAATTCCCGACAGGCCAACGAGGCCCGAACGGCGGTAGAGCAGTTCGGACAACGCTTCGACGTCGAGCCCGCCCTCGCTCAGGAGATGCAGCAGCACACCCGGGTCGATCTGGCCGCAGCGCGTACCCATGGCAAGGCCGTCGAGCGCCGTGAAGCCCATTGTGGAAGCTCTGCTGCGGCCGTTTTTTACCGCGCACATCGAGGCGCCGTTGCCGAGGTGAGCGATGATGACGCGGCCCAAAGCAACGTCCGGCGCAATCTCGGTCAGCTTTGCGGAGACATACTGGTAGGACAAGCCGTGAAAGCCGTAGCGGCGCACGCCAGCGTCGAAATAGCTGCGTGGCAAGGCGTAGGCGTCGGCAACGAATTCGTGGCCGCGGTGAAATGCCGTGTCGAAGCAGCCGACCTGCAAGGCATCGGGAAACGCAACGCGCGCGCCCTCGACCGCCAGGAGGTTATAGGGCTGATGCAGTGGCGCCCAGGCGCTGAACTCGGCAAGACGCTGGAGCGTAGGCGCATCGAGTACACGGGGAGTTGAGAAATCCGGCCCCCCGTGCGTTATGCGATGTCCGACCCCAGCTATGGAATGCACGCCAGGCTGGCCGCTCGCAATCTCCAGTATCGCGTGCAGCGCGCCGGCATGATCGTCAGCAAACACGGGACGGCTGCTGGCCCGCATGCCTGCTTCGGCCACTTGAATGGTAGCGTCAGCTCCGATGCGCTCCACCTGTCCGCGCGCGATCTCGGCCAGCCCGGCAGCGTTCTCAAACAACGCAAACTTGATCGACGATGAGCCTGCGTTGAGTATGAGCAGTTGCTGGGACGTCATGTTGCCACGCCGTCCCGTCGCTTAAAGCTTGGCAATTTCCGGTAGCAGGTCATCGGATCGAAGTTTGCAACTGCTGCCTGTTTATACGAACTGCTGCGGGCGCATGTCGGCAGGGTCGATGCCGGCCACGGCCACAGGCTTCTTCATGGCATCGCGCCGGAAAGGCTCGCCAAGCTCCTGGTTCAGCAGCACCTCGATGAAGGTTGTCTGCCCGTCCTTCATCTGCGCTTCGACAGCTTCGGCAAGCTTGGCACGCAGGTCGCCCATCGCGCGCACCTGCACGCCTTTTACTCCGCAAGCCTCCGCGATCTTCGCATAGTTGACGTCGAGATCGAGCTCGGTGCCCACGAAGTTGTCGTTGAACCACAGCGTCGTATTGCGCTTCTCCGCGCCCCATTGGTAGTTGCGGAAAATGACCATGGTGATGGCGGGCCAGCTTCCGCGTCCGCAGGCCGTCATTTCATTCATTGAGATGCCGAATGCACCATCACCCGCAAACCCGACAACAGGAACCTCCGGATTGCCGATCTTTGCGCCGATGATGGCCGGGAAGCCATAGCCGCATGGGCCAAACAATCCCGGAGCCAGATATTTGCGGCCCTTCTCGAACGTCGGATATGCATTGCCGATGGCGCAGTTGTTGCCGATATCGGACGAGATGATGGCATCCTGCGGCATTGCATCCTGAATGGCCCGCCAGGCCATGCGCGGCGACATCTTGTCGGGTTCGCGCTTGCGCGCCCGCTCATTCCATGTCGTGCCAGGGTCGTCATCCTCGTGGTCCATCGAAGCGAGCTGCTGGAGCCACGCCGATTTCGTCTTGTGGATCATCGCGGCACGGTCGTCCCGTCCCTTCGAACCAGCATTGTCAGGCAGCTTGGCGAGGATTTGTTCGGCGACAATCCTGGCGTCACCCTGGATGCCAACAGAAACCTTCTTGGTGAGACCTATGCGGTCACCGTTGATGTCCACCTGAATGAGCTTGGCATTCTTAGGCCAGTAGTCGATGCCATAGCCCGGCAGCGTTGAGAACGGGTTGAGCCGCGTGCCCAGTGCCAACACGACATCGGCCTTCGAAATGAGTTCCATCGCAGCCTTCGAACCGTTGTAGCCGAGCGGGCCAACGGAAAGCGGATGCGATCCAGGGAACGCATCGTTGTGCTGGTAATTGCAGCAGACCGGCGCCATCAGCCTTTCAGCAAGCGCGGCGGAAGCCTGGATGGCGCCTGCCAGGACGACACCGGCACCATTGAGGATGACTGGGAAGGAGGCGCTGGCAAGCAGGCTTGCCGCGTCTTCAATCGCATTCTGGCCACCCGGCGAGCGCTCCAGGTGAACGATCTGCGGCAACTCGATGTCGATGACCTGGGTCCAGTAGTCACGCGGTATGTTGATCTGCGCCGGTGCCGAACCCCGCCAGGCCTTTTCAATGACGCGGTTCAGGACTTCCGCGATGCGCGAGGGATCGCGCACTTCTTCCTGGTAGCAGACCATGTCGGCAAACAGCCGCATCTGCTCGATCTCCTGGAAACCGCCTTGCCCGATGGTCTTGTTGGCGGCTTGCGGCGTTACCAGCAGCAACGGCGTGTGGTTCCAGTAGGCGGTCTTCACAGGCGTGACGAAGTTCGTGATGCCAGGGCCGTTCTGCGCGATCATCATCGACATCTTGCCGGTGGAGCGGGTGTAACCGTCTGCCATCATGCCGGCATTGCATTCATGTGCACAGTCCCAGAACGTGATGCCGGCCTGTGGGAACAGATCCGAGATCGGCATCATTGCCGATCCGATGATGCCGAAAGCATGCTCGATGCCGTGCATCTGGAGAACCTTCACGAAGGCTTCCTCGGTGGTCATGCGCATTTGGTCGTTCCTTCTCTTCCGGGCCGCGGCCTTGCAGCGCTCATCGCGTGGCAAAGGCGGAGTTTGTTCAGCCTGAGCGACGCGCGGTCGCCGATTTTTCTCACGCTGCGATGGAGTGCAGCTTCAACATTTGCGGGACCTGGCTTGGAACGTCGGCTACACCGACGCCTGCGGCTTCGAGTGCCCGGCGCTTGGATGCGTAGTCTCCCTTGCCGCCAGCCACGATGGCGCCCGCGTGGCCCATTTTCTTTCCGGGCGGGGATTGACGCCCGGCGATGAAGGCGACGACTGGTTTGTTCATGGTGCGTGCATACTCCGCGGCTTCTTCCTCGGCGCTGCCGCCGATCTCGCCGCAAATGACCACCGCCTCGGTTGCAGGATCGGCATCGAGCAGCCGCAACGCATCAGCTGTTGTCGTGCCGATCATGGGATCACCACCGATGCCGTAGAACACCGATTGGCCCATTCCAGCCTGCGCCAGATTGAGGCACAGCAAGGTTCCAAGACTGCCTGATCGTGAGATCACGCCGACTTTGCCCTTCCGGAAGACCTTGCTGTTGAACGCGGGCATGATGCCGACGAAGCACTCATCGATCGTGACAAGTCCCGCCGTATTGGGCCCGACGATGCGTGTCCCGTTCTGCCGCGCGGCGACGTGCATCTCCATGACGTCGTGCGAAGGGATGTGCTCGGTGAGGCAGACGAGAAGCCGTGCGCCGCCTTCGCAGGCGTCGATGGCGGCTTCCTTGGCCATCATCGGCGGGATGAACATGCAGGCGATGTCGAAGGGTGCCGATTTTGCCGCCTCGCGAGCGGTGGCGAAAACCGGAACTCCAAGATGTTCGCTGCCCGCCTTCTTGGGGTTCACGCCGCCGATGACGTTTGAACCGTAGGCAATCATGGCCTCTGTCCAGAACGTGCCCTGCTTGCCGGTAATTCCCTGGACGAGAATGCGATGGTTCTTGCGTGGAATCATGCTGCCGCCCTCCCGTTTGCAGCGGCAACCGCCGCCTTGACGGCATCGTCCATCAGGTCGAAGGGTTCGATGCCGAGGCGCTCCTTGACGAGAGCCACCGCTTCGTCAGCGCCAGTGCCGTGGATTGTGAAAAAGATGGGGATGTCAGGCTTTAATTCGAGCCATGCGTTGATGACGCCTTCCGCCATGACATCGGTACGCGCGAATGCACCGCAGAAATTGACGAGAAGAGCCTTGATGTTTGGGTTCTCAAGTAGAATGGAAAGCGCCGTCTTCGCCTTTGTGTAGGCCTCACCGCCGATCTCCAGGAAGTTGGATGGACTGCCGCCGTAGTGCGCGATGACGTCCATGGTGGTCATGGTAAGCCCGGCGCCGTTGGCCAGAACGCCGACCGATCCGCCAAGCTCGATATACTTGAGGCCGGCGGCCGCAGCTTTTGCCTCCAGCACCGTACGCTTCTCGGGCGCGGCCTGCATGGCGACCGCCTTTTGCCGTGGCTCGGCACTGTCATCGAGCGTGAACTTGCAATCGAGTGCGACGACACGATTGTCCTTCGTGATGACGAGAGGGTTGATCTCGATGAGTTCCGCGTCGAGTTCGTGCCAGGCGCGGTAAAGTTTCAGGAATACGTCGACCAACGAGCCGGCATGCTCTGAAAGGTCGACACCATCGAGTGCACGGCGCGCAGTTTCTTCGGTAAGACCCTCATCGATCGGAATGGCAATGTGGCGCATGGCAGTTGGATCGCGCTCGGCCGCTTCCTCAACGTCCATCCCGCCCAACGCCGAGAACAGCAGCATCGGGCCCTTGCTCGCGGCATCATCAAGGATCGCCGCGTAAAGTTCGCGCGCGATCGGTGTCTGCGCCTCGATCAGAACCTTACTGACCTTCCAACCGCCGATTTCCATGCCGAGAATTTTTTCGGCATGCTGGAAGGCTTCCTGAGGTGTCGCCGCCAGCTTGATACCGCCCGCCTTGCCACGCTTTCCTGTGGGAACCTGCGCCTTGACGACGCAAGGGCCGATGGCAGACGCAGCGGCCTGCGCCTCGATGGAGGTGAAGGCCAGATGGCTCTCCGGAATGGCAATTCCAAATTTTGCCAGCAGCGGTTTGGCGGCATGTTCCTCGAAGTTCATGGGCAAAAACGTCCTGTGCTCACTTGCCGTAGCGTTCCCAATAGGGGCCAAACAACTCGTCCTCGGAAGGCTTGTCCTCGGGGATGGTGGTGACGAGATGAGTGATGTTGATGAAATTCTTGTAGTTGAGATTGTCGCTCATCGTGTTGCCGGCCCACGTGCCGCCGGCCATCGATAGCGTGAATGGCAGCGCGTTGTTGAAGCCGCCGCCATTGCCGAAGGTGTGGGCCTGGTTGACGAGCACACGGACGACATCGGTCGCCTCCGCCAGCTCGTGGGCCCGGCCCATGTCCTTGGTGTGAATGCCGACCGAGTGACCCTTGCCGGTGACGTGGAGGATGGCCGCAACGATGCGCTTGGCATCATCGAAGTCCCGGGCGCGGTAGACCGTGAGGACGAGCGATAGTTTTTCGTCGGCCAGGGAGTGTTTGCCGCCGACAGCGTTCTCCTCGACCATGAAGAACTTCGCAGCCTTGGCATCGTCGCGAAGATTCATGGCGGCGGCGAGAACGGACGCATCCTTGGCAATGATTGTCCGGTTGAGCTTTCCTTCGATCCAAAGAGTATTGACGACGTTGTCGCGTTCCTCCTCCGTGCATCGCCATCCGCCCGCACGCTGCAAGGCCGCCATCGCCTCTTCATAGACGTCATCGAGGATGACGATGGCATTCTCCGAAGAGCACGATGTCGCGTTGTCGAAGATCTTGGATGCGCAGATCTTCTGCGCGGCATCATCGAGGTCGGCGGTGCTGTCAATGACGACGGGTACGTTGCCTGCACCGACACCAATCGTAACCGTTCCCGATTGCATCGCACGCCGCACGTTGTCCTGGGAGCCGGTGACGACGGCAAGATCCACCTGATGGATCATCTCCTCGGTCATCTGCTTTGAGACGGGCGGCGGCAGGATCTGCACGAGGTCTTCCGGATGCCCGCACTTTTTCAGTTCAGCGCGCATCAATTCGACGGTCTTGCGCGTCGTCTCAGCGCCGGCAGGCGAAGGTGCGATGATGACGGCATTGCCGCCCTTCAGCGCCATCATCGCCTTGTTCACCGGTGTGGCGGCAGGATTGGTGGACGGACAGACCGCACCCACCACGCCCACCGGCTTGCCGTATTTGACGATGCCGCGCTCGGGTTCCTCGGAGATCACGCCGACGGTCTTGGCACGCAGCAGATCGCGCAGCGTGCCGAACGTCTTGCGCGTATTCTTGATGATCTTGGATGCGACGTTACCCAGCCCGGTATCAGCCACTGCGAGTTCCGCCAGCATGCGGGCATGCTCAGGTTTGTAGATCGACCAGGCCAGGGCGCGTACGGCGTCGTCCACGCGCGCCTGATCGTGATTCTCGTATGCTTCCATCGCCGCGCGCGCGCGCGCCACTGCCGCTCTGACCGCTTCCTTGGGTTCGGCCGCGGCTGCTGGTTGAGCGTCCTCGCGGAGAACCTGAGCTTGCAAAGCCATGTTCCTTCTCCAGGTTTGGATTTGACCCTTGGCGGATGTGCTTCAGGGACGGGTGTTCACAATGCGGGTTGAAGCTCCACGGCGCCGGTCCAACTCCGCCTTGATGGTCGGATAGAGCGACCAAAGGACGAAGGCGGCGGCCAGGCCGAGGATGGTTGCTGAAATCGGCCGCTGCACGAAGATCAGGAAATTGTCCTCGTAGTTCGCGAGCGACGTGAGGAAGTAGCGTTCCGCCAGCGGCCCCAGGATCACGCCCAGAACGAGCGGCGCCGAAGGGAAGTTGGCCCGCTTCATGATGAACCCGAGCACGCCGAATACGAGACATACGTAGACGTCGAAGATGTTGTTGCGCACGCCGTAGGCACCGACCACCGACAGCACGATGATGAAGGCGCCGAGGATCGCGGGAGGCACGCGCATCAGTGTCGAAAAGCCTCGTGCCACGATCACGGCAGCGACGATCATCAGCAGGTTGGCGACGAGCATCGAAACGAAAATCGTGTAGACCAGCGATGGGTCCATGCGGAACAGTAGTGGCCCGGGACTGATGCCGTGGATGAGCATCGCGGCCAGCATGATCGCCGTCGCGGCACTTCCCGGGATGCCGAGCGTCAGCAGTGGAATCATGGCTGCGCCGGTCGTGGCATTCTTCGCTGCTTCCGGTGCGGCCAAGGCCTGTTCGACGCCAGTGCCAAACTCTTTTCCGCGTCCTGATGCCTGGCGTTCGACGCCATAGGCGATGACTGCGCCAACAGTAGCGCCCGCCCCCGGTATGGTGCCGATCATGGCACCCAGTCCCGAGCCGCGCAGGATTGACCCTTTCAGCCCCCAAAGCTCCTTCCAGGTGATCTGCTTGCCGGGCTGCTGGGCGAACGTGCGCTTTAGATCGACATGCTTGACGAGCAGATCGATGACCTCGCCGATCGCGAACAGGCCGATCATCACGACAGTGAAGTTGATGCCGCTTTCGATTTCCGAGACGCCGAATGTGAACCGTGGGATGCCGTACAATGGATCAATGCCGATCGTGCCAATGAGCAGCCCGAGAAACATCGACAATGCGCTCAGTACCGGCATGTCCTTGGCGATTGCTACGACACTGGCGAGGCCGAGGATGGTGGCTGCAAAGAACTCCGGCTGGTCGAATTTCAAGGCAAAAGCCGCAAACGGCGGGGAGGCAACCGCGAGCAGGATTGCTGAAATGAAGCCCCCAGTCGCCGATGCTGTGATCGCAATACGCAAGGCGCGCGTCGACAGCCCCTTCTCGGTCATGGGATACCCATCCCAGCACGCAGGAAGCGATGCCGGCGTGCCGGGAATATTGATAAGTATCGACGAGATGGAGCCGCCGAAGACGCCGCCCACGTAGATGCCGCCAAGGAAGCACATCGCCGTTGTGGGCTCCATCACGTAGGTGAACGGCAGCGCCATCGCCATGGCATTGACGAACGAGATCCCAGGCAAGGCACCGGCGATTGTTCCGACCATGAGGCCAGTGACGAGGATGATGAAGTTGTGTGGCTGAAACGCCCCGACAACACCGCTCCAGAATAGTGACAACAGATCCATCTCGCGTCTCCCTCAATAGATCCGAAGCAGACGGTAAAGCGCTATCGTCCAGCCATTGATTGGTTCAACGCCGCGATTGAGCGGCATCTTTGCCAGTGCAACGAACATGTAGAGAAGCAGCAGCGTGCCGAGCACCGAGACAGCGGCAATCGTGACCCACGAGCGTATGCGGCCCATCACGCACCACACGGCGACGAAGGCCACGGTCGCGAATGCAAAGCCCAGGTAGGGGATCAAGAACCCATACGCGAGGATGATGCCAATTCCTGCAAGTGCGACCAACTCACTACCGTTGCTCTTCTCGCTTCCGGCTGCGGGAGGTGCATCACCCCGCCGGATGCTGCGGCGCCACTCCAGAAGCTCGCTCGCGAGGGCAAGAACAGCAAACAGGGCAAGTCCGATCAGCATGGCGCGCGGCCAGCCTCCAGGTCCCACCGCGCTCGGTACGGCATCCAGCGCTGCACCGTTTCGGGTTATGTGCGTCCAAAGGAACGCGCAAAGGGCCATAATCCCCAATGGGAACCCGATCCTGATGTAGCGCTTTGACTCGGTCATCAATCTGGTTCTGTTCAGCTGGCATTTGCTGCGTAAACACACTCCGGCCTGCGCCGGAAACGCGCATCGATGATAGCCGGCGTGTGCTTGTGCTCATGGAGCAGTGGAGGCGCCGCGTGATTGCCCGCGCGGCGCCAAGTCGGCCCGAAGGTCACTTCTTACTGGCGGAAGCTTTTTCTTCAGCGGTCGTCGGGAATTTTTCCAGATAGGACTGTACCGTCTTGTGGAATTTCACGACGGTCGCCTTGGTTTCTTCCGGTGAGAGCGGCTTCGTGCAGGTATACGTGCCAGCACAGAACTCCTTCCACTCCGGCGAAGCGAGAACCTTCGCCGCCGCGCCCGCCAGCGCTGCTACCTGGGCAGGATTTGTCTTGGCCGACACCGCAATGGTGCGGAAGTTGGGGAGATCGTTGATGTCGAGGCCAAGCTCCTTGGAGGTCACGACATCCTTGAAGGCATCGTGTCGGGCATCGTCGAACACAACGATCGGATGCAGGTCGCCGGACTTGAGGAACTGCGCGACGTCGCCTGGTTCCTCATAGATCATGTCAGTGTGTCCACCCACTGCGGAAGCGTAGCGCTCGGCAGGCTTGCCAAACGGAACATTGACGATCTTGATGCCCTTCGTGCCAAGATACTTCAACGTGATGTCGTCCATCGTGCCGAAGCCCGATGTTGCACAACGCAGCTTGCCCGGGTTGGCCTTCGCGTATTCCTCAAGGTCCTTGAATGTCTTGAATGGGCTGTCCTTGTTGACGAACAGCATCGACGGCGAACTCTGCATCATTCCGACGTATGCAAACTCGTCAGGGTTGTGGTTGCCAATTCCTGCTGCCCATGCCGAAACCGAAAGCGCAATCAGTGTCGCGACTGAATATCCGTCGGGCGCGTCGGTGAGCAGGCGCGTAAGGCCAGCATTGCCCGAGGCTCCCGAAACATTGGCGACCGGCATGGCCACACCCAGGATGGGCTCGGCAAGCTGCGAGAACTTGCGGCCCATGAGGTCGGCACCGCCACCAGGACCGAACGTCACGATCACGTCGACCGGGCGGGAGGGATATTTATCTTGGGCCGCCGCCGGCATCGAAAGGCCAGTCGCCAGAATGGACATGGCAACGGCGGATAGCGCATGTGCGGCCCGCCTCGACAAGACTGTCATTTTCCGTTTCCTCCACGTTAGGCGCTGCCGTCTTTTCGGCTGAAGCCTTATTCCCGGCAAGGGGAAGGCCATTTTTGCTGCGCTGAAGCTGCGGTTGAACACGATGGAGCAGCGTTCATGGGGCGGCTCCAGCACCGTTGAATTCCGGCTGAGCGGGGTTGTTTCACGTCAGCCTGGACAACAGGGGTAACAAATGAAAATATTTCTGCAAACGTTTTCATAAGGCGAATGGTGCAGAATTCTTCTTCGCAGTGCAACAAGGGTCAAACGGGATGAGCCGAAAATTACTGCGTAAGTCGGTTCCGGGAATTGTCGATGTCGCCCGGCAGGCGAAAGTCTCGCCGGCCACCGTTTCGCGCTTTTTCAACCAGCCCGACATCGTCAGCTATGACGCGAGAAAGCGCATCGAGGCGGCGGTCCAGGCGCTTGGCTACGTGCCAAACGCCACCGCCCGCAGTCTGAACCGGGGCGCCACCGGCACGATCGGCCTCATTGTCCCGACGCTCGACAACGCAATTTTTGCTGAACTGACACAGGCGTTTTCAACCGCGCTGTCACGTAACGTCCGCACGATGTTGATGGCGGCCCACGGCTATGATCTCGCACGTGAAGCCGTCCTGGTGGAATCTTTGATCGAGCACCGTGTCGATGCATTGGCGCTGGTCGGCATCAAACACGAAGACGCCACGTTCGAACTCGTGAACCGGCGCGGCGTGCCGGCAATTCTTGTTTGGAATTTCCGTCAGCGCCAGCTGCTCCCATGTGTCGGCGTCGACAATCGTGAAGTCGGCCGGCTGGCAACCGAGCATCTTCTCGATCTTGGGCATCGCGATATCCTGTTCCTGTTTGCAGAGCCCCGCATGAACGACCGTGCCGCGGATCGGCGGATGGGCGCGCTTACCGCGATGTCGGAGCGCGGCGTCAAGGTGCCGGCTGAGCGGCGTATCGTTTGCCCCTATGACGTTGATGCCGCAAAAGCCATTGCGGTCGAGGCGTTGAAGGCACGCAATCGCCCGACCGCCATTTTTTCAGGCAACGACGTCATCGCGCTTGGCGTGCTGTTCGCCGCCATTTCGTTGAACATCAAGATCCCTCAGGAATTGTCCATCATCGGCATCGGCGACTTCCGCGGATCGGCAGCAGTCGAGCCGGGCCTGACGACGGTCCGCATCCCCTCGCGGCGAATTGGCCAGCGCGCCGCCGAGATCCTGGTTGAGATGATCGAATGGCCGTCGTCCAACGCCTTGTATGAGGAACGGTTCGACGCCGAATTGGTCGAGCGCGGGTCAACCGGGCCTGTATGACCGGCGGACCGCACTGCTCGGCGGTGTCCTGATGCTGGATGGTGTCACAAAGCTGGGATTTGCCGAGGTTGGCGGCGTTATGCAACCCGACGCATCGCCCATGTGCCAGCCGGTCCAAGGTCGCACCATGTCACAAATGAGGTCGATGCAACTCAATGCGTTTGGGCAGGATCGAGAATGCGTCTCGTAAATGGGGAAAGTGAGCTGGGACACACGAGCGTTTCAGGGGCAGGCGCCTTGTTCGAACTGCAAAATCGAACGCAAGCGGACAAATGACAGGGGCGTGGCTGACGGAATGCGGGAGGCTGCAACGTTATCATGCGCACGGGCGTTATCGAGCATGGTGGCCGCGAGTTAGCCCCAACACCTCAAATATGCCCCAGGGAGGGGTTGAACTGGTATACATTGGCCAATCCAGATGGCCTGAAACGAAGCTTTGCGATGCCGGGATCAACCATGCGCCTGTTCATAATTGCAGCCATCTGTCTCGTTGCCGGCGGTTATGCCTACTATCGCAGCGATGAAGCGTTCCACGTCTGGGTGGACAAGAAGCTGGGCATGGTCGCAGCGGAACCAGGGGAAAAGCAGCGGCCGGCCGCACCTGTTCGGATTGCAACGGTAACCCAGCGGGATTTTCCCGTCATCGTCGAGGGCGTCGGCAATGTGCGCGCCATCTCGACCGTAGAGATCAAGTCGCGCATCGATGGGCAGGTGATGCAGTCGGCTGTGAAGGATGGCCAGCTTGTCGAGAAGGGCGATCTCCTGTTCCGGCTCGACGACCGCCCACTTTATGCCCAGCTGCACGAGGCGGAAGCCAACCTTGCGCGCGACAAAGCCAATCTTGAAAAAGCAAAGTCCGACGTCGAGCGCTATACCACGCTCGCCAAGAAAGGCATTTCTCCGCAAACCAAGCTTGAGGAGGCGCAGTCGAGCCTGGCCTCGCTCGAAGCCGCCATCCGGGCGTCGCAGGCCGCCGTTGAACTGGCAAACCTCAATCTTGGCTACGCGACGATCGAGGCACCGATCTCCGGCCGCATCGGCACGGTGCTTCTGACACCGGGCAACATGGTCAAGGCCAATGACACGCAACCGATGGTGATTATCGCGCAGTTGCGCCCTGTCAATGTCGCCTTCGCGCTGCCCGAAAAGTATCTCGGCGTCCTTCGCGAGCGCGTTGCTTCCAAGGATGGTCTTTACGTGAATGTCGACGTCGAAGGCAGCCAGGACATCGACGAACGCGGCCGGCTGTCCTTCATCAACAATGTTGTCGACACGGCCACCGGCACGATCCAGGTGATGGCCTCCTTCGCCAACAAGGATGGAAAGCTCATTCCCGGCCAGTTTGCGCGCGCCAGTGTGACGTTGCAGGTGCTCCAGCAGGCGGTGGTGGCGCCGGCCAGGGCCATCCAGATGAATCAGAAAGGGCGTTACGCCTGGGTGCTGAAATCTGATGGCACGGTTGAACTCCGCCGCATCGAGGTCGGCCCGACCATTGGATCGGAGACCGTCGTCACCAGCGGTCTCAACTCCGGCGAAACCATCGTGACCGACGGACAGCTGCGCCTCTTTTCCGGCGCGCGGGTGAAACCGATCGACGCTGACTCGAAATCCGAACCGCGCAAGAAGGTGCAGTCGTGAATCTCGCGGGCCTTTGCATCAAGCGGCCGGTCATGACCACGTTGGTAATGGCGGGCATCCTCATCTTTGGCCTCATCGCCTATCGCGCGCTTCCCGTCGCCGAGCTGCCGAACGTCGACTTCCCGACGATCGAGATATCCGCCAACCTGTCGGGTGCAAATCCCGAGACCATGGCATCGGCGGTCGCCACGCCTATCGAAAACCAGCTCTCACAGGTTGCTGGGATCAAGGCGATGACGTCGGTGAGCACGCAAGGCTCGACGCGCATCACGCTGGAGTTCAATCTCGATCGCGACATCGATGCAGCAGCCCTCGACGTGCAGTCCTCGCTGTCAGCGGTGCAAAGAAAATTGCCCGACGAGATGACCGAGGCGCCAAGCTTCCGCAAGCGCAACCCGGCTGATTTCGCCATCTACTACATGCGCCTGTCGTCTGCTTCCCTGCCGATATCGACGCTCAACGACTACGCCGAAACCGTATTGCAGCAGCGCATGTCGGCAATCGAGGGGGTCGCGCAGATCCAGTTCTGGGGTCAGCAGAAGTTTGCCGTGCGTGTGCAGATCGATCCCGATCGCCTCGTCACCAAGAATATCAGCCTCGATGACGTCGAACGCGCGGTCAAGGCGTCGAACACGAACCTGCCGACAGGCTCGCTGAGCGGCCCTGATAAGGAAATCTCGATCAGGACAAGCGGCAAGATCGGCAATGCCCGCGACTATGATGACATCGTTGTCGCCTACCGCAACGGCGCGCCGGTTCGCATATCCGACCTCGGCCGGGCAATTGACAACGTCGAGCAGGACAAGGTTTCCACATGGTTCGGCAACGAGCAGGGCATGCTGATGGCGATCTACCGCCAGCCCGGTTCGAATACCGTCAGGATCGTCGACGAGATCAACCGGATTCTCCCGCAGATCAGGTCGCAGCTCCCTGGCGCCATAACTTTTGAAGTGATGTACGACCGGTCAAAGGGCATTCGCGCATCGATTGGCGAGGTGCAATTCACGTTGATGCTGGCGGCGGCACTCGTCGTCCTCGTCATCTTCCTCTTCCTGCGCAACCTGACAGCGACGCTGATTGCCTCCATCGCATTGCCGATCTCCATCATCGGCACATTCGCCGCGATGCACGTCCTCGGTTTCAGCCTCAATAATCTCTCGTTGATGGCTCTGACACTGGCGGTCGGATTCGTCGTCGACGATGCCATCGTCATGCTTGAGAACATCGTCAGATATCGCGAAAAGGGCCTCGGCATGGTCGAAGCCGCGATCACGGGCTCCCGCGAGATCGGCTTTACCATCATCTCGATGACCATCTCACTGGTGGCGGTCTTCATTCCCATCATCTTCATGGGCGGCATGATTGGCCGTCTCTTGAGCGAGTTCGCTATCACCATTACGGCAGCGATCCTCGTATCAGGGCTGGTCTCGCTGACACTCACGCCGATGCTGTGCAGCCGCATGCTCAAGGCCACGCACGAAACACATGGCCGGGCCTATCACATGAGCGAAAAGGCGTTCGATGGGATGCTCTGGCTCTACGACAAATCGCTGCAATGGTGTCTGCGCCATCAGCCGCTTGTAATGTTCTCGTTCATTGCGACCATCGCCGGCACATATTTCCTGTTCCAGAATGTTCAGAAGGACTTCCTGCCACCCGAGGACACCGGGCGGTTGCTGGCGCGGACACGAACGGCCATCGATGCCTCGTATGAAGCACTGCTGGGTTATCAGTCGCGCGTGGCTAAACTGGCGGCTGAAGATCCCAATATCGCCGCGGTCATGTCACGCGCCGGGGCAGCGGGATCGAGCTCCAAGAACAATGAAGGCCTGATGCTTCTGACCCTGAAGTCGCGCAATGAGCGGCCAGATCAGGACATCAGTGAGATCGTCCAGAAGCTGCGCAAGAGGCTCAACTCTGTTCCCGGCATACAGGTGTTCGTGCTCAATCCGCCCGCCATCCGCGTTGGCGGCCGACTTTCGAATGCCGACTACCAGTACACGCTGCAGGATCTCGACCTGACGACGCTCTACGACTGGTCGGAAAAGATGCAGGAGGAGATGAGCAAGCTGCCGGGCTTCCAGGATGTCACCAGTGATCTCCTGATCGGCAGCCCCGCTGTCATGCTGGAAATCGATCGCGATCGCGCAGCCTCCCTCGGCGTCGATGCCCGCCAGGTCGAGTCGGCGCTTGCCGCCGCTTTTGGAGCCCGCAAGGTGTCGACCATCTACACGTCGTCGAGCCAGTATGCTGTCATTCTCGAAATCACCCCGGAGTTCCGCAACAGCGTCGCCGGGTTGAAGAAGCTCTACGTCCGCGCCAGCAACAACACCCTTGTACCTTTGACGTCCGTGATGCGTGACACCGATCAAGTCACGCCTCAACAGGTCAATCACCAGGGGCAGCTGCCAGCGGTCACGCTGTCGTTCAATCTTGATCCGAACACCTCACTCGGCACCGCGATTGATGAGATCCGCGACATGGAACGCAGGATTGGCCTGCCCGATACGGTCTCGACGTCCTTTGGCGGCACTGCGGCAGCCTTCGAGGAGTCGCTGTCCAATATGGGCATCCTGCTGTTGATGGCGATCCTGGTCGTCTACCTCGTACTGGGCATTCTTTATGAGAGTTTCATCCACCCGCTGACCATCCTGTCTGGCCTGCCCGCGGCGGGGTTCGGCGCCCTGCTGGCGTTGACGCTGCTCGACATGCCGCTGACACTCTATGCCTTCGTCGGCATCATCATGCTGGTCGGCATCGTCAAGAAGAACGCAATCATGATGATCGACTTTGCCATCAACGCGCAGCGAGAGGAGGGGATGCAACCGGCAGACGCCATCTACAAGGCTTGCCTGCTGCGATTCCGCCCCATCATGATGACGACCTTTGCCGCGCTCGCTGGCGCTTTGCCGATCGCTCTCGGACATGGAGCCGGCGCCGAAGCCCGCGTCCCGCTCGGCGTAACCGTGGTTGGCGGGCTCGTGGTCTCCCAGCTCATTACACTGTACCTGACGCCGGTGGTCTATCTTTACCTCGATCGGGCGCAAGGCTGGCTGGCCCCAAGGCGAACCTTGAAGCAGGCTTGAACTTCAAGTCCCACTCCTATCCGCACCCAAACGCTGTGCTGCGGCAGCGCCCACCAGTGCCGGGCTGGTGCTACTCCGCTGCTTGCTTCTCCGGTGGCGGCATCCACCTGAGCTTAGGCTCGCGTGCAGCCTTCGTCTCATCGAGGCGGCGGCGGGGCGTAAAGCGCGGCGCTGAGGTGAAGCGCTCCGTTTCCCCGGCCTTGGCCGCACGAGTGAGGTCGCGCAACGTGTCGATGAAGATGTCGAGGCTCTCCCGGCTCTCGCTCTCCGTCGGCTCGATCAGCATCGCGCCATGGACGACGAGCGGGAAATACATCGTCATCGGGTGGTAGCCCTCGTCGATCATCGCCTTGGCGAAATCGAGTGTGGTGACACCGGTATCCTTCAGGAACTGGTCGTCGAACAGCACCTCGTGCATGCACGGTTGATCGCCGAATGGCTGGGTCATCACATCGCGCAGCCCGGCGCGCATATAATTCGCACTGAGCACCGCGTCTTCGGATGCCTGCCGCATCCCGTCCGAACCATGCGAAAGCATGTAGGCGAGTGCACGCACGAACATACCCATCTGACCGTGGAACGCCGTCAGCCGCCCAAACGGATCAGCACCCAGCGTCTCGGCCTCACCGATGGTTTCGATAAGACGCGCCTTCCCGTCCTCGCGGTGGATGAAAGGCAACGGCGCGTACTTCGCGAGCCGCTCGGACAGCACCACGGGACCAGCACCAGGACCGCCGCCGCCATGCGGAGTGGAAAACGTCTTGTGCAGGTTGATGTGCATCGCATCGATGCCGAGATCGCCCGGCCGCACCTTGCCGACGATGGCGTTGAAATTGGCGCCATCGCAGTAGAAGTAGGCACCCGCATCGTGCACGGCACGCGCGATTTCAACGATCTCCGGCTCAAAGAGGCCGCAGGTGTTGGGGTTCGTCAGCATGATCGCGGCGACGTCAGGACCCAAAGCAGCCTTCACGTCGGAAGCCGCCACGGTGCCGTTCGTCTTCGCTGGGATGGTCTTGACCGAATAGCCCATGAAGGCGGCGGTCGCCGGATTGGTGCCGTGCGCCGACTCCGGCACCAGCACGATGCGTCGCAAGGAGTCACCGGCAGCATCATGCGCAGCCTTGATTGCCAGCATGCCGCACAATTCGCCGTGCGCGCCAGCCTTCGGGCTCATGGCGATTGCGGGCATTCCCGTCAATTCCATGAGATAGCCGCCGAGCAGCTCGATCAGCGCAATGGCGCCGGCAACGGTGGACTGCGGTTGCAATGGATGGATGTCGCCAAAACCGGGCAACCGCGCCATGCGTTCGTTGAGGCGCGGGTTGTGCTTCATCGTGCATGATCCGAGCGGATAGAGACCGCTGTCGATGGCATAGTTCATGCGTGACAGGCGAACGTAGTGGCGCACGGCCTCGGGCTCGGCAAGCCCGGGCAGGCCAATCTCTCCCTGACGGGCGACGTTGCCGAGCCGTGTGGCGACCGCCTTGGGTTCGGGCAGGTCAACGCCTGTTTTGTCAAGCCGGCCGCGTTCGAAGATCAGCGACTCCTCGTGATCGAGCCCACGATGTCCGGTGAAGGTCGGCGCGCTTGCCGTCTCTCCCGTGCCGGTGTCGGTCGGTCGCCCCTGGCGATTCATGCTCATGCCAGCACCTCCGCCAATGCTGTTGCGAACCTCACGCGGTCCTCGTCTGTGTTGATTTCGGTCGAGGCGACGACGATGAGGTCGATGAGTTCCGCGCGCTCTGGCTCGAGCCGCGAGAGGGGCACGCCACCAATGACGCCCTTCTCCGCTAGACGCTCGATGACGTCCCCCGCATGGCCCGGCACGCGGATCGTGAATTCATTGAAGAACGTCTCGTTGAGAACGCTCACGCCTGGAACACCGGCCAGCATATCGGCCAGCGCCACCGCATTGGCATGATTGACGGCTGCAAGTTTCCGGAGCCCGCGTTCGCCGAGTAGCGTCATGTGGATCGAAAACGCGAGCGCGCAGAGCCCAGAGTTGGTGCAGATGTTGGATGTCGCCTTCTCACGGCGGATGTGCTGTTCGCGGGTCGATAGCGTCAGCACGAAGCCGCGACGTCCCTCAGCATCGACCGTCTCGCCGCACAGCCGTCCGGGCATCTGCCGCACATGCTTGCTGCGGCACGCGAACAGCCCGACATAGGGTCCACCGAACGACAGGCCATTGCCGATCGATTGGCCTTCGGCCGCGACAATGTCGGCTCCCATCTCTCCTGGGGATTTTATGGCGCCGAGTGCCACGATCTCAGTGACGGCGACCACCAGAAGCGCGCCTTTGGCATGCGCCGCCGCAGCGATCTCGCCCAGATCGCGAACGTGTCCGAAAAAGCCCGGATACTGCACGACGACGCACGACGTCTCGCCGTCGATCGCCGCGATCAGGTCTTCATTCGCATCGGGATCGGGCGGCAAGGCCGTCACGCGCGATCCGCCGTGATGCGACAGCGTGCAGATGACGTCGCGATACTGCGGATGAAGGCTGCCTGAAACGACTGCCTTGCGGCGGCGCGTGATGCGATGCGCCATCAGCACCGCTTCTGCGGTGGCAGTCGAGCCGTCGTACATCGAAGCGTTCGCCACCTCCATGCCCGTCAGCAGCGCAACCTGCGTCTGGAATTCGAACAGCACCTGCAGCGTGCCCTGCGTGATCTCCGGCTGATAGGGCGTGTAGCTGGTGAGGAATTCGGAACGCTGGATCAGATGATCGACACTTGCGGGAACGTGATGGCGATAGGCGCCAGCCCCGCAAAAGAACGGATGAGCGCCTGCTGCGGCATTTCGAGAAGCAAGTGCGGAAAGCTCTCGCTCAACTTCCATCTCGCTGCGAACCCGCGGCAGATCGGGCAAGTGGTCGAGCAGCTTGTCACGCGGAACAGCAGCAAACAGGTCATCAATAGTCGGAACGCCGATCCGCTCCAGCATCAGCTTGCGGTCGGCCTCCTCAAGGGGAAGATAGCGCATGAGATACCTCAAGCCATGATGGGCGGCGGCGGATCGATCACGATCTCCGAACGGATCGTGTTGGCGATGAAGCACTCGCCATGGGCACGCTCGTGTAGCGCCGCGATCTGTTCCGGCGATGGTTTCTTGTCGCCCGAAAAGGTGACCTTGGGCCGCAGGGTAATGCGCTCCATGTAGGTCTTGCCGCGTTCGTTCTTGCCAAGCACACCCGTCGCTTCATCTTCGTAGGCATCGACGCGAAAGCCTTCGCGCGCTGACAGCGCAAGAAAGAACAGCATCTGGCATGCTGAGAGCGATGCTACGAGACCTTCTTCCGGATCAACCGCGTCAGGTTTCGCCAGCGGCACCGGTATCAGCTTCGAGGGTGGACACGAGCCCGCCACCTCGCAGCCGTCGTCGAACCGCCAGACGTGGGCGCGGGAATACTTCTTGTCGAGAAATGGCTGTTCGCCGCGCTGCCAGACGACTGTCGCCTTGTGCTCTGCCGTCATTATCCGTTCTCCGCAACAAAGGCATCGTAGGCGGCGCGGTCCAGCAGCGCTTCGGCGGCTTTGACGTCGGCGAGCTTCATCTTGAAGAACCACGCTTTGCCTTCGGCATCCTCGTTGACCAGCGCCGGGCTCTCGCTGAGTTCCGTGTTGACTTCGACGACTTCGCCATCGAGCGGCGCGAAGACATCGCTTGCAGCCTTGACACTTTCGACGACCGCAACGGCTTCGCCCGCTGCGACCTTGCGGCCGATCTCGGGCAACTCGACGAAGACGATGTCACCTAGTTGCTCTTGCGCATGAGTGGTGATGCCGATGGTCGCCACGTCGCCGTCGACGCGAACGTATTCGTGGTCCTTGGTGAAGCGCTCCAGTGCCATGTGTGACGTTCCTTTCTGGCTAGCCTTTGGGTCGAACCCAACTGCGGGAGGCAAAGAATGGGATTAGCGAACAGTGTGAAATGCGGCGGGTCAACTCGTCTTGCGATGGAACCTGTGTGCGGCAAAGGGCAGCGCGACGACGCTTGCAGGCAGCGGCTTGCCGCGAACCAGAAGTTGCAATGGTGTGCCGGGCGCGGCGTGATCTGGCGGCACGTAGCCCATGGCGACAGGCCCGTTGACCGTGGGGCCAAAGCCGCCCGAGGTGATGATGCCAATTTGCTCGCCGGTTATAGCGAGAACTTCTGTTCCCTCGCGGGCCGGTGCGCGTCCTTCCGGCATGATGCCGACGCGAACGCGGCTTGTGCCTTCGGCAAACTCGCGCTTAATGCGCTCCGCGCCTGGAAATCCACCCTCGCTGCGCCGCCGCTTCTGGATTGACCATGTGAGCCCGGCTTCCACTGGCGATGTCGTCTCGTCGATGTCGTGCCCATAAAGGCACAAGCCCGCTTCGAGCCTGAGCGAATCGCGAGCGCCAAGCCCAATCGGTGCAACGCGCTCGTCGGCGAGCAGCATGTCCCACAGCCGGACGACATCGTCGGCGAGCACCGAAATCTCATAGCCGTCCTCGCCGGTGTAGCCCGAGCGCGAGACGTGCGCGGAAATGCCGGCAAGGTCGATCCGCCGCGCACTCATGAATTCCATGGTGGCGACTTCGGGAGCAATGGCGCCCAGCACATCAACCGCCATCGGACCCTGCAAGGCCAGCAAGGCGTAGTGACGGTTGGGCACGAGCCTAAAGGATTTGGTGGTATCGGCGAGCGCCGCGATGCGCGCGAAATCCGTCTCTTTGCAGGCGGCATTGACCACCAGCACGAGAACGCCACGCCGCACGTCCTCTTCGCTGCGCGTCACCATGAGATCGTCGATGATGCCGCCGTCATCGTTGGTGAGTTGGGTGTAACGCTGCTGGCCGGGTTTGAGTTCGACGAGAGCCGCAGGCACCAGCTGTTCTAGAAATCGCGCCGCTGTTTCATGCTTCTTGTCCGCGGATACGAGGTAGGCCTGTCCCATGTGCGAGACGTCGAATAGCCCGGCCTTCTCGCGGGTCCAAAGATGCTCCTTAAGGATCCCCATCGGATACTGCACCGGCATCTCGTAGCCGGCGAACGGAACCATTTTCGCTCCGGCCGCCACATGCCTGTCGTAAAGCGGCGTCCGCTTTACGACAGCTGTCTTGCTTGCAGGTGGATTGCTGCTCATCATCCGGCTCCTAGGGCTTCCGCTCCAGGCGGAAATGGGCCCGGAGTCGCTGCAAAGCCCCCTCTGTCGCGGAACCTGAGAGATTGGACCGGTTGGCCGCGTGACGAGATGCGGGCCGGTCTTGTCCCCGTGGGTGAGCCCGGCGCAACATGGATTGCGCAAGGCTGCTTTCCAGAGTGTCGGATGGCGCGCGGTCCTTTAGCCTGAGAGTTTCCGGGGCGGTTGCTCCTTCGGCGCCGGCCAAATCAAATACGAAGCCGGTCTCTCCCGCGCGTCATTGAGTCTGACGAAGGCAAACATGGTGCGACTGGCGGTCTTGGTCAACTCGAACAAATGGGGGGAGGGGCAAAGAGCCACAACCTCGTTGCTCAAGGAACTGGCACAAATTGGTATGCCAGAGGGCAGCGGGTGACACATCCTTTGACCCGGCATGGACAAGTAGCAAGTCACCGCTACAACGAGTGGCGGTGGCATGGATGATGGGGGGGACGATGCCGTTGGCGCAGAAATCGGCACGCTTGCAAGGCCTGGTTGCTGGGTTGGAGGATGCCGGTTCGCGCTGGGTGTCCAAGCTGGTGATGTCGCCGGCACGCGCCGCGATGGCGTTGGTCGTGCTTGTGCTGGCTCTGCACTTGGGCGGGAACCTGCTGCTGCCGCCGCTCGACCGCACCGAGGTCATCTATGCACAAGCCGCAAGGCAGATGATCGAAGGCGGACCTGGATCATGGACGACGCCAGCGTTCCAGACCGAACCGAAATTCGAAAAGCCGATCGCAGTGCTCTGGCTGCAGGCCGCGAGTGCTCTCGTAACCGGACAGGCCGATCAGATCCGCGGCTACCGTATTCCCTCAATCCTCGGTACGATCCTCGCCGTGCTCATGACCTATTGGGGCGCGCGGCGCATCTTTGACGCCCGGACGGCGTTCATGGGCGCTGCCCTGCTGCCGACGATGCTGGTCGTCACCGTTCACACGACACTCGCCATGCCAGAGGCATTGATGCTCGCTGCAACCTGTGCGGCGATGTTCGCACTTGGTCGCGCCTATGTCGCGCATGACGACGCGGGTGCGGGGCGAAACAACGCACTTCTATTCTGGGCTGCGCTGGGTCTCGGTGTCCTCGTCAACGTCGTGACCATACCGCTCATTGCCCTGCTGACGGCACTTGCACTCGTCGTGTGGGATCGCGGTGAGGCGCACTGGTTGAAAAGCCTCGTCTCCGTGCCTGGCATGATCGTGTTCGCTCTCCTTGCCGCACTCTGGCCGTTCGTGTTGTGGCAGGCAGGCACGCTTGATGCAGCACTTGTCCAATGGCGCGCAGAGGGTCTGCACCTGCTCCTTGGACCGCAGGAAATGAAGTGGCGGGTGCTTCCCGGCCTGTTTGTCGTGTTCCTGTTGCTCGGCATGTTCCCCGCTGGCCTATTCCTCGCCCCATCCATGGTAGCCGCGTGGCGCGCGCGCACGGCACCGGCAATCCGTTTTCTCATCGCCTGGGTGGTGCCATACCTGCTGTTCCTGGAACTGTTCACTCGCAAGACACCGCTCTACATGGTGCAGGCGATGCTACCGCCTCTTGCCATACTGTTTGCGCTGTGGGTGACGCGCGAAGCTGAAGCCACCGTTGACTCATCCGATTCCGGAAACGTCATCCATCAGCGCCGCTGGTTCAGGCTCGGCACGCTTGGCTGGCTGCTGCTGGTGCTAGGCCTCGTCGTCGCGCTGTGGGTCTTGCCCTTCCTGCTCAAGATGACGGTCTCGCCGCTGGCCGTCCTGCTCGGACTTGCCGTGCTCGCGCTCGCAGCCGTTACAACGGAAGCGATGCTTTCAGGACACCGCATCGCCACGGCAACGTCGCTCATCGCCATGGCCATCGCCTTCAATAACCTGACGATACCCGTTACATTCGCAGGCCTGCGGCCCATTTGGGTGGCGACCGAAGTTCGCGCCGCAGTCGATGCTCTGCGCCCCTGTCAAAGTGGCAACGCCTGGATCGAAGGCTATAACGAGCCCAGTGGCGTGTTTGAGCTGGGGCTCCGGGACGTCTCTCTCGTCGGCTTCCCCGTCTACTTCGCGGGCACGGACAGCAGGTGGAAAGAGGGTATGGAGGACCCGAAGGCAAGGGCTGAGATGCTCCCTGTCGCCTGCGTCGCTGGATTCGACTTCATTCACTCCTGTTCCCACCGCATTACGGTTTCGGTACTCGCGAGTGGAAACACCTCCTTTGAGAAGTGCAAACTTCCCGCCCGCTTTCGCTGTGAGAACGTCCCCGCCAAGCCGATGATCGGGAAGATGTGCAAATAGCCATGCAATGTAACAAGCGCGAGAATTAAAGGCGCACAACCTACTCCGCCGCTGCCTTCAGATCGCTCGCAGCGAGCCACGTTGCCAGATCGTGCAAGGCACGCTCCGACGCCGCGCGTTTCTTGGCGAAACCCTTGTCCTTGCCCTTGATCCGCTTTCCCGCGGCATCGAACTTCGGTGCATCCGCTGGCGGCAGCAGACCGTAGTTGATGTTCATGGGCTGGAACGAACGCCGTTTCGATGACGATGACGCCGCTGGAGCATCAGTGGTGCCGTCCGCAACATCGGCGTCATCGGCAAACTCATGCACGATATGCCCGCCGGTGATGTGGTTGACGAGCGCGCCGAGCGCCGTCGTTGGCGGCGGCACTATCGGCGTGCAGCCAAGCCGCTCTGCTGCTGCAAGCCGTCCCGTCACGAGCCCCATCGCCGCGCTTTCCACATAGCCTTCAACGCCCGTGATCTGTCCGGCGAATCGCAGACGTGGATCTGCCTTCAGCCGCATCAACTGATCGAGCACGATAGGCGAATTGAGGAATGTGTTGCGATGCAGCCCGCCCAGCCGCGCGAACTGCGCATCCTGCAAGCCGGGGATCATGCGGAAGATGCGCGTCTGCTCGGCGTATTTGAGCTTGGTCTGGAAGCCAACCATGTTCCACAGCGTGCCAAGCGCGTTGTCCTGCCTCAGCTGCACCACCGCATAGGGCCGCATGCCCTCCTTGCGCGGATCGGCAAGCCCCACAGGCTTCATCGGCCCGAACCGCAGCGTTTCGCGTCCGCGCTCCGCCATGACCTCAATGGGCAGGCAACCGTCGAAATAGGGCGTGTTGGATTCCCAATCCTTGAACTCGGTCTTCTCGCCCGCGTTGAGCGCATCGATGAAGGCTTCGTACTCATCCTTCGTCATCGGGCAGTTGAGATAGTCCGCGCCGGTGCCGCCCGGCCCCGCCTTGTCGTAGCGCGACTGCTTCCACGCAATATCGAGGTCGATCGAATCGTAATGCACGATCGGCGCGATGGCATCGAAGAAGGCGAGGCTGTCCTCGCCAGTGAGCTTCAAGATGGCTTCGGTGAGCGAGGGTGACGTCAGCGGGCCGGTGGCGACGATGACGCTCGACCATCCGGCAGGCGGCAGTCCGGCGACCTCCTCCCGCGCGATCGTGACGAGCGGCTGCGCTTCGAGCCGCCGCGTCACTTCCGCCGAGAATTGGTCGCGGTCGACCGCAAGCGCCCCGCCGGCTGGCAGCTTGTGCTGGTCCGCCGCCGCCATGATGAGAGAGCCCGCACGCCGCATTTCCTCATGCAGCAGGCCGACAGCGTTGGTTGACCATTCATCGGAGCGGAACGAATTGGAGCAGACGAGTTCGGCAAGCCCGTCCGTCTTGTGCGCGTCCGTGCCGCGTATGGGCCGCATTTCATGCAGCACCACGGGCACACCCGCTCGCGCCAGCTGCCAGGCCGCTTCCGATCCGGCAAGCCCGCCGCCAACCACATGAACCGGCGCGATTGTGTCTGGTGGGTTGCTCATCCGCGCAAAAATCCTTCTCAAGGGCCCGCAAGCTACTGGATTGCGGGGACAGGCTCAATCGGTGGGTTTGGCGGCGAATCAAACCGATGCTAATCGCCAAGGGTCCGAGCCAGGGCATGTCCTGTCCTCAGTGTATGGCGTTCGTTTGCGTTTCAAGCCCTCAGCCGAACCGTCAGACCGGAGAAATGTCCGTGCTTCGCCATGCTGCCAAACTGCCCGCGCTGGCTCTCATCCTGTCGCTCGGAGCCTGCACGCATGACCGCACTGGGCCGACGCTCGGCCATTTCGATGAATTCCACGTCACCCGGCCCAGCGGCAACACGGTTTATGTGTGCAGCGCCTATGGCTGCAAGAAGCAGACGAAGTTCCGCTTCACGGATGCTGACATCAAGGAACTCCAGGCGGTCATGAAGAAAGCCGCCAAGAACGACAGCGCCGACGAAGAGCGGCGCGCCGTCGCCTACGCCATCGGTTGGATGGAAAATCGCGTCGGCAAGGAGATCGGCACGGATAAAGATCGGCCTGGAATGGACTTTGCGGCCTCCGGTGACCCGACCCAGCAGGACTGCGTCGATGAGGCGACCAACACGACGTCTTATCTCCTCGTGCTCCAGAACAACGGCCTGTTGAAGCACCATACCGTCGGCACTCCGTTCTCCAAGGACCAGCTCTGGCGCGGTGTCGCCGGCTGGACGCATTGGACAGCGGTGCTCACCGAGAATGGCAACGGCACGAAATACGCGGTCGATAGCTGGATCTATGCCAACGGCGAGAACCCGGCGGTGGTTCAGACCGACAAATGGTACATCGAGGATCTCGCGAGCCTTCCTGCATCGACCCGCTGACCGGCCGTCGCCGCGAGCGCTGAACCAGCACCGCCGGTTCAAAACCATCCGCTTTGATCGGGCAACTGCCGCCGCCCGCCCGATGTCGCGCCTCGCGAGCGCCATCCGGCAGTGCCATTAAGATGGCAAGTCCATCAGAACGTCATGCTTGCCCGGAATGGCGATACAATACTGGCACGCTTGACATTGAACGACGATCAGTTATTATAAAACGATGTTCAGTTTCTTTGGGTAGAGAGCCATGTGGATCTCCAGAAGGCGGTTGGCCGAAGACCTGGCGCGCTGGCGTGCCAATGATTGGGTTACGGCGGAGGGCGAGAGCCACGTCCGGCACGACCTCCTCGAACGCGGGGCAGGGCCGGGACTACCGGTCGTGCTGGGCATCCTCGGCGTCGTGCTGCTCGGATTCGCGGCCATGAGTTTCGTTGCCGCCAACTGGCAGGATATGCCGCGGCTCTTGAGACTTGCCATGATCTTCAGCGGTCTTTTTGGTGCCTATGCCGCCGCCGCAGGGCTTTTCGCCCGCGGGCTCGACGGCTTTGCACATGCCGCCATTCTGCTCGGCATCGCTGTGTTCGGCGCCGGCATCATGCTGATCGCGCAGATGTACCACATCGAGGGGCACCCGCCGGATGCGGTGCTGCTGTGGGCGATGGGCGGTTTGGCGGCGGGTATCCTCCTTCGCTCCAACCCGGCTCTGGCAGCCGCCACTGTTCTGTTTGGAGTCTGGAGCTGCTGGGAGCTTCTTGGCGGATCGGTATTCGGCATCTACGGCAGGGAAGGGCTCAGGGCGGTGCATTGGGCGTTGCTACCCGCAGCCGCTGCGGTCGCGGTGGGATTTGCGCTCAACCGCTGGTGGCCGGGTGTCCATCTTGTCGGTGCGTTGCTAACCGGCTGGCTCATCCTGCAAGGCTACCTCTTTCACGGCGATCTCGGTCACGTCGTGGTGGCACTCACAGGCGCAGCAGTTGTCCTTGGCGCTCTTTACGTCTCACGCGCCAGCAAGGGTGGCCAGGGACAAGAAGCCCTCATGGTGGATTGGGCTTCTGCCATCCTGGGCTACGGTCTGATCGCCGCCTTCAGCGGGCTATGGGCGATGCAATTCTTCCTGCGCCAGGAAACCGGCGCTCTCGTGCTGCTGGCCGCGCTGACGCTTGCGCTGCTTGTCGTCGTCATCCACCAGGGGCTGATGCTCGGCCATCGCGGTGCAGTGTGGCTTGGCTATGTCGGGTTTTCGGCGGAGATCTTCGCGCTCTACGTCAAGACCGTCGGTTCCCTCGCCGGTTCTTCCCTGTTCTTCCTCGTTGCCGGTGTCATCGTCATCGCCCTTGCGGCGATGGCGTGGTGGCTGCACCAGGCCGAATCTCGCCACGCCGCGGAGACACTGTCATGAGCACCAACACGCCCAGTCAAATGATGGCAAACGCAACGCACGAAGGTGCGCGCGCTGCCGATGCCTCGGGTATCCGCTTCACTTCGTGGCTAGCTCGCTGGCGATATGCGCTGATCGCCATCGTGGCGCTGCTTCAGGCGGCGGCACTGCTGCAAATGATTGTGAGCAGGGAAAACCTCATCGCCTCCGGTCGCCAGATCGACCTCAAGGTGGTGCCGGTAGACCCGCGTGATTTGTTCCGAGGTGATTACGTCACCTTGAGCTACGGCATATCGCGGTTGCCCCAAGCCCTCGTATCGGAGCAGCTGGCACGCGGCGATCGCATTTATGTCCGCCTCGTCCGCAAGGACGGAAACTGGGAACCGGCAGCGGCCGCTCGCCAGCGCGGTAAGCCAGACACTCCCGAAGAGATCACAATTGCAGGCCGCGTCACCTATGCGCCTCGGCAGGTGACATCAACCGGAGGCACGATCACCGTCGACTATGGCATCGAGAAATTCTTCGTCCCGGAAGGCACCGGCCGGGAACTGGAAAAGGAAGTCAATGCCCGCGATGTCACCGCGCATATCGCAATCGCCAGCGATGGCACGGCCGCGATCCGTGGCATCACGGCAGCCGGACACCGCTACGATGTCGAGCCGCTGTTCTGACCCGCTTGAATGAACGTCTCCGCGGGCAAGCGCTACGGCGTCTGGCGTCTTCCTAGGAAGTTGGGTCAACCCGCCCAGGCTATGAGACGGCTGGCGCAATTCGACCGGCGGATACAACGCCGGGATGCCGTTTGAAAGTGCATTGCCAGGGCAGCGACCCCGTAGCACGGCCTTGATGTTGCTTCCAACCCAGCCTCGGCCCGCCCGGAAAACCTGCCATATCGTCATATCACTGATCCGCGTCGGCCTGACGTTCACGGAATGTGGCCTTGTTGCCGCGACCCTGAGCATTTTCAGCGCTGGATGATATAGAGCGTCGAACTTGCTCGGTGAATCAGGCAGCTTTCCGCACGATTTGCGCTTCCAAAATGAAGAAGGCCTGATGCCATGATGAAAAAAATTTCAGCCTGCGTCGCAGCGGTGAGCATGTGTGCGGGTGTCCTAGCATCCGCAGTTTCGGTCCGGGCCGACGATACTGGCCTCGGTCAATTCCTCCATAGTGTCCGGAAGGAAGGTCGCAAGGTTTGCATGGCCGACCACTTCCATACCGGCACTTCGGCCGGCGCGAGCAGCAAAAAGGCGGCCATGTATCAGGCGGTCGATTCCTGGCAGGGCTTCACGGCCGCTGAATACGGTACGGATTGGGCGAGGTATCGCAAAGCGTCCTCGAAGTCCGCAAAATGCAGCGTCGGGCCGAGCGGCTGGAGCTGCGAGGTGCTTGGCCGGCCCTGCAAGTAATCTCACGCGGATGGCCAACATAAACAATGCCCCGGCGCATCGCGCCGGGGCTATCCGTATTGACAAAGCGATATTCGCGATCGGGGCTGGAAAAGTTCAGCGTCCGAGCAGTACACGGCTCAGGATGCGCTGCAGGAAACCCCAGCCCCATCGCACGACGATCAGCCGTATCAGCCAGGATAAAAGGCCACGGCTCTGGAAGCCGAGAAGCGCGCCAAGCACCGCGCGAATGATATTATAGAGCGTGCCCCCCACCATGCCGCCGGAGCCGCCCGGGATGTTGTCTGGGAGTTCTTGTGGCAGGCGCACGCCGCCGCCGTTGCCGCTCCCGCCAGGAATCCTGAAGCCACCACGGCGAAGGATGTCGGACAGATCATCATAGCGTGAACCGCCGCGATCAGGAGATGGCAGATCATCCCCAGGGATCGGAAGCGGGTGCTGCTCGGGGAGCGAACCGCTGGAGCGTGCCCCGGTATCCATGGGGCGTTCGATCGGTGTGGCTGCCGGGCCTCCATCATAGCGGCCATAATCACCACTCGAACCGCCGCCGCTCCGCCGCTGCATTTCGTGCAGGGCATCATCGAGGCCGGGAATGCGCCGCAGGATTTCGTCGAATGGCCCGCTTGCAGCCCGCGTCAGTTCACCCATCGACAAGGAGGCGATGGACGGGAGCATGTCCTCGATGGTTTCGGCGGGCAGGCCTGAAGCGCGAGCCGCCCGTGCGGCGACCCCCCGGCTGGTATCCTTGGACCAGAAGACGTGATCCAGAATGGCCTTGCCATCCCGCTCCATGCCCGGCGAACGCAGAAGGTTGGGATCCTTCAGGTAGGTCTCGTGGTGAGAGTCACCAACCGCGCGAATGAGGTCGGCCAGACCGCCGCGGGACAGCGTGTTGCGCTCCAGCCGTTGCGTGAATTGATCGATGACCGAACCGAGAGCGCGTTGCGCGTGCTCCGGATCCAGACCGAAAGCCTTTGAAAGTTCTATGACGGCAGGGCTGCTGATTGAGCCCGCCAATGCCTGCTTGATGGTTTTCACTGGAGACGTCTCTGGGGTGCGATTGTGAAAGTCGCGACATTAGCAAAAATTGATATAGAGCAATTTCCGCCATGCCAGGATGAGTTCGGCTTAGCACAAATTCGCTGCGTGCACTGCAAGGATGAATAGAAGGAATCTTTCGATTTACTAAGGGATGCGACCAAAAGTGGGATGTGCTGTTGTTGCAACGCTGCAGCACATTTGGCATCTTCCGCGCGCACATCTCTAAATGCGATGTGTGGCAGGCAAAAAAGAGTCACGGCAGATCAGTTGCGTGACGCACACTTAACGAATAAGAGCGCCGTACAAGCCACACCCGGCACCGGGCACCATAGGGGACGTCCAACATGACCGAATTTCTCTGGGGAATCATCGCCTGCGGGGCGTTGTCCTTACTTTATGCCGCCTACACAATTCAATTCGTGATGAAATCTGATACCGGCTCGGCGCGGATGCAGGAAATATCGGGCGCCGTGCGCGAAGGTGCCCAGGCTTACCTGAACCGCCAGTATACGACGATCGCCATGGTCGGCGTTGTCGTCTTCATCGCGGCATGGCTGTTGCTCGGCCCTCTTGTCGCGCTGGGCTATCTGATCGGTGCAGTTCTCTCTGGCCTGGCTGGCTACATCGGCATGAATGTTTCCGTACGTGCCAACGTGCGCACCGCCCAGGCCGCCACGCAGTCTCTGGCCGGCGGTTTGGACCTCGCCTTCAAGTCAGGCGCTGTGACAGGCATGCTGGTTGCCGGTCTCGCGCTGCTCGGTGTCGCGGTCTACTTCTACATCCTGACCGGTGTCCTGGGGTATTCGGTGACTGACTCGACCGTCAAAGACGCTCTCGTTGCGCTGGGCTTTGGCGCATCGCTCATCTCGATCTTCGCGCGACTTGGCGGTGGCATCTTCACCAAGGGTGCGGACGTCGGTGGTGACCTCGTCGGCAAGGTGGAAGCGGGCATTCCTGAGGATGATCCCCGCAACCCCGCAACGATTGCTGACAACGTCGGCGACAACGTCGGTGACTGCGCCGGCATGGCCGCCGACCTGTTCGAAACCTATGCGGTGACAGTGGTCGCCACCATGGTCCTCGCAGCGATCCTGTTTGCAGAACAGTCCAACGTGGCCGCCCTGATGGTCTATCCGCTGGCAATCTGCGCAGCTTGCATCGTCACATCGATCATCGGGACGTTCTTCGTCAAACTGGGCTCCAATGGCTCGATCATGGGCGCTCTCTACCGTGGCGTGATCGCGTCAGGCGTGCTCTCGGTTGGCGGCTTGTGGGTTGCCACGGAATACGTGCTGGGCGGCTTCGGCGAAGTCGGCCGCGTCGGCGATTTCGTCATCACCGGCCAGAACCTGTTCATGTGCGGCCTTGTCGGCCTGGCGCTGACCGGCGCCATCGTCTGGATCACGGAGTACTACACTGGTATCGGCTACCGTCCTGTCCGTTCAATCTCGCAGGCGTCGGTGACGGGCCACGGCACCAACGTCATCCAGGGCCTCGCGGTCAGCCTTGAAGCAACCGCGCTGCCGACGCTGGCCATCATCGCCGGCATCCTGCTCACCTACAACCTCGGTGGCCTCTTCGGTACTGCCATCGCCACCACCACCATGCTCGGCCTCGCGGGCATGATCGTGGCTCTCGACGCCTTCGGCCCCGTTACCGATAACGCCGGCGGCATTGCCGAGATGGCTGGTCTTCCCAAGGAAGTCCGTCAGGCTACCGATGCGCTCGATGCCGTCGGCAACACCACCAAAGCCGTCACCAAGGGCTATGCGATCGGATCGGCCGGTCTCGGCGCGCTGGTGCTGTTTGCGGCATACAACTACGACCTCCAGCACTTCATTCACGAGGCCAACAAGCCGGGGTCGACGACATTCCAGTTCTTCAAGGATGTGAAGATCAATTTCGGCCTGGACAATCCCTATGTCGTCGTTGGCCTGCTGCTTGGCGGTCTCATCCCCTACCTGTTTGGCGGCATTGCCATGACGGCGGTTGGGCGCGCTGCAGGTTCGATCGTTGAAGAAGTGCGCCGCCAGTTCAAGGCTGACCCAGGCATCATGAAGGGTACGTCGAAGCCCGACTATGCTCGCGCGGTTGACCTGCTGACCAAGGCTGCGATCAAGGAGATGGTTATTCCGTCGCTGCTGCCAGTGCTCTCGCCGATCGTGATGTTCGTTGTCGTCAACATGATTGCCGGCAAGGGCGCTGCCTTCTCGGCGGTGGGTGCGATGCTCCTCGGCGTTATCGTCACCGGTCTCTTCGTCGCCATCTCGATGACTTCGGGCGGCGGTGCATGGGACAACGCCAAGAAGTCCTTCGAGGACGGCTTCATCGACAAGGACGGCGTCAAGCATCTGAAGGGCACCGAGGCGCACAAGGCATCGGTTACGGGTGACACCGTCGGCGACCCCTACAAGGATACCGCTGGTCCCGCCGTCAACCCAGCGATCAAGATCACCAACATCGTGGCGTTGCTGCTGTTGGCAGTGCTCGCGCACTGATCGGCACGAGCCGCATTACCAGGTCGCAGCATGAGGCTCCGCCGGCAACGGCGGGGCCTCTAGCTTTTGGTGCAGCGCGCGCCCCGAATTCCGGTGCATACGAATTCGCTGCTCTGGAAGTTGCCGCACTGATAGGATGCGAAACAGTTGCGGCAATTATTGCGTGACCCCCATGATCGATCGCCTGATCGAAGCCCTATGGAACTTTCTTCGCGGTCTATTCGAAAAAGCGTTAGACAGTGAGCAGGGGCGGCGGGTCAAGCCGCCCAACCGGCGCACAGTTGGTCCGCCGGACATCATGGAGGTCGCCGCTGGCGAAGGCCCGTCCTGGGGCACGCTATCGTCGCTAGCGGCGCATCCGACCGATCCCCACCGTCTGTTCGCCGTGACAGACC
This sequence comes from Hyphomicrobiaceae bacterium, assembly GCA_020442165.1. Taxonomy (GTDB): domain Bacteria; phylum Pseudomonadota; class Alphaproteobacteria; order Rhizobiales; family Hyphomicrobiaceae; genus JAEUMD01. The sequence continues at coordinate 33,156 of JAGRKV010000076.1, read as the reverse complement.
ATGACTCGCCGCCATTACGGATTGTCGAGATATCTGTGGCGAACGGCGCGCCCCGCGTCGTGCGTCAGATCGGCATTTCCGCTCCGGGTTTCACCAAGCTCGATTGCGAGGGGCTCGCCATCGTACCCGGCGGCGGCTTCTGGCTCGCGTCCGAAGGCAAAGCGGGCAGCACGCGGTCAAACGTGCTTGTCGAGGTCAATGCCGAGGGGCGCTTGTTGCGGTCCATCGAACTGCCACCGGCAATCGCTGCGCGAGTGACGGATCGTGGTTTTGAAGGTGTCGCCTATGCGCAGGACCCCGGCGTGGCGGATAGGCTGGTCGTGTCGTTCCAATCCGGCATCGATGGCGATGCAGAGGGTTTGACAAGGATTGGTGTGGTCGATCTTTCCAGCAGAACTTGGACCTTCCACTATTACCCGCTCGAGTTGCTGGAGTCGGGCAATTTCACTGGCCTGAGCGACATCGTGCATTTGGGGGCAAACCGCTTCGCCGTCATCGAGCGTGACGGCAAGGGCGGCAAGCACGCCGTGAAATGGATAACGATCACGGATCTTGGTAGCGCGCCTGATGCGGGTTCAACCGGTGAGCAGCCGGTGCTGTCGAAGCGCTTGGCGATCGACCTCGTACCGTTCTTCCGCGAGCGCGGCTACAGGGTCGAAAAGGAGATCGAGGGGCTCGCATCCGCCGCCGACAACCGCGTTTATGCCATCACTGACAACGACAACGAACGCCCCACGCTGCTGCTTTACCTGGGGCAGGCGAGCGTCGTATTCGGCAGTTGAGCGTAGCGCTCACGCCGCTCGGAACAGCCGCACCGCCTCGTCGCACTCAAATAGGTAAAGCAGGGCGCGCAATGCACGGCCGCGCGAACCCGAAAGCTCAGGATCGGTTTCTAGAACGAGCTGCGCGTCATCGCGCGCCGCCGCCAGCAGCACCTCGAAACCCGGCACGTCAGCCACGCGGAATTCCGGCAGGCCCGACTGGCGCGCGCCCAGCACTTCGCCGCCGCCGCGCAGTTCAAGATCCTTCTCGGCGATGAGGAAGCCGTCTTCGGTGTCCTCCATCATCTTGATCCGTGCTTCAGCCGTCTCGCCCAATGGCGCTTTGTAGAGCAGCATGCAGAAGCTTTCGCGCACGCCACGCCCAACGCGACCGCGCAACTGGTGAAGCTGCGCCAGCCCGAAACGCTCGGCATGCTCGATCACCATGATGTTGGCATTGGGCACGTTGACACCGACCTCGATCACCGTCGTTGCAACGAGCACCTTGAGCTCGTTTGCCGCGAAGGCGGCCATCGTTGCGTCCTTCGCCGGGCCCGACATTGCGCCGTGCAGCAGGCCGACGTTTTCCCCCAGGCGCTGTACAAGATGTGCGTGCCGTTCCTCGGCGGCGGCAAGTTCGGACTTCTCCGAACTCTCGATCAGCGGGCAGACCCAATAGACCTGCGCCCCCTCCGCAAGCTGCGCCCTGATGCGTTCGATGAGCTTGTCGATCGCATCAATCGGCACCGCTTTCGTGACAACAGGCTTGCGCCCGGCGGGCTTCTCCGTCAGCCGCGATACGTCGAGGTCGCCGTAGTGCGTCATCAAAAGTGTGCGCGGAATGGGAGTCGCCGTCATGACCAGCACGTTGGCGCCACCGTCCTTCCCTTTGGCCTGTAGGGCCAGCCGCTGATGCACACCGAAGCGATGCTGCTCGTCGATGACGGCAAACGCCAGATCGCTGAACACGACATCCTCCTGGAAAAGCGCATGTGTGCCGATGAGAATGTCGATTGCGCCGGCTCTCAGCTCACCAAGAATTGCGTCGCGTGCCTTGCCCTTTTCGCGCCCTGTCAGCACGGCAATCCGCAATCCGGCAGCCTCCGCCAAAGGTGCTATCGTTTCCAGATGCTGCCGCGCCAGGACTTCGGTGGGAGCCATCAGAGCGGCCTGCGCGCCAGCTTCCACCGCGATTGCCATCGCCATCAGCGCCACCACCGTCTTGCCTGAGCCGACGTCGCCTTGCAGCAAGCGCAGCATGCGGTTGGGCGCCGCCATGTCGTCCGCGATTTCCTTGAGCGCTGATACCTGCGATCCTGTCAGGGCAAACGGCAGCGCCGCGATGATCTTCTTGCGGATGCGGCCATCGCCGCGAACCGCGCGCCCCTTTTGTGCCTTCGCCTGCTGGCGCACGAGCGCGAGTGCAAGCTGGCCCGCCAGCAGTTCATCATAGGCGAGCCGTTGCCAGGCTTTGGACCCGGGCGACAGATCTGCCGCATCGGTGGGCACATGCAAAAGGTGCAGGGAATCGCGAAACGAAGGCCAGCCGCGCTGATGCCGCCATTGCGGATCCTGCCACTCGGCAAGCTCAGGGATCCTGTCGACGGCCTGCCGCGCCGCCTTGATGAGTACCTTGCCGGAAAGCCCTGCCGTCAGCGGATAGACCGGCTCCAGCAACGGCAGGTCCCCGCGCGCTTCCGGCGGCACGATGTAGTCGGGATGCGCCATCTGCAGGTTGTCGCCGTATTTCTCAAGGCGGCCGGAAACGTAGCGTTCATCCCCCATCGGCAACTGCCGCTCGATGAACTTGCGCTCCGCATGGAAGAAGACGAGATCAAGCTTGCCGGTGTCGTCCTCCACCGCAACCTTGTAGGGTGCCTTGTTGTTACCGCGCGGCGGCGCCTTGTGCTTGAGCACACGCACCTTGAGAGTCACGATCGTGCCCGGTGTGGCATCAGCAATCGCGGGCTCCGCGCGCCGGTCGATCACGCCGGTCGGCAGATGCCAGAGCACGTCGACGACCCGCGGCTCGACAACCCCCGGCGGCAGGCGCAGCGCCTTTTTCATCAGGATCGCGAGCCGCGGACCGATACCCGCCAGCGACTGGGCGGAGGCAAAAAGCGGTGCAAGTTCGGGCGGTCGCATGTGAAGAAAACCGGTAATGCACGCCGGAGTGCTGCGCGTTTGCGCGCTGCGGCCGCTGGCTGCTTTGCGGATCGGTGCTGGAGCGGTATATGAGCCGCTCCACCGGTATCGAGCAAAGCGGGTCGCCCGCCAAGCGTCAAGCGCCGGGACCGGTTTATCCCGGGCTGTGGCCTCTTGCCGTGGTCCGCGCCTGTCACAATGAGCAAATCAGTGCAAAGCCATCAAAGCCAGAATATCGAGACCCGCCGCCGCCGCGCCGCCTACCGTGCCAACCATCGCGGCACCAAGGAAATGGACTGGCTGGTTGGGCGCTTTGCCGACGCCCGCCTCGATGGCCTGGAAGGCGCCGCCTTGACGCTGTTCGAAAAGTTGCTGGAGATGCCCGACCCTGAACTTCAGAAATGGATTCTGGAGGGCGACGCATCGCCTGGCGCCGATTTTGCGGGTCTGATCGAAGAGATCCGCAGCTTCCACGGCTTGCCCGCACGCAAACCGGCCTGACGTTGCTGCCGGTTAGGTTGGATTAGGTATCGACCATGAAGCGGCGGATTGCGCCCCTTCACCCCGCGTCGCAAGCGCCCGATCGCGGGCCAGCGGCGATAAGCAAATGACGACGACAAGGAGAAGCTTAGATCGTGTCGAGACCAGATGACGCCGCCGAGACCCGCGACACCCTGCTCTCAGGCGTGCCGGAGGGACTTGACGCCCTGGTGCTGGCCGAACTCGTGGCGTCCGCCGGTGACGGCGAAGGTGCGCGTACCTTGCTGCATGTCGCCCGCGATGATCGCCGGCAGGAAGCGTTGCGCCAGCAGCTCGCCTTCTTTGCCCCAGGTGTTCGCATCATCACATTCCCGGCATGGGACACCGTTCCGTACGACCGCATCGGCCCCAACGCCGACATCGTGGCTGAGCGCATGGCGGCGCTCGCGAAACTGACTGTCGCCGCAGGCAAGCAGCCAACCATCGTGCTCGCCACCGTCAACGCTATTCTCCAGCGCGTGCCCCCGCGTGCCTTCATCCGCAAGGCCATGCGCCAGATGGCGCCCGGCCAGCGCATCGATATGAAGCGGCTGACCGAGCGCCTGCAGATGAACGGCTACCAGCGCGCAGGCACTGTCATGGAACCCGGTGAGTTCGCGGTACGCGGCGGTATCCTCGACCTCTTTCCTCCGGCACGATCAAACCCTGTTCGTCTCGACTTCTTCGGCGACACGCTGGAAAGCATCAAGACCTTCGATGCCGAAACGCAACGCACGCTGAAGCCGGTGCAGAAGCTGGTGCTGCTGCCGATGTCGGAAGTGGCCTTCGGCGAGGACGCAGTCGCACTCTTCCGCCGCCGCTACGTCGAACTGTTCGGCGGCAACACTGGCGATGATCCACTCTATGAGGCGGTGAGTGCAGGGCATCGCTATCCTGGACAGGAGCACTGGCTGCCGCTCTTCCATGATGAAATGGAGACGTTGCTCGATTATCTGCCTGACGTGACGGTGAGCTTCGATCATTTGGCCGAGGAAGCGATCCGTCAGCGCTTCGATCTGATTGCCGAGCACTACGAAGCCCGTGTTGAAGCCCGCGAGGCCGAGACATTTGGTGCTGCGCCCTATAAGCCAGTGCCGCCCGAACGCATGTATCTGGATGGTGCGGCCTGGGGCGCGGCGCTCGGCGGGCATTCGGTATTCCGCCTCTCGCCGTTCGATGAGCCTGCCGCGGCGCATGTGCGTGCCTGGGGCGGACGCACGGGCCGCTCGTTTGCGCCCGAGCGGCAGTCGGGCGACGTCAATCTGTTCGATGCGGTGGTCGCGCATATCCTGAAACTTCAGTCGGAGCGACGCCGCGTTGTTGTTGCTGCCTGGACGCCTGGCGCCCGCGAGCGGTTGATGTCGCTGCTGGGCGATCATGGTTTGAAGGAGATGCGAAAGGTCGAGCACTTCGACGAGCTGAAGGCGTTGCCGGCCGATGTGACGGCATTGGCGGTGGTCGGCGTCGAGCAGGGCTTCCAGACGCCCGAAGTCGCGCTTGTCGCCGAGCAGGACATTCTGGGCGATCGTCTCGTGCGTCCCCGCCGCCGCATGAAGCGCGCAGCCGACGTGCTGACGGAGGCAACGAGCCTGAGCGTTGGTGATCTTGTCGTGCATGCCGATCACGGCATCGGCCGCTTTGCCGGATTGAAGACGATCACCGCGCTGGGCGCGCCGCACGATTGCCTCGAAATTACCTATCACGGCGGCGACAAGCTCTTCCTGCCGGTGGAGAACATCGAGCTGCTGTCTCGCTACGGCAGCGACGACGGCAACGCGCAGCTCGACAAGCTTGGCGGCGTTGCTTGGCAGTCGCGCAAGGCCCGCATGAAGAAGCGGCTGCGCGAGATTGCAGCGGAACTGATAAAAATTGCAGCCGCCCGTCAGTTGAAGGAAGCGCCTGCCATCGCCCCGCCGACAGGCGCCTATGATGAGTTCGTCACGCGCTTTCCTTACGACGAGACCGAGGACCAGGCCGCCAGCATCGATTCCGTTTTGGAGGATCTGAACGCAGGCCGGCCCATGGATCGCCTGGTGTGCGGCGACGTCGGCTTCGGTAAGACCGAGGTTGCGCTGCGTGCGGCTTTCGTCGCCGCCTTGAACGGCCTGCAGGTTGCCGTCGTTGTGCCGACGACGCTGCTGGCGCGTCAGCATTACAAGACGTTTGCCGAACGCTTCCGTGGGCTGCCCGTCAAGATCGCGCAAGCCTCACGCCTCGTCGGTGGCAAGGAGCTGGCAGACGTCAAGGCCGGTCTCAAGAGCGGTGATATCGATGTCGTCATCGGCACGCACGCCCTATTGGGCAAACAGATCCAGTTCGCGCGCCTTGGGCTCATCATCATCGACGAGGAGCAGCACTTCGGCGTCGTCCACAAGGAGCGCCTGAAGAAGCTGCGCGAGGACGTGCATGTGCTGACGTTGTCGGCGACGCCAATCCCGCGCACTCTGCAATTGGCGCTCACCGGCGTGCGCGAACTGTCGCTCATCACCACACCGCCCGTCGACCGTCTCGCCGTGCGCACCTATATCTCGCCCTTCGATCCCGTCATTGTCCGCGAGGCATTGCGGCGCGAGCGCTATCGCGGCGGCCAGTCGTTCTACGTCGTCCCGCGCATTGCCGACCTCGATGATGTCGCCGAGTTCCTGACCGAATCTGTGCCGGAACTGAAGGTCGCGCGCGCCCACGGCCAGCTGACGCCGACGGAATTGGAAGACGTCATGACGGCCTTCTACGAGGGCAAATACGATGTGCTGCTATCGACCGCCATCGTCGAGTCAGGCCTCGATGTACCCAATGCCAACACGCTGATCGTGCATCGCGCCGATATGTTCGGACTGGCACAGCTCTATCAGCTGCGCGGGCGCGTCGGCCGGTCCAAGACGCGCGCCTATGCCTATTTCACGACGCCCGCCAACCAGACGTTGACCGAAGGTGCTGAAAAGCGGCTCAAGGTCCTGCATTCTCTCGATACGCTGGGCGCGGGCTTCTCGCTGGCAAGCCACGATCTCGACATTCGCGGCGCCGGCAACCTGCTGGGCCAGGAACAGTCGGGCCACATCCGCGAGGTCGGCTTCGAGCTCTATCAGTCGATGTTGGAAGAAGCCGTGGCGGCGATGAAGGGCGGTGATCTCGGCGAAGGGGCCGAACAGTGGACGCCCGAGATTTCGCTCGGCACCTCGATTCTCATTCCGGAATCCTACGTCGCCGATCTGCAATTGAGGCTTGGTCTTTATCGCCGCCTGTCGGGTCTGGAAAGCCGCGACGATATCGATTCCTTCGCAGCTGAGCTGGTCGATCGTTTCGGCGAGATGCCGGTGGAAGTGAGACACCTGCTCGATGTTATGGAGATCAAGGGGCTGTGCCGCACCGCAGGCGTGGCGAAAGTCGATGCAGGTCCGAAGGGGGCCGTGGTCGCATTCCGCAAGAACACCTTCGCCAACCCGGAAGGCCTCGTGCAGTTGATGCAGGCGTCACGCGGCTTGGTGAAGCTGCAGCCCGACCACCGGCTCGTGTTCAAGGCCGATTGGGATCTGCCCGAAAAGCGGTTGAAGGGCGTGCGTGCGTTCATCGCCGAGCTCGCCGACATTGCCGCCAAGCCGCGCAAGGCGGCATGAGGAGCGCACGATGACCTATCGTGTCGTGCATGTGCGGATCGAGGGGCGCGTGCAGGGCGTGGGCTATCGTGCGTGGACGGCAGCGACGGCGCGCGACATCGGCCTAACGGGGTGGGTGCGCAACCGCCGTGACGGCGCCGTCGAGGCGGTATTCCAGGGTTTGCCAGATGCGGTTGCCGATATGCTACGACGATGCGAGCGCGGTCCGCGCGATGCTCTGGTGTCGTGTGTCGAAATCCTCGGCGAAGGTGGTGGCGCCTACGACACGTTCGAGGTCTGGTCCACGGCATAGGGGCTCCGGCGGAGTGCCAGCTCCGCCGCCATAGCGCCATGAATCGCGATGTTCGCCCATGGCGTTGCGTTTTCGTCCTGCGCGCATGCCGCACCGTGTTGAGCCGGCGGATTAATGCGCCACGCCAACGACGACATGAACAAAAATCACGACACTGAGAACATCGGGTTTAAATCTGCCGGAATTTCGTCTTTTGCTCCCGCATATCCCAATGAATTCGCTTGATTTCTGCGCCAAGCATTCGATCCCGAACCGCGAATCAGACATTCTGCGGCACGCGGCTGTAGATGCGGCCTGATTTGAGGTTTGAAGTGGGTGGGGCATGAAATTGAGCCAAAGGGCGGCTCTATTCGCAGTGTGCATGGTTGCCACTGTGACGACCGCCGCGGCCATGCTGGCTATTGATAGCCTTCCAGCAATGAACGTCGAGCCGGCCGGTGAGCCACGCACGGCCGCTTTGCCGATCGAAGAAACCGATGATGCGTTGCTGCCAGGCATTCTCGACGAGACTGAGCCGGAACATGACGGCGGAGACCGTTTGGCATTTGTGCCGCCCGATGCAGTGACACTGCTGTTTCCTGAACTCGCTACGCCGTGGAACCCGGATGTCACGATCGAAACGGGAAGCCTGCCGGACTGGGCGACCGAAACGCGCACTGCCAAAACTCCTCGGCTGGAAGGCCAGGCCACGTCGTCACCATCGCTATCGGTCATCCCGCGCCGCACCGCCGCCACCTCGCAATACCGTATGAGTGGACGTACCAGGGAGCTTGATGCGCGACTGGCCCAGATCGCTCCGGCGGCCTCAGAGCGAATTGCGGAAAAGTTCAAGAGCGCCAAAGTCGCCTGGCCGCCATCAGAGATAGCACTCGTGGCGATCAAGGACGAGAAGGCCATGGAGTTGTTTGCACGCCCGCAGGGCGGGCCGTGGTCGTTTGTTCATCGCTATCGAATTTTTGCCGCCAGCGGCGGCGCCGGTCCCAAGCTCATCCGTGGCGACAAACAGGTGCCGGAGGGCGTCTACCGCATATCGTTTCTCAATCCCAACAGCCGTTACCACGTTTCGATGCGCGTGAATTACCCCAATACATTCGATCGCCGCATGGCGAAGAAGGACGGTCGCCGCGATTTGGGCGGCGACATCATGATCCACGGCAAGAAGTCGTCGGCGGGTTGTCTGGCGATGGGCGATGAAGCGGCTGAAGAGCTTTTTGTCCTGGCTGCGAGCATCGGCCTGCCGAACATCGAGCTCGTCATTGCTCCGACGGATCTCAGGCGGCGCGGTATTCCCTCTGCCAAGCCGGGCCAGCCCGATTGGGTGCCCAAGCTTTACATGGAGGTCGCCAGCGCCATGTCGGAGTTCAAGGCGCCACCAAGCAGTGGTGGCAGTCTGCTATCGTTGTTGGGCCTGTAATAAGAACCATCGCGAGGCGGGCAGCGTTCGCGCTGGCATCAAGGCTCCGCAGCACTTAACTGGCCCAGGCAGACCAGCCCAATGCGCGCAGCCAGTGCGCCTTGCGTCGCAATCACGTGGACGCATTGGCAATCGCTGCGAGCCCACCTGGAAAATTACTTGATATTATGCACCTGCAGAGAGTGCGAGTGTGTCACTCGCCGAACAACTGCCGTGTGCCAAGGTTGCGGAACAGCTGCTTCAGGATGCCATCGTCCTTGCCGCCAGGTGCCGGGGTCTGGCGCGAGATGTAGTCGAACACCTTGCCGTCCTTCATGCCGTAGTGGGCAACGCGGTCCACGCTGCCAAGCGGGTTGAAGTAGACAGCGAGCACCTTCCGGTCGATCTCTTTTTCCTTCAGGAACGCCGCTTGGCTCATGGTCGAGGCGATGTAGTAGAAGGCTTGGCCATTGTCGATTGTCGCGGTGGTTGCGGGTGTTCCCAGCTGCAGCTTTACCTGCTCCTGCGACATGCCCGGCGTGATCTGCTGGATGTCGTTGTCACGGAACTGATGGCCATGCTTGATGATCTGCTCGCCGCATGCACCCAGCGGTGCGGCCAGTGCAAGCGCGCCAAAACATGCAAGCAGCCGCTGCCTGTAAGAGCTTTTGGACATCATTGCGTGGCCCCTCCCTCAGGTGCCCGTTCTGTGGCGACGCCGGGAATCACTTGCATCCTGGTGCGCGATTGGCGATTAGCCCGAGACAGAAGCACATGCAACGCGCTAGACGGGATCTTCCCCGCCATTCGCAAATGCCACGGCTTGCGGCACTAAGCGCGAAATTCCGAGGACGAACGGTCTATGCTCGCATGGTTGAGAGCCCGTAATGCCAACGCCCGTAAGGCAAAGGAGCTTTATGGCGCGGTCGTGGCCGCGGCGAGGCAGCCAGTATTCTATGCCGGCTATGGCTTGCCGGACACATTGAACGGCCGTTTCGAAATCGTGGTTCTTCATCTGTTTCTGCTGCTGGAACGGCTGCGTGGTGAAACGGGAAATGTGGAGACCGTGAGCCGGCTGACGCTGGAGGCGTTCTGCACGGACATGGACGATTGTATGCGCGAGCTTGGCGTCGGTGACACCGTGGTGGCAAAGCGGGTGAAGAAGGCGGCCGCTGCGTTCTACGAGCGAGCTTCCGCCTATGGCGCGGCAATTTCAGAAAACGATGGCGGCGGCGCTCTTGCGTCCGCGCTGGCGCGCTTCATGGCGGAACCGGGTTTGGCAGCGCTTAGCCAGACGGCGCATGCTGGTCCGGCGGGGCAACAAGGCGAGCAGTTCGTGGCGCAGCAGGACAATGCCCCGGAACAACTCGCAAAGGCTTGCGCCGAGTTGAGTGGTTATGCTCTGCGCCAACGCGACCTGCTGGCGGCCGAACGGCTGGAGAATGTTCTGGCGGGTCGGATATTCCAGTCAGCCGGGCACTAGGGCATGTTGAGCTGAAGTGCGGTGCGGTTCAGCGTGAGAAACTTGCCCAAAACAAAGGAATAGAGCGCGTTCTCGGTACTATCGGAAAAGAACGCACTCCAGATGACTGTTTGCGAGGGAGCGCGGCATGCAGCAGGACTCCAGGTTGGATCGCAGCGAGCCTTTGGCAGATTGGGTCCATCGTTGCATCGATATTCCCGAACGCGGGTTGGAGGTTCAGCGCTCGGCTACCCCAGAAGAACGCGATGCGCTCGCGGCAGCGCTCGAAATCCTCTCCATCGACGCCCTCGATGTGTCCTATCGCATCAAACCGCTTCCGCGCGGTCGCTACGGCTTGGCCGGCGAGCTGACGGCAGCAGTCCAGCAGGCGTGCATCGTGTCGCTGGAGCCTGTCCCCGCGAGCGTGCGTGAAACGCTGGATGAGGAATTCTGGCCGGTTGAAGACGCCCCCAAGTCTGCGGACGGCGAAGCTTCCGAACGCGAGGCGCTGGCGCACACCGCGCCCGAGTTGATCGAACAGGGCGAAATCCTATTGGGGCGCATTGTTTTTGAACAGCTTTCTACGGCGCTTGATCCATATCCGAGGGCTGAGGGTGCTAAGTTTTCCTGGCGTGGCACGGGAGACCATGCGTCTTCCACGCCCAGTCCGTTTGCAGCCCTTTCAAGGTTAAGAGATAAGACGTGAGGTCGACGAGTGCCGGCATCTCTCCCGACCCCGCCAAATCCGCTTTGCAAACCTTCAGGCAAGCAGGCGCCGTGTTCGCGATATGTCAAAGAAAGCGGTTGTGCAGCACCTGCAAAACGCTATCTTCCGGGCCGTTTCGTCTGGTTCGGACCGGCGGTGGCGCAGGCGGACGGGCCGTGCCCGCTCCTCTTGGCTGAACAATAAGAACAGGTAATTCGCGCTGATGCTGCAACCCCGGACCATAGCCCTCGACGGAATGGGCGGCGATCACGGCCCGTCCGTGGTGGTCGGCGGTGCCGCGATATCGCTGGAGCGGCACCCGAACCTGAGCTTTCTCATCTCCGGCCGCGCGGCCGACATCGAAGCCGAGCTGGCCAAGCATCCCGCCCTCAAGGCACGCAGCCGCATCCTGCCGACGGACATCGTCGTGGCGATGGAGGACAAACCGAGCCAGGCCATGCGGCGCGGCAAGGGCTCCAGCATGTGGCTGGCGCTGGAGGCAGTGAAGAACGGCGAAGCGGATGTGGCCGTCTCCGCCGGCAATACCGGCGCGCTGATGGCCATGGCCAAGCTGATTTTGCGCCCCATGCCGGGAATTGAGCGGCCTGCAATCGCCGCCCTGTGGCCCACCGTGACGTCGGAGTGCATCGTCCTCGACGTAGGCGCCAACATCGGGGCTTCAGCCCGCCAGCTTGGCGACTTTGCCATGATGGGCGCAGCGATGGCGCGAGCCCTTTTCCATATCGAACGCCCCTCCGTTGGCCTGCTGAACGTCGGCGTCGAGGAGATCAAGGGCGCCGAAGAAGTCAAACAGGCGCATGCATGGCTCAAGGCAGCCGGGCTGCCGCTGTCCTATCAGGGCTTCATCGAAGGCCACCAGATCGGCCAGGGCGTCGTAGACGTCGTTGTCGTCGAGGGCTTTGCGGGAAACATTGCTCTCAAGACCGCGGAAGGTACAGCCAGGCAGGTCGGGCAGTACCTGAAGGAGGCAATGAGCCGCACCTGGACCTCCAAGCTCGGCGCGCTGCTCGCCAGTGGCGGGTTCAGGGTCCTGAAACACAAGATGGATCCGCGCCGTGTTAACGGTGGCACGTTCCTTGGTCTCAACGGCATTGCGATCAAAAGCCACGGCGGCACCGATGCACTAGGCTTCGCGAGTGCCGTCGATCTGGGCTACGAAATGGCCGAAAGCGGCCTCGTTCCGCGCTTGGCTGCTGATTTGGATACGTTTCACGAGGCCCTGTCGGGCGAAGACGGTGAAACGGCATGAACGCCGGCAGCTTCGGGTTGCTGACGCTTGGTCACAGGGGCGCTGCGCTGGTGCAGATCGCCACCTCGTGAGGACAGGCGACGAAGGAAGAATGGGTCTTGACCGGCCAAGGCGTTAGCGTGGCGCTGCATCGGTCAGGCGCCCGGAAAGTGAGACGACGGTGGTGGCAGTCAACAGATCGGTAATCCGCGGCGTCGGAGCTTATGTGCCCAAGCGCGTGATGACGAACGCCGACATGGCGAAGATCGTCGATACGACCGACGACTGGATCGTCGAGCGCACAGGTATCCATTCGCGCCACATCGCCGAAGAGGGGGAGAAGACCTCCGACCTCGGCATCGCGGCCTGCCGTCAGGCCCTAGTGCGCTCGGGTATCGATCCACTCGACATCGATCTGGTCATCTGTGCAACGGCAACGCCCGACCGGACCTTTCCCGCCACCGCCACGCGCATTCAGGCAGGGCTTGGCATCAACCGCGGCGCAGCTTTCGACGTGCAGGCGGTTTGTTCCGGTTTCGTCTATGCGCTGACTGTCGCCGATAGCCTGTTGCGTACCGGTCAGTTCCGGCGTGCACTGGTTGTTGGTGCGGAGACCTTCTCTCGCATTCTCGACTGGTCGGATCGCGGAACCTGCGTGCTGTTCGGCGACGGTGCGGGTGCTGTCGTGCTCGAAGCGCAGCCAACCCATGGAACCCGGGAGGATCGCGGTATCCTGTTTTCGCGCATCCGTTCCGATGGCCGTTTCGAGGACCTGCTGTATGTCGACGGCGGCCCCGGCTCGACCAAGACCACGGGCCATCTGCGCATGAACGGGCGGGAAGTGTTCCGTCACGCCGTGCAGAAAATCTCAGGCGTGATCGAAGAGACGCTGGTGGCGACCGGCTATGCAGCTGACGAAATCGACCTGTTTGTACCCCATCAGGCCAACAAGCGCATTCTGGACGGGATCGCGCGCAAGCTTAATGTCGGTCCTGAGAAAATCGTGGTAACCCTCGGGAAGCACGGCAACACCTCGGCAGCATCAATTCCGCTTGCGCTCAATCAGGCTTTTGAGGAACGCCGCCTGAAGGAAGGCAGTCTGGTGCTGATGGAGGCGATGGGCGGCGGCTTCACCTGGGGGGCGGTCCTGGCCCGATGGTAGGCCGTTGGCTGTCAACCTCGGCCACACCTCGGACCTCCTTGGTCGACGTTTGGATTAATCCATAGATTTCAGTTGCTTGAGCGTTTCCGCGATTGACCGCCTGCATTTCCGCCGATACCATGCGCCGCAATGGGCTGAGGAAATGCGTTTGGGAGAGAGCGGACGGCGATGAGTGGCAAAACGTTGACGCGCGCGGATCTGGCTGAGGCACTGGTGCGCAAAGTGGGGTTGCCTCGCAACGAATCTCAGGACTTGGTTGAGCTGGTGTTGAGCGAGATTTCCGACACGCTGTCGAAGGGCGAGCACGTCAAGCTGTCGTCATTTGGCTCGTTCGGCATCCGCCAGAAGGGGCGCCGGATTGGACGCAATCCCAAGACCGGACAGGAAGTGCCGATTACTCCACGGCGCGTGCTCGTCTTTCGGGCCAGCAACATCATGAAGGACCGCATCAACGACGGTCTGTCCAAGGGCAGCTGAAGCATGTTCAGCTGAAGTGTGCCGCGGTTCAGCGTGAAGGACATGCTCAAAGCGACACGAGCATGTTCAGCTGAAGTGTGCCGCGGTTCAGCGTGAAGGACATGCTCAAAGCGACACGAGCATGTTCAGCTGAAGTGCGTCGCGGTTCAGCGTGAAGGACATGCTCAAAGCGACACGAGCATGTTTAGCTGAAGTGCGCAGCGATTCTGCGCGAAGAATATGCTCACAGAAAAAAGATAGAGCGCACTCTCGCATTTGGCTGCGCGGCACACGGCTTCAATGGCCTAGTGGGCTGAGTTTTGAGCCGGGGGAAACAACAGGTGGTTTTCGCTCTTCCCTCGGGAAATTCATGTTCCTGGGAATATGCTCTTCAGCAGTGTTGGCTTTTGAGACCGGAGTTGAACGCTGTCGTGAATCGGCACCAACGCAATGGTCGATGTGATGCCGTGATCGCGCGGCTGACATTGAGCATTCACGGCGCGCTGCAAATTGCGGATTCGACATCAATCTGTGCGCGCGAATTTATAAAGCCTCGTATATTGTAGTGCGGCAGCGGTGTATTGCTTCGTGAAGATTGCGGGCAGCGGGCGGCGAAAAGACGCTGTCACATGGCTCAACGTCCAGCCGGGGGCGGCTTGGTTAGGCCCCGGGTGCCACCGGCATGAATTTCAAGTTTGTCGGGCAAGCGGAGCCGGCAAACTCCGGATAGGTAACGAGGAAAGATCAGAAAACCAGAGTAGCGGGAGCAGCGGCGGGCTTCCAGGGCATCCTTTTCCCATATGCAGATGTCGGCAAGGGATTGCTGCAGTACACGAGGTCAGCGCGCAAGGGGGCGGCAATGACAAAAGCGGCAGAGGCATTCCGGACCATCAGCGAGGTGGCGGACGAACTGGACCTGCAAAAGCACGTCCTGCGGTTTTGGGAAGTGAAGTTCCCTCAGATTAAGCCGATGAAGCGCGGCGGTGGCAGGCGCTATTACCGTCCAGCAGACCTCGATCTGTTGCGCGGGATTCGCCATCTGCTGCATGCGGAAGGGTATACTATCAAGGGCGTCCAGCGCATTCTGCGTGACCGGGGAATAGATACCGTCAAGCGCCTGGGCGTGCACCTGGCAGAGAAGGGCCCGACCATCAATGTGCGCGAACTGCTGGAGGATGACAGGGCGCCCGATCGCATTGATGCCGGCGCAGCGAAGGCCGAAACAACCAATCAACCCCCAGTCGGCGGTCACGGGCCCGGCACCCGTTCGGATACGCGGAATGCGCGTCGCGGTGCAGCGCGCGCCAGCACGCGTTCCGATATCGACCGCGCAATCAAGGCGGCGATCGCCGAACTCGAAGCCTGCCGCGCAATTCTGGACGGTATCGAGCCGACGGAAGCCGTCAATGTTTTGCGTAAGCGGCGCTCTTCAAATGTCTCGCGCTAGAGCATGTTCAGCTGAAGTGTGTAACGGTTCAGCGTGAAAAACATGCTCAATACGCAACGGGAGCATGTTCAGCTGAAGTGTGTAACGGTTCAGCGTGAAGAACATGCTCAAAGCACAACAGGAGCATGTTCAGCTGAAGTGTGTAGCGGTTCAGCGTGAAGAACATGCTCAAAGCACAAAAGGAACATGTTCAGCTGAAGTGTGTAACGGTTCAGCGTGAAGAACATGCTCAATGCGCAACGGGGGTATGTTCAGCTGAAGTGTGTAGCGGTTCAGCGTGAAGAACATGCTCAAGGTCTGAAACAATCTAGGTGCGACGGCAGCACACAGGGATGGCAGGTCCGTGCCCGATGAGCATGGAAGGAACGCGGTCAATTGAAGTGTGGCTGGTCGATCTCGATCAATCCGCACGGGCACTCGATGCGTTGGAGCAGGCAAAACCGCGCCTCTCGGACGAAGACGAGCAACGCATTGCGCGCTTCGCCGACCCTGCTCAGGCTCTCAGGCGACGGCGGGCCGCAATCGCGTTACGCGCCTTGATCGCGGCGGCCACCCACGATGCATCCCTCGACCGTCAGCCCTTTCGCCACAGACCTCAAGGCAAGCCGCTGCTCGAAAACGCATCGATCGCATTCAGCATATCTCATGCTGGTTCGTGTTCATTGATTGCGCTTGCGCCAGCAGGTGTCGAGGTCGGCGTCGATCTGGAACGCAAACGCTTGCTGCACATCGCCGAGGACCGCCGTGCTCTGCTTGTCCAGGCAGCCCGCGAACTGACGCCCCAGCCTCTGCCTGGCGATGGCAAGGCCGATGCCGACGGCGAGGTTTTGCACGCATGGGTGCGGCTCGAAGCTTTAGCCAAGGCGCGCGGCTGCGGTATCGGCCGCGTTTTGACCGAAGCTGGCGTGCTGGCGCGTGGATCAGGCCGCGCGCAACAAGCCGCGTCACCAACATCGCCTGCAGCCGAGGCATTCCCGGTTCTCGACCTCGTCATACCCCAAAATGTGCCGGGCGGGCCGTGGTATGGCGCCCTGGCGTCGACAGCCGGAACTTCTGCGGCGCGCGAGGTCAGACTACTGCCGGCCGAATTCTCCAGCCTCCAGGCCTTCATGGACCCTGACAGCTGCCGTTAGAGCGCTTCCGACCAAGGCGAAATCGTTCAGGCCGCGTCTACGGCCCGGTGCCTTGCGCCGCCCGCTCGCCCGTGAAGGCCCCGAGAGTGACGTAATCCGCCATGAGCTGCAGATGCAAGCCAAAGCAATGCTCCAGGTCGATCAGATTGCTGCCCCGCGATCAACCCTTTAGCCGTCCTGCCGGGGATTGGTGATTGACCCCGAGCGGCGGCGCGTGCAAAAGAGGCGTCCTGATCGGAGCGTAGCGCAGCCTGGTTAGCGCACCAGTCTGGGGGACTGGGGGTCGGGAGTTCAAATCTCCCCGCTCCGACCATAAAATCAGATAGTTGCATTGGAAGCCCTAAACTTTAGGCAACTCCTGGACATAGGAGCGGTGTGAGAGACTTGTTGTCTTTGTCATCTGCCTTGAGCCGCCAGCGGATTGAAGAGGCAGTTCACGCGCCATTGGCCCAGGCGCCCGGATGGATCCGGATAAAGTCGAAATCGACGAATACCCCGCTACCTTCACCGATATTGCACCAGCAGCTTTTCGCGCAACCGAACCCGTCAAAGCCGGCCGGAGACAGAGGCGATGGCATAAACATGCACATACGCAAGGGCTACCGGGGTGAAGAACATATTGGTGGTCAGTAGCGTGCCCGCGACCAGCAGCGTCAGAAATGGTGCCGCCACAAGCCAAAGCACGTAGGAATCGTTGACCGCAGCATGATGGGCAAACATGCGGCGCCAGTTGAACAGGCCAATGATGGCGATGACGTCGGCCTTGGCGATCAATCCACGCAACAACGTGACTGGCGTTGCCAGCAGATACCCATCGACTTCCGAGCCGACACGCCGCGCGACATAGAGCAACTCCTCCGCACCCGATGACGATGCCCTAAGAGCCGCGCCAAAGACATCCGTATGCCCGCCCATCAGGAACGTGCCGGGCAAGTATGGACCGAAAGGATGCGTCCAGCTCTGCGGAGCCAGAGTTTCGGCCAGACCACCAACAAGCGGAAACTCCACCAGCGTGCCAAAGGCCGCCAACATCGGCGTTATCGCGTCATATCCTGCGCGAAGCGACAGATCATAGGTGATGGAACGCAGTGCCCACTCGATGTCGTAGAGCCCAGTGCCAACCAGGAGCGCGTATGCCGCAACAAGGACAGCAATGCCACCGGCCAGGAACGATGCAAATCGCATCGCCCGGGTAATGAACGGTTGCCGCGGCGCCGGGGCAAGGAGCGTTACAGATGCGGCAAGCGGCAGAGCCAAAAGCATCCAGGCGTGAAACATGGCGGTGAGTGCAAGTACGGCGCCGCTTGAAGCATAGAGCGGCAGTGATTGCCGGCGCACGGACGCCGCGGCGAGTGCCGCATAGCCGGCCAACAGGAACACCGGGTAGATAAATGGCCTTGCGTAGCCTGCGGCCCCCCCGAATGGAGCGGATAAGAGCAGCAGCAGCGCTGCCAGAACGGCAACGTCTCTCGATCCTGACATAACGTGCGCCGCTTTGAAGAAGAGCCAAAGCGTCGCAACTGCCAAGCCACCTTGAAGCAGGTAGAGCCAGCGCAGGTCAATGTTGTGGCAGGGCCCCCTGCCCATGGCGCAGGAGAGGGTGTCTCGTGTCGCAGAATCGACGCTCGCTATGCCGGCGAGGACCACAGCAAAGCCCGGCATCACAGATGGCTTCTTGGAAAGAGGCAACTGTGCCGGGTTGATCGCGTGCAGGCCGGCCTTGTCGAGAATTCTTATTGCGAGCCGCGCGTCATCGCTTTCTGGCACAGCCTTGGGAGATGCCACGCTGTACGTACGTAACAGGATTGCGGAGGCAGCAATCAGGAACAGCAGCCTAAGCGCCAGACGCGGGTTCCGTTCTATCCACTCCTGCAGACGCACGAGTAATGAAACAAAACGCATCAACGAAGTGCGAAGCGGTGAGGGTGGCGATAGTTGCCATGCAGCCCGGCTGTTCACGAAGAGACCTGCGATCTCGCGAACGTGTGCCGTAAGGATGCAATGGCCGCAGGGTGGAGTAGCTTCGTGCCAAACTCCAAGGTCCTGGCGAAAAGACTGGGCACAATGATTGCCTGGCGTGATTTCAGCGCTCTATACGCTACCCATGCCACGGTTTCAGGCGTCGCTGCGAAGAGCCGTCGACGACGGTCGTGAAACCCTCTGTTTCCAGTTCCAGAGGAAGTGAACCCTGTGTCCACCGCACCCGGCGTAAGCAGCGAGACGTTCACCCCGTCTGGTGCGCATTCCGCGCGGAGAGAAAGCGCGAACGACTTCAGAAAAGCTTTGGTTGCGGAATAGATGGCATTGTTTGGGCTGGGTACGTTGCCGGCAAGCGAGCCTACAAAAAGTATGTCGCCGTTTTTGCGATCGATCATCGAGGGCAGAACGGCCTTCGCCAGTTCGCATACGCTGACGATGTTTGCGTTCACGACCTGTCCCAGCGTGCCCACCGGCAGCTTCTGGATCGTTCCTTCCGACCAGACTGCGGCATTGAGCACGAGGGTATCGATGTTCAGTCGCGAGGCTCGAGCGTAGTCCAGAATTTCATTCGGAGCGTCGGGTTGCATGACGTCCAGCGCCAGGCAATGCACATCAACATCGAACCGGCTACGAATATCGTCAGCAACGAGCCTCAGCCGCTCTCCATCGCGGGCAACCATTAAGATGTTGTGGCGGTGAGCGGCAAACTCTTCGGCGAGGGAGCGACCAATTCCCTGCGATGCTCCTGTCACCAGCGCCACCGGCTGGCCCACCTGCGTCTGGGTCTCAGCAATGGGGACTTGGAGCGCACAAATGTCCGCTTTGTGGGCAGCAGTTCCAGCCATGTTCAACCAACTCAATCTGCATTCAAATTTCAGCGAATAGAATGCTTGCCGGGCGCCGGTCGCTTGCACCGAACTGAGCGGCACCAAAATAGCCGCCGCCCCCTACGATTAATTCAATTGCAGGCCGCAGAAGCGCGCCGTGGCTGTCATTGTACGACGCGACGGTCAATTGAAACTAAGCCCCAAGTCAGTTCGACTGGCTTATGCACAATTTTGTGGACCGCGCGAGGCATGTCGCGGCGGTTCTCAGAGGCAAAATGAACGCAAAAGCCCAGCACGGTCTTAGCGCCAACATCAATGAATGCCCGTTCCAACGGCATCACTTGAAGTGCGACAACCCGAAATAAACAGCTGCCGCCAGAGCAGCCGAGGCTGGCACGGTGACGATCCACGCTGCGACAACCGCCATGAAGTGCGAGCGGCGCACGAGCTTGCGGCGGAGAAGCTCGTCGGAATCGGGTACCTTGTGGTCCTTGATGTTGATCGTCTCGCCATCCTTGGTGCGGATATAGGCGCGCCGCCGTCGCGAATGCGTCGTGTAATATTCGCGGAAGAAGCCAACCCCGAAGACCGCGCCCACGGCAATGTGAGTGGAGGAGACCGGAAGCCCGAGTGCCGAAGCGATAATGACGGTGATGGCGGCCGACAGCGCCACGCAGTAGGCCCGCATGGGGTTCATCTTGGTGATCTGTTCGCCCACCATTTTGACGAGGCGCGGCCCGTAGAAGAACAACCCAAGCGAAATTCCGAATGCGCCGATCATCATCACCCACAGCGGGATGTGCACCTTGGCGGAAATGTCGCCCGCCGTACTGGCATGGATGATTGCGGCGAGCGGACCCACGGCATTGGCAACGTCGTTTGCACCGTGCGCGAATGAGAGCAGGGCGGCGGCGAAGATGAGCGGCATATGGAATAGTTGCCGCAGTGACTGGTTGCGATTCTCCAGCCCTTCTGATTGCCTGTGGATGACAGGGCGCAGCACCAGGACAGCGGCGATGAAGACAAAAAGAGAGTAGAGCGCCACTTCTCCAGGCGTCGTCGTCCAGACCTTCTTCAATCCCTTCATCATCAGATAGGCGGCAAACGCACCAGCCATGATCGCCAGCAGTATCGGCACCCAGCGGCGTGCGGCTTCGATCTTGTCGTCGCGGTAGATGATGAAGGTCTTGATGAAGAACAGGAAGCCTGCGGCAACGATGCCCCCGAGCAGGGGCGAGATCACCCAACTCGCCGCGATGGTCGCCATCGTGTCCCATTGCACGGCGCCAAAGCCCGCCGCCGCAATGCCGGCACCCATCACGCCGCCGACGACGGCATGCGTCGTGGAAACAGGTGCCCCCAGGTACGTGGCGAGGTTGATCCACAGTGCTGAGGAGAACAACGCAGCCATCATCGCCCAGATGAACTGCTGTGTGCCCGCAACCGCGCTGGGGTCGATGATGCCCTTCGAGATTGTCTTGACGACATCGCCGCCCGCCAGCAGCGCGCCCGCCGCTTCAAAGATGGCCGCGATGACAAGTGCGCCAAACAGCGTCATCGCGCGCGAGCCCACGGCTGGGGCTACATTGTTGGCGACATCGTTGGCGCCGATGTTGAGGGCCATGTAGCCGCCAAGGATAGCAGCAACCACGATCAGCGCGCCGGAAGCGCCGCCTTCGACCTGGGTCGCAGCGATGAGACCGGCCGCGGCCAGAAAGACGAGGCCCGCTCCAAGCGAAATGACACTCATGGAGACGGCGCGGGTGGCGTCCTCCATCCGTGCGATCTTGCTGAGGTCCTTGTCGAGCGAACTCTTCTTGAGCTTGGTCGGGCGTGGCAATTGCGTGTCGTCGCTCTTCATGAGGCCGGGCTTCCCATCGGATCACCATTTCAAGAGCATTTTCCGATGAAGTGGCCGCCGGTTCGGCGCAGAAAATGCGACGGAAAAGAAGGCTAGAGCGCCGATCCATATTCGTCGGATCGAAAAGCGCTCTAGTGGCGAAACGACAGCTTGCATCCCGCCTTGTGCTCGGCAGCACATACAAGAATGACAGTTTTACGACAATGGTAATATCTGAAGAGATTGCGCTTTTCCTGCTGCGGCGCACAGCGCCGTCAGGCTGCGGCCTGGGCTGTCAGCCATTCGGGCAGCATTGCAATCAGACTGGCGAGGTCGCTTTCGTTGACCTTCTGGGACGCGACGTCGTGCGGAAACCAGGAAAGCTCCCGTTGACCGGCCTCAGGCCACTTGAGTTTTTGCTGGTCAACGAGCATCGGAAAGACGTCCACGCGGCATTGGACGTGGGCCAGAATATGCAGCTTTTTTCGGTAGGTATAAGTGCCGATGGGCGTCGTCGAAATCGCGCCGACAAGACCGCCTTCTTCCCGGGCCTCGCGCTCAGCCAGTTGAAATGGAGTGAGCCGCCGTTTGGGCCAGCCCTTGGGGATAATCCACCGGCCGGTATCCCGGCTGGTAAGCAGGCAGACGTCCACGCGCCCGGGAAGGACGACATAAGGAAGCGCGGCGTACTGCGCAAACTGGCGCACTAGGGTCCTCCAGTGCAAAAGACGCTGCTCGGGAGCTGCAGCCCTGGTTCATTCCAAATGCGATGGCAACCTGTGCGCCATCCCGCCATCAAGTCAGTTCGGCCAAAAGACATTTCAATGTGCCGAAATCATATCGGCCATCAAGCGCCGCATGAGCAGGCCCCAATCGCCCCGATTCCAAGGTGCCGCACCGCTCGAACGCGGCATGAATTTCGTCGATCTCCCCGGCGGCAAGGCCGACCGCTTCGCCAGCCTCGATAAGGCCCGCTTCCACTGCCTCCGCCAGATGCCCCAGAACGGTCGACCGCTCAAGCCCTCTAGCTGCGGCGATTTCTTCCACATCCTTGCCGGCGATATAGAGCGCCAGCGTGGCGTTAGCCGTTTGTGACAGACGGTTGTCGAGGCGCGGGTCGCGGTTTCCAGCCGCGCGCGTCACCTCGAGCAGCGCACGGCCATAACGCGCGATCTTCGCGTTGCCAAGGCCACTGATGTCGTGCAGCTGGGCTTCTGTCTGCGGGCGCCGCGAGGCAAGCTCCACAAGGGTCCGATCATGGCAGATGACATAGGGCGGCACGCCTGCCTTCGTGGCGAGTTCCGTGCGCAGCACGCGCAGGCTGTCATAGAGAACCTGATCGGCGGCGTTGAGGCCCGTCTGCGTCGTCTTGCCCTGGCGGCGCGACTTGCGCTCCTTTGGCTGGGCTTTGGGCGGCAGCCGCATGGCAAAGGTGATCTCGCCGCGCAGTAGCGGTCGCGCCGTCTCGGTCAGCTGCAAGGTGCCGTGGCCTTCGTCATCGCCCGTCAGATGGCCGGCCGCAGTCAATTGGCGGAAGAGCCCGCGCCATTGCGTGGCATCCATGTCCGCGCCAATGCCGAACACGGTGAGGCGATCGTGACTGTTGCGCACGATCCGTTCATTGGTCTTACCCGTCAGGACGTCGACGACATAGCCAACGCCAAACGATTGCCCTGTGCGATAGACCGCCGACAGGGCCTTCCGGGCGGCTTCCGTGCCATCGGTGGTGGCGGGAGGCGACAGGCAGTTGTCGCAGTTGCCGCAGGGCTCCGCGCGGCGCTCGCCGAAATAGGCAAGCAGCGCCTGCCGACGGCATCCGGCCATCTCGGCAAGTCCGATCAGAGCGTCGAGCTTTTGCCGTTGCACCTGTTTGAAGGTATCCGTGCCGTCGGACTGGGCGATCCACTGGCGCTGCTGGATGATGTCCTGCAGTCCGTAGGCCATCCAGGCGTTGGCGGGATCGCCGTCGCGTCCGGCGCGGCCTGTCTCCTGGTAGTAGGACTCAATCGACTTGGGCAGGTTGAGGTGCGCAACAAAGCGCACATCCGGCTTGTCGATCCCCATCCCGAACGCGATCGTCGCAACGACGATCAGGCCGTCCTCCTCCAGGAACGCCTTCTGCGCGGTCCTCCGGGTATCAGCGTCGAGACCCGCATGATAGGCAAGTGCGCGCCGCCCCTTCGACGTCAGCCAGCGCGCGGTCTCATCGACGCCGCGCCGTGACAGGCAGTAGACAATGCCGGCATCCCCCGCATGCTCGCTCTCGATGAACTGCCAAAGCCGTTCCCGCGCGCTGATCGAGCCCATCTCTGCAATGGTGTAGCGGATGTTGGGGCGGTCGAAGCTGGCAACGAACCGGCGCGCGTGTTCCAGGCTGAGTTCGGAAATGATCTCGTCGCGCGTCCGCTCGTCGGCCGTCGCCGTGAGGGCGATGCGCGGCACATTCTGGAATCGTTCCGCCAGGATCTTGAGCTGCCGGTACTCTGGTCTGAAGTCATGTCCCCATTGCGAGACGCAATGCGCTTCGTCGATGGCGAACAGTGCAATGTCGGCGCGCGACAGCCGCTCAATCGTGCGTTCCTGGACGAGCCGTTCGGGCGCCACATAGAGCAGCTTCAGCTGCCCCCGCGCGAGCCGCGCCTCGACATCCTGCATTTCCGCCAGAGTTTGCGATGAATTGAGAAACGCCGCCGACACGCCAGCCGCTTCCAATGCCGCTACCTGGTCCTGCATCAGTGCGATCAGCGGCGACACCACCACACCGACACCGGGCCGAACCAATGCGGGGATCTGATAGCACAGCGACTTCCCGCCACCCGTCGGCATCAGCACCAGTGCATCCCCGCCGCCGATCACTGTCGCGACGATGTCTGCCTGCTCACTGCGAAAACTCTTGTAGCCGAACGTCTCCTCAAGAACGTGCTGCGCCGCACGCATGCCGGCGTTGGCGGAGAGGTCTTCGCGCAGCAGGGACGGAGAGGATGTCATCTATGGCTATGTCAGATGGCTTCGGTAATGCGGTGGACCAGCAACCTAACAGATTCGCCCCAGCGTCCGCGGCGCCCGTCGGCCACACCCAGGGTTCCACTTAAGCCATTGAGAATTGGCCGGTTTCAGTCCCGCCCGAAGATGAACGGTAAACCTTTGCCGCATTCAGAGCGGGTTCATGTTGCAGGCGTTAGCTTTCTGGTCATGATCGCTGGCAAGCCCCCGGCGATCGATCCGAGGGATGAGGGGCGCGAGATACACGAGGACTGGTCACATGAGACTTACCGCCGCTCCCCTGGCCTTGCTTTCTGCGCTCGCGGCGCTGGCCAGCGTCACGGCACCGGTCGCGGCCCAGTCGAACTGCCAATGGTACGGCGCGACTGCCCTGAAGCAGCAGCAGCAGAACGAAAAGCTAAAGTGCGGCTTTTCAGGGCCCGAGTGGAACAGCGATCTTGGCCGCCACCTGCAATGGTGCGGCAGCGTGCCGCCGAATGTATGGAAGTCGTCGGCTCAAAAGCGCGACCAGATGCTGGCGGCTTGCGCATCCAAATCGCGCTGATCGGCGAAAGCCACACACGGCTCGTTGTTAGGAGCGCGCCGCCCCAGGGCGAGGACGAAGTGAGTTTTGAAGTTTCGCAGGCGAAGTGATCCTGCACCAAGTAGTGTCGGCTGTCCCTCTCCGATTGCGACGGTTCGACTTCCCCCGCGGCCGCCCGGTTCCCCCCAACCGGCGCGGCCGCTCTGCGTTGAGCCGCGATGGCTCATGCAGCGCAACGGCTGCGCAGCGGTTCAGCGTGAGAAGCATGCGGAAGATGGGCGAGATAACGCGCGCCCTAGAGCGATTCCGACCAAGACGGAATGGCTAAGGCCGCGACTGCGGCCCGGCGCCTTGCGCCGTCCCCGCGGAGCAGCCCGAGCGATAGCGAGTTAGGCTGCGTGAGCGAAGATATCTGGATCGTTTCAACGTAGGTCTGAAACGATCTAGCGCTTGGTCGTGTCGCGGCGCCTGCGCCGACGCCACAATGTGTAAAGGCCGGCGGCTCCTGCAGCCTGGCCAAGCAGGGTCACACCGAGAACGGGTAGCGGTCCACCACCGCCGCCGCCTCCGCCACCACCATTGCCGTTGCCTCTGCCCCAGCCATAGTGATTTCCATTGCCACCATTCGCGGCATGTACCGTGGAGCTGCCCGAAACGAACAGGATCAGTCCGCCCGAAACGACGAGCGCTACAAATATGCTGGAATGAATGATCGTCTTCATAAAAACTGACCCGCGACCATAACGCTACGCGGCATCAGACTACCTGCGAAAGATTAACGTGCATTAAAGAACGCACTGCTCCCGATCCATCACGGGCGCCAGGCTTGCGCGGGCGGTCCAGCGCACTCGTCGCGGTCAATTGGTGGTGCCGGTGAGACGGCAAGGACCGGAAGCGTTTGGCCGTCTCCATGGCCGACGAGCCGCCCCGCCGCCCTGGTCATGTTAGCGATTTGGCGCCGAAAACCATTGGGATGCGAGACGACGTCATCCTGAACGAAAGCGACGTTGCCGCTGTGTTGCAGGCGGAAGAAGTCCGCGCCCTCGGCATTACCGGTGAGTATGGCAACAAAGACCGGCTCGCTGCAGCCGCCGCGCACGAACACCTTCTGCAAGAATGGCAGATGACCGGTGACGGCGGCTTCATTCTTTTCCAGCCAGCCATGCTGCGACATCACTACAGCAATGTGCCTTTCAGCGGTCGTGGATGCAGCCTCGCCATGCCCTGAGTATCGGCCGACCTTGAGCGCCATGCCGCCGGCAAGCGCGATGAGCACGGCTACTGATGTGATGACACGGGCGTTCATGACGAACCCGCCCAGTTGCCCAACGTGAGCACCAGCCCCGCCTGGAACAGATCGAAAGCATTGGCGCCGATTGGCCCATGGACGAGCGCATAGGACTCAGCCGACCACGCGAGCCCCCCCAGACGGACGAGGTTGGCAGCCACATAGATAACCGCCAGCATCACCAATGCTTGTCGCAGTCGTTCGGGCCTGACGTCGCCCAGCAGATATGCGACTGCCGCGACGCCGATGGCGGCATGGGGCAGAGCGTCGGCTGTCGTGCAGCGCGTCATCAGGATGAGGCTGTGCGTGTCGGGATTGCCGATCACGTTGGCGACCTGAATGATGTCGGGCCTGATGAGATGCATGATCTGGCCAAGCACAAATGCTTCGCCAGTTGTTACCGGCAAGGCAAACCACTTGAGAATGACCGACGACCATAGTGACGCCACAGCGATCGCGAGGAACAGCAGCGCGCCCGTGCGCCGCTCTGCGCGCGTTTCGACAGCATGATAACCGGAATAAATCGCCAGCGCGGCCCAGGATACGGCACTGCTGGGCACAAGGATGAGTGCCGCCACCGTCAGGTCAAGCCACCACGGTCCAGCCGCGTCGGGTTCACCCATGCCCAGCATCAGCCGCGCGGCGACGAGTATAGCGATGATCTGGAACGGACTGAGCCCCAATGTCAGCGACAGGCCGCCGCCCGCCGACACCGTTTGCATCACAGTGACGACAAGACCGTTCAATGCCGCGCCGATCATTATGACGACTGGCAGATCAATGGCTCGCAGGCCGTGCGGAACTGCAGCACTCCGTGTCGTCACGGCAGCCTCGGATTTTGGCATTGCAGGGCCATTAGATTCCGCATGCGCCGGTTAAGGATGGCTTAAGGCCGGTGGCGAGTTATGCCACACCCGGTTCGCAACACTGCTGGATCTGGCGGGCGACATCTTTCGTCCAGATTTGGGTGGTCAACTAGCCCCCCATGGGGTTCGTCACGGTGCAATCGCGTTCCGCTACGTCCATTCCGGGGGACTTTTCAATGGCTATCCATTTTCAGATTCGCGCAGGTCTGCTGGCGCTTGTCGCTCTGGCACTCTCCTTCACTCCAACCCACGCGGATACAGGTTACGTCCGGCTGACGATCTACAAGGCGGGATGGATCATCGGCGGCTCGGGCGGTGGCGGCACGCTGGATTACCACGGCCAGATCTATGGGTTGTCGACCGGTGGCCTTGACTATGGCCTCGTCTTTGGCGGGTCGAAGACCGTGTTGCACGGCAGGGTGACGAACATCCGGCGTCCATCTGACGTCGAGGGGGTCTATGTCGCTGGCGGCGCAGGCATCGCTGTTGGAGCAGGCGCGCGGGCCATCGTGTTGACCAACCAGAAGGGCGCAGTGCTGGAGTTGAGTGGTCGTCAGGTTGGTCTGATGGCCAATCTCGATCTCTCCGGCCTCGCCATTTCTCTCGACTAAGCCACCTTCAGCCGGACCACGAGCGATCTGGTGTGCGTGGTCGATCACAATGCGACTGCGTAAAGCCAAGGAGCGCAGTCTTGGCGCGGCCACCATGCCATCGCGGATGCCGGATGGCAGCAACCTTGCATATTCGTGCGGGATTGGGTTCAGTTCAGTGCCGCATGATCTTTTGATTGGCGGCACAACCTGTTCGCCTGTGTCAGATTCCTTGGGTCCACCATCGGGATGAAGTGATGAAATTATTTCTTGCCGCAATTCTTTCTGTCATCGTCGTTGCCCCTGCCATGGGCGAAACGTGCCACGAGAAATTCGTCCGCATTTATACCGACCGCAATGTGAAGGGGCCGACGAAGAACCTGATCGTGCAGGAAATCAAGGGAGCCAAGACAACCAAGAACTACAGCTACCTCGACGGAACCGGCGATTGGATGACGGAGATGATTGAACCCTCCAACATGCCGTGGTCGATGGTGCGCGGGCAGGTGATGTATGCGTCCTACGACAAGGGCAAGAGCTGGAAGAAAATTCGCACGCTCGACAGCGGACACGACCCGGAGGCCGTCGCTAAACAGCTAAAGGCGGCTGCCGACACCGCGAAGAATGCCGCGTGCGCGACCGAGGAACTCGACGGCGTGAAGTATGAAACGATCGAGGCCGACTACGAGCTGCCTGCCATCAAATCCTCTTATCACGATAAGTTCTGGGTTAACCCTGAAACCGGCTGGATCGCCAAATCGACCACTCTCTCGAAACAGGCAGGCTTTGAGAGTTTTTCCACGCAGGTGATCGAAAAGGCGCCCGGATTGAAGCTGCCGGTGCCGTGACCGGATCGCGCATGGTGGCGGCCGCCAGCCAACGCGCCATCACACGGTGATCGTCTTGATGTCCTTGAAGGCGATGTCGGGCGCGCGTTCAATCACGGTGTGGAGATTGTAGATCGACGGGGCGAGATAGACGTATTCGCCCTCGCGGTCCTTGGCGACCAAAGACCTGTGTTTCTTGACGAACTCGTCGACCGCGCCAGCCTTGTCCGAGCTGATCCAGCGCACGGTGTCGCACGGTGCTGAATCGAACACGGTGTCGAGGCCGTATTCGTGGGTGAGCCGGTCGGCAAGCACGTCCAACTGCAGCGCTCCGATCACGCCGACGACGGGCTGCGTGCCGTCGATGGGTGAGAACAGCTGCACGATTCCCTCTTCCGCCATCTCTTCAAGCGCCACCTTCAGCTTTTGAGATTTGATGGCGTCGTTCGCACGCACGCGCCGCAGGATCTCCGGCGCGAAGTTGGGAATACCGAGAAAGGTGATGTCTTCGCCTTCGGTCAGGGCATCGCCGATGCGGAGTAGGCCCTTGCCGGGGATGCCGACAACGTCACCGGCATAGGCTTCTTCCGCAAGCGAGCGATCCTGCGCAAAGAAGAACTGTGGCGCCTGCAACGCGATAGTCCTGCCAGTGCGTACCAGTTTCGCCTTCATGCCGCGCGTCAGCTTGCCCGAGCAAACGCGCATGAACGCGATGCGGTCGCGATGGTTCTTGTCCATGTTCGCCTGGATCTTGAAGATCACACCGGTCATGGCGGGCTCGGTGGCATGGATGGTGCGGGTCGCCGCCTTCTGGTCGCGCGGTGGTGGCGCATGCTCGATTAGCGCTTCGAGCAGGCTTCTGACGCCGAAGTTTTTCAACGCCGAGCCATAGAACACCGGCGTCAATGTTCCATGCCGGAACGCCTCCAAATCGAAATTCCGGGCAGCATCCGAAACCAGTTCGACCTCTTCACGCCATGTTGCCACGGCGCCCGGCTCCATCAGTGTGTCGAATATGGGATCATCGGGTCCTGAGACGTCGCTGGCACCCTCTTGATCGAGCCGGCGCAGCTTGCCCGTGCGCAGATCATAAACGCCCTTGAAGTCGCGGCCTGAGCCGATCGGCCACACCATCGGCGCGGTATCGAGTGCCAGCGTCTTCTCGATCTCGTCCAGCGCCTCCAGCGGCACGCGCGCCTCGCGGTCCATCTTATTGATGAAGGTGATGATGGGGATGTCGCGCAGTCGGCAGATCTCGAACAGCTTGAGCGTCCGCGCCTCGATGCCGCGTGCCGCGTCGATCACCATGATGGCACTGTCGACAGCGGTAAGCGTGCGATAGGTGTGGTCGGAGAAGTCTTCGTGGCCTGGCGTATCGAGCAGGTTGAAGACGTGCCCGCCATACTCGAACGTCATCACCGAAGTCGCGACCGAGATGCCGCGCGCCTTCTCGATCGCCATCCAGTCCGACCGCGTCGACTGCTTGTCCTTCTTCGCCTTGACCTGTCCCGCAAGTTGGATCGCGCC
Source organism: Hyphomicrobiaceae bacterium (assembly GCA_020442165.1). GTDB lineage: Bacteria > Pseudomonadota > Alphaproteobacteria > Rhizobiales > Hyphomicrobiaceae > JAEUMD01. The sequence goes on along the minus strand of JAGRKV010000076.1, from coordinate 3,546 downwards.
GCCGAATAGCAGCAGCTTTTCGGTCAGCGTCGTCTTGCCCGCGTCAGGGTGCGAGATGATCGCGAACGTGCGCCGCTTCTCGATCTCGGCAACCATGCGCGGATCGGCCTTGCCCTTCGTTGCCGGCGCAGTGGTGGCGACCGTTTCGTCGTTTGTTTCGGACATCGGAATGTGAAGCTCTCTCGCGGGTCAGAAATCGCTGCTCGTCGCGTTCGCTCTATAGCAAGTTTCAGCCGATAGGGAAGCGGCGGCGTGACCGCGCCGGTTCGGTCGTCTGGCTTGACGGGAACACTGGCACACTCGACACTATGGGTCATTGCTACATAGCTTGTTTCAAGGGGTCGAGGTCATGATTATCAATCGCCGCGTCTTGTTTCAGATGGGTTTGGCAGCCGCCTTGCCGATGGCTTTGCTGGAGAAAGTTCTGGCCCAGACGGGCGGGACACCACGCATTCGCCAGAACATTGAGGAATTCGCCAAGTCACCAGAGAAGGTCGCTGCCTTGCGTGCAGGCGTGGCTCGCATGAAGCAGCGCTCGGTCGCCAAAAAAGACGATCCCGAAGGCTGGTACTACTGGGCATCGGTGCATGGCACGACGGAGGCGGTGCCCGCGAACCTTGGCAGTCTTTATAACTCGTGCCACCACGGGACACTTCAGTTCGTATCCTGGCATCGCGCGTTCCTCTACTTTTTTGAACAGGTGCTGAAGTCCTCGGCCAAGGAAGCCGGCAATCAGACCGCCTTCGAGCTTCCATACTGGAATTGGAATGCGTCGCCGAAGATCAACGCCGTGTTCACCGAAGGTGACGCATCGACCAACCCGCTGTGGCACCCGCGCGCCCGTACCGATCTGTCGAATGTGAACATCAGCCGCGCTTGGTCCAAGGCGTCTGCCAAAGCCTTCAATGCGTTTTCATCATCCCTGGAAGGTAATCCGCACGGCACGGTGCATGGTGCGGTGGGCGGTGAAATGGGGTTTGTCAACTCGTCTGCCCGCGACCCGATATTCTGGTTGCATCATGCCAATATCGACAGGTTGTGGGACGTATGGGTGAGGCTGGCGGACGGGCGGCAAAATCCGAGCGCTACCAGAACGTGGGCAAAGCAGAAGCACAGTTTCGACACCACGGCGAGCAAGGTCATGGCGACGGCAGACCTGCTCGATTCTCGCAATCAGCTGGGCTACATCTATGACGACTACGAAATCGAGCCGATCACGACTTCGGTGGTGGTTGCAAGCGAGCCAATCGTGATTGCCGGTGGGCAAGTGGCGTCTCCAGGAGAAAGCGGTCACGCGATGGTCCCAGATGGCGTCGAAAAGTCCGATGGCAACAAAGGATTGAAGACACTTTCGTTCCGCCGGGACATTGCGCTGGGCGGTCGCTCCGTGGTGGTCGATCTGCCGGTGGCGCCGGACGCGGGAAGTGCACTCACCACCTTCGCCATCGAGCCCGAGAAATCCGCGATCAAGAGTGCGTGGCTCGTTCTCGAGGACGTACGTATAGGCAGCGATGGCAAGCTTGGCGGTTTCAGTTACGACATCAAACTCAAGAAGAAGAACGCTGGCGGCAGTCAGGATGTCGTACTTGGAACCCTGAATACGTTTACGCTATCCGCCTTGAAGCATTCCCCGGGGATGGCCCACACGGGCGGCGGTCATGGCACCTCCGGTGATGCCGGGACACTGCGCCTGCCGATTTCCGATGCGCTGAGACAGCTGGGTGTCACGGGCGCCAGCGGCGCGCTGCAGGCGCTGTCCGTCGAATTCGAGAGTTCCATTCCTGAAAGCGCCGACAAGCAATACCTGAATGTAGGCAACATTCGCATTGAGACGTCGACACTCCCCATCGAGTGACCGGCATCCCACATTGGCTGGTTTGGCGTAGCAAACCAAAAGGGCGGCCCGTGAGAGCCGCCCTTCGTGTTTGTTCGGCGACGAGCCGGGCAGGGCTTACATCATGCCACCACGACATCGGGCCTGGCCGATGTCGTCAGACAAAGAGCATGGGCATGGAGCCAATGCGAAAGGGCGGCCCGTGAGAGCCGCCCTTCGTGTTTGTTCGGCGACGAGCCGGGCAGGGCTTACATCATGCCCATGTCGCCCATTCCGCCCATGCCACCCATGCCACCGCCGTGGCCATGGCCAGCGTCCTTCTTGGGCGCTTCGGCAACGGCTGCCTCGGTGGTAATCATCAGGCCTGCGATGGAAGCCGCATCCTGCAGGGCGGTACGCACGACCTTGGCTGGGTCGATGATACCCTTCTCGATCATGTCGCCGTACTCGTCGGTCTGCGCGTCGTAGCCGAAGGTGTCCTTCTTGGCCTCGAGCACCTTGCCGACGACGATCGAACCTTCGACGCCCGCGTTCTCCGAGATCTGGCGGATCGGCGCCTGCAGCGCCTTGCGCACGATCTGGATGCCCGCTTCCTGGTCGGCATTCTCGCCTTCCACAGTGATCGACTGGGTGGCCTTCAGCAGCATCACGCCGCCGCCCGGAACGACGCCTTCCTCGACCGCAGCACGGGTGGCATTGAGCGCGTCATCGACGCGATCCTTGCGCTCCTTCACTTCGACCTCGGTGGCGCCGCCAACCTTGATAACGGCAACGCCGCCGGCAAGCTTGGCAAGACGCTCCTGCAGCTTCTCGCGGTCGTAGTCCGAGGTGGTTTCCTCGATCTGCGCCTTGATCTGCGCGCAACGGCCCTGGATGTCGGCCTTCTTGCCGGCGCCGTCGACGATCGTGGTGTTTTCCTTCTCGATCTTGACGCGCTTGGCCTTGCCCAGCATGTCGATGGTCACGTTCTCGAGCTTGATGCCGAGGTCTTCCGAGATCACCTGGCCGCCGGTGAGGATCGCGATGTCCTCCAGCATGGCCTTGCGGCGGTCACCGAAGCCCGGCGCCTTGACGGCCGCGACCTTGAGGCCGCCGCGGAGCTTGTTGACGACGAGCGTGGCCAGAGCCTCGCCCTCGACGTCCTCGGCGATGATCAGGAGCGGCTTGGACGACTGCACCACCGCCTCGAGGACGGGGAGCATGGCCTGGAGGTTGGAGAGCTTCTTCTCGTGGAGGAGGATGAAGGGATCCTCGAGATCGGCCACCATCTTCTCGGCGTTGGTGATGAAGTACGGCGAGAGGTAGCCGCGGTCGAACTGCATGCCCTCGACCACTTCGAGCTCGGTCTCGAGGGACTTGGCCTCCTCGACCGTGATCACGCCCTCGTTGCCGACCTTCTGCATGGCTTCGGCGATCATGTTGCCGATCTCGCGCTCGCCATTGGCCGAGATCGTGCCGACCTGGGCGATCTCCTCGGAGGTCTTGATCTTCTTCGACCGGCGGGTCAGGTCGCCGAGCGCCTCGTTGACGGCCATGTCGATGCCGCGCTTGAGGTCCATCGGGTTCATGCCGGCGGCCACCGCCTTGGCGCCTTCCTTGACGATGTTCTGGGCAAGGACGGTCGCGGTGGTGGTGCCGTCACCGGCGATGTCGTTGGTCTTGGAGGCGACTTCGCGCACCATCTGTGCGCCCATGTTCTCGAACTTGTCCTC
>JAGRKV010000075.1 GCA_020442165.1 Hyphomicrobiaceae bacterium | reverse complement strand
GGCCAGCCGCTCCTGCAGCTTCTCGCGGTCGTAGTCCGAGGTGGTCTCCTCGATCTGCGCCTTGATCTGGCTGACGCGGGCTTCGATGTCCTTCTTCTTGCCCGAGCCATCGACGATCGTCGTGTCGTCCTTGGTGATGGTGACGCGCTTGGCGCGGCCCAGCATGCCGATCTCGACGCTCTCGAGCTTGATGCCCAGGTCCTCGGAGATCGTCTGGCCGCCGGTCAGCACGGCGATGTCTTCCAGCATCGCCTTGCGGCGGTCACCGAAGCCCGGTGCCTTGACGGCAGCGACCTTCAGGCCACCGCGCAGCTTGTTGACAACGAGCGTTGCAAGCGCTTCGCCCTCGATGTCCTCTGCGATGATGAGCAGCGGCTTGCCAGTCTGCACGACGGCCTCGAGAACCGGCAGCAGCGGCTGCAGGCCAGAGAGCTTCTTCTCGTGGATGAGGATGTAGGGATCGTCGAGTTCGGCGATCATCTTCTCGGCGTTGGTGATGAAGTAGGGCGAGAGGTAACCGCGATCGAACTGCATGCCCTCCACGACGTCGAGCTCGGTCTCCAGGCTCTTGGCCTCCTCGACCGTGATGACGCCCTCATTGCCGACCTTCTGCATCGCCTTGGCGATCATCTCGCCGATCTCGCGCTCGCCGTTGGCGGAAATCGTGCCGACCTGTGCGATCTCGCTCGAATCCTTGACCTTCTTGGCCTTCTTCTGGATCGCTTCGACGACCTGCGCGACGGCCTTGTCGATGCCGCGCTTCAGATCCATCGGGTTCATGCCGGCGGCGACCGACTTCAGACCCTCGCGGACGATGGCCTGGGCGAGCACTGTTGCAGTGGTGGTGCCGTCACCGGCGACGTCGTTGGTCTTGGAGGCAACTTCGCGCACCATCTGGGCGCCCATGTTCTCGAACTTGTCCTCAAGCTCGATCTCCTTGGCGACGGTGACGCCATCCTTGGTCGTGCGCGGCGCGCCGAACGACTTGTCGATGATGACGTTGCGGCCCTTGGGGCCGAGCGTGACCTTCACCGCGTTGGCGAGAATGTCGACACCGCGCAGCATCTTTTCGCGGGCGTCGGCGGAAAAGCGGACGTCTTTAGCAGCCATGATACTCGGTTCCTTGTGTGTTCACTCTTCGGCCTGGTCCTTCTCACCATCCTGACGCGCGCGCTTGAGAGCGATACGGAAAACCAGGGTGGTAAGCGCAAATCCAGCTGCGAGAAACAGCAGGATCACCAAACCGTCGTCGATCGATTGAGAGCCGGGCCACACGATCAGCATCTAAGCTCATGTCTCCCAGCGGCTTCGGAGTGCGGCTTACTTGTCGAGCACGCCCATGATGTCGCTCTCCTTCATGATGAGGAGATCCTGGCCATCGATCTTGACCTCGGTGCCGGACCACTTGCCAAACAGCACGCGGTCACCCTTCTTGACGTCGAGGGGCTGGATCTTGCCGGTCTCGTCGCGGGCGCCAGGGCCAGCAGCGACCACTTCGCCCTGCTGCGGCTTCTCGCCAGCCGTATCGGGAATGATGATGCCACCGGCGGTCTTCGTCTCGGCATCGGCGCGCTTGACGACGACACGATCGTGGAGTGGGCGGAACTTCATGCGAACACTGCTCCGTATTTGACACGAGGGCGCTGAGGGCCCCCGCTGCAGCTTCTCTTCTAGGAATTGGATGCCTGTTAGCACTCATTCTGGATGAGTGCCAAAGGTGGCGGACAGATAAGTTCGCGAGTTTGGTCTGTCAAGGACGGAAGTCTTAATATTCGATCGTTCAGCTGGCCGTTTACGATTTCGGCGCGCGAAAAATTGAGGCGCGTTTAGATGGCCCGCTGCCCGATCGCCAGTAACATGCAGTGGGCAGATTTCGTTAATGCTGCTGGGCAGAACCGGCCGGACATCAGTGTCCGTTGCTGTCATATTGATTCAGATCAACCTTCTTGCTCTGACGTCTGTCACAATTCTTTTAAGTCGCCGGAGGAGCGCGGCGACGCCCTGCTGGTTTGGTAGCAAGGGAGCGCCACGGCCCAGTCGCGGAAACCGCGATTGGGCTGACACAATTGATTTGGGAAGGAAACTGAGATGTCTCGTGAAGAGCGTCCTGCAAAAGCCGGCAATTCGAAAGGTGCGGTGGTCGCCGCAGCGGCGACGCCAGCGCCATCACCAACACAGCCGCAGGGCAGCACCGACCCTTCTCCCGCAGAGCCTGAGGCCGAACCTCAGGCTGAAAATGCGCTGCACAAGCTCGCCGAGATGCGCCAGAATCCGGAGGCCATCCGGCATGCGTTCGAAAGTGGCGAATACCCCTACAAGACCAAGATGAAGTTGAAGGAATACGAGGACCACCTGGTAGGGCTGCAGACCGAACTTCTCAAAGCCCAGGCCTGGGTCAAGGAGTCCGGTGAACGCATCGTCATGATCTTCGAAGGGCGCGATGCGGCGGGCAAGGGTGGCACGATCAAGCGCTTCATGGAGCATTTGAACCCGCGCGGCGCCAAGGTCATCGCACTGGAAAAACCCTCCGAACGCGAGAAGACGCAGTGGTACTTCCAGCGTTACATCACCCATCTCCCCTCGGCGGGAGAGATCCTTTTCTTTGACCGCTCCTGGTACAACCGCGCCGGTGTCGAGCGTGTCATGAATTTCTGCACGCCCAACGAGTATCTCGAATTCATGCGCGAATGTCCCGACATTGAGCGCATGCTCGTTCGTTCGGGTATCCGCCTCTACAAGTATTGGTTCTCGGTTACGCGCGAGGAACAGGCGCGCCGCTTTGCATCCCGCGAGCATGATCCACTGAAGCAGTGGAAGCTGTCGCCAATCGACAAGGCATCGCTCAACAAGTGGGACGCCTATACCGAGGCCAAGGAGGCGATGTTCTTCTATACCGATACCGCGGATGCGCCTTGGACCATCGTCAAGTCCGACGACAAGAAGCGTGCGCGGCTGAACTGCATGCAGCACTTCCTCGCGACGCTCGATTATCCCAACAAGGATCGCTCAATATTGCGCGGTCCCGATCCGTTGATCGTCGGCTCTTCCCAGCACGTTATCGGCCGCGACGAACATATCCTTGGCAAGACGCTGCCGCCGGAGAAGAGGCGCGGCAACGGCAAGGGCTAGAGCATGTTTAGCTGAAGTGTGCAGCGGTTCAGCGTGAAAAACATGCCCATTACAAAAGGGTGGGCCATGTTTAGCTGAAGTGTGCAGCGGTTTAGCGTGAAAAACATGCCCAGCACAGGACGGCGGCATGTTTAGCTGAAGTGTGTAGCGGTTCAGCGTGAAAAACATGCCCATTACAAAAGGTCCGAGCGCGTTCCCGATTGCACCGAAAATGAGCGCGCCCTAGCACTCAATTTTGGTCGCACGGGCGAATGGCCCACCAGGGCGTGCGACGGTTTCGGGAAAGAGCGCACGCCACCAGCCCTTCGTGCGCCATTTTCGGCGGCGGCTTTGCTGCCCGTGGCCACCGCGTTTGGCGATGTGTCGCATCGGGTTGCTGGCAATATCCCCCTATGTCATTGCCTGGGCGGCAGGATAGCCGCGCAGGCGTCAGGATGGCGAGGATACGACGGTGATGGACCCGGCGGATGCGGCAAGCGGGCAAACGACAACGCTCTACGATCTGCTGGGCGGCGAGCCGGCGCTGCGCAAGCTCACGCGGCGCATGTATGAATTGATGGCGACGCTTCCAGAGGCGGCGGCGGCGAGAAATGTGCATCCGCCCGATCTGGCAGGCAGCGAGCAGAAATTTTTCGAGTTCATGAGTGGTTGGCTCGGCGGCCCGCCGCTTTTCGTCGAGAAGCGCGGGCCCCCGATGCTGCGGCGGCGGCATTTCGTGGCGAAGATCGGTAAGCCTGAGATCGCCGCCTGGCTCAGGTGCTTCGAAGGCGCGATGGATGAAACCGTCGCCGACGCCAAGCTGCGCGAAGCGTTGCGCGAGCCCATCCGCCGTCTTGCTCATCACATGCAAAACACCGATTGACGAAGTCCGTTAGGTGGCGCGGCGGAATTGGTCGCGCACCGCCATCAATCAACCGGTGATAGGCCAGGATAGCCGCTCCTTGTGAGGAGCGGCCCGCCGGCATTTCGTTTCCGAGACAGTCGAGGGCTCACACGTCGCCCGTGCGGTTCAGCAGCCGCGCCCGGCCACGCCTTCAGCATCGAACACATGACCGGTGAGCTGGCGCCCCTTGCGGCTCGCCAGGTAAAGAGCCAGCGCGGCAATGTCCGGCCCGGAGGTCAGGCACGCACCGCCGTGTGCGCCATCCATCGGGCCTTTGGGGCCGATCGCATTGATGCGGATATCCTTGTCCGCCCATTCCTGCGCCTGACGCCGCGTAATCGCGGCGAGGGCCGTCCTCAGTATCCCGGTAAGGGCTTCCTCGGCGGAAGACCGCGGCGGCGCCATCACGACGGCATTGAGAATGAGGCCCTCGGTGAGCGTCAGTCGCATCCGGTTGGCGATAACCTTCGTCATCAGCGTTGCAGGCAACAGCTTTTCGGACACCAGGTCCTCGATCTCATCCAGCGTCGTCCGACCAGCGAGATCCTCAGCTTCCACAGCAATCAGATTGATGGCAACGTCGAGACCGCCAAGCGTTTGTGCCGGTCCCTGCGCAAAGCCGACGGCATCAGGACCTTGGGAAAGCTCAGTCGTGAAGAGCTGTGTCTCTGCGGCGCTCTCGGCAAGCAGTGCCGTCAGCGCGTCGACCTCGGGCCCGACGGCAGAGGTCTGCAACACGAGCCGGCACTTATGGTCGGCAAAGCTGCGTGCAAGGTCGACCCCGGACAACGGCGACAGGCCAGTGATGAGAACCCGCGCACCCGCAAGCTCCGCATAGACAGGGACACCAGGGGCATGCGTTACAACGCTCATGAACATCAGGGCTCTCTCCTTATGCATACGCCAGGACTAGAGTAAGGCGGCCCGGCGGACACAATACCACGCCGATTCGCCTAACGAGAGCTAAACAAGCGCCAGATCGAGGTCCGGCCTTGGCAGTGTTGCGGCCAAAGCGCGGCGGCAGTCAAAAATCGTTCGTCATCCACTAAAAGGTGTGCTTTTCCACATCAGCACAAAGTGAATTCCAGTCTGACGAACTGGCCGTTCCATCGCCACTTTGGCTGCAATTGCGATGTTTCGTCATCAGATTGCGCGGCAGGGCTCCAGGCGCCGGTGCAACTTGCCCCTAGGGGAGAAAGGCAACAAATGAGCACGGACGGTAATGTCACGCCCAATGCGCTCGCTGCTTATTGGATGCCTTTTACAGCCAACCGCGCATTCAAGGCCGCGCCGCGCATGTTCAGGGCAGCCCAGGGCATGCACTACCTCACACCCGATGGCCGCAAGGTGATCGACGCCACCTCGGGCCTCTATTGCGTCAATGCGGGTCACGCCAATCCACGCATCGTCGCCGCCATAAAAGACGCGGCGGGGAAACTCGACTACGCACCCGCGTTCCAGTTCGGCCATCCGGAAGCTTTCGAGCTGGCAAGCCGGCTGGCAATGATGTCCCCAGCCGATCTCGACCACGTATTTTTTGCGTCATCCGGCAGTGAGGCCATCGATACCGCGTTGAAGATTGCCTTGTCCTATCACCGCCGTCGCGGCGAGGGCCACCGCACGCGCTTCATTGGCCGCGAACGCGGCTATCACGGCGTCGGCTTTGGCGGCATTTCAGTCGGCGGCATGCCGGCCAACCGCAAGGTCTATGGCGCGATGCTGGGCGGGGTCGACCATCTGCCCGCCACCTATGTCCGCGACAAGCAGGCGTTTTCCAAAGGCGAGCCGGAATGGGGCGCGCACCTTGCCGACGAACTGGAACGCATCCTGGCGTTGCACGATCCATCCAATGTCGCCGCAGTGATCGTTGAACCCGTGGCTGGTTCCACGGGCTGTCTGCCGCCGCCCAAAGGGTATCTCCAGCGGCTGCGCGCAATCACGGAAAAGTACGGTATCCTGCTGATTTTTGATGAGGTGATTACGGCATTCGGGCGTTTGGGCGCGGCCTTTGCCAGCGATCGCTATGCCGTCGTTCCCGATATGATTGCCTTCGCCAAGGGCGTCACCAACGGGGCGGTCCCGATGTCTGGAGTCATTGCCCGCGCGCCGATCTACGAGGCGCATATGGACGGCGCAGAGCATATGCCCGAACTCTTCCATGGCTACACATACTCAGGCCATCCGCTGGCGATGGCTGCCGCCCTTGCAACCCTCGATGTCTATCGCGACGAGGGCCTGTTTGAGCGCGCGGCCGGACATGAGCAGCTGTTTGCGGATTTGATGATGTCGCTGCGTGACGCCCCCGGTGTGCTCGACATCAGGCCGATTGGCATGATCTGCGGCATTGACCTCGAACCATCAGGCGGTGGAGCCGGCGCGCGCGGCTATGAGATCATGGCGAGGGGCTACCATGATGAGGATATTTACATCCGCGTTGGCGGCGACACGTTGGTCGTGGCACCGCCGTTGATCGCGGGACCGTCCGACCTGGAGGCAATTCGCGATCGGCTGGCGCGCATTATCGCGGCAAGTGCACGGGCTTGAGCAGCAATTCAACCCCGATTTGATTGGTACACGCGCCCATTCGAGGTCGATGCGTTTGCGCAACAACTCGAAGTCCAACACCGCGAACGCGCGACGAAATCTGGTGAAAGATCATTGCCGTCCATTGCGGGCGGACGCCGGCTTCCTGGAAAGTTGAGTGGTAGCGAATCGGTGTTTGCGCCCCGTTGTCGGAATTCGGATAGCGGTTTCATGCGCATACCCCGATCGCAAAGAACTTTCCGTATCGGCGCGATCCGCAGGTGAGGCGGGGTGCGGTGCCGGGTGATCGAGACCAGTTGAGCGAGGGTGGCTTCCGGATGGCGACCGACAACCGAGATGCAAAGCCAACAGCGGCCAAGAGCAGCCGTGCCGGCGATGGCTTCATCATGATGGCCATGGCCGTCGTAACGCTTGCCCTGTGCTTGGGGCTGGTCGTCCAGGTCGGGCTCAGTCTTTGGCTCGCGGTCACGGTTTCCGCAGCCTTCTATATCGGCCTCCTCACGCTACACACCCTTGTCCGCAGGCACGACCAGTTCGACGAACTCAAGGACGAAGTCGACAGCCTGAAAAAGGAGATTGCGCGGCTCTCGCAGGCGAACGCCACGTCGGCACCTGGGCACGCGCGCGTGCCGGCGCCGAATGCACAGGCGCCCAACGCTCAGCCACTTGGCGCTCAGCCGCCGCAAGACGCGGGCAAGCGTGCCCCGGCCGGGGAAGCTGGATCCCGGCCTGGCGGGGCGGGCTTCATGCCTCGCGCGGATGCTAATCTTGGCCCCGCGGCACCCGCCCGTCCCGACGCCATGCCGCCCGTCGCTACGTCGGCTCCGCAGGTGCCGCAGGTTGTGCGCGCGCCCAATCCGCAGGACCAGTCCGCGCCCCAGAGTGGGCGCCCGGCAGCAGGCAGCCCGGGGAGATCGTCAACGGCAGACACCCCGTCGTTCGACCACAGCCCCGTTGCCGGCCCGCCAATGCCCCAGCTTCCCAAGGAGGCCCTGGCACATGATGCGGCGAAAGAAGGATTGGCGGCAGGACCACGCGGGCAAGGGCCGTCTTTGCCGGGGCTGAAGTCATCCGGCACACCCGCCCAGCAGTTCGATGATTGGTCGTACCGTCCAGGCAACATGGGCCCAGGCAACATGGGCGTTGAGGCGATGGTGTCGCCGCGCGAAGCCGATGTTGAAATGATCCAGGGGCTCATTCGCAAGCTCGCCGACGAGGTCAACGCAGCCGACGCTGACAAACTGGCTCCGGCGCGCAAACCAACGGCAGCCCCAATTGCAGCCGATGAATCCGCCATCAACCAATCGATTGGCGCACTTCGGCAGACGGCGCAGACGATGAAGGCCCCCGCATCGCAAGCAACGGCACCAGCCAAGCCGGCGGCGGCGGGAGGTCACTTGGGCAATCCGCCGGTCGACCAGCAACGCAATGCCAATGCATCGGCACCATCGCGGGCACCGCAGGCTGTGCAACCGCCGCAGTTCCCGCCCCGCCAACAGCCGGCAACAGGTCAGCAAGCGACGGCACCGGCGGCGCCTGCCGAGACTTCCACAGAGGGTGGGCCTCCCGCTGACATCGAGTTTGATTTCGAGGCATTGATGCGTCGCGCCGAACCGATCGCGACAATGACGAGCATGCCGCCGCCACTGCCCACGGCGCCGAACGCCAATGCCAAAAAACCAGCTTCGGCTACTGGTATTTCCGGTGCTCTAGTGTCCCAGGAAGAAGCGCTGGCGACTTCAGGCCGGGCAGACGTCCCCTTCGATGATGCTCATCAGGACGACGCGCTCGCCTCCGCAAGTACACAGACGCGCGAGATAGCGCCCTGGCCGGAAGACGAGGCCGATCCCGCAACCAATCTGGCGGCAGCAACTGAAACTAAACCGCAACGGAAGAAGGCCCCCGATCCGCGCTTTGCTCGCATCGCCGCCGCCATTGGCGCGGGACGAGTCGATGTCTTCCTCGAACCGATCCTCGATTTCGAAAAACAGCAGGCCCGTCACTATGAGGTCAGCCTGCGGCTTCGCGATGTTGATGGCGCCCCGCTCGATCCGGTTGAAGTGGAAGACCCCGAAGCGCCGTCCGGCATTCTGCCGCTTTACGACAATCTCCGCCTCAAGCGGACGGCGAACGTGGCACGCCTGCTTGATGAGCGCGGCAAGTCTGGCGCGGTGTTCTCCACGTTCAGCGGCAGCTCGCTTGCCTCCGACGTCTTCACCACCGAGTTGACCGAAACCTACAAGGCACAGCAGTCCTTGGCCGGCCAGCTTGTGCTGACGTTCTCGCAAGCTGACGCTCGCCGCTTCGGCAAACCGCACTGGGCAATGCTGCGCGACATGCGAAAGCTCGGCTTTGCCTTTGCTTTGCGCGCAGTGACCGATCTCGACATGGATTTCGAGCCGCTGGTCGCCGCTGGCTTCAAGTTCTCAAAGCTCGATGCCGCTGTCTTCCTGTCCGGACTGCCCGCAATGGGCGCCGTCATTCCGGCAGCGGATTTGTGCAGCCACCTTATGGACCTGGGCCTGATGCCGATCGTCGAATCGATTGTCGACGAAAAGCAGCGCGCCGAGATCCAGGGCTACGGTGCGCGCTTCGGCCAGGGCCAGCTTTTCGGCGGCCCACGGCTGATGAAACCGGCGGCAGCGACGGGCACCCGATCGGCGGCTTGATTTTCTGCGCTAGGCGCGGCACGAGGGTGCGATGCAAAAAGACAGCGCGCCCTCGGCGATCCCGGTTATCGATTCCATATCATCCGTGTCGGTCGGCACGGATGCATGGCTGGTCGACATTTGGGGCGTGATGCACAACGGTGCGCGACATTTCCCCGACGCCGCGCGCGCCTGCCAAACCTTCCGCAAGATCGGCGGCACGGTGATGCTGCTGTCGAATGCCCCGCGCCCAGCGGCATCCGTTGCCGCGCAACTGAAGCGCATCGGTGTGCCGCAGTCAGCCTACGATGCCATTCTCACATCGGGTGATGCCGCGCTCTCATTGATCGGGAAGTTTTCAGGACGGCCAATTCACCATATCGGACCCGAGCGCGACCTGGCCCTGTTCACCGGACTTGATGTCGTCCTGGCACCGGTCGATGAGGCCGACGCGGTCGTGTGCACCGGGCTCGTCGACGACGAGACCGAAACACCTGAGGATTATGTGTCGGTGCTGGAAGTGGCGGCAGCACGCAGCCTGCCAATGATCTGCGCAAATCCAGACCTCAAGGTCGAGCGCGCCGGCAAACTCGTCTGGTGTGCCGGCGGCGTCGCTGCCGCATACACGGCGCTGGGCGGCAAGGTGGAGTACGCGGGCAAGCCCTATGCCCCGGTGTATAAGTTGGCATTGACGCGGCTGTCTGAGTTGCGTGGCAGGCGCATGACCAAGGAGCGCGTGCTCGCCATCGGTGACGGCATCACCACCGACATCGCCGGCGCCTTTGAGGCCGGCATCCGCTCTGTCTTCGTTGCCTCGGGCGTGCACGTCACCGGCAAGCTAGACGGAGCTGCACTCGACGCATTGTTTGCCAAGACGGTAGCACGCCCCATCGCTGCCATGCCAAAGCTCGCGTGGTAGGCGCGCTCCGCTAGACCACCTACGCGCCGGTCAGGCGGCATCGCCAACAACGACATCCACCGTGCGTGGCTTGCCCGATGTCCCGCCTTCCGTGTCCGCGACAACGACGTCGAAGCTCGCATTGCGGCCTGCATTGCCATCGTGGACGAAGGCGACGATCCCCTTGTTGAGATCGGCTTGCGTGAAATTGGACAAGGAGACGGCTGGCGCACTGGTAAACGCGACATGCCCGCCCTTGTTGTTGGAGACGCTGTAGCGCAACTCGTCGGGTGTGTTGTCGGGATCGATGGCAGCCAGATCCTGCGTGGTGACGACAATCTGCTGCCCCCGCCGCACGGCAAGCGAAAAATCACCGACTAGATGCGGCGGCACGTTGCGCACTTTTGCGGAAAGTTCGCCGCCTGGGTCGAGCACCATGCGTCCATACTGGACATCGCCCTGCACGATACCCGACGGCCGGATCGAAATCAGATTTCGCACCACGACTTCGCCTTCGACTGTCCCAAGGATCTCAGCACTCTCCGCACGCACCCGGCCGACGACCGAACCCGTCGGATGCACGAGGATCTCCCTCGTGACCACATCGCCTTCGATGCGCCCCAGCACCTCAAGACGATGGCAGTTTCGAATGTCGGCGTTGATTATGGTGTCTTCGGCAACGTGCAGAAAGTTTCTGGCTTGAGACACGACCGGCCTGCCCTTCATCTAGCGGATGAAAAAAACCACACAACCCGTCGTCTAAACAAAATATTGAGCGTTTTCAAAGTGTCTAGACAGGTCGGAGAACGCTCGGTGAGCGCTGGGCGCAAGTCTGGCGCAACTTTGCGTCATGATGGCGACGGGATTGCCGAAAGGCGGCGCAATTATTGACTAGCCCGCAACCGTCAGCACGATCTTGCCGATGTGGGTGCCCTGATCGAGCCGCGCATGAGCCTTGGCCGCCTCGGCAAGCGGGAAAGTCGAATCCATCACGACCTTGATGGAGCTATCGGCAAGCCGCCCAAGCACGTTCTCCTCCAGCGCGCGCGCGATGCGGCCTTTCACTTCGGTCGGCCGGATGCGAAGCGTCGAGCCGGTGATGGTAAGGCGCTTCAGCATGACCCGCATAAGGTCAACTTCGACCTTGGCGCCCTTCAGGAAGGCGATGTAGACGAGCCGCCCGTCGTCTGCCAGCGAGCGGATGTTGCGGTCGACGTAGTCGCCCCCCACCATGTCGAGAATGACGTCGACGCCGCGCTTGCCGGTGACGTCCTTGACCACCTCGACGAAATCCTCGCTGCGGTAGTCGACGGCCCGGTCCGCTCCAAGTTCGAGGCAAGCCGCGCACTTGTCCGCGCCGCCAGCCGTTGCAATCACTTTCGCGCCCATGGCCTTCGCGAGCTGGATTGCCGTGACGCCGATGCCCGATGTGCCACCATGGACCATGAACCAGGAACCAGCGGTCAGACCGCCCCGCTCGAAGACGTTGTGCCAGACCGTGAAGAAGGTTTCAGGCACGCCAGCGGCCTGCGTCATCGACAGTCCTGCGGGTATCGGCAGCGTGGCCGGCTCTTCCGCGATGCAATATTCAGCGTAGCCACCGCCGTTGACGAGCGCCATCACAAGGTCGCCCTCCTTGAAGCGCTGGGTGCCCTCTCCCAGAGCGGCAATTTCTCCAGCCACTTCGAGGCCGAGAATCTCGGAGTGACCTTTGGGAGCAGGGTAGAGGCCCTGCCGCTGCAGCACGTCCGGCCGGTTGACGCCCGCGGCATGCACCTTGATGAGCACTTGGCCCAGTCCCGGTTTGGGCACCGCGATCGAGCGGGGCACCAGCACTTCCGGCCCACCCTTTCCGTCGATCACTATGGCGGTCATGGTGTCTGGCAGTGCGCTCATGTCGATCTCTCTCGGTGATGATGGCTATATGGATGTGCTGACGTGTTGGATGCGATAAATCGGGCGCGGCATGGTGCCTGCGGATTGCGCCAGGCACCGTGAGCCACGAAGGGATTGGCCCTTGCGCAGGTGTGCCCGCATTGACCGGCCATGACAAGCCTGCTCCGACTTGGAACAACCTCATTCGCCATCGCATTCACCCCGGTAGCCAAGCCGCATCAGCCGTGCAACATCAGGGAACGGTTGAACCAACAGCCATATGAGGACGTGAAAAATGGATTGGGATGAGGTCAGGCCGAAGCCGCAATCGTCGGTCATCACCGTTGGCCAGGATCTGTCCGGACAGTCGATTGGCGAACTGGAAAGCCGCATTGAGACACTGAAAAAAGAAATAGAGCGCACCGAGGCCGAACTGTCGCGCAAGCGTGCGCATGAAGCAGCAGCGAGCGCACTGTTCAAATCGTGAGGTGAACTTGGGTGGCGGCGCAGTCTGGGTCGCAGATCCGCTTGCCGCCTCGCACTGCTCCCCTCTGCGCACCTCCCTGTGCCGGTTCACGCCAACGTCACGAAAGCCCATAAACTGACGCGCGTTTTTGATCTTCTACTTAACTCTTCCATAACCATAAGTAGCTAGCCTCGGGACATCCAGTTTTCTGGATCTGGAGTGGCCCTCTGCCACTCTGTTTGACGCCTCCCTGTTGACTTTCGAGCCGCCGCAATCCGGCGGCTCATTTTTTTGCGTGCTGTCCGCCAGCGCCAAACCCGAAGCGGCGTCAATCTTGCACTAATCCACAAGGGCAACACGCACTGTCACGAAACGACCCGATTTCAGCGTGTTGTTAACTATGGCCAGTTAGGCTTCTTCGATGCTACATGGTTATCAGTGGGTTTTTTGTTTGTGTCACGGCGTAACATGACAACAGAGTCGCGCGTAAACCAGGATCTCGCGAGTGCAGGCGTCACCATCTCCTTCGGAGAGCGGTTCCAGGCCTCGTCGCAATTCGATCACGTCTTCAAGGAAGGCATGCTGCTCGTCGAGACGACGGCATCCTATCTCGATGGGCAGGGCCGCCGCGAGGCGAAGACGTTGAAGCCGCCCACAAGCGTTCTCTATGCAACCGAAAGCATGCGCCTGACGACAAGGCTGCTTGACCTCGCCTCATGGCTGCTCGTTCGCCGCGCCTTGAAGGAAGGCGAAATCACAGCCGAGGAAGCGCGCCGCAAGCGCCAGCGCCTCAAGCTGCAGTCATTGGGCCGCCCATCCCACATCAAGGGTTTCGGCGAATTGCCCGAAGGACTGCGCAATCTGATCGAGGAAAGCTTCAAGCTGCACGACCGCGTCGTCCAGCTCGACCTCGCCATGCGCGAGCCGCACGACCAAAATAATGTCGTTCCCCTCGTGGCCGCCAATCCCGTAGCCGATCAGATGAGCCTTTTGACCCGTGCATTCGGCGGCAAGGCGAGCTGAAGCTGCCCCAAAAAGCGATAAGGCCCGGATCGCTCCGGGCCTCAATCATTTGAGCAAGGTCTTGGAACCCCATCCGGCCCAGCCAATGGCTGGCGCGTGCGGATGTGCTCAGAACAGACCTTCGAACTTCTTCTTGAACTTCGAGACTCGGCCAGCGCGGTCCATCAGCTTGGTATCGCCGCCGGTCCATGCCGGATGCGAGGAAGGATCGATGTCGAGCTGGAGGGTGTCCCCCTCCTTGCCGTAGGTCGAATAGGTCAGGAACTCGGTGCCGTCCGTCATCACCACCTTGATCTGGTGGTAGTCTGGATGCACGTCTGCGTCTTTCTTCATGGTCAGGCTCCGCGCCGCAGGACAGCGGGTCGTACCGGCTAAGGCGCCAGCGGAGCGACCCAATTCTGTCGGGAATTCGAGATGGGCCTCCTCATAATCGCTTTCCGCCCGTCTGACAAGCGCGCGGATACCAGGGCGGCGCGTCCCCGCCTCATTTGCCTAGTCAAGCCCTGATTTTGGGCTTTCGAGCAGCCACAGAGGGCCAGAAATACCGCCGCGCGACACCTTGGCACCCACCGCCCCGGGGGGACCCGGTCTGGGGCTTGAGATGCGGTCCCCTGTGAGGCATGGTCCAGCCCGTGCGCGCGCCCGCAAGCGCGGAGCTGCGCCCAGCAGGCCAAGCATGGCAAATTTCCCTCGCCGCATGTGAAAGGCGTTCCGTTGAAACTCCGATCCAAGACCGAACACCCCCCCGCGCAAACACAGCTCGCCGGGGCCGCGCCTGATATGAGCGAAAAGCAGAGGCGATCCCTGCGGCCCCTGCTCGCGATCAAGCCCTACATTGCCCGCTATCCGGCCATGGTGCTCGCCGCGCTTGCCGCACTTATCGCCTCGGCCGCTGCGATGCTTGTGGTTCCGATGGCGGTCCGCCGCATGATCGACCACGGCTTTGCCTCGTCGGACGGAGCGATGATCGATCAGTACTTCGCGATGCTGATCGTGATCGGATCGGTTCTCGCCGTTGCCAGCGCTTCGCGCTTCTATTTCGTCAATTGGCTGGGCGAACGCGTGGTCGCGGATCTGCGCAATGATGTCTTCGCGCACCTGACGCGCCTCGGCCCGGCCTTCTTCGAGCGGACGCACTCCGGCGAGGTGATGAGCCGCTTGACTGCCGACGCGACGCAGATCAAGGCGGCGGCGGGCTCAGCATTGAGCCAGGCTCTTCGCAACGCCATCATGCTGATCGGCGCGCTGACCATGATGTTCGTGACGAGCCCGCGCCTGTCGGCCATGGTGCTGGTCGCAATTCCCGCCATCGTGCTGCCGCTGGTGGCCTATGGCCGCGTCGTTCGCCGACTGTCGCGGCAGGCACAAGACAGCCTCGCGGAAGCCTCCGCATATGCAAGTGAAAACCTCGTGGCGGTACGCACCATGCAGGCGTTTGCGCACGAGGCAGCGGTGTCAAACCGGTTCGGCGGCGCAGTCGAAACCGCATTTGACAGCGCGCGGCACCGGTTGAAGGCGCGAGCCGGATTGACGGCCATGGCGATCTTCCTGGTCGTAGCCTCGATCACCGGGGTGTTGTGGTTTGGAGCGTCAGCGGTGGTCACCGGCGAGATCACCGGCGGCCGGCTCGGCCAGTTCGTGCTTTACGCCTTGTTTGCAGCCGGTGCCATGGCGGAATTGTCAGAAGTCTGGGGCGAGATGAGCCAGGCCGCAGGTTCAGCGGAGCGGCTGTCGGAGCTTTTGGCCGAAGTGCCCGAAATCAGTTCGCCAGCCAATCCGGTGCCGCTGCCGAGCCCGGCGAAAGGTGAACTCAGGCTTGAACACGTCGACTTCTCTTATCCCTCGCGTGGCACCACACAAGCGCTGGCAGACTTCACGTTGAAAGTCCGCTCCGGCGAGACGGTGGCACTTGTCGGGCCTTCAGGTGCCGGCAAATCCACCCTCTTCGCATTGCTCTTGCGGTTCTTTGATCCCCAATCCGGCCGCATCCTGGTAGATGGCGTGAATGTGCGCGAAGCCGATCTGGCCGCGCTACGCAAGCGGATAGCGCTGGTGCCGCAGGACGTTGCACTTTTCGCAGACACTGTCGCTGCCAACATCGCCTATGGCGCCGAGCACGCGACACGCGCAGAAATCGAAGCGGCAGCGAGAACCGCGCAGGCCGACGACTTCATACGCAACCTGCCGGACGGATACGATACGCGCCTGGGCGAACGCGGCGTGACACTCTCAGGCGGACAAAAGCAGCGCCTGGCAATTGCTCGCGCCATCCTGAAGGATGCGCCAATACTGTTACTGGACGAGGCGACAAGCGCGCTCGATGCTGAGAACGAGCTTCTGGTGCAGCGCGCACTGGAGAGCGTCATGGAAGGGCGCACGACGCTGGTCATCGCCCATCGCCTTGCAACGGTACAAAAGGCAGACCGCATCATCGTCATGGACGAGGGGCGCATCGTCGAGGAAGGCACGCACGCAAGCCTTGCCAAGGCAGCAGGCCTTTACGGACGCCTCGCCGAATTGCAATTCGGGCGCGAGGCAGCGGAGTAGGCCGCAAGCGCGGCCACAATGACCCGCGCCTGCAATGTAAGCGCAGTTGTTTCTCGGCATCGCAAGCACGCTTGAGATGCGGTCCCGCAGAGCAACATGCGCGACAAAATCCCTCTGTTCGGCTATTGGCGATGGGGTAGGCGATCACGTCACGCTGCCAGGGAGTTTGTGTCATGGCCGACAACCGTCAGACCGGTGTTTCCGTCTGGGGCCGGATCGCCGATTACATCTTCGGCCGCAATTCGCTGATTGGCATCGCCTCGCTGATGCTGTTGGTCATATCGGGTTACGCCACCTGGAGCGGCATGGCGGATTTCATCATTGGCGTCTCCACCTCGCCATCCGCGGCCCACGGTCGCGAAATCGTCGGTGGCCTGTCCGTCTCCAACGAAATTCTCGTGATCGCCGTTGTCGTCGCACTCACGTTTCTGATGTGGCTCGCACTGCGCGAGACGTTTGGCTACAAGCGCCTGCTGGGTGAGCGTCTCATCACATTCCCGCTCTATCTCTTTCTGGCATTGTGGTCGATCGGCTTCGGTTACGGCTTCTGGTGGAGCTTGATCGCCGGCGAGGAGGCGACACGCACGAGCCTCGCGGCTTTGCAGGAGGACGCGCGCGACGCAGGCAATGCAGTGGCGGCGCGCCTTGACGCTGTGAAATCCCAGCTCGACAACGTCGTTGCCTGGTCGGATTCCCAGATGATGCGCGAAGAGTCGAGCGGCGGCAGTTGCGGCACTTCATCAGGTGCAGGCCGGGGACCGCTCTACAACGCGCGTCGCTCGGTTCGCGACAGCGTTGCCTCGCTGCGCGATGGCATACAGCGCTCATGGCTTGAACCCGTCCAGGCTGACATCCAGTTGTTGCAGCAGTCGGCGGCATCGCTGACGGGCGAAACCGTCGAGGCGCGTCAGCGCGAATTCGAGACCCGCGCCAGCCAGGTCCGCTCGCGCGCAAAGAATATCGCCGCCCGGTCCAACGAACTTGGACAATCGACAGCAGCGGAAATGCGCGCATTGGCTGGCGCTGTTGACGTGTCGCCGGGCAAGGCGGGCTTCAGTTGTTATGACCCCACGCTCGCCCAGCGTCTGCGGCAGGCTGCG
This sequence comes from Hyphomicrobiaceae bacterium, assembly GCA_020442165.1. Classification (GTDB taxonomy): domain Bacteria; phylum Pseudomonadota; class Alphaproteobacteria; order Rhizobiales; family Hyphomicrobiaceae; genus JAEUMD01. The sequence goes on along the minus strand of JAGRKV010000075.1, from coordinate 112,752 downwards.
GACCAGGCTGCCGCACCAGCTGAGCTGAAGTTGCGCGCCGCCGTGTTCACGGAGGGCCCGGCGGGTGTCGCCAACGCTATCAAGAACCTGTGGGCCAACATCGGCGCCTATGCCGGCAGCCTTGTCGAGTACGTGGCAAGCGGCGGCAAGGTTGCCGCGACGAGGACGACCGGCGGCGAACCGATCACCGGACGCGATCTTATCGCCCTGCTGGCCACACTTGGTATCGACTTGGGGCTATTTGCGCTCACAGCGCTGAACCCGCCAGCCACGCCTCCAGCACGTCACATGCCGACACCCGCCCTGATCCGTCAGATCCGTCAGGCCATGAGCACGGCAATCGCCCGTATTCCAGGCGGCGATGCTGACAAGAATCTGGAATGGGTGCGCCGCCACTTCATCCATCACAACAAGGCGTCATATTTCATCATCCCGAACCTCTATAGCTGCAATCCCGATGACGAGGACGAAGCAGCCAGGGCGCTGGCGATGAACCAGTTGGCCGGAGTGTTCGACGATCTCGACCTCATCCGGTGGCCGCGCCGCAAGCCGTGGTGGAAGCCTTTTGGCCGGGGCGAACTCGATCGCCTCAAGGCGGAAGAGGAGTTGCTGAGTGACACCGACCTGACGGACATCCGCAAGAAGCACATCGAACGGTTGGAGAAGCAGGGCATCGACGTTTCCGACCCGCAGTCTAAATCGTTCAAGGATGCCCGGCCGCTGCGCAACCATGGCCTTTTCTCGAAAGCGGAACGCGCACTCACCATTGCGGGGTGGAGCGAAGGCGCGCGCCGTGACATCGAGATCTTCCGGGTCGTCGATCAGGAAGGGCTCACACCGCTCCTGATGGTGCTCAACGAACCGCTTGACGATGATGTAGCGGCGGAGCACACACCACCAGCGGTCACGTAATACGCGGCAGGAAATCCTTGCCCCGCGTGGTGAGGTAATCCCAGAGCATTTCGGCGGTCGGCAGGAAGCGCTTGTCGGCACGGCGCACGGCAAACCAGCTGCGCACCGCCGGCAGACCGCGCACATCCAGAGTGACAAGTTGCTTCGTCTTCAGTTCCAGTGCGACCGTGTGCGCCGACAACACGGCGATGCCCATGCCCGCCATGACCGCCTGCTTGATCGTCTCATTGGAGCCGATTTCCATGGTGATGCGGGGCAGCGTGCCAGCTTCGTCGAACAGCCGCTCCATCAATAGGCGCGTGCCCGATCCACTTTCACGGACCAGCCACTTCTCTCCGGCAAGCGCCGCGAGACGCAAGCCCCGGCTGCCGACCATTGGATGATCGGGCGGTGCGATGATGACGTGCGGATTGGGACCGATTGGGCGCGTGATGAGCTTAAGGTGCTCGGGCGGGCGCCCCATGATTATGATGTCGCGGTGGAAGTGTTCCAGCTCGCTCAGGATGTCGGCCCGGTTGCCGACGAACAAATCGATCTCGATGTGTGGATGATTGCGAACGAACGCGGCAAAAGCGCGCGGAGCGAAGTACTTCGCGGTACTGACCACGCCAACGGAGACCCTGCCGCCTTCACCCTGTCCAAGCGTGTGCAGAGCGGCGCTGCATTCCGCCAGTGAGCTTTCGACGATCTCCGCAGTTGCGAGAATCTCCACTCCAGCCATGGTCGGCTTGATGCCGTCAGGAGTACGCTCCAACAGTGGCAAACCGGCTTCTTCCTCGAGAATCTTGAGCTGAAGCGCAATCGCCGGCGGCGTCACTTTGAGCTTGTTCGCAGCCGCAGCATTGCTGCCTTCCTCAACAACGGCGGCAAACGCGCGAAGCTGCTTCAAGGTGATGCCGGCGAGCGGAAGGCGTGAAGTTTTTCTTTTCATAAGGCAAAGATAATTCAGTTTTGCTTGTTTCGCCAGCGTCACATACAGTCCCGGCCACTCCAACCGCCGCACAAGACGGCGGACGAAAAGTCAAAACCCTCTTGCCGCAACGTGTGCCGCGGTGAAACAGGGTGGTGGCAACATCAGGGAGGCCGCATTGGGCAACGCACTTCAGACGCTGGAAGAGCACTTGGCCGCATGGCGCAAGTCCGGCGGACGCGACGACGTCGCGGTAACCATCATGGCGCTGGCCGTGGGCGCGCGCGAAATGCGCAACAAGATCGCCGTCGGTCCCCTGCTGCCCGGATCGGGCCCCGACTTTCAGCAACATCTCGACGACGACGCGGTCGAACTGTTTCGTGGCTGCCTGGAGCAGTCGCCTGTCGCCATTGTCGGCACCGAGAAAAACGAAACGGTCAAGATTCTGGATGCATCGCGCCGCCTGGCTGTGGCGATCGATCCTTTGCACGGCTCGTCCAACATCGACACGAATCTATCTACAGGAACAATCTTTGCGATCTTTCCCGTCCCGGTTTCCGGGGTCGGCGGCATCGAAACGGCGCTGATGCAGCCGGGACGCGAGCAACTCGCTGCGGGATTTTTCATCTATGGGCCGAACGCGGCCCTCGTCCTGACGCTGCGCCAGGGCACGCACGTCTTCACGCTCGACCCGCGTGATGGACACTTCTACCTGACGAAGTCGAACCTCAAGGTGCCCGAGAGCGGCAACGAGTACTCCATCAATGCCTCCAACTATCGGCATTGGCAGCGCGCTATCCGCGACTATATCGATGACCTGATCGCTGGCGTGTCTGGTCCTCGCGGCAAGGATTTCAACATGCGCTGGTCCGCGTCTATGGTCGCGGAATCCTATCGCATCCTGGGGCGCGGCGGCATCTATCTATATCCGCGCGACAGCCGGCCTGGCTATGAGAGTGGCCGCGTCGGCCTCATCTGCGAAGCCAACCCCATGGCCCTGATTTTTGAAGAAGCAGGCGGCGGCGCCACCGATGGCGTCAATCGCATCCTGGACCTTGTGCCCACCAGCCTTCGTCAGCGTGTCCCCCTGGTTGTCGGGTCCGCCGAGAAGGTGGGGCGCGTCGCGCGGTATTTTGCCGATGCACCCGCGCGCGAGCAGTCCTCGCCACTCTTTAACGAGCGCGGCCTGTTCCGGGTCTGAGGGGAGAAATCATGTCAGCACGTTATCCAATCATCTCTGTCACCGGATCCTCTGGCGCAGGCACGTCGACGGTGAAACATACCTTCGAGCAGATTTTTCGCCGCGAAGAGGTTTCTCACGTTGCGATCGAGGGCGACGCATTCCACCGCTACGACCGCGCGGCGATGAAGGAAGCGCAGAAGCAGGCGGAGGCCAAGGGCAACCACCACTTCAGCCATTTCGGCCCCGAGTCGAACCTGTTTGAGGAACTGGAGAGCGTCTTTCGCACCTATGGCGAGACGGGCAGGGGCCAGACGCGGCACTACGTCCATGACGACAAGGAAGCAGCCCTGCACGGCAAGCCGCCGGGCACGTTCACTGACTGGAAGCCGTTTCCAGAGGGGTCCGATATCCTGTTCTACGAGGGCCTGCACGGCGCGGTGGTGACCGATAAGGTCAATATCGCCCGCTATGCCGATTTGAAGATTGGTGTCGTGCCGGTCATCAACCTGGAGTGGATACAGAAGATCCACCGCGACAAGGCCTCCCGTGGCTATTCGACGGAAGCTGTGACCGACACAATTCTGCGGCGCATGCCCGACTACGCCAACTTCATCTGTACCCAGTTCACCCATACCGACATCAACTTCCAGCGCGTGCCGACGGTCGATACGTCTAACCCATTCATCGCACGATGGATTCCGACCCCGGATGAATCTTTGGTGGTAATCCGTTTCAAGGACCCCAGAGGCATTGATTTCTCCTACCTGCTCGCCATGCTGCACGACAGCTTCATGTCACGAGCCAATTCGATCGTCATTCCAGGCGGGAAACTCGATTTGGCCATGCAGCTGATTTTGACGCCGATGATCCACCGTCTGGTCGAGATCAAGAAGCGCGCATCCTGAGGGAAGGAAAAGACAAAATGAATATCGCAACGACAAGCCGTGTCGAAGCTGGTGAAGCCGATCTGAAAGTGATGGCAAACGCCATTCGCGCTCTCGCGATGGATTCGGTCGAGAAGGCGAAATCAGGCCATCCGGGCATGCCCATGGGCATGGCCGACGTCGCAACCGTTCTCTTCGCGCGGTTCATGAAGATCGATCCGTCCAATCCCTCGTGGCCTGACCGCGATCGCTTCGTCCTGTCGGCCGGCCACGGCTCCATGCTGCAGTATGCTCTGCATTACCTGTTGGGCTATTCCGACATGGGAATCGAGCAGCTCAAGAACTTCCGCCAGCTCGGTAGCCCCACAGCCGGTCATCCCGAGTACGGCCATGCGCTGGGCATCGAGACGACGACAGGCCCGCTCGGCCAGGGCATTTCGACCGCGGTCGGCATGGCGATCGCCGAAAAGCTGATGGCACAACGCTATGGTGCCGATCTCGTCGACCACCACACGTATGTGATCGCCGGCGACGGCTGTCTTATGGAAGGCATCAGCCACGAGGCGATCGATCTCGCCGGACATCTGAAGCTGGGCAAGCTGATCGTTCTTTGGGACGACAACGAGATCTCCATCGACGGTCCGACGAACCTCGCCACGTCAACGGATCAGAAGAAGCGCTTCGAGGCAGCAGGCTGGCATGTGCTTGCCGTCGACGGGCATGATCCTGCAGCCATCGAAAAGGCACTCGCTGCCGCCAAGGCGGAGACAGTGAAGCCGACCATGATTGCCTGCCGCACCGTCATCGGCTTCGGCGCGCCAAAGCGAGCAGGAACGGCGAAAGCTCACGGCGAGCCGTTGGGCGCGGAGGAAATTGCAGGAGCACGCGCCGCGCTCGGTTGGTCCTATGAGCCGTTTGTCGTACCCGACGACGTTCTTTCCAACTGGCGGCAGATCGCATCGCGCGGTGCCGAAGTCCAATCGGCTTGGGCAAAGCGTCTTGCGGCCTCTCCCAAGGCAGCTGTGTTCTCGGCCCAGGCCAAGTCTGAGCTGTCCGGGGACGTTACGGCAAAGCTGATCGCCTACAAAAAGGAGCTGTCGGAGACAGCACCGAAGGTCGCCACCCGCAAGTCGTCCGAGATGGTTCTTGGCGTCATCAATGCCGCTACCGATCTGACGCTTGGCGGCTCCGCCGACCTCACCCATTCCAACTACACGATCACCAAGGGCTTGGGCTCCGTCACGCCGGACGATTTCTCCGGACGCTATATCCATTATGGCGTGCGTGAACACGGCATGGCAGCAGCCATGAACGGCATTGCGCTGCATGGCGGCTTCATTCCCTACGGCGGCACGTTCATGTGCTTCACCGACTATGCGCGCGGAGCCATGCGCCTGTCCGCACTGATGAACCAGCGCGTGGTCTACGTCATGACCCATGACTCCATCGGTCTTGGCGAAGACGGGCCGACGCACCAGCCGGTTGAACATCTGGCCTTGCTGCGCGCGACGCCCAATACGCTGACGTTCCGTCCGGCCGATGCCGTCGAAACGGCGGAGTGCTGGCAGAAGGCGCTGGAGACAATGGACTCCCCGTCGGTCCTCGTGCTGTCGCGCCAGGGTCTGCCGACGCTGCGCACGTCTCATACCGACGAAAACCTCTCGGCCAAGGGCGCCTATGTCCTCAAGGAGGCTGATGGCAAGCGCGATGTCACCCTGCTGGCGACGGGCTCTGAAGTCGAGATTGCGATGACCGCCGCGAACCTGCTGGCCGAGGACGGTGTCAAGGCTGCGGTCGTTTCGATGCCGTGCTGGGAGCTGTTCGAGGCACAGGACGAAAGCTATCGCAGTTCCGTGCTGGGCACCGCACCGCGAGTAGCCGTTGAGGCCGCCGCGCGCCTGGGTTGGGATCGCTGGATCGGTGAGAAGGGTGCCTTCATCGGCATGACCGGCTTCGGCGCATCAGCACCTGCGCCAAAACTCTACGAACATTTCGGGATCACCCCGCAAGCGGTCCGAGAAGCCGCGCTCCGACTGAGAGCCTGAGGGCCCACTCTCGATTGGGAGGAGTAAATACATGAACAAGTTCCGCACTGTCGCGGATGTCGATGTTGCTTGGCACACGGTGTTGATGCGTGTCGACCTCAATGTCCCCATCCGTGACGGCAAGGTCTCGGACGCAACGCGGATTGCCCGCGTTGCGCCAACCATCGCCGACATGGTCAAGCGCCGCGCCAAGGTGATCGTCCTCAGTCATCTGGGCCGGCCAAAGGGCAAGGCTTCGCCGGAGTTTTCACTGGCACCGGTGGCGCCAGCGCTTGCCCAGGCGCTCGGCCAGGACGTGAAGTTTGTTCCCGATTGCATCGGCCCGGAAGTCGAGCGCGTGATCGCGGCAGGCAAGCCGGGCGAGGTCTTCCTCTTGGAAAACGTCCGCTTCTATCCCGGCGAGGAAAAGGGCGATAGGGAGTTTGCCAGATCGCTGGCCAAACTCGGCGAGATATTCGTCTCGGATGCCTTTTCGTCCTCACACCGCGCGCATGCCTCCATCACGGGGCTTGCCGAGTTGCTGCCGGCATATGCAGGGCAGCTGATGGGCGACGAAATCAAGGCCTTGGAATCTGCGCTGGTATCCCCGCAGCGTCCGACAGCCGCACTGATCGGCGGCGCCAAGATTTCATCCAAGATCGCGGTGCTCGAGAATCTCGTCGCCAAGATGGACCGCATCATCATCGGTGGCGGCATGGCCAACACATTCCTTGTCGCCAAGGGCGTCGAGGTCGGCAAATCTCTGATCGAGAAGGAGATGGTCGATACTGCTGCGCGCATCATGACGAAGGCGCAAGAGAAGGGATGCGAAATCCTGTTGCCGAGCGATGTCGTGGTTGCCGAGAGCTTCGCGGCCAATGCACCCCATGTGGTGGTGCCTGTGGGCGAGGTATCTCCCGAGGGTATGATCCTGGATGTCGGGCCTGAGACCGTCGCCACCCTCATAAAGTCACTGGGTTCGCTCAAGACACTTCTGTGGAATGGCCCGCTCGGTGCCTTCGAACTTGAGCCATTCGGCGACGGCACGTTTGCGGTTGCACGAGCCGCAGCCGACCTCGTCTCGTCAGGCAAACTTACAGCGGTTGCAGGCGGCGGCGATACGGTTGCCGCGCTCAATGCCGCCGGTGTCACCGATCGCTTCACCTACGTATCAACAGCAGGCGGCGCGTTCCTCGAATGGCTCGAGGGCCGCGAACTGCCAGGCGTGGTCGCACTTCTGGAAAACCAGGCGAGCGCGCGCAAGGACGGTCAACTCGAGGAGGTTCGCTAATGGCTCGCATCACATTGCGTCAGCTACTAGATCACGCAGCAGAGCATGGCTACGGCGTGCCCGCTTTCAACATCAACAACATGGAGCAGGGCCTTGCGATCATGGAGGCCGCCAAGGCCACCGACTCGCCGGTCATCATCCAGGCATCACGCGGTGCCCGCTCCTATGCCAACGACATCATGCTGGCAAAGATGATGGAAGCGCTGGAGCAGATCTATCCCGCAATTCCGCTTTGCATCCATCAGGACCACGGCAACGGTGTCGCCACCTGCTTGTCCGCCATCCAGCATGGCTTCACCTCGGTGATGATGGATGGATCCCTCAAGGAAGACGCAAAAACACCGGCAGACTATGCCTACAACGTCGGTGTGACCCGCGAAGTCTCCCGCCTCGCCCACATGGTTGGCGCATCCGTCGAGGGTGAGCTTGGCGTACTGGGCAGCCTTGAGACGGGCTCCGGAGAGGCCGAGGACGGCCACGGCTTCGAGGGCAAGCTCGATCACTCCCAGCTGCTGACCGATCCCGACGAGGCCATGCGTTTCGTCGCTGACACCAAAGTGGATGCGCTGGCCGTCGCCATCGGAACGAGCCACGGCGCCTACAAGTTCACCAAGAAGCCGACGGGCGACATCCTCGCCATGAGCGTGATCGCCGAGATCCACAAGCGGTTGCCCGACACGCACATCGTCATGCATGGCTCGTCTTCCGTTCCCGAGGAACTGCAGGCCGAGTTCAACAAGTTTGGCGGGCAGATGAAGGAGACCTACGGCGTTCCCGTCGAGGAGATCGTCAAGGGCATCAAGATGGGCGTGCGCAAGGTCAACATCGATACCGATCTGCGCATCGCTGCGGCGGCAGCCTTCCGTCGCGTGGCGACGACCGCCAAGTCCGAGTTCGACCCGCGCAAATTCCTGAAGCCTGCGATGGATGCCATGACGCAGGTCTGCAAGGACCGGTTCACGTCGTTCGGCACCGCTGGCAATGCATCGAAGATCAAGGTCATTCCGATGAGCGAGATGGCCAAGCGCTACGCCAGCGGGGCACTCGATCCCAAGACTGGCGTCGCCAAGGCGGCTTGACGCCGTTCCCCCCGCGCCGAGATTGATTTTGAAAGGAAGTGTGAGATGAACGCAGACGCAAAAACCGAGATCAAGGGCAAGGAGCGCTACAAGGCTGGTGTGCTGAAGTACGCTCAGATGGGATACTGGAACGGCGACTACGTTCCCAAGGATACCGACATCATCTGCCTGTTCCGCATCACGCCGCAGGCAGGCGTCGACCCGATTGAGGCAGCCGCGGCGGTGGCGGGCGAAAGCTCGACGGCGACCTGGACCGTTGTGTGGACGGACCGGTTGACCGCTGCCGACCAGTATCGCGCCAAGGCCTATCGCGTCGATCCGGTCCCGGGCCGCCCGGGCGAATATTTCTGCTACGTCGCCTACGATCTGATCCTGTTCGAACCCGGTTCGATCGCCAACCTCACGGCCTCGATCATCGGCAACGTGTTCTCGTTCAAGCCGCTTGCGGCCGCGCGCCTGGAAGACATCCGCTTCCCGGTCGCCTACGTGAAGACGTTCAAGGGGCCTCCGACGGGTCTCGTCGTCGAGCGCGAGCGTCTCGACAAGTTTGGCCGGCCCCTGCTCGGCGCGACAACGAAGCCGAAGCTCGGCCTTTCGGGCAAGAACTATGGCCGCGTGGTCTACGAGGGCCTCAAGGGCGGCCTCGACTTCATGAAGGATGACGAGAACATCAACTCGCAGCCGTTCATGAACTGGCGCGACCGCTTCCTCTACTGCATGGAAGCCGTCAACAAGGCGTCCGCTGACACCGGCGAGGTGAAAGGCCACTACCTCAACATCACCGCCGGCACGATGGAAGAGATGTACCGCCGCGCCGAGTTCGCAAAGGAGCTGGGTTCGGTCATCGTCATGATCGACCTCATCATCGGCTACACTGCGATCCAGTCGATCTCCGAGTGGTGCCGCCAGAACGACATGATCCTGCATCTCCACCGCGCAGGTCACGGCACCTATACGCGCCAGAAGAACCACGGCATTTCGTTCCGCGTCATCGCCAAGTGGATGCGACTGGCCGGTGTCGATCACATCCACGCCGGTACGGCGGTCGGCAAGCTGGAAGGCGATCCGCTCACCGTCCAGGGCTACTACAACGTCTGCCGCGAGCTGAAGAACGAAGTCGATCTGCCACGCGGCATCTTCTTCGAGCAGGACTGGGCCGACACGTTGAAAGTCATGCCGGTTGCATCGGGCGGCATCCACGCCGGTCAGATGCACCAGCTCATCGATCTGTTCGGTGATGACGTCGTGCTGCAGTTCGGCGGCGGCACCATCGGCCATCCGATGGGCATCCAGGCCGGCGCCACCGCCAACCGCGTCGCGCTGGAAGCCATGGTACAGGCCCGCAACGAGGGCCGCGACCTCAAGAGCGAGGGGCCGGAAGTCCTCCGCCGCGCTGCCAAGTGGTGCAAGCCGCTGGAAGCAGCACTCGACGTCTGGGGTGACATCACCTTCAACTACACCTCGACTGACACGTCGGACTTCGTGCCGACTCCGGGTGTCAGCGGTTGATCGGACGAGAGCACAAGGAGACTATTATCATGCGCATCACACAAGGTTGTTTCTCGTTCCTCCCCGATCTCAACGACGAGGAGATCTCAGCCCAGCTCGAATATTGCCTCCGCAATGAGTGGGCGGTCGGCGTCGAATACACCGACGATCCCCACCCGCGGAACACCTACTGGGAGATGTGGGGCAACCCCATGTTCGACCTGAAGGATGCCAAGGGCATCATGATGGAGATCGCGGAGTGCCGGAAGGTCAACCCCAACAGCTACATCCGCATCAACGCATTCGACTCGACCCGCGGTTGGGAGACGGTCCGTACCTCCTTCATCGTCAACCGCCCCAAGGATGAGCCGAAACTCGAGATGACGCGCACCGACGTCCGCTCGCGCAGCCAGACCTATTCCTGGAAGGCGATGCGTTAATCCAGGATAGCCGGGGCTGGACTAAGCCCCGGCCACCTGAGACAAAGTTGAGGCCGGCGTGATGAACCTCTTCCCGCCGGCCGCTCGAAGCCCCATGTAGACAGAACTGAAAACAAAGATAGAGACGAGCATGACGGCCGAGGCTGCCGAACAAGCGCCGGTGACACAGGTAAATCTCGCCGAGGAGTTCCAGAATTCCGGCGTCGCCGAGATCCTGGCAGAGCTGGATCGCGAACTGGTCGGACTGAAGCCGGTCAAACAGCGCATCCGCGAAATCGCAGCGCTGCTGATCGTGGAGCGCGCGCGCAAGTCCATGGGACTGGCCCACGACACGCCAACATTGCACATGAGCTTCACGGGCAATCCAGGCACCGGCAAGACGACCGTCGCCTTGAAGATGGCCGGGCTGCTGCATCGGCTCGGATATGTGCGCAAGGGCCATCTTGTCTCCGTCACGCGCGATGACCTTGTCGGACAGTACATTGGTCACACCGCGCCCAAGACCAAGGAAGTGCTGAAGCGCGCCATGGGTGGCGTGCTGTTCATCGACGAGGCCTACTATCTCTACAGGCCCGACAACGAGCGCGATTACGGCCAGGAGGCGATCGAGATACTTCTGCAGGTGATGGAGAATAACCGCGACGATCTGGTTGTGATCCTGGCAGGCTATGCCGACCGGATGGATCAGTTCTTCACCTCCAACCCGGGCTTCCGCTCGCGCATAGCTCACCACATCGACTTCCCCGACTACGAGGACGGCGAACTCTACTCGATCGCGGAGACCATGCTTTCAAAGCAGAACTATGTGTTCGACGGTCAGGCCCAGGAAGCGATGCGCGAATACATCAAGAAGCGCCGCAAGCAGCCGCACTTTGCCAATGCCCGTTCAATCCGAAACGCACTCGACCGTGCGCGCTTGAGACAGGCGAACCGGTTGTTTGAAACCTCGACCGGACCGCTGGACGCGGCCGCCCTTTCGACGATATCCGAGGTCGACATTCGCGCCAGCCGTGTGTTCTCCGGTGGGCTCGACGACCCGATGGGACCAGGGAGACCAAAAGAATGAGCAATGGCGTCATCATCGCCCCGTCGATCCTGTCGGCGGATTTCTCCAAGCTCGGCGAGGAAGTCGCAACCGTCGATGCCGCCGGTGCCGACTGGATCCATCTCGACGTTATGGACGGCCATTTCGTACCCAACATCACGTTTGGCCCGCCGATAGTGAAGGCGATCCGCAAGTCGAGCCCGAAGGTGTTCGATTGCCACCTGATGATCGAGCCGGCCGATCCATATTTGGCCGCGTTTGCCGAAGCGGGTGCCGACATCATCACGGTTCATGCCGAGGCAGGTCCGCATCTTGACCGCTCGCTGCAGGCGATCCGCAACCTCGGCAAGAAGGCTGGCGTCTCGCTCAATCCCTCGACGCCCGAAAACGTCATCGAGTATGTGCTTGACCGGCTTGATCTCATTTTGCTGATGACGGTCAATCCAGGCTTCGGCGGCCAGGCATTCATTCCGTCGGTGGTGGACAAGGTGCGCCGCATCAAGTCCATGATCGGTAACCGCCCGATCGATATCGAGATCGACGGTGGTGTGACGCCGGAGACGGCGCCGCTCGTTGCTGCTGCTGGCGCGAATGTGCTGGTCGCAGGCTCCGCGGTGTTCAAGGGCGGCACGCGCGATAGCTACGCCGCCAACATCACGGCAATCCGCAACGCAGCAAATGCCGCGATGCGCGCCGCGGCGGCTTGACGATACTGGTGTGATTTCTTCTTCTCGCACATCGGGCCGCAGCTAAGCGGCCCGAACCACCGCCGGACTTTGCACAGTGCATGGATCGGGGTAATGGGCTTCCGGGCCCTGATCCTACTCTGCAAAGCTGGCCCCACCTTGGGAAGAATGAAAGTCGAGAGGTTACGCAATGGCCGTTGAAACGCCGATCTGCGACTTCGGATGGAAAGCGCCGGGCTTTACGCTGCCCGGCACGGATGGCCGCAACTGGGAATTGGAGAGTGTGCGCGGACCACGCGGCACGCTTATCATGTTCATCTGCAACCACTGCCCCTATGTGCAAGCGGTGATAGACCGCATCGTGCGCGATGCCAACGAGCTGCAGGCCATGGGGATCGGCGTGGCCGCGATCTCATCGAACGATGCGGAAACCTACCCTGAAGATTCGTTTGAGAACATGAAGCAGGCGGCAAAGCGTTTCGGCTTCACATTCCCCTACCTCTATGACGAAACCCAGGAAGTGGCGCGCGCTTATGACGCCGTCTGCACGCCTGACTTCTTCGGATTCGACAAGGACCTGGGCTTACAATATCGCGGGCGTCTCGATGCGTCCCGCCGCGAGGCAGGCCCGCTGGACTTGCGGCGCGAATTGTTTCTCGCAATGAAGCAGGTCGCCGAGACCGGACACGGCCCGGCCGATCAGATTCCATCGATGGGCTGCTCCATCAAGTGGAAGGACGTCGCGTGACATCCAGGCAAACGGCAATTCGGGCGCTCGTTTTCGATCTTGACGGCACGCTCATCGACAGCGCGCCCGATATTCATGCCGCAGCCAACCGGCTGATGGCCGAAATGAAGCTGAAGCCCTTCGACCTCACCACCATCACGTCCTACATCGGCAACGGCATTCCCAAGTTGGTCGAACGGTGTCTGGCAGCCGCAGGTGCGGATGCGGATGAAAATGGCCTCGAACAGGCGATCGCGCGTTTCAAATCGTTCTATGCTGAAGAGCCCGCACTGCGCACGCGCCCATATCCTGGAGTTGTCGAGGCCCTGGCGGAACTTTCCCACGCCGGATGCCGGCTTGGCGTCTGCACGAACAAGGCGGAGGATCTGTCCCGCGCGGCTTTGGAGCAATTGGGAATGGCCCGGTCTTTCGAGGTGCTCATCGGCGGTGACACCCTGCCGACCCGTAAGCCCGATCCCGCCGGCCTGTTGCATGCCATCGCGCAACTCGGCGCATCTGTTGAGGATGCGCTCTATGTCGGCGACAGCGAGGTGGACGCGGAAACAGCCCAGGCTGCGGGCCTGCGCTTTGCCTTTTTCACCGGCGGCTATCGCAAATCGCCGATCGAGGCGATCTCGCATTGGCGCCGCTTCGAAGACATGCGCGAATTGACCAATCTCGTCGCCACCGTCGCGGGTTGAACCATCGGTTTCCGTCTACGGCAAAGCTACCAAGCAGCCGTGGCAAGCAACGAGTGTGTTGCATCTCGCGAAAGTTTTATTGCCGCCCGATGTCCGATCCGCGGTAGAACCGTTTCATCCCAGCACATCGCGGTTATGGACGGCTAGAAATGATCGATCTCTACTATTGGACCACGCCCAACGGGCATAAGCTCACGATTGGCCTCGAGGAGATGGGGCTCGAATACAAGATCAAGCCGGTCGACATCAATGTCGGCGATCAGTTTCATCCAGATTTCCTGGCGATCTCCCCCAACAACCGCATTCCGGCGATCGTCGATCATGCGCCAGCCGACGGTGGCGCGCCGATCTCCGTTTTCGAATCCGGCGCCATCCTGCAGTATTTGGCGGAGAAGACGGGACAGTACCTCCCCGGCGACCTGCGCGGACGCACCGAAACGATGCAGTGGCTCTTCTGGCAGATGGGCGGGCTCGGGCCGATGGCCGGGCAGAACCATCACTTCCGTCTCTTCGCTCCCGAAAAAATTCCCTATGCGATCGAACGCTACGTCGATGAGACGAGCAGGCTTTACGGCGTCATGGACACGCGGCTTGCCGATCGTGAATTCCTCGCCGGTGATTATTCCATCGTCGACATGGCGTGCTTCCCCTGGATCGTACCGTTCCAGAGGCAGGGGCAGAAACTGGAGGATTATCCCAACCTGGCGCGATGGTTCGAAAGCGTGCGGCGCCGGCCCGCTGTGGTCAGTGCCTACAAGCGAGCGCAGGAGGTCAATCCGAACCCGCAGGTGGCCGACATTATTCGTCTGGTGGTCGAGGGGCCTGCCGCGGTCAAGTCCTGAACACGGCCACGTTCACGGCTGAAGCTCAAAAGGTATCACAGCCTGCAGAAAGGTGTCACACACCTGCGGAATGCTTGGCCGTGCCTTTGCCCAGGTAGGTGTCGAATCGGGCGCAGATCGAGCGCACGAAAATGCGTCCCTTGTCGGTGACGCGAAATTCTCCGCCCTCGCCTGAGGGCAAAACCATGTCTTCGGTATCCGACCGGCACAGTGCGGCGGCTTCGGCGATGATCGGTTCAGCAACCGCGCCGAACTTGTCGCGCAGCTCGCCAGCGGGAAACGTGAAGTCGCACATCAGGCGCTCGATCACCAGCGCGCGGGCAGCATCCTCCACACTCAGGGCATGCCCGCGTACCGTTGCAAGTCCCCCTTCGGACACGCGGCGCTCATAGTCCGCAATCGGCGTTGCATTTTGCACGTAGCCCTGCGGAAGCCGCCCGATCGATGACGCGCCAAGACCGATCAGTGCTGCCGCATCGTCCGTCGTGTAACCCTGGAAGTTGCGGCGGATGTTGCCAGATGCAAGGGGATCGTCAGGCCGCGCGTAATGGTCCAGTCCCACGGTCACGTAGCCGCCGTCGACGAGACGCTCGGCTGCCCTGTTGGCTTGCAGGAAACGCTGCTGCGTATCGGGTAATGCGCTCTCGTCGATCAAGCGTTGATGTGTGATCCGCGAGGGCAGGTGCGCATATCCAAACAGCGCGATGCGATCGGGCTTCAGAGCGAGCACATGATCCATGGTCTGGTCGAGTGTTTCGAGCGTTTGGAATGGCAGGCCGTAGACGAGATCGACGTTGATCGATCCGATGCCATGCTTCCGAAATGTGTCAACAACCCAGGACGTCAATTCAAACGACTGGATCCGGTTGATGGCCCTTTGGACGTCGGGGTGGAAATCCTGAACGCCAACGCTGACGCGGTTCACGCCCGCTTGTGCAAAGGCTGCAATGCGATCTTCGTCGAGACCCCGAGAATCGATCTCGACGGCGAATTCCGCATTGCGCGCCAGAGCGAAGCGCGACTTCAACGCAGAAGCGAGCGCCAGAATGTCCTCAGGCGGCAATATGCTGGGGCTGCCGCCACCCCAGTGGATGTGTGTGACATCATGCTGCGAGCCGATGCGGTTGGAGACCGTATCGATCTCCTTCATGAGTCCTTCCAGATAGCGCGCGATCGGCGCATGCTGGCGCGTCACTTTTGTCGAGCAGCCGCAGTACCAGCACATCTCGTTGCAGAACGGTATGTGCACGTAGAGCGAAAGCGGCAATCCGGCATCGAGCGCACCGAGCCACGCACCGTATGTCTCGCCATCGATGGCATTGGAAAAATGCGGCGCGGTTGGATAGCTGGTGTAGCGCGGCACCGGTGCCGCGTAGCGCTTCAGCAGCTCGGGTCGCATGCACTCTCCCTCAGATATGAATGGCTAGTAACGCGGCCTGGGCCCGGCCGAGGCGCTGCTGCCGTGCCAGCGCCAGGGCGGGCACGAAGACACCGCGAGTGGTGCTGTGGCTTGAAGCCTCCCGAGAGGTCCGCGCGTCAGACCTGGGCTGGACACGACGAACCAATCTATTCCGCCGGAGCAGCCACCAGATTGACATCGGTCAACGCGTCGAGGGCGTCAAATTGTCGTCTCTCCAGGCGCCGCGAAGCGGATTTGCCCGTGTCGCACCGCTCCTGATTGACCGGTCAGCCGGGGTTGTGCTGCTCCAAGAATGCGCGGCGCACGGTTGAGTCGAATTGCGCCACGATAGGCCTTGAGTTCGATGATCCCAGTTATCCGCGGGCGTCGACGGGAAGGTATGGCGCAGCCATCATTGTCGTTCAACAAACGCGCCGGACGTCTTGGCTGCACAGGACCCAGAATGCGCGGCAGGCGGTGAAGACGGCTGGCATGCGGATGTGCCTTGAGCTCGATGATCTGCGTGTTGCCGAGGTTCGGTCGCGTTGGCGTGATCTCAGGCCCGGCGGCGGGCCGCAGCAGTGAAGGCCGCCTTGTCTGCGCCGGACCCAGGATGTGTGGCTTGCGATGCAGATGCGAAGCCAGCGGATGAGACTTCAGCTCGATGACCTGCCGGGGCGTGCGCGGTGAATGCACGTCGCGTCGTTGCACTGGAGAGGTAGCCGCCAGAGCCTGAGCGACGGCCAGCGCGCGCGTCTTGCCCACGATGCGTGGCGCGCGCACCCGGCGCTGGTCGGCCGCCATCAGTGCCCATGACATGCCAAGCAGCGCGTAAAGATGACGCCAGTGGTCGGTATCGACGATGAGCCCTTGCAGCACTGTCGCCGTTAAGGCAGCCAGCACAATCAGGAAGTAGCCCTGCGTGCGCGTACACCCGAGGGCATGACGAAATCCCAGCACGAGCGTCATGACTGAAACAAGGATGAACAACAAACCGCCGCCCCAGCCGGTGTTGAGAAACATGCTGAGATAGACGTTGTGAACGTCCTCATGGTGAAGCCGCTCTGGAAACTCCAGAGCACCAATTCCCAAAGGATGTTCGAGCAAAACAGCTACGGCCTTTGTCTGTCCGCCGAACCGGCCTTCCGGGCCGACATCGTAGCTCTGGGTGAGGCTTGCGCGTTGTGACAGGAGATCGGCGATCTGATCCATCTGCAGGGCCACCGCCAGCACGGCCACGATTGCGGCGACGCCAGCGAAGGCAAGCGCGGCGATCCTGAGCCTGTCGAGATTGCGCCGCGTCGTCACGAACGTCAGGTAGAGATAAAGGATTACGGCCAAAGCAGCTCCCGCCCAGGCGGCGCGAGAGAAGCTGAGCAAGATGCCAAAGCTCAATACACCGATCACGCCAGCCACGGGCAGCCCGCGCAGGAACGGCCGGCTCAACCAGACGTGAACGGCATAGACCAGTGGCGCAATGAGGAATGGACCAAAGACATTTGGGTCCTTGAACGGCCCACTGGCGCGATCGAACTTCGTGAACAAGTCGTGCGTTCCGGGAAGAAGGTCGAAATAGCCGATGATGGCGGCCATTGCCGCAATGAGCGCACCGAAGAGATAGGCGCGCAGCACCAGACGCGTGTGGTTTGCCGGATTGCGGGCGACAAAGGCCCCCAGCACCACCGCGGCCAGCGACAGATAGAGCGAGATGGTCATGTGCGTGACGGCCTTGCCCGTATCGGTCGCATAAAGCGCGGCGAGATAGCCGAAGGCACAGATCATCAAGAGGCCGGCACCCAGAACCAGGAGCGGCGGCCGGAGCACCGCAAGACCGACGACTGGGAGCACAACTATCGCTGCCATCGTCAGCACGTCGGTGGGAGCGGGTTCACTGAAAACTATGGCACTCGATGCGACCGCAAACCAGACGAGCGCAAGGGCGAGCTTGTGGACAATGCCATTGTTGTTGCCCGCGCCGCTGTCAGCAAGCTTCAGCTTTCCCGGAAGCGATGGCTTGATGTAGATGCTGCGTCGAAGCTGCAGGCTCGTCACGTTGGCCATGTCATGTCCGCCGCCGGTTTGTGCCTGCGGTCTGCCGGCCCGTCGCGCTGGCGATGCCCCACACGATAGCCATGAGCACGTAGACGTGACGCCAGTGGTCGAGATCGATGATGACACCTTCGAATGCATTCGCGGCGAAGGTCGCGAAGGCGATGATGAGCAGCGGCTGGGCCGGCCCCGGTTTGAAGACGTGGCGCAGCCCGATCCCGACCGTGAGCATCACCATCAGCCAGAAGATGCTGCCGCCGACCCAGCCGGCGTTGAGCATCATCGAAAGATAGACGTTGTGAACCTCTTCATGGTGATAAACGCTGGCAAAGACCGTGGCACCGATGCCCAGCGGATTTTGATAGATAAGGTCGAGCGCCTTCTGCTGTCCGCCAAACCGCCCCTCGGGGCCAACGTCGTAGCTCTGTGTTAGGCTTGCGCGCTGGGTTAGGAGTTCAACGATTCGCTCGTTCTGGAGTGCTGCGACCACCACCAGACAGATGACCACAGCGCCCGCCGCGACCAGTTGCAGGATGCGCTTGCGGCGCTCATTGGATTGCGCCGTCACGAACGCCAGCCAGCCGTAGATTGCCAGCGCGGCGGCAAGGTTCATCCACGCCCCGCGCGAGAAGCTCAAGAATACGCCAAGAGCGAGTAGGCCCGCGACCGCCAGCGGCACGCCCATGCGCTTCAACGGCATGTCGAGCGCGACGTGCAGGGCATAGAGGAATGGCGCCACCAGGAACGGGCCGAAGACGTTCGGGTCCTTGAACGTGCCCGTCGCGCGGCCAAACCGGGTGAACAGGTCGAAGGCGCCGGGTGCGAGCTGGAAATAGCCCAAGAGCGCCGCCGCGGTTGCAACCACCGCGGCAACGACCCAGGCCCTGAGGATCAGCTCGGTGTGGGCCTTGGGGTCCTTCGCGACGAACGCAGCGATGATGAAGCTTGCGAGGTAGAGAAAGAAGGAAACGAAGGTAAACGTAACGGGACGGCCGAGTTCGGGTGCCATCGTGGCGGCGAGCAGACCCGCGGCGGCCGCGACCATCCACAACGACACATAGCTGACCAGCAACGGCGAAATGGCAACGAGCCCAATCGTAGGCAGCAGGACCAATAGGCCCAACATGATCGCATCTGTGGGAGCGGGCTCGGTGAAAACGATACCCGACACCGCAATGGCGATCCAAACCAGTGCCAGGGCTATCCGCTTGGCGATTCCGGGATTGCCCAGCATTGAAACAACCGGCTCACGCCGCTCAACGCAAACCGGCGCTGCGAGACAGCGGGTGTTGCGGCGCGCAGCAGCGGGGGCGGGCCCCGTGATGCGCCCGCGCCTCGCTGATGTGTCAAATTGGAGCTTCATCGGGACTCTCGCTTGCTACATCCCCTTCTGACGCAAGGGATGTGCCGCAGAGCGCCCTGCCGCAACGGATTTTTCGACTGACCGAGAGAGCCGAAAGTGCCGCAGTTTCTGGCTGTCTAGACTGTCCTCAGCTGTTAAGAAATGGGCAACCATGTGCCCTGTCGCGGCTCAGTATGCGTTGTCCGTCTTGAGCAGTGCGAACGGTGTCTTCAGCAGGATGTAGAGATCGAAGAACACCGACCAGTTCTCGATGTAGTACAAGTCGTATTCGACACGCTTCTGGATCTTCTCGGGCGTATCGGTCTCACCTCGCCAGCCGTTGATTTGCGCCCAGCCGGTGATGCCCGGTTTCACCTTGTGACGGGCGAAATATCCTTCAACGACCTCATCGTAGAGCTGGTTGGCGGCTTTTGCATGCAACGCATGCGGGCGCGGACCCACCAGTGATAGCTCCCCGGCCAGCACGTTAAGGAGTTGCGGCAACTCATCGAGGCTGGTCTTGCGGATGAAGCGTCCGACGCGGGTCACGCGCGGGTCATCCCTGGTTACGAGCTTTGCCGCCGTAGCATCGCACCTGTCGGTATACATTGACCGGAACTTGAAGACTTCGATCAGCTCGTTGTTGAAGCCATAGCGCTTCTGCCGGAAGAACACCGGGCCGCGGCTGTCGAGCTTTATGGCAATGGCGACTGCAAGCATTACCGGGGCAAGCAACACAAGAGCAGTCAGCCCCACGATCTTGTCGAATGCCCATTTCGAGACCCTGCCCCAATCGGTGATGGGCGTATCGTGCAGGTCGATCATCGCGACGTTGCCGACGCGTGAATAGGTCCGCGGGCTGAACCGCAACGCCGTCGCCGCAGCCGGCAGCTTGACGTCGACGGGCAGCACCGAAATTTCCTTCATGACGTCGACCAGACGATCCTCTGCCGTGATCGGCAGGGCTACGATGGCCAGATCGATACGGGTCTGGCGGCAAAAGCCGACAAGGTCATTGAGACCGCCAAGCCGCGGATAGCCTGCGATCACCGATGCCGAACGGCCATCTCCTCGCTCATCGAATATGCCCGAAATCCGGATGTCGCCCGCGGCCTCTTCTTCCAGCTGCCGGATCAATCTTTCAGAAAACTCACCACCACCATAGATGACCGCACGGCGATAAAGGCGCCCCTCGCGTGCCCAGTGCCGTACGAGCCCGGCAAGGCCGAGTCGCCCGGCGATCAACGCCAGTCCGCCGGCTGCAAACCAGACCGCCAGCCAGACGCGGGAGAAGGAATGCCCGCTCTTGAGAAAGAACACGACGACGACGAGGGCGGCAAACACGACAGTCCAGCCGGCGATGACCCGCGGCATCTGTCGCATGATCGACGAGAACGCTCGCACCTTGTAGAGGCCCAGCAGCTGGAACGTGATGACAGTGAGTGCGGCGACCCCGAGCAGTGCGGCAGGATAGCTGAGGCCGGCGAGCAGATTGGGTTCGGCCACGTAGGCCAAAGCAACGGCAAGTCCGATGGCGGCGACGATGAGAAAATCGAAAAGACGCACGGCGCCGCGCAGGATTGCTGGCGCGATCAGACTGGATCTGTCTCCGGAACGGAAGTCGGCAAGCGGGGGCAGCTCGATTGTGAGACCCGCGCGGCCACCCGACTTCGGCAGTGGCTGCGCCGCCTCGATCCCCTTTGCGGACAACAATTCATTTGGCATGACGATTCCCGTTGCGCCTCCATGGGCCGGAGACAAGGGAAAGCACTGCGCATGCCAGATTGCCGATGTGCTCTAGGAGAGCCGTTCGATCTCTCGGTTAACGTGAAGAATTCGTTAACGCCGCGTAGAATTCGTTAACACCACGGGCCATAGCCTCGATGGTGAAGCGCTCGCCGATGCAGCGCTGAAGTTCCAGGGCTTCATTCTGGACGCTCACACGGTCGTCAAGGTGACGCTGCATTGCCTGGCGCAGTTGATCGGCGTCCTCAGGTGGCACGAGCGGGACGTTGGTGCCGGCAACGATTTCGGGAATGCCGCCGACTGATGTGGCAATCATCGGCAGCCCTGCCGCACCTGCCTCCAGTACGATGTAGGGAAAGCTCTCGGCACGCGATGGCATTACCAGAGACCGCCCAAGTGCAAAGGCCTGCCGCGCGGGCATGGCGCCGGGAAAGCGAACCAGACTGGCAATGCCAAGCTCTGCTGCCTGCGCTCGAAACATTGCCGCGTCCGGTCCGTCGCCCACGATCACCGCCGTTGCCGGACGTTGTCGCGCAAGGCCCGCCAGTGCTTCGAGCAGAAGGTCGACGCCTTTCAGTTGGCGAAGCTCCCCGACGAAAATGAAATCAGCCGCATCCGCCGCCGGTAAGACAGGCGCGAATTCGTCCGGTCCAACGCCGTTGGGGATGATCCGCGATGTCACCGCATTCTCGCCAACAACATTGCGCGCGTAGATCCGCGCGGAGTAGGCGCTTTCGAAAATGATGCCGTCGGTCTTGCCGGCCAAATGTCGTTCAAGGCCCATGAAGATGCGGCCTTTGAGCGAACTTGGCGCATAATGCAGGGAGCCGCCGTGCGGGGTGTAAAGCGCGATGACCGATTGGCCCTGGCGTTTGAGAGTGGCAGCCGCAAGCCGGGCATAGGCGCCGCCCTTTGCGCCGTGTCCATGCAACACGTCAACGTCAAGGCGCTTGGCAAGAGCCCGGGTGGCCCTGGTGGCGGTAAGGTCGCGCAGGTCTATCTCACGCGCCATGGCGACGCGATGAACGCCCAGCTTGAGTTCGGCGGCAAGGTCTGCGAGGCGCGCTTCGGTGAGACGATCGCTTGCTTCCGAGCAGCACACGATGCCGACGCGGTGGCCCGCTGCGGTTTGCGCGCGCGAAAGGTCGCCGACGTGACGGAACAGGCCGCCAACCGGCGCGCGGAGTACATGCAGGATCTGGATCGCGCTGGGCACGGGGACGGTCCGGACGTTAGCACCTCATTAGGCCTGCCGCGGCAGACCTCACAAGAAGCGTTCGTACACGTAAATGGTATCGCCCGGCTTTACGACGTAGTCCGAAGGCGCCTCGATCTGCTCGACGTAGCCATTGATGCGGCGGGTGATCCGGAAGGTACGGTCGCTCGCGCGTTCGGTGAAGCCGCCGGCGATCGCAATCGCCGTCTCGATCGTCATGCCCGAAACGTAGGGATATTTGCCAGCGGTGCGGACCTCGCCAAGAATGAAGAACGGACGGTTCTCCTGGATGTCCACGGTCACTTGCGGATTGCGCACGAATTCCGCGCCCAGACGCCTGCGGATAACGCCTTCAAGGTCGAACGTGGTCAGTCCGCGCGCCTTCACCGCGCCGATCAGCGGCACCGTTATCATGCCGCCGTGGTCGACCGGGTAGATGCGGGAAAGATTGGGCTGCCCGTAGACGAAGACACGCAGCTTGTCGCCGGAATCCAGCAGGTAGGGTCCGTCGCTGTCGGCAACAGCGTGAGGGGCCGGAGGCAGCATCGGCGGGGTCGCCGGCTCGCCAAAAGTCGTCTGCACCACGCCCTGCGCTCCCGAAGCCGAAACCGGTACGGGACTGCCATTTTCGATTGCCGGCGCTTCAACGGCGGCAACTGCTGGAGAGCTGTCGAAAATGGCTCCTTCTCCGCCCAGGAAATCGGTGCCATGGGCGCAGCCCGAGACAAGAAGGGCAGCTGCAACTGGAACCAAAACGCGACGGGCATACATAGTGCGACCCCTTTGATGGGTTGGACGTGTCTCATCCATCTAAGGCTGGCATGGTTAAAAAAGGCTGAGCCCTAGCATTATTTCGAAACAGGTGCGTGGATTAAGGAATTTATTACCTGCCAGCGATCTAATCCGGGACACGAATTAATAGATCATGTGAGCGGTTCCATGCGCGGCACGACCCACGCCTCCCCCGACGACATCGACATCACGTCCATCTGGGGCACCTTGCGCCGCAGCGGCAAACCGCTGCTACTGGCAAGCATCTTGGCGGGTGTGGCGACGTTCGCCGTGCTGTCCATGATGGCGCCGCGATACATGTCCGAGGCGCAGTTGACCATCATGGCCAAGAGTGCGCGCAATTCCACACCCGGCCTCAAGAACGATGGGGCACCGCCCGACGCCGTCAATGTTCTCGTTGACCCGGCTGCTGTGAACACCCACGTCAATGCGTTGAAGTCTCCCGATATCGCCAACCGCGTTGCCCAATCGCTGAAGCTCAACACGATCCGCGAATTCAACAGCGCGGTGGGCAGCAGCGGCATGCTGGATACGGTGATGCGCATTGCAGGCTTGGCGGGGCCGCGCCCGGGCGAAAGCGAGCAGGACCGCATCCTCAACGCCTACTACAAGCGTCTGGAAGTCTACGCAGCAAAGGAAAGCCGTTTCATCGGTGTGCGTTTCTCCGCGACCGACCCCACACTGGCCGCTGAAGTCGCCAACAAGATCGCCGAGGAATATCGCGAGACGCTCGATCAGCACACCGTGGATGACAACACGGAGCTGCGCGTCAATCTTGAGCAGAAGGTGAAAACGCTGCAGCAGGATGCGGCCAGGGCACTTGAGAATGCGGAAGATTTCCGCCGCAAGAGCAACATCTTCGAGGGTGGTTCGCAAAAGATCGAACTCAGAAAGCAGCAGCTTGCGGACCTCACGACGGAACTGACGAAAGCGAAGTCCGTGCGCAGCGAAGCGGAAGCTAGAGCCCGCGCCGCCCGCGAAATGCTGAAGACGGGAAGCGCCGATGCCCTCCCAGACGCACAAAAATCACCATTGATCCAGTCCCTCGTGCAGCAGCGCGTCCGCCTGGAGCGCGAAATCTCCGAGCTTTCCGCCACGCTGCTGCCTGGCCATCCGCGCATGCGCCAGCTGAACGCCGATCTCACCGGACTTAAGAAACAGCTTGTCGGCGAGATCTCCAAACTGGTCGACAGCCTCGAGAAAGAGGCGAAGGTTTCAGCCATCCGTGTCGACGGGGTGACCAGGAGCCTGGATGAGATCAAGTCGGAAATTTCCGAAAAGAGTGGTGATGAAGTCCAGCTTCGGCAGCTGGAGGACGTCGCCAAGTCCAAGCGCACCGAGCTTGAGCACCTGATGAAGGAACTCGAGGCGATCAAGTCCGGCCCCGGCGTCAAGGTCGCCAACGTCGAGGTGCGCGTGATTTCGCCGGCACGCGCTTCAAGCGTGCCCGTGTTCCCCAAGAAGGGGCCATACACAGCGCTGGTGGCTTTGGCCACGCTGCTGTTCGGTACGGCATGGGTGGTTACCAGGGCGCTGCTGGTCGGAGCGCGGTCGAACTCGGGCGCCCACCCCTTGCGCCGCGCGAGTGACCACCAGCTGGCACCAAATGCCGCTGCGCCCATCACGGTGAACGACCCGATCTTCAACCACTCGCCTGATGCCGTCGCGCGCGTCGCGCCCGATCAGCGCATCGACATGGGCGGCACCGCCGAGATTGCAACGGTTGCCAAGTTGGCCCGCCACATCCGCGCCATTGCACCTGACAAAGGCGGCTTCAGGACCTTGATGTGCGGCGCCTCGAACAATATCGACGCGAGCTTCGAAGCGCTGGCGCTGGCACAGGAACTGGTCCGCGACGGTCTTCAGACGATTGTCATCGACTGGAGTACGAACGAAGACGGTTTCAGCCGCAGGATCGGGTTGCCGTCCCAGCCGGGCTTCAACGACCTGGCCCGTGGCGATGCGAGCTTCGAGGACGTCATTCGCAGTCTTCCGGACGGACGTGTCCACATCGTTCCTTGCGGCTCATCGGCATCCGCAAGGTCTGCTGGCGGCATGCTTGATTCCCAAAAGCTCAACCTGCTTCTCGATGCGCTCGACGAGGCCTACGATCAGATCATCGTCGTCTCGAAACTGACCGACGCGCGCGCCCTCTTCGAGGCAATCCAGGGCCGCTTCGATGCCGGCGTGAGTGTCGCTGATGCGATGCGGAACACTTCGGTGGTGCAGGACCCGCCGGGGACGTTTCTTGGTTTTGAGGTCACAGACATCAACCTCATTCGCCTTAATCGGTCCGAGGATAAGCCGCAAGGCGCGCATCTCATGACCCGGCGCGGTCTGCCGGCCGATGCAACATCTCCGGCGATGTGACGGCAGCGATCGGCGCAAAAACAGCTGAGTGGGGGGCCGTGGCCGCAGACCGGTTCCCGGCCCATTAACCCTTGCTTGATTATGAATTGGAGCAACAGGGGGCTTTTCACTCAAGCTGCACGGCGATTGCATGGGTTCCATCACCTCGCAAGATTTGCGTCGTGCGTCCGAAATATTCGCAAAAAAGCCGATTGTTGTAATGAGCCGACGAGGAACGAAGCTGCTGAAGGCCGCGCTGTCTGTCATGCACTACACCGGTGCTGACGGATTGGCTGCACCGTTTACCCGGGGCAACGGCGTCATCTTCATGCTCCATCGCGTCACGGATGAGTCAGTTCGCCCGTTCGAGCCGAACCGGATTCTCAAAGTCACGCCCGATTTCCTCGAAAAAGTCATTACCCAGGTGATCGAGAGCGGCTTCGAAATCATCAGCATCGATGAATTGCCCAGCCGGATCGGAACCTCGACGCCTGAGCGCCCCTTCGCTTGCTTCACGCTGGACGACGGCTATCGCGACAATCTCGAATATGCCTACCCGGTGTTCAAGCGCTATGGCGTTCCGTTTACCATTTATGTTCCAACCGATTATGCGGACGGACATGGCGACCTGTGGTGGCTGACACTGGAAAAGGTTATCGAAAGCGCAGACACCATCTCCACCGAAATCGATGGCGCCATCCGCCGCTTCGATCTTGCCTCAGTCGAGGCCAAGGAGCGCGCCTACGAGGAGATCTACTGGTGGCTGCGGAGAATTCCTGAGGACCAGGCGCGGGCAGCTGTCGCCAAACTCGCTGAGCAACAGGGTTTCGACCGCGATGCATTGTGTCAGCAACTCATGATGAATTGGGACGAGTTGCGGGAGATGGCGGCCGATCCGCTTGTCACCATAGGCGCTCACACCTGCAGCCATATGGCGCTCTCCAAGCTCGATGCCGAAATGGTACGCCAAGAGATCCGCGACAGCATCTTGCGGATCGAACAGGAACTGGGCGCACCATGCCGGCACTTCAGCTATCCTTATGGCTGTGAGTTAAGTGCCGGTGATCGGGAGTTTGCGATTGCGAACGAGCTTGGCGTTGCCACCGCGGTAACAACCCGCAAGGGCCTCATCGATGCGGCCCACGTAGATCAGCTGGCCGCGCTGCCGCGCTTCTCGCTCAACGGCGACTACCAGGACTGCCGCTACATCAAGGTCATGCTTTCGGGCGTGCCGTTCAGGCTCTGGAACGCGATTGGCCGCGTTGCCAATCAAGGCCCGCTGGCGGCGCGCTCCTCTACCGCGATGTCCTAACGCACTACCCCGTGTCAGCCACCTGCAGGTGCCACAATCAGGTGCCGCTTTTGGGACTGTCAGGGCGTCCCATCCAGCTGATAATGGCCCCGGCGGGGACCACCCAGGACAACCCAGCGACGAAATAATAGGCGAGTTCGGCCAGCTTGGATGCTTCATGCACCTGCAGCACAACCGCAACGGCCATTGCGAGTAGTGCATAGATCGCAAGGAACACCAACAGCAGGATTGTCCCGATGAGTTTGCGCGTCCTGATGGTCATTATGCCTCCGGCAGAGGTCCGCGAGTGCTCCCAAGGTGTGCCGCCGGGCATGGGTGCGATCTCCTTGCCCATTGAACGGGACCGCGTCGACCATTAATCAGACCCGGCGAGGCAGCACAAGGACCTTAACAGTGATGTCAGTCTATTCGCGAACCCGCCCCGCGGGTGTCGAAAGGGCAGGGGCGTTGCCGCTGGATTCTGAAATGGGACAGACAAACGCTGTGCGTATCTGGCTGCTATGCGTCGCAGCTCTCGTCTTTGCAATGATCGTCGTCGGCGGCGCGACGCGGCTCACCGATTCTGGCCTCTCGATCACCGAGTGGCAGCCAATCATCGGCGCCATCCCGCCGCTGAATGAGGCGCATTGGCTCGAAGCCTTCGAGAAGTACAAGCTCATTCCGGAATATGAGCAGGTCAACAAGGGCATGTCGCTTGAAGCCTTCAAGGCGATCTACTGGTGGGAATGGTCGCACCGCTTCCTCGGCCGCTTCATCGGTATTGCCTTCGCACTTCCGCTGCTGGCGTTCTGGCTGTTGCGCAAGATCCCGCAGGGCATGGGGGGCAAGCTTGTCGGTGTTCTGGCACTGGGCGGTCTCCAGGGTGTCATCGGCTGGTACATGGTGAAATCGGGCCTGGCCGATCGCGTCGACGTCAGCCACTACAGGCTTGCTTTGCATCTGGGCACCGCCTTCGTCATCCTGGGCGCGCTGATCTGGCTCGCCGGCGAAACCCGCCGTCCAGCGCACGCCATTCGCCTTGAAACGGTTGGCGGCCGGCACGTCCGGCTAGCCGCGATCCTGGTGCTGACGCTGTTCGTCCAGGTCCTGCTTGGCGCGCTGGTCGCCGGTTTGAAGGCGGGCCTCACCTACAACACATGGCCCTTGATGGACGGTCACATGATCCCCGGCGGCTTGCTATCAATGTCGCCGTGGTATCTCAACGTCTTTGAGAACGTCACGACCGTGCAGTTCGATCATCGCATGATGGCCTATCTGGTCGCGATCATTGCGGTCTGGCAGCTAATCACTTTGCGCGGAGTCGATGATGGCGCGTTGCAGCTGTCGGCGTCCGCCGTCGTCGTGGCGATCGCAGCGCAGATCGGCCTGGGCATCGCGACGCTCTTGTTGGCTCAGGGACAGATTCCTATTGGACTGGGACTCGCGCATCAAGGCGGTGCGGCGATCGTCTTTGCCGCTGCCGTCTGGCATCTGCATAGAGTCGTGCGCTCACCTGCGCGGCATTGACGCCAGCGCCATCGTGATCTCAGGTGTCGAGCCCCAGCATCAGCCGGATGTTCTGCACGGCGGCCCCCGACGCGCCTTTGCCGAGATTATCGAGACGCGCGACGAGCACGGCTTGCCGGTGGCCAGGATGCGCAAACACGGCAAGCTGCATCTTGTCGGTGCCATTGAGATCTTCAGCAGTTATGCGCCCCTTGAATACGGAAGCATCCACGACACTGACAAGCTTGCCGCCCTCATAGTGGCGCGCCAATATCGCCTCCAGATCGCCGGCCGATGGCTTGCCCGGCAGCGTATCAAGATGCAACGGCACCGAAACCAGCATGCCCTGGCGGAAATTGCCGACGGACGGAACGAAGATCGGCCGGCGCGATAGCCCGGAATACTTCTGTAGCTCGGGAACGTGCTTGTGCTCCAGCCCAAGCCCATAGAGTTCGAACGACGGTGCAGTCTTCTTGACCTCGTAGGCTTCGATCATCGATTTGCCGCCGCCGGAATAGCCCGACACAGCATTGACGGTTATGGGATAATCGGTGGGGATGACGCCGGCGTCGACGAGCGGCCTGATGAGCGCGATGGCGCCGGTCGGATAGCAGCCTGGATTGGCCACACGCTTCGCCTGCCTGATCGACTTGGCCTGTGCCGCGTTGAGTTCCGCAAAACCATAGGACCAGCCATCGGCAACCCTGTGGGCTGTCGAAGCATCCACGATCCGCGGTGCGTCCGAGCCAAGGCCATCGGCAAGAGCCACTGCTTCCAGCGCCGCATCGTCTGGCAGGCACAGCACCACAAGGTCAACCTCGCGCATCAGCTGCGCGCGTGCTGCTGGATCTTTGCGCTTTTCGGGATCGATTGAACGCACGGTGATGTCAGAAGCGACAGCAAGCCGTTCGCGAATCTCAAGACCCGTCGTTCCCGCTTCGCCATCGATGAAGACGGTTGCTGTGCCGGACTTCGCGGCTGCAACTTTCGTTTCTACCGGAGCCATGAGCCGTGGTCCCCTCTAGTGGGCGCCGGGACCGATGCCCAGCCTATGCTTGATACCGTCGAAGATCGTTTCGGAGCAGCCGATGCCATATGACTGGCAGGCGATCTGGTGGCTATCACGATAGATCATGTCGAGAGCGACGAAGAGGATGATGATGAGGCCAAGCCACGCGATCCATGGATATCGCGAGAGCAGCTTGGCAATATATGTCGAGGCGATAGCCATCAGGATGATCGCGACCGCGAGGCCGATCACGAGCACCAGCACGGACTCACCCGCTGCTCCAGCGACCGCAAGAACATTGTCGAGCGACATCGACAGGTCGGCAAGGATGATTGTCGACAATGCGCCCCAGAAGCTGGTCGTATTATCTTTGGGCGCATCCGATCCGAGACTGGCCTCGACCGCTTCGATGGAATGTTCGTCACCGTCGACAATCTGGCGGTACATTTTCCAGCAAACGAAGAGCAACAGTAGGCCGCCGGCCAATGTAAGACCGATCACCTGCAGCATCTGCTGGGCAATGCCTGAAAACAGGATTCTCAGAACCACCGCGCCGGCGATACCCCAGAAGATCACCTTGGCGCGCATGTCTTCGCGAACACGCGAAGCAGCCATGCCCACCACGATGGCATTGTCGCCCGCCAGCGTCAGGTCGATGATGAGGATATTGATAAGCGCCATGAGATTGGCCTGCCACCAGTGTGGCGAGACGAGATGGCCGATCTCGGTCGCGAGGTCCGACATCATGGTTGCCGCGCTGAACGCCAGACTTTCCATCTCTCAGATCCTCTCGGGGTCAATTGCTACCGGCGCTGGGTGCAGCGGGTAAGCGGCCATCGTGCGGCTGCCGGTGTATCGAGCGCGCGCCCCGAGGCGTTATGTTGCATCGCTTCAGGAGTCTTACAAGTGAGCTCCAGGACAAAACAGAACAGCCCGCCGAGCGGGGCGGGCTGTTCCAGACATGCGGATTGAACGAGCCCGTTTTAGCGCTTCGAGAACTGGAAGCTGCGGCGAGCTTTCGCGCGGCCGTACTTCTTGCGTTCGACAGTGCGGCTGTCGCGTGTCAGGAAGCCGCCACGCTTGAGCGTGGAGCGCAGCTCCGGTTCGTAATAGGTCAACGCTTTCGAGATGCCATGGCGAACGGCACCGGCCTGACCCGAAAGTCCGCCGCCTGCCACCGTCACGTTGATATCGTACTGATCGGCGCGGTTGACCGCGTTGATCGGCTGCATCAACAGCATCTGCAGCACCGGCCGGGCGAAGTAGGACGTATAGTCCTTGTCGTTGACGGTGATCTTGCCGCGTCCCGGCTTCAGCCATACGCGCGCCACGGCATCCTTGCGCTTGCCGGTGGCATAGGCGCGGCCATGCGCGTCGAGTTTTTGGACATGGACCGGTGCGGCCGGGGTGTCACCCTTGAGCCCGCCGAGGTCCTCCAGTGTCTTGGTCTCTGTCGACATGGTCCTTTAGGCCCTCGTGTTCTTGGTGTTCAACTTGGCGATGTCGAGCTTCGTCGGGTTCTGCGCGGTGTGCGGATGCTCAGGGCCCTTGTAGACCTTGAGATTGCGCATCAGCCGGCGCTGCAGCGGTCCCCGCTTCAGCATGCGCTCGACAGCCTTTTCGATCACGCGCTCGGGAAACTTGCCCTCGATGATCTGGCGCGGCGTACGGCTCTTGATGCCACCAGGATGCCCGGTGTGCCAGTGATAGACCTTGTCCTCGAACTTCCGGCCGGTGAAGACCACCTTCTCGGCGTTGACGACAATGATGTTGTCGCCGCAGTCAACGTGCGGCGTGTAGATGGCGCGGTGCTTGCCCTTGAGGCGGGTGGCAATGAGCGCTGCAAGACGGCCAACGACGAGACCGTCGGCGTCGATCACAACCCACTTCTTGTCCACCTCGCCTGGCTTGGCGACGAAGGTCTTCATGAGGATCTCCTGACGGTCGTAAGGCATCATGGGACCGCTCGAGGTTCCGCAAGCCATTTCGACCGTGGGTCTGATTGGAAATGTTGCGCCTTGCCGCCAGCTGGCAGCAAGGATGTGCGGTGACTAATCGCGTCACGGGAATCTGTCAAACGAAAAAGCGCTGACCAAAGAATACAACGAAAAATCAACGCAGTAATAGATGCGGTAATAGTATACCACCATGGTGGTATTAATTTACCCACAATAGTCCGGCAGCGCGTATGTTGCCGTGACGTGTGCCAGCAGAGTGGACTGGTCGTCGTCAAAAATGGCGACTTCCCCCACCACCAGCCGCTTGCCGACTTTGAGCAATGTGGCCTTGGCCCGCAGCGTTCCCGGCTTCGGTCGCTTCAGAAAATTGACGTTGAGCGAAGTGGTTACGGCTTGCAGGGCACCCTCGCCCAGTGTCGCGAGAATTGCGACGTAGACTGCTACATCAGCCAGCATCACCATCGCCGGCCCCGAAACTGTGCCGCCAGGGCGCAGGTGTTCTTGACTTTCTGGCAGGCGGAGTGCGGCGTGGGACGGGCCCACCTCGTCGATCAAGATAAGCTTGCCGCCGTCGCCGACTTGAGGAAAATGTTCCTTCATAAGCGCGCTGACCCTGTCGAGGGGCAACAGCGCTGCGGAGGCTGCCGATGGATTGTCCGGTCGGCGGTGGTTCATCTTAATCCCGTCTCACTTCTCGCGGTAGCATTGCTTCGAGTTCGTTCGAGTTGTCGGCAATCAAGAACAGGAAGGAACGCTCAATGCGTTTTATCGGTCGGCACGTTATTGCACTGATTATGACACTTCTCCTCTCGGTCACGGTCTCGGTTGTACCCGCAGCCGCCCAGGACGTAACCCAGATCAAGCTCACGGAGCAGCACGTCAAGGGCTTCATCGCAGCCCAAAAGGACTTGGCCGCCGTTTCAGCGAAGTTGCAGGACGCTGGCGACAAGCCGGACGATGCACTTCAGAACGAACTGGAGTCGATCGCCAAGAAGTATGGCTTCCAGAACTTCCAGGAGTTGGATGACGTCGCGGCCAATGTGTCGATCGTCATGGCAGGACTGGATCCCGAGACGGGGGCATTCACGGATCCTCAAGAGGCGCTGAAGAAGGAGCTGACGGAAATCGAGGCCGACAGCACCATTCCCGCCGATGAGAAGAAGAAGCTTGTCGACGAACTCAAGGAAGCAATCCAGACGACGCCGCCCCTTGAGCACAAGGAGAACATCGACGTCGTCAAGCAGTACAGGGCCGAGATCGAGGCCGCACTGCAATAGCAGTTGGCGCAGCGCTCCGATCCGCAAAAGACCGGAGATGGCGCGCTGCGCGGCTGGCAAGCTTGTTTCGCCGGCGGTTGGCTGTAGGCTGGCCGCCGGCTTGATTTATATATCGAGGTGGTGACATGCAGGACATTCCGCACAAGTCGGCAGGCGGTGCTCCCGCTATCGTATCGAAGCCCGAACCTGGCATCGCGGTCATCACCCTCGACCGTCCCCAGCAGCGCAACGCACTGTCGCTGGGCATGATGGCGGCCCTGCATGTGGCAGTTGAGGAACTCAGCTCTGATGACGAGGTTGCCGCCATCGTCATCGCAGCCAACGGTACCGCGTTTTGTGCCGGTCATGATCTCAAGGAAATGACAGCGCATCGCCGCGATCCCGATGGCGGCCGCGAGTTCTACCGCCAGACCATGAGCAAATGCGCAACGCTCATGCAGGCGATTGTCAAATGTCCCAAGCCGGTCATCGCCGCCGTGCACGCCACCGCGACAGCAGCCGGTTGCCAGCTTGTCGCAACTTGTGATCTTGCGGTCGCGGCGGAGACGGCGAAATTCTGCACGCCCGGCGTCAACATCGGCCTCTTCTGTTCAACGCCCATGGTGGCCCTGACGCGCAATGTACCGCGCAAGCGCGCCATGGAGATGCTGCTGCTGGGCGATATGATAAGCGCCGCCGATGCCGCACACTATGGTCTGGTCAATTGCATGGTTCCCGCCGACCAGGTGATGCATGGCGCGTTGGAGTTCGCGCGCCGTATTTCAGCGAAATCGACGGCGACCGTCGCCACCGGCAAGGAAACCTTCTACCGTCAGGCGGAGATGCCGTTGGCCGAAGCCTACGATCACGCCGTCAAGGTGATGGTGGAGAACATGCTCTATCGCGACGCCGAGGAAGGTATCAGCGCCTTTCTCGAAAAGCGCACGCCGGTATGGAAGGGCTGTTGAGTGCGCCGTTGTTGGCTCGCAATGAAAAAGGCAGCACCGCCGCGCCAGAACGCACGCCCCTCAACTCCCTCAACTCCGTCGCTCAAGATCGACCCGCAACACGAAACGATCCCGCAGTGAGCTCAAAAGCGACAGGTGGATTACCGCAGCGGCTCTCACTCGTCACTCTCGGCGTGGCGGACGTTGCGCGGTCGCGCGCGTTCTATGAGCGGCTTGGGTTCCAGGCCGCCGACTTTCAGAACAAAGCCGTCGTCTTCTTCGCCATGTCGAACGGCGTGGCACTCGCACTTTTCGGACGGCAGCCTCTCGCCGAGGATGCCAACGTGCCGCACATGGGCGATGGCTTCCGCGGAGTAACCTGCGCCATCAACCTGGCAAGCGAAGTGGAAGTGGATGCCGCGCTGACATTTGCTGAAAGCTGCGGCGGACGCATCACCAAGCCGGCGCAGAAAGTATTCTGGGGTGGCTATTCCGGCTACTTTGCAGATCCGGACGGGCACTTGTGGGAGGTGGCGTACAATCCGTTTTTCCCAGTCAGCACAGATGGCCGCGTTTCGTTGCCACCACCCAAGAATGAGGACGGTTCATGAATCATGACAGCTACTCGGATGAATACATTTCTGAGATTCTGCGTGAGGTGCGTACCGTTGCCCTGATCGGTGCAAGCACCAATCCCGCGCGGCCAAGCAACATGGTCATGCGCTTTCTGCTGTCACACGGTTACGAGGTGCATCCCGTCAATCCAGGGCTTGAAGGCGGTGACATCCACGGCCGCGAAGCCTACGCGCGTCTGCCCGACGTCCCAGCACCCGTCGACATGGTCGACATCTTCCGCAACTCGGCGGCAGCACTTGAGGTGACGCGCGCTGCAATCCGCTTCAAGGACCAGCTGCAGATCAAGGTGGTATGGATGCAGCAGGGCGTCAGGAATGACGAGGCCGCAGCGGAGGCGGAAGCAGCCGGACTGAAAGTCGTCATGAACCGTTGCCCCAAGATCGAGTTGGGCAGGCTCGCCCATCTGATCGGGCGGACCTGACATCAGCCGCCAGCTCGGCCATGCAGGCATTCTCTCGAAAGGGCTCATGCCCGCCGCATCAGCCGCCAGCCTGCCGTGGCGGCGAGGAGGGCGAGCGGCAGCCAATAGACCAGCAGATAGATCTCGGTCCACGTTATGCCGCCAGGCGGTCGCGGCCAGTAGAGCGCGACGGCAAGGACGCTCATAAGGAGAACCGGCGCGCTGGGTGATGCCACAAGAAGCG
Source organism: Hyphomicrobiaceae bacterium (assembly GCA_020442165.1). Lineage (GTDB taxonomy): Bacteria > Pseudomonadota > Alphaproteobacteria > Rhizobiales > Hyphomicrobiaceae > JAEUMD01. Next base: position 78,400 of record JAGRKV010000075.1, on the reverse strand, counting down.
CTGGCAGGAAGGCGAAATACCAAGGGTAGTGCGGCGAAACCAGCCAGACGAACGCAGCGCCAAGCAAAGGCAGTGCTGCGAGCTGTACTTTGCTGGCGCCACTCCGGAACAGTACCCGCGCTCCCAGAAGTGCAAGCAGCCCGATTGCGACCACCACATAGGCCTTGGCCGGAGGATCCGCGATCGAGAAATCCCTGAGCAGCCAGATCGGGTGAAAGCCCCAGCCCGCGGCATAACCCTCGTTGTCGAGGTGATTGCCAAGGTAGCCCAGGACGCGACCGCCGGCTTCGCGGATATAGGGCAGGTAAAGCACAACGGCGGTTGCGACAAACGCCAGCGGCATGCGCCAGTCCCAGCGTCGCCATAGAGCCGGCACCAGCACCACGGGGAAGTATTTGATGAGTGCGGCAATCCCCAGCAGCACGCCGGCTAAACCTTGCCGCTGCCGCACGGTCAACAGCACCGCCAGCGCAAGCGCAGTGGTAACCGCAGCGTCGATATGGCCCTGGCAGACGAACTCCCAGATTGGTAGCGGATGCCACGCATAAATGACAATGTGCTCGCGCGGTAGCGACAGCGCGCGCAGCAACAGCAACAGCACAACAATCGTCGCCGCATCGAGCAGCGTCATCACGAGTCGTATGGCCGCCAATCCATCCCCGATGTGGTGAGCGGCAAGAAACAGCAGCTCCGCTACAGGCGGATAGATCGTTACCGCCCGCTCCTTCTGATTGATGTTGGGATAGATGGCCTCGTCACGTAGCGGCGCGAGACGGGGATCGGCTGGCACGTAGAGATAGGGATTGTAGCCGGCGGCCTGGATCCGCCCGTCCCAGACATAGCGGTAGGCGTCGGTGGAAAGATTAGGCGAAGGCGTCAGCGCCAGCCCACGCAGAATAATCGCCACGATTACGATCAGCGCGAAGTCATGCCGCCGCGGAGGACGCTTCAGCACCATGCCGACGGCGGCCAGATAGCACACACCCGCAATCAGGCTCGCGAGCACAAAACCGGCTACGTCGTAGAGATCGATCGCCACCGCTGCATGTGCCGCCTGGATGACGCTGCATAGTCCCGCCAACGCCAGCGCCGCACTGCAACACGCCCCGTCGTCCGGACTGCCACCGATGGGGCTCCGCATCGACTCCGCTGGCAGCAAAGACCGCCATCGGCGAGAAAAAGCAGACGCGAAATCTATAGGCTTAATCATCTTGATGGCACGGTTGGGGGTGGCGATCGGCCTGTGGCGGGCGGCAGGAAATTATGTCGCAGGTCGCCATCCCGGGGCAAACGACATGCCCGGAAGACGGATAGATCAGCAAGCGGAACTATTAGCGTGTTGCAGCGTTTGCCTCGCGTGCGACAGGCGATGTTTCGCATCGAAACCCTTGAATTGCCCGAATGCTGTCACCAAAATTGGCCATGATGCGGGAAATCGAGCCCTCTTTTTGATCCTTACCTAGCCCCCAGCGGTGAAGCAGCTTTATCGAATATCGTTAACGGTAGGGTATTGGCCAAAATCGGCGCGCTAGCCGGTAGGAGGCCTTTACGCCGAGGGGCGAATGCGAGCATAAATCGGTCAGCATCTCGACTGGAGCATGTATATGACTTTAACCGCGGTCAAATCCGTAGATCTGAAGATTGACTGGTCCGCACAGACAATACTGCCCATCGAGTTTCGCGGCCGCGAGGTGATGCTGGATGCGCGCGCCTACCAGGGGCTCGAACCCCACGTCCAGGCGCTGGCGCTGATCCACCGCTCCAAGGATACGGCTAATGATGAGCTGCCGCTTGTGCGCGTACACTCCGGCTGCGTCACTGGCGATATCTTCCATTCGCTGAAATGCGATTGCTACGCGCAGCTCCAGTCCGCGCTGGATCGCATCACAACGTCACCGGTTGGCGTGCTGATCTATCTGCCCTACCACGAAGGCCGCGGCATCGGCCTCGTCAACAAGATCCGGGCATACGCACTCCAGGACCAGGGCCTCGACACGGTGGATGCCAACATCGAGATCGGCGCCCCGATCGATGCGCGCGAATACGATCTGGCCGCCCACATCTTGTTCGATCTCGGCATGCCGGAGATCAGGCTGCTGTCGAACAATCCCGCCAAGGTCGAGGCGATGCGGGCAGAGGGTATTCTGGTATCCGAACAGGTGCCGGTTCACACTGAGCCCAGCATCTACAACAAGCGCTATCTCGAAACCAAGCGTGTGCGCATGGCGCATAAGCTCTGAGCCTCGGCTATCCCGCGCGACGCGCGAGCCCGCCCGTTCCAAGCCAAAATCGAAAACCGCTGCCTGGCAAATGGCGGCGGTTTTTTCTTTTCCCATCCGTAGGAACGGCCATTGATCGCCCGCCAGAGCGATCCCGACCAAGGCGGAATCGCTAAGGCCGCGACTGCGGCCTTAGCGCCTTGCGCCGCCCCCGCGGAGCAGCCCGATCGATAGCGAGGATTAGCTGCGTGAGCGAACAAATCTGGATCGCTTCAACGGAAGTCTGAAACGATCTAGTCCGGGCGATCATCAGTGTTGAGGTCGCTGATGGGCTCTTGCTGTGCCGTGCGAGGTGCCGTGAAGCCGCCTTGTGCGATCATGCGCGCAAAGAGACCGCCAGCTTCCGATAGTTCGCTGAACGTGCCGCGCTCGATGATACGCCCCTGGTCGAGAACCAGGATCTGATGGGCATCCGCCACAGTCGAAAGCCGGTGCGCGATGATGAAGGTGGTACGTCCCTTGCGCAATGCGTCGAGCGCACGCTTGATGCGCGCTTCCGTTTCCGCATCGAGCGCGCTCGTTGCCTCATCGAGGATGAGAATTGGCGCATCCTTCAGGATCGCCCGTGCAAGTGCGATGCGCTGCCGCTCACCGCCCGAAAGCGCCGCGCCCCTTTCGCCGATGAGGAAGCCGTAGCCGTTCGGCTTGCGCAAGATGAAGTCGTGTGCCTCAGCAAGCCGCGCGGCTCGCTCCACCTCTGCATCGGTGGCATCAGGTCTGCCGATGCGGATGTTGTCACCAATCGACCGGTTGAACAGGCCCGCGTCCTGGAACACGACGCCGACGTTCGCGCGCAAGGACTGCTGCGTGCAATCGGCGATGTCTTGGCCATCGACGGTGATGCGACCGGCATCCGGCGCGCGCAGGCGTTGCAGGATGGCCATCGTCGTGGACTTGCCGGAGCCAGTCGGTCCGACGAGAGCGATGGTCTCGCCACTTGCCGCGCGGAAGTCGAGGTGCTCGACACCCTGGCTGGTGCCGGGAAAGTGGAAGCTGACGTCCTGGTAGGCAACCTCGCCTTTAACGTTTGCAAGCTCCAACGCGCCTGGGCGATCCGCGATTGCAGGCTGTTCGTCGACCAGTTCGAAGTATTTGTCGAGCGCGGGCGCGGCCTGCTGCACACGCACGAAGAAACCTGAAATTTGGTCGAGCTTGCCGATGAGCAGGTTGGCGAACGCGACGAAACTCACGATCTCGCCGACGCTGAGCTCGCCACGCGCGGCAAGCAGCGCACCGATTGCGAAAATTGCGACCATGGCGATGGTCGCGGCCGCACGCTGCAGGATCGTCAGGATTCCCCACCATGTCAGTACAGGGTATTGCGCAGCGAGCAGATTGCCCATCACCGCTTTCAGCGCCTGGCTTTCGGCCGCTAGGCGGGTGTAGCTCTGCACCACGGTCACGTTGCCGAGAACATCCACGACCCGTCCCGTCACTTCGCTGTGGTAGGTTTCGACATTGGTCTGGTCGGCGCGCGTGCGGCCCACGACATAGAGGTTGAGGAACGTATAAGCGATGGCAAGCAGTGCCAGTATGGCCGTCATCCGCGCGTCCACGCTGATCGCGGTGGGGATGAGCAGCAGAACGCCAACGATGGCGGTCATCTGCTCGCGCATGACGCCGAGCCACACCCAGAACAACTCGTTGGTGCCACGCAGGATGGTGTTGGTGACAGCACCCGATCCGCGCTCGGCGTGGAACCCCAAAGGCAAGGCAATCGCGCGCTCGAAGGCGTCGGCCATGGCCGCCAGCCGGCGGCGGTGCGCAAGCCGGTCGGCATAGATGGCGACGATGACGCCCGCGAGAATGCCGAGGAACCCGAGGGCCGCCCAAAGCCCGATGAGATCGAGAGCACTCTTCTTGTTGGACAGAGCATCCACCACCCAGCCGAACAGGACCGGCTCGGCAAGCTGCACGCACGCAAGTGCCATTGAAGCCGCCGTGAGCAGCAGCGCAACGCTGCGCTCGGGCGCCAGCATGGCTATCGCCCGCCAATAGATGTCGGTGATCTTCATCCTCACGGTCGGTTTGCACCTTCTGTTGATGGCCCGGTGCCGTTCTGCGCCGTCCAGCCCTGGGGGTTGATGCCGGGCTGGGGCAGTGCCGCAGATCCACCGCGTTTTGCCGTGCCGGTCAGGCGCATGCAATGGTGATGTTGGAGGAGGCGGGCAGCCCGTCTGCGGCACGTTATCGCGAAACGCGATAAAAAGTGGGGCACCGGCCGGAGACCTTGGGAGTATTCAGCGTAGCGCAATCACCCTTGCGGGGCGATCTGGCGCACCACCAAGGTTTGCCGCAGCCGCTGCAGGAAGCAACGCTGGCCCCAACCAAGGGCCGCCAGGAGCAATCGTCCCCTGCTTTCGGGCGCCGGTGGCCCGTGCTAAGCAGTCGCCATAACAGCGTTGGGTCAACAGCGGGGTATGCGCTCCGCGGCGTGCCGGGCTGGGTTGTTGGTGGAGCGGCAAGACGACTATGCCAAGAGCAGGAACTTGACTGGTCCATGACACGATGAAACCTAGGCAGGAACCAAGCCATCCCCAATGCCGAACCAGGGCTTGTGTCGTGATGAGCGATGAGTGACGACTCTCTTCCATCCGCCGGCGCCCAGTGCTACGCCCGTTGCCTGGAGCGTATAGCGTTTGCTGATGCGGCACGTCCGTTTGTGGTTGCCCAGCTGGGCCAAACGCTCGATGGCCGCATCGCGTTGCCGAACGGTGAGAGCCGCTGGATCAACAATGAGGCCGCACTCGATCACCTGCATCGCCTGCGCGCCGCGGTCGATGCCGTGGTGGTCGGAGTAGGAACGGTGTTGGCCGACAATCCCCAACTCAATGTGCGTCGCGTGGCTGGACGCAATCCAGCGCGCGTCGTCATCGATCCTGGCGGCCGCATGCCGGTCGATGCAGCCCTACTGACTGAGGATGGGGCGAGGCGCATACAGGTGACGCGGACCGGTGTGCGCGCGGCAAGCGCAGTAGAGCAGATCGCCCTGAAGCCTGGTGCCGGCGGCATGCTCGCTCCAGAGCATATTGTTGCGGCGCTTCATGCACGAGGGCTGCGACGGCTGCTGATCGAAGGTGGTGCGACGACAGTCTCTGCCTTCATGGATGCGCGCGTGGTCGATCGGCTGCATCTGCTCGTCGCGCCCTGCATTTTGGGGACCGGAAAAACCGGCATCAATCTCAACCCGATTCCAAGCCTTGGCGCAGCCATGCGCCCGCCAGCTCATGTCCATGTTCTGGATGGTGGCGATGTGTTATTTGATTGCGATATGGAACGCGACAGGAGTCCATGAAATGCGCACGAGCGGAGCAGATAAGACAGCCGCTAAACCTGGCACCAGACCCTTTGTCGAGGTCTATAGTGCCACCGCGCGACGCTACCACTGGCTGGTGGTGGCATTGCTGGCGGTGCAGATCCCGATCGGCGTCGCTATGGTCTACCGTGGACCAAAACTCAACATTTGGGACGGCATCACCAACAACCTCTACAGCACGCACAAACTATTGGGAATGATCGTGCTGCTGGTCGTCGTATTCCGTCTCGCCTACCGTATCGTGCACGGCGCCCCCGCAGAGGAGCCGACGCTGGAGACCTGGCACAAGATAGCCAGCGCGATTAATCACTGGGGGCTTTATATTCTGCTGCTGGTCGTTCCGGTGCTGGGCTGGCTCGGTGTTTCGCTCTATCCGGCGCTCGATATCTTCGGGTTGTTCAAGTTGCCGAGCCTGGTGACGGCGAATCAGAAGTTGGCCGAGACCGTGTTCCAGTACCATGGGCTGGCTGCTTTCGCGCTGGTTGCACTGGCCGGCGTGCATGTCGGCGCAGCGCTCTACCATCATCTGCTGCGCAAGGACAACGTGCTGGCCCGCATGATTCCGAGATTGATGCGCTAAGCATGTTCAGCCGAAGTGCGCAGCGGTTCGGCGTGAAGAACATGCTCAAAGCAAAAGGGCATGTTCAGCCGAAGTGTGCAGCGGTTCGGCGTGAAGAACATGCTGAAATCAAGAGGGCATGTGTAGCCGACCCACCTGTCGTCAGGCGGGCATGGCAAGCGTGTCCGTGTGACCGATCTCTGCCCCGGTGTGCCCTATCTGCAGCCAGCGTTCGATCGTCGCCTTGTCGACCGCGCCGGTCTCTTCAACGGCCGTAGCATGGCCCTTCGCAAGCTCGAATATCAAAGCGGCGTCGCGCGGAGCTGAAAGCCGCCACGGGCTGTCACCCTCCATCACGCTGTAGCCACAGATGCTGAACTGGTCAGCCAGTTGCGCTGGCGCGGTCGGTCCCGCCGATGGCCCAAGCCCTTTGTCGCTCATCTGATGGCGATTGAAGGCCCCGGTCATCTGGTTGTCGGCAGGGCGTCGCGGCGTCCAGCGTTGCACCCCGTTGTAGGTGAGAACAGTATAAAAGACCGCGCGGCGCTGCGTGACTTCCGCCGCAAGACGACGGATGAAAGCCGGGGAAGCCAAGTCGAAAAAGGCAGCCGCGGTCACCAGATCAGCACCAGGATCGAGGATCTCGGCAAGCGCGCCGTTAAGATCGAACGGCTTGAAACTGATGTTGAGTTTGCGTGTTCCCTTCTTCAACTTCAATCCGCCATCGCCAGCAGTCTCGCAAGCATCGGCCCACGCCGAAAGCGCTTCTCGCGCGGCGTTGAGAAGTGCGCCGTCGTTATCGACCAGCGTCCAGGATTGAACCGCTGGCAGCAGTTCACACATCGCGCGCAGGTTGGAGCCCGTTCCGCAGCCAAGATCAAAGACGCTGATTGCATCGCGCAAAGCCAATCGGGCATTGAGGGCGGACGCCAGCTCGGCGTTGCGCGAACGATGGTCGGCAGCTTCGCGCAGTGCCAGCCATTGCGGATCAAAACCGCTCATGTGCGGATGCCGACCAAAGCCGCGGCGACCCGGCGGGCGGTCTCGTTCCAAGTCGGCAAGGTCCGCCCCGTTTCCCACGATGCCTTTCGCAGCGATTTTCTGAGCTTGTTGTCGTCAAGGACGGTCGCAATGGCGCGTGCCAGTGCATCGACGTCACCCGGCGGCACTTTGATCGCGGCGGCATCCGGCACGGTCTCACCGGCTGCCCCGCCAGTTGTGCACACGATCGCCAAACCGTGCGCCATCGCTTCGGCAAGCACCATGCCGTATCCCTCATGTAGCGACGGCATGACAAAGAGATCCGCCGATTCATAAAACCGGGAGAGCGTTGCGGGCACTACGGTTCCGGCAAGCGTGATCTGGTCGCCAAGCCCTGCTGCGTCGATGTTGGCCTTCAGCGCCTTGACGGCCTGCTCGTCCCGGTCGAGCGCACCAGCAATGGTCAGGCGCCAGTCACTGCCCTTGAGCTTGGCAAGAGCGGCCACCAGGATGTCATAGCCCTTGCGCGGCGAAACAGCCCCCACCGACAGCAACTGGATGGGTGTGCCTGTCCCCGTTGCGCGCGGGGCGGGGTCCGTTCCCGGCTCGGCAACCGTGATCTTTGCATCGGCGACGCCGAAGTCGTCGATAAGCATGCGTCGCGTCGCATCGCTGGTTACGATGACATGGCGGGCAAGTGCCAGGGCAGCGCGCTCACTGGCGATCAACGCCTCACGGCGCCGCGCGTCGAGCCCGGTCTCCAGCGCCAAGGGATGATGCACGAGCGCGATGATGCGCCGGTCAAGCCGTCGGATGAGATCTGCCGGCATCGCTCCATAGGCAAGCCCGTCGATCAATAGCCTCGCGTTGGGTGATGTCGCGGCAAGCAGCCGTTCAGTCTCGGCCAGGTCCGCCTTGCTTGGATGCGGGAAGCTGCCGGGAAGTGCCAGATGCCGCGCGCCAAGCCCATAGGATTCAAAAAGTTCTAGGAGCCGGCGATCATATGCATACCCACCCGTGGGCGAAGCAAGGTCGCCGGGAATAGCAAAGATCACTTCAGCCAGGGTATCAGGCACGAACGGAACCCTCGTACCACGCACGCGCGAGATCGGTTTCCGAAAGCGTGACGCGGATCTTGGAAAGCTGCGTGCCATCCTCTCCGAGCGCGCCTGATCGCGCGGCCTCCACGATCTTCTCGAAGACATGGCGGCAAAGGAACTCCGTCGTCGTCAACCGGCCCTTGAACTCGGCCAGTTCGTCGAGGTTCTGGTAGGCCAGCGGCTTCAGCGTCTTGGAGAGAACGTCGAGAGCGGCACCGATGTCGACGACGACATTCTTGGAGTTGAGTTCCTCGCACATGAAGGCGACGTCGACCACGAAGGTCGCACCATGCATGTTCTGCGCTGGGCCAAAGAACGGATCGGGCAGCGAGTGGGCGATCATGATCCGGTCTCGGACTTCTACTGCGAACATGCTGCGGGGCGCTCCAGTTTGCTGGTGCGCGGAAGCACGCACTCTGCGAGATCTATAACCGCCGGATCGGGGCACCGCCAAGGCCGAAAGCAGTGGATCGTTGACGGTGGCACATTGGCGGCGAGGCAGGTCTGCTTTGCTCTGCAACCATTCCCGGCCACAATCCCGTCGCACGATCTTGATTCGCCCCCCCGTCTGAGGGGTGGCACCACGGCCCCGCGCAAGCAGCAATCACGGGGCGGGGACGAGTGATGGGACAACGGCGCGACTGTTGATGATGGGGGATTGCAGCATGCCAATGATGCGAACGGCGGCGGTGGCGTGGGCGTTGTCCCTGGCGTTGACGGCAGGCGCCCTGGCCCAGTCCGCTGCTCCGGACGCCGTGATCCAGTCCCCGCCGCGTGAGCCGCAAGCAGTGTCCGCGCAGGCCGGGAGTGCCGCCGCCGCTGCGCCTGCCACCGCAGCGTCCCCAGCCGCCGACACAGCTCCCGTGGACGCTGCCGCCACCCTGGCAGACACGCCCACGACCGCGCCGGACAGCCCCGTCCAGCAACAGGCAGGTTCGCAGGAGCAACCGACGTCTCCACCCCAGGGGACCGAAGCCCTGGCGACCGCCATCCGGCTTGCTTTCGAATCCGCCGGCACCTCAAACAACACCCCGCCGTTGCCGAAATCCGCCATCGAAACCGAACAGCGATTGGCGCTTGAGGCCTACTACAGGGCAAACAGCTTTGCTCCACTCTGGATGGGGGAAGCTGGACCAACGCCCAAGGCTCATGCCCTTGCTGCCGCAATCGCTGATGCTGCTGCCTATGGCCTCGATCCCGGCCTGATCCCGGTCCCGGATTTGAACGACGCCAATGCGACGGACCTAGCGGAAAGAGCCAAACTGGAAATATCGCTGTCCATGGCCGCCTTGACCTATGCGCGCCATGCCCGTGGCGGACGCATCCCCGAACCGGCAGAGATGCTGAACTCCAACCTCGACCGCAAGCCTCAGCTGCACGACACCAAAGTGGTGATGCAGAAGCTCGCCTTAGCCTCCGAGACCGATATTGCAGCGGCCTTGGCTGCTTTGCAGCCTGTCCACCCGCAGTTCGAGTTGCTCCGCCAGGCGTTCCTGAAGGAAACCGGCGGCGACGGTCGCGGCAAGCTCTCGGCAACGGCAAAGCGCCTGCGCGCCAACATGGAATTCTGGCGCTGGATGTGGGACGACCTGGGAGAACTCTATGTCTTCAACAATATTCCCGAATTCATGCAGCGCGTCGTCCTCAATGGCGAGGTCGTCCGTTCAGACCGGATCGTCGTCGGCGAAACCGGTAAGCAATCGTCGGTGTTTTCGCGGCCGCTGAAGGAAGTCGTATTGAGGCCGCGCTGGCGCGTGCCAGAAAGCATCATGGTGCATGAGCTGTGGCCGAGCCTGCGCAAGGGCGGCGGACTGATGCGCGCCTACGGCCTGGAGATCACCACCAAGAACGGCGACCAGCCTCGTGACTGGCGCAACATCGACTGGAGGCAGGACGATATCCGCAATTACCACGTCTGGCAGCCGCCGGGTGGAAAGAGCGTGCTGGGATTCGTCAAGTTCTCGTTCCCCAGCCAGCACACGATCTTCATGCACGACACGCCCGACAAGTGGATGTTCAACCGCGGCCAGCGGACGTTGAGTCACGGTTGCCTGCGGGTCCGCAATCCCATGGAACTGACCGAGATCGTGCTTCGCTACGACCGCGGCTGGGACGAAGCAAAAATCAAGCAGCTGATCCGCTCCGGCCCCCTCGACAACAATGTCGAGATGCAAAAGCACATCCCAATCCATCTCGCCTATTTCACGGCCTGGGCGGACAAGGCCGGCAAGGTGCGATTCTTCAATGACGTCTACGGTCATGAAAAGCGGGTGACCCAGGCCCTCGATGGTGACTGGGCGAAGATCAACAAGGGCCGCGACCATCTGGCAAAGCCGCAGCCCCGCTTCAAGCGAAACGAGGTGGCGGCAGGCGAGGGCGGCCTGGTGCCCGCAGCATCGAACGGTCGCCGGACTAAGAAGCCCGCCAGCGTCGCCGACATGATCTCCAACGCGCTGGGCTTTTAAGCCGTGAACCGTCCGGCAAGTCTGGAAAAATCTGCGCGCTTAGTTGATCGCGCAGGCAGGGCGTCATGCGGCTGCGGTTTCCTTCAAGGCGGTCATCAGATCCTCGCGGGCAATGACACCGACAAGGTTTCCGCTCGCGTCGAGGACCGGAAAACTGCGCGCCCGCAGCTCCACCATCAATTGCAGAGCGCGTGGCAGGGGCGAACTCTCTTCCACATGCACGACCGCGCGCGACATCACATCGGCCACGGTCTTCTTCATGAGTTCGTCGTAATGCGGCACCATCTGCGTGGGCGCGAAAGCAAACGCCTTGAGAAAGTCGAACTTGGTGACAAGGCCAACGAGCTTGCCGCCGTCAACGACCGGAAAGGCATTGAAGTCGTGCGATTCAAACAGCGCTTCGAGTTCGCCCAGCGTTAGCGAGGAGGAAACGGAGCGCGGATTCCGGGTCATGTACTGACCCACCTGACGTTCGAGGAATTTATACATTGCCATGCGGTTCTGATGCAGTGTTCGTGGCGGAGAGTCTATTGCGGTGCGTCAATTATCTCCAGCGGAATATGCACGCCTCGCATGCGCCGATAGCATGAGACTGGAGCACGCAACCTGCGGAACTGGCACGATCAATTGGTCGCGGGCTGTCAGGCTTCCATATACCGGATGACGGGGGCGAGGCCGGCGGTCTTGTTCTCCAGGATTGCGGGCAGGCGCTCCGGAACTTCCACAAATGCGATGTCCTCTGCGACCAGCAGGTCGAGCGCTGGTGCATTGGCCAGGATCTGCAGCGCGGCTTCGATGCGCCGCCGGTAGCTCCAGCGCGAACGCCGCGTTGCCGACACCTGACCGACTTGCGAGCAGATGAGCTTCAATCGCCGCGAGTGGAACGCGCCGCCCAGTGACACCGGCACAGCGCCCTCGCCATACCATGACATCTCGATGACCGTCGCCTCCATGCCCGCGCAACGGATGGCCAGATCGAGCCCTGCCGCGCTGGCGGAGGTGTGAAATACTGCATCGGCTTCAGAGGGTGCATCGCCGGGCAGTGCGAAGCGCGCACCCATGCTCTCCACCAGTTCCCGCCGCTCGACCGCTAAGTCTACGACCGTGACATCAGCTCCAGGCAAACGCGCGCCGATCTGTGCGACCAACAACCCGAGGATCCCGCCGCCGACCACAACGATCCTGTCGCCCGGCCCCGTCCCCGCATCCCAGTGCCCGTTGAGAGCCGTCTCCATGTTGGCGGCAAGCGTGGCCCGGCGGGTTGGAACACCCTCCGGAACCGGCACCAGCATGTCGACTGGCGCAATGAACGTATCCTGATGAGGGTGAAGGCAGAAAACCGTTCGCCCGACGAGGTCGTCCGGCCCGTCCTCCACCACCCCCGCCGCGCAATAACCGTATTTCACCGGGAAGGGAAACGCGCCGGCCTGCAGTGGTGCGCGCATCCGCTGCCATTCGCTTTCGGGCACCTGTCCGTTGAGGATGAGACGCTCCGTCCCGCGACTGATGCCGGAAAATACTGTACGAACACGCGCTTCCCCGGGGCGGGGGGCTGGAAGGTGCTCCCTGCGCAGCTCGACGACGCCGGGTTTGGCGTACCAAAGCGCGCGGGCAATGTGCATCTTGCCGGTCGATCGGCGCGGCGTCATATGAAGGCCATTTCCGGTCGGGTTAGTTGGGCAGCCATTGGCGGTTCGGGACATAAGACAACATGAGCACCACCGCGCAGCAGCATGCCGCCGAGCCGATGGGGCAAGGCACCAACAGCTTTACGTCACCGACGGGGTTGCAGGCAATCGCAACGCTGAAGGCGCGGCGCCGGCTTGTGATCGCCCTTAATGTCGCGACATATCTCGTCCTCGCGGCGCTGGCATGGAAGCTGGCGGCGTGGAACGGCTGGACCATCGTCGATGCGATCATGTTCGTCTGCTTCCTGCTCGGCACGCCCTGGGCGGTTCTGGGCTTCTGGAATGCGCTGATCGGACTGTGGCTTCTGCACGGAGCGAAGGACCCGATTGCGGATGTCGCGCCCTATGCGGCGGCGGGAGATGCCGCAACGCCGCTCGCGATCAGAACCGCCGTCCTGCTGACACTGCGCAACGAGGATCCCGAGCGCGCATTAAAGCGCCTCTCTGTGGTCAGGGAGAGCATCGACAGGACCGGCGAGGGAGAGGCATTCAGCTACTTCATTCTCTCCGATACCAACAAGGCCGACGTTGCGGCAGCCGAGGAGCAGGGCGTCGCACGCTGGCGCGAAGAAACCGGAGCCGGCGATCGCATCGTCTACCGCCGTCGGATCGACAACAAGGGCTTCAAGGCCGGCAACGTCCGCGACTTCTGCGAGCGTTGGGGAAACGATTATGAATTGATGCTGCCGCTGGACGCCGACAGTCTGATGTCCGGCGATGTCATCGTGCGGATGGCGCGCATGATGCAGGCCCACCCCAAGCTCGGCATCCTCCAATCGCTTGTTGTCGGCATGCCGTCATCCTCGGCATTCGCCCGCATCTTCCAGTTCGGCATGCGCCACGGCATGCGTTCCTACACCATGGGGCAGGCATGGTGGACAGCCGACTGCGGGCCGTTCTGGGGGCACAACGCATTCGTGCGCATCAAGCCATTCGTCGAGGACTGCGATTTGCCGATGCTGCCGGGCAAGCCGCCGCTCGGCGGACACGTCCTCTCCCACGATCAGGTCGAGGCGACCTTGATGCGCAAGGCAGGCTACGAGGTGAGGGTGTTGCCCATCGAAGGTGGAAGCTGGGAAGAGAACCCGCCAACCATGCTCGATTTCGCACAGCGCGACGTGCGCTGGTGCCAGGGCAACATGCAATACGTGAAGCTGCTCGATTATCCAGGTCTTTTACCGATGAGCCGCTTCCAGCTCCTATGGGCAATCCTCATGTTCGTCGGCATCCCCGCATGGACGATCATGATCGCGCTGCTGCCGTTTGCAGCACTTCACGCACAGTCTGCACCAGCCTTCCCCGCCTCGCTCGCCGCCGGGCTATACATCGCGTTCTTTGCCATGTACCTGATGCCGAAAATTGCGGGCCTCATCGACGCCGTGCTGACGCGAGGCGGCATGGCAGCTTACGGCGGCCCGTTGCGCTTCTTCGCCAGTGCTTCCATCGAACTTGTGTTCTCGTTCCTTCAGGGTGCTGTCTCCACCATCCGCACGACCATATTCATGATTGGCCTTCTGTTCGGGAAATCCGTGATCTGGGGCGGCCAGAATCGCGACGCCGCGGGCATATCCTTCATGACCGCCGTCGAGAACCTGTGGCCGCAGACGCTGTTCGGCCTCGTCGTCTGCGGTGCGCTGTATTTGATATCGCCGACCGTGTTGCTGTGGAGTTTGCCGCTGACCGCAGGGTATATCCTCGCCGTCCCGTTCGCCATGCTGACCGCCTCGCCGGCGCTCGGCCGCTGGATGAAGCGCGCAGGGCTGTGCGGCATCCCGGAGGACTTCTCCGCGCCACAGGAAATCGCAACGGTGCAGGGAAAGGCTTGAGGTCCAGATGCCCGCATCACATTGCACCACCGTCGACCGCCTCAAGGACGACCCGCGCTTTATCGCGCTCCGCCGTTCGCTGGATGTCTACTATGGTGACGTCGATCGCGAGATCGCCATGGATGCGCTTTATGGCCGCTTTCTCTCAAAGAGCGCGCTGGCCTTCGACATCGGCGCGCACGTCGGCGACCGCATCGCGTCCTTCCGCCGTCTCGGCGCGCGTGTCGTGGCACTCGAACCGCAGCCCGACTGCATGGCGGTGCTCGACGCACTTTATTGCTGCGATGGCGCGGTGACGCTCGTGAGCCAGGCGTGCGGTCCTCGGCCCGGCGAGATCGAACTTCACATCAATTCAGCCAACCCGACTGTCACAACTGCGTCGTCCGCCTTCATCACGGCCGCCGATGGTGCGGGAGGCTGGGAGGGCCAGGTCTGGGATCGCCGCATCACCGTGTCCGTGACGACGCTGGACGCGCTCATCGCTGAGCTTGGTATGCCCGCCTTCATCAAGATCGATGTCGAAGGCTTCGAGGCAGACGTCCTGGCTGGCCTGTCTAAGCCTGTGCCAGCGCTCTCCTTCGAGTTCACCACGATCCAGCGCGACGTCGCCTATCGCTGCCTGGAGCAGCTACAACGCTTGGGGCCCTACGGTTTCGACATAGCTCTCGGCGAAAGCCAGCGGCTGACGTTCGAGAACTGGTTGAGCGCAGACGACATGCGCGCGCACATCGAGAGCCTGCCCCACGAAGCCAACTCGGGAGACGTCTATGCGGTTCTGGTGTGAGCGACTGAAGGCGTTCTTCGCGGCTCTTGCGGTCGCAGCAGCGATAGCAGCGCCAGCCGTCGCCGCGACGCTTGGCGTCACCGTCGAAAACAAGTCCGAGCCCGTTTTGTGCGCGGAAAAAGACAACGTCACACTCACGTTTGCGTCGCCCGAGGTGAAGCGGTTTCGCATCGAGGCAGCGCATCCCGCCTACATTGGCTCAATCGCCACTGACAGCTTCGACCCGGACTGGACAGCATGCCCGTTCAAGGAAGAGGCGCTGGCGACCAAACCTCCGCAGCGCGTCACGATCTACGAGGACATCGACCTGTGGGTCGTCGCCCATCGCAACGAGACCAATTGGCGCGAAGCGGGAGCCCGCGTCGTCATCGGTGACAAGTCCTATGACGGCATCCATCTCTTGCAGGTTTGGGTGATCCGCCCCATGGGTGGCGAGGAGGTGCTGGTCCTATATCCGCAGGATGGATACTGGCGGCTTCGTCCCAAGGCGCCGCATGGACGTGCGCCAACAGCCTTCGGCTCATCCTTCCTCATTGGCCCCGTTACCCAAGACAAGGGACGCCCGGTCGTCGACATCGCAGAAGTCGATTTCGATCCGCTGGCTCGCACGTTAACGCTCACCTTCAAGGACGGCAATCGCGCCCAAGTGGCGCTGGGCCCGCTCAATCACGAGCGCCACGAGCTGCAGGTGACATTTGCCAAGCCGGTCGAAGGCAAGCCGTTCGCCGCCATGCGCTCCATGTACGTGACGCGCTTCAATAACGACGTCGCCGATGTCGGGGTCCTGGAGCAGGGCAAATTCGCCTGGGCCGAAACAGCGATCATGGAATTCAAAGGCGCGAAAAACGCCACCGAAATATGGGCAGGCCGCCATGGCGTGTCACGCCACAACACCTCATCGCCCGATCTGCTGCTGCGCGATTTCACCGGCGGGAGCACGCTGCCATCCGGCTGGCGCGACCCATCCAGGCCGCCCTCCCATGCCGGAACTCCATCACCAGCGCAGAAATGACATAGCGCCGATCGCACTCGTCTCTCCGGCATCGGCAAACAGGGTTGCGAGGCCGGCGGGGTTGAGGTGGTGGCCTTCCATCAGCGAGTTGCTGTGAATACCGCTGCCGATGAACAGCGCATCGACCCCGAAATTCCTGGCACCCGCAAGATCCGTCCGGATGGCATCGCCGACAACCAGAATGCGGTGATGTTCGACGTGCTGCCCGCGAATGCGCTCGGCTGCTTCGTGTGCGGCGCGGTAGGCAATCGCATGCGGTTTTCCAGCCCAGAACACAGGGCCACCCATGCTTTCGTAAAGATCGGCAATGGCACCGGCACACAGATACTGTTTGCCGCCGACGTCGACGACGAGATCGGGGTTGGCGCAAATGAACGGCAGCTGTCGCTCGAGAGCCTTTTCAAGCAGTGGCCGGTAGCTCTCCGCCGTTTCGTTGATGTCGTCGTTCAAGCCGCTACACAAAATGGCGTCGGCGCTCTCAATGGCAGCGGAAGGCCAGTGCAGGCTCTTGAAGAGGGCTTCATCGCGGTCGACAGGGCCGATCCAGTGCATCTGC
Organism: Hyphomicrobiaceae bacterium; assembly: GCA_020442165.1. Taxonomy (GTDB): domain Bacteria; phylum Pseudomonadota; class Alphaproteobacteria; order Rhizobiales; family Hyphomicrobiaceae; genus JAEUMD01. The sequence goes on along the minus strand of JAGRKV010000075.1, from coordinate 61,834 downwards.
TCATACCCCTTGGCATCGATATGAGACAGCGCAATGTCACCCGACGAGACGATCGCGTCCCATGAGCCTCGTGGCACGTTCTTGTCCGCCAGCATTTCAGCAACCCGGCTGTTGGGCACAGGGGCGTTGGAGACCAGAATGACGGTCCCGCCGTTCGACCGGAAGCGCTCAAGCGCATCGCTGGCATCTGAATATGCCGTGACACCGTCGTGCAGCACGCCCCAGACATCGGAAAACAGCACGTCGTACCGCGCAAGCAGCGATCGTGCATGTGGAAAGATGGGCGGCGTGTTGTCGTTCTGGCCGGGGTCCGTTCTCATGTCCATCGGCAATAGCCCTTCAGGTGCGTGCGAAAAGGTTCGTATTGGTCCAGGGAGGGCTAAACCGCATCCCCATTCATGCACTCGCAACTGCGCGCGGCTGCAGACTAGCCGCAGCTGCTGCAACGAAACTTGATTCACCTCATCTTTTCCTAAGTTCCCGGCGCGGTCCAGGTCGCGAATGACGCAATCGCGGCCCTGATCGGACGTTTCGGAGCAGAATGTGGATTGACCGCGCGATCCCGATCACCGGGCAACGCTCCACATGCATGGCAGCTATTTGAAAAATGGGACGGTGGGCGCGGCCTCTGCCAGAACCCATTACCGATCTGGAGCGGCGTCTCGAGCGATCGATCCTGGTCGAAACGTGGTCAAAGGCCATATCTCAGCAATCTGACTTTGCAGCGTCCTCGATGCAGAACGAAGCGACGTACACTACGGGAGCCGCGACGGGCCCCGGGTAGCGCGCAGCATTATCGCTGTCGGGTTAGTCACCAGTCCCGGATCTGAAAGGCCTCGACAGCAGTGCGCCTCGCAACTGGCCTGGCGATGTGGCGGAGCGGTTGCCGCCTCCGTCCCATTCGCGATGGGTTTACCCAGTCGTAGCCGGTTGCATCAATGAACTGCCAATGAACGGTGGGTTCAACTGCCGTTCAATCGAGTCAGTCTAGATATTTCCCATCTCAAGAGGGCACATAGGAAGGGAATATGACAATGCGCATTTCAATCATCACGAGCTTGTCCGTGCTTGCTACGCTTGCAGCTGGGCTTTCATTTGGAACGGCCGCCAATGCGAGCGATCAAAGCGCGATCGAGAAGTTCGAGTTTTCCAACAACCAGATGGTCGAGCACAGCGGGCGCGGAGCTGGCGGGCGCGGAATCCCCCGTCCGCGGGGGCGCTGATCTGAGTACACAAGGTCGCGCACCAGGGTGTGCACGTTAGGCACCCTCACAATTCAAACCAATTTTCTGCCGGGCCGCTCAAAGAGCGTGCTCGGCTTCTGCGTTCTTGCGGGGGGCCCAATTCAACCGGAGTATTGTGGGCGGCGATTTTGACCCTGGGGTTGATTCGGCCCCGCAGAAGAGTGCAATCACCGGTCGCTGCTACGATCAGCGCTCTTGTCGCAAACAGTATCAGGCACTTTTGCTGACGCTGTGATGGGTTCTCGCCAGGTGCGGTACATCGTTTTCAGGATGCGCTTCGATAAGGCTCTGCCAAAGTTCGGCGAACAACTCCTTGGTGACGGTGTTGGGCTTGCCGAAGGCGTAATAATCTATCGTTACAGGCTTGGTGTGATTGACGATCGGAATGGCAACGCGACCGGCAAGGTCCTGCCTGGCCTTCGATGCCGGCAGGATGCCCGACCCCAGACCCAACGCCGCCCATTCGCCCACCACACGATAGCTGCTCGCTTCACCTGGATAGCGGTGCAATGTGATGTTTTCATCGTTGAAATGCCGCTTGGTCACGCGCGTTAACCCGCAGGCATCTGGCACGAGGACGAATTCTTCCGCGCCAAGTTCGGAAAGGTTGACCTCGGTACGGTCAAGCCATGTGTCCTCGTTGGACTGGTTGGGCACGAATAGCAGTGGATCGCGCTGGATGAGCGTATAGACGCAATCCGTGAGGTCGGGTGATCGCAAGTCGACCGGCGCGATCACGAGATCGAGCAGCTGATTGCGAAGCAACCTGCACAAATCGTCGAGATTTTCCTCGCGGTATACGATCGTGACTTCGGAATGCCGGGTGTTGAAGCGTTGCAGGATACGGGTCGTCTGCTCGATACCAACCACAGGCGAAAAGCCGACCTTGATCGTGCCTGTCGTCCCTCTGCCGTGGCGTTCGGCCAGTTCCCCTATTCGGGCGACCCCGCCAAGTATCTCCCTGATTATCGGCAACAGTGTCTCGCCGAACGCCGTCAGCTGCACCGATCGCGTCGTCCGGTTGAAGATCTTGTGTCCGAGTTCCGTTTCAAGCTGGGCGATTGCGTTCGAGAGCGTAGGCTGCGTGTTGGCGCAACGCGCTGCGGCAGCCACGAACGAACCTTCCTCCTCGACCGCGAGGACATATTTCAGCTGCTGCAAGTTCATGGTGGCTGTCCAAGCGGTGGTTTAGGGTTCATCCTGGCAAAGCGACATCTTGTATGATGAAATACCAAGGAACTCATCCATTATAGCCTAATCAATTCGCAGAGCGCCAATTCATTGGTCAAATTTATCTATAGTATTTGAAAATAGAATTTCACCATTTCGATTGCAGCGCATAGCCTCTTGTCCACGTTGCCGAACTAAACAAGGCACGAACTTGAGCCACAGATACGGCCAAGCGATAGGAGGAAATCGCGATGAGATCACTGGTTATGGGTGCATGTCTATCCGCATTACTACTTGGTGGCGGCGTTACTGCCGTTCAAGCGGATGAGACGTGCAACTCGCCCTTCACGGCAGCCCTCATCAAGGGGCAGGAAGAGTACCTTCACGTCTGGACGCTGGGGATGAAAGGCCTGGGCGACGAATCCGACAAGTTGGTCACGATCGACGTGATCCCCGGATCTGCCACCTATGGCAAGGTCGTCAACACGATCTCGGTTGGTGGTCGTGGCGAAGCCCATCATATGGGTTTCACGGATGACCGCCGTTACCTGTGGGCTGGTCGTCTGGATGACAACAAGATCTTCGTCTTCGATATTCAGGATCCCGCCAACCCCAAGCTGCACAAGACGATCACTGATCTGGCGGATAAGACGGGCTTCGTTGGCCCGCACACATTCTACGCCCTGCCGGGTCGTGTCGCTGTGCAGGCGCTTTCGAATTCGAAAGATCACACCGGCAAGACTGGCATCATCGTTTTCTCCAACCAGGGCGAGATCGTATCCACGCATCCGATGCCTGGTACGGAAATGGGTGGCGACGCCTATGGTTATGACATCGGCATCAACCCCAACCAGAACGTCATGCTGACATCCAGCTTCACCGGCTGGACCAACTACATGATGGACCTCGGCACGCTGGTGAAGGATGCCGACGCCATGAAGAACTTCGGCAACACGATGGCCGTTTGGGACTACAAGTCGATGAAGCCGATCAAGGTTCTATCGGTCCCTGGCGCACCGCTGGAAATTCGTTGGTCGTTGAAGCCGGGTGACGACTGGGCACTGACGGCAACAGCTTTGACATCCAAGATCTGGCTTGTCCGCAAGGACGACAAGGGTGAATGGCAAGCCAAGGACGTTGCGACCGTGGGCGACCCCGCCAAGATTCCGCTGCCGGTCGATATCTCGATCGCCGCCGACGGAAAGCACCTGTGGGTCAACACGTTCATGGACGGCAGCACGCGGCTGTTCGACATCTCCAATCCCGAGGCCCCAAAGCAAGTCTACACCAAGAAGATCGGCAACCAGGTCAACATGGTTTCCCAGAGCTGGGACGGCAAGCGCGTCTACTTCACGACGTCACTGCTCGGAAACTGGGATAAGAAGGGTGAGGAGAACGATCAGTTCCTGAAGTTGTATGATTGGGACGGCAAGGAGCTGCAGGAGCGCTTCAAGGTGGACTTCGTCGCACTGAAGCTGGGGCGCGCCCATCATATGAAGTTCTCGGCCCGCCCGAACTCCAAGGCAATCGGATCGACGATGGAAGTCTATCGTTCGCTTCTGAACTGATCGATCAACTTCCAAGCGATTTAAGGGTGACATGGCTTCCTCCTGTCTCCTGAAACTCAGCCGCGTTCTCGCCATCGCCACCATTATCGGGCTCCCGTCTGCGGTGGTGGCACATGGGAACGCGGCTGATGTTTCTCCTTTTCCGCCGCCGGGCACATACAAGCTTGCGCGCATCTTCAAGGCACCTGACAATTGGGTCCTCGAAGACAGCGCATGGTGGCCACACCGGCTGTCCCGCTATACCGGCGGCAAGGTCACGCTGTTGAGTTTCTTCTACTCGACATGCCGCGATCCCGAAGGGTGCCCCACGATCTGGACAACATTCGAAACTGTCCATGAAGCGATCACGAAGGACAAGCGGTTGCACGGCAAGGTGCGGCTTGTTTTGATTAGCCTCGATCCGAGGGTCGACACGCCCACCGGCCTTAATATCTTTTCCATTGGTCGGCGTAGCACTCAGAAAATCTCCCCGTGGCACTTTCTGACGACTTGGTCAGACGGCTTCCTGGGCTCAATCCTGGACGGATTCGGCCAGGCGGCCGCCCGGGACCTCGATGCCAACGGCAATCCGGTCACGACGATTAGCCATCAAGTGAAGTATTATCTCCTGGACGACAAATCCTGGGTCCGAGAGGTCTATTCTTCGAATTTCGTCACACCGGAAGTCGTAGAGAATGACATCCGAACGTTGCTTATGGAGTCAGGAGCTCTGCCTCCACTGCAACGTGCGCCCAAGTGAGGAGTTGGCTGTGAAAGCCTTGGCGCGAGCCGTGTTTGTCGCCGCAGTGTTTGCCGGATTGGGTGTTGCTGCGGGCGGCGCGTTGTCCGGCAGTGCTTCCAGGCAAGCCGGTCACACGAAGCTCACGTCTCCACTCGGCCTGCCGCCTGTGCCTGAGAAGTATGCGGTGTTGCCTGTCGACAAGATTGAATTGGGCCGAAAACTCTTCTTTGATCGCAGGCTTTCCTTCAACAACACGCTCTCATGCGCGATGTGTCACATCGAGGAGGATGCATTTGCATCGACTCAATCGAAGCGCGCGATCGGAATGGAAGGGTTGACGCTCCGCCGGAATACTCCATCGGTACTGAATTCTGTCTACCAGAAGACGCTTTTTCACGACGGGCACGAGTCTCACCTTGATCTACAGGTGTGGTTGCCGCTGCTAGCCGCCGATGAGATGGCAAACCCCTCCATGGGTTACGTGCTTGATCGCATAGAAGGCCTCGACGATTACAAGGCACGCTTCGAGCGCGTCTACGCCGCAGAAGGCATTTCGATCCATTCCGTCGGCGACGCTATCGCCGCCTATGAGGCAACCCTGTTGTCGGGAAATTCGCGCTTCGACCGTTGGCATTTCGGCGGCGAGAAGCAGATACTGACGAAGTCTGAGATGGCAGGCTTTGAAATATTCACCGGAAAAGGAGGCTGCAGCTCCTGCCATTTGATCGGCAAGGATGCCGCGCTCTTCACCGATCACCTCTTCCACAACACAGGTATCGGCTACCGCGCCTCGATGCATTCAGATCGCGAGTACGTGATTCCCTTGGCACCCGGGGTGGAAACGCGGATGCTGCGGCACGAAATCGACGCCTTCGGCGAAAAGCTCCGCAATGACGTCGGCCGATTTGAAGTAACGCTCAACGAGGATGACCGCTGGGCCTACAAGACGCCCAGTCTGCGCAACGTCTCCCGGACACCGCCATACATGCACGATGGATCGGTCGCCACGCTGGAGGACGTCGTCGAATACTACAGCAGCGGTGAGGCGGCCAAGCACGCCACAAATGGCAAGCTCAAGCGGCTTGACCTGACGCCGGTGGAGAGGGCGAACCTCGTCGCCTTCCTCAAGACACTGGACGGTGACGACCGCGGCCGCCGCTGAGCGACATCGAATCCGAATCACCTGACCGCAGCCGCAGACATCAATCGTAGGACTGCATCCGCTGCAGACAGAATCGTTCTGCGTCGCGTGGCGGTTTGCACGCCGCATTGCAGGCAATCAGCAAATGAATCGGCGCAATATATTTGCGCTTCAAATCCCTTTTATAGGGGTATGCAACGCCAATTATTTGGTTGTGCAATTTGTGTATCGAGCAAGGCACATAAGGGCCTTTCATTCTAACACACCGGCCGTTTTGTGTTGTCGCCGCCTATCCGCCGCCCGCATAACTAGCATGCGTTTTTCCCATGTCGCCGCCGTTCGCCTCTCGTGCGTGTTGGAACGGCTCGGCGACGGCGAAATGAGTTTGTAGGAAACGGCCATAACGCTGTTGCTCGATCTTCGGGGCGATTGAGCAGCACAGATATAAGGGAATGGAACAATGAAAAGGCTTGGCCTATATGCGGCGGCGCTCGGGGGGGTTCTCAGCGCCAGCATGGCAATTACACCGGTCAGCGCCGCGGATCTTGGCGGCGATTGTTGTGCGGATCTGGAAGAGCGTGTCGCTGAACTTGAAGCAACCACTGTTCGAAAGGGCAACCGCAAGGTCTCACTCGCGATCACCGGTTGGGTGGCCGAACAGGTCATGTGGTATGACAATGGCGCGACCAGCAACACGTATGTGACGGGTGTCGGTTCGACTCTCAGTTCACACTTCAAGCTGACCGGTGCGGCGACCATTTCGCCGGAGTGGTCGGCTGGTTATGTCATTCAGATTGAGGTCGACACCTCTGATCCTCTGACCGCCGGCAACTCGCGGTTCCGCGATGATGGTCCCTCTGCGCTGCGTATCGTGAATTCGAACGGTGGGCTTGGCACCAACGTGGCGGAGGTGCTCTATTCGTTCTGGTTCTTGAAGAGCAACCGGCTCGGCCAGGTCAGCGTCGGCCTGATTCCGCAAGCATCGCAACATGCAGCGGCTCTCGTCGATGGATCGGGTTCGCTTGTCATGGCGAACTGGGTTCCGCTCGACGGCATGGCCATCAACCTCTCGCAGAACGGAACGCAGCTCGTACTGCCCAACGGCACTGGTTTCCCGACCGGCGCACTGATGTGGTGCGGCTCGACCGCGCTCCCGGTTGCCGGCGATTGCAATGGCATTCCCACCAATGCCGTTCGCTACGATTCTCCCACGTTTGGCGGCTTTTCGATGTCAGCCAGCTGGGGCGAGGATGATTTCTGGGACGTTGCGTTGCGCTACGCCGGTGAGTTCAATGGGATCAAGGTTGCAATCGCGGCTGCCTATTCTCACCACAGCGACGAAACGCAATTCATGGGCTTTGATACAGTCACCGGTTTGACTGCATTCCACCCCGTGCACCTCGATTCCGGATACTTCCAGATCGGCGGCTACGTTCAACACACGCCGACGGGCCTCTTCCTCTATGGTGCCTACGGCGTCGAAGACAACAACAGTGTTTATGCAGATCCCGCTATCACTGCGGGCCAGCCGAGCGGCAGCAACTGGTACCTGAAAGCCGGTCTGCGCCGGAAGTGGGCGCCTCTCGGACATACCGTGCTTTATGGTGAGTATGGTGTGCGCGATGACATGTACCATCCGGCCCTGACGGCGTTTGGTGTCACCGGCACCGAGCTGCGTCAGTGGGGCCTCGGCGTGGTGCAGGAGATCGATGCTGCTGCGATGTCTCTCTGGCTCAACTACAAGAACTATGATCCGAGCATGTCGGGCCCCGGCGTCCCGGGCAACTTTGACGATCTTGACGATCTCCACGTTGTAACATTCGGCGGCCTGATCTCGTTCTGATGACACACCAATCAAGTACGGGAGACCGGCTTGGTCTCAAGGGACCAAGTTCAACTCCCACCACCTTAGTGTTGGAATGGATCGTCATTCCTTCTCCCTGACGATCCGGGCCTGACAAAGGCTCCACCACCATTCCAGCCCTGACTGAGGGAGCGGGTGCAAACCTGCTCCCTTTTTGTATTTCGGCATGGACTTAAAATCGCCGAAGCCATGTCCTGATAAAGTAGCAATCACGGCGATACGGAAGAGCTTGTACGTGGTAGGCTAAAAATCTGAGACACCGACACGGCGATCCAAAATTGCCAACTATCTATAGGAATTAAAAATCGATCAATAGTCTTCTTAAATGAGAGGTTTTGCGTTTGATCCAAATTCCCGCAGCGTTGAGCTTTTGGTCGGCCTTTTGCGCGGCAGCCATTGTTCTTGCAGTTTGCGCAATGATTTATGTCGCACGGTTGAATGCCAATCTGCGCCACGCCAAGAGGGTGCTTGAACGGGAGGTCGTCGAACGTCAGGCCACCCAGGCTCTGTTGCTGCAGAATGAAAAGCGGCTGCGTCAGATCATCGAAACCGAGCCCGAGTGCGTCAAAGTTCATGCCCAGGACGGTACTATCCTTGAGATGAACCCGGCCGGGTTGCGTCTGGTGGAGGCGGAAGCTCCCTCTGATGTCATTGGCATTTCGGTCTACCAGCTTGTGGCACCCGACTATGCGGCCGCCTACCGTTCGCTCACCCAGCGGGTGTTTGCGGGTGCGGTGGAGAAGCTCGAATTCGAGATCATTTCGCTCAAGGACAGGCGGCTGTGGATGGAGACGCACGCAGCCCCGCTTACGGATGCGCATGGCAACGTCACGGCCATCCTTGCCATCACCCGCAACATCAGCGCCCAGAAGCGCTATGAGCAGCAGATGCGCCGCGAATACCGGGAACTCGCCCATGCATCGCGGCTCGATACGGTAGGCCAGTTGGCAACGATGCTCGCGCATGAACTCAACCAGCCGCTGACCGCAATCGCCAACTATTCGAAGGGTGCGCTTTTGCGGCTGCGCAACAGCGAAGGCCGCGAGGAAGTCGTCGGAGCCATGGAGCACGTATGCGCGCAGGCGGAACGCGCGGCCAATATCATTCGGTCCTTAAGGGGCTTCATCTCGCGGACGGATGAAGAGCTGGCGTGCATTTCGGTCAACGATATCGTCGAGCGGGCGCTTTCAATCGCACAGATCGAGGCACAAGCTCAGAATGTCGCCATCGAATGTAATTTCGCTGCGGACTTGCCGCTCGTACTTGGAGAACGGACGCAGCTGGAGCAGGTCGTACTCAATATCGTCCGTAATGGCTTTGATGCGATGGAGAATGTGCCTGCGAGCGGAAGGCGCATCAAGGTCGTCACGAGCACCGGCTCGAATGGCATGGCGAGAGTTTGCATCGACGATACCGGACCGGGATTGCCTGACGATGAGCTGGACAATCTCTTCACGCCATTCCTGACGACGAAGCAAGCGGGCATGGGGATGGGCCTGTCAATCTGCAGGTCCATCGTCGAAGCGCACGGTGGCCGATTGTCAGCGGCGCAAAGCAAGGCCGGGCGCGGCCTGTCCTTTGCGTTCGACCTGCCGCCATCCAGTGAGCAAAGGGTGCTGCAATGAACTGCCGGGGTGCGGTCCTGGTCGTGGATGACGATGCCGCCGCGCGGGAATCGCTGCGCTGGCTCCTGGAGTCGGTAGGCCACGAGGTCATTTGTTTCGCGTCGGCTGATGAGTTTCTCGCCACCTATTCCGGCGAACAAGGCTGCCTCATTCTCGATGTTCGCATGCCGGGCATGAGCGGGCTTGAACTCCAGCGTGAGGTTGAGCGGCGCGATTGGCGTTTGCCGATCATCATGGTGACCGGGCACGGCGACGTCCCCATGGCGGTACGTGCCATGCGCGCTGGTGCGGTGGATTTCCTGCAGAAGCCATACGACGACCAGATGTTGCTGGAGCGCACGGAACAGGCCCTTCAGACTGCGCGGCTGGCCTGGACTGAATGGAGCGAGGAGAAGGAAATCCAGTCCCGCTTCGAACAGCTCACACGGCGGGAGCGAGAGATCGCAATTCTCGTCGGATCAGGCAAGCCAAACAAGCTGATCGCACACGAGCTTGGACTAAGCTGCAAGACGGTTGAAGTCTACCGCGCAAATATGATGAGCAAGCTGTCTGCGCGCAGCATCGTGCATCTGGTGCAGATGCTTTCCAAGATCAACGCGAAGAGTGCCGACAGAGATACGGGACAAACGGTATTCAATTAGGGAAATCCCTATGGTGCAGTGGTGGGCTTCCGAATTGTTCGCGTTGCCCGCTCATGGCGTAATTGCCTCTCCAAACCAATAATAATACCGAGGAGAGAAACGCCATGTCGCAGGAAGACGTGAAGTCAGCTTTGCTGAAGACGATCGAGGGACTGCAGGCCAACCCCAACGCATCCAAGGTGATTTTCCGGGCTGAGACGGAACTGGTGGAGAATGTGCGCTGCCAGGGCAAGGTTCGCAATTTCCCGCCCATGTTTACCGACGAACCCCCCGAGCTTGCCGGTGGCGATACGGGAATGAACCCGGTCGAACTCATCCTCGTGGCGCTCGGCACCTGCCAGGAAGTCATGTATAGCGCCTACGCCTCCGTGATGGGCATCCCGCTTGAATCGGTGAAGTGCAATCTCAAGGGAAACCTCGATCTCAAGGGTCTGTTCGGCCTCGACCCGAATGTACCCGCCGGCTACACGCGGATTTCGTATGAGACCGAACTCAAGAGCTCTGCATCTGCGGAGCAGTTGAGACAGCTGGTGCAAACCGTCGAGAAGCATTGTCCTGTCCTCGACACCCTCCAGCGGCCGATGCAGGTTGAAGGCAAAGTCAACGCCAATGGGGCGCCACTCAGCCTGGATGCCGCAGCGGAATGAGCCGCCGCACGTTGAGCCCTGGCCGCATCGGGAGGCGTGCTTTCACTAGCGCCTCCCTTCGAATGTCCACAGCTCCATCCCATTAGCCCGCGCACCTGCATGCTCCAGTTGGGCAGGTGTGTCCGCTCCAGTTTCAACTCCGGCAAGCCAGGATCTTGTTGATGACGTCACCACACTATCCCGATGACCGCCTGTACCATGAGGAGAACCTCTGGATCCGCAATCTCGCGGAACCTGGCAAGGCAGTCATTGGTGTCAGCCATTTCGCTCAGGATCAATTGGGCGACATCGTCAGCATCACATTGCCCAGCGTCGGACAGCGGATGAGCTTTGGCAGCGCATTCGGCGAGATCGAGGCCGCCAAGGTCGTCTCCGACCTTATTGCGCCCGCGGACGGCACAGTGATTGCCTGCAACACCGAACTCGAAGGCGATCCCACACTCGTTAACAGCGATTGCTACGGCGGTGGCTGGCTGGTCCACATCGAGATCGATGAGGCCATAGATCATCACCCGCTGATGACCGCCGAAAAATACCGTTCGCATGTTGGCGGGGACGACTGAGCGGACGGCGCGCTGAGGCACAACTCGGAAGGACTATGCCAATGAGCAAAAATGTATCGGAACTGATCGCACTTGCCGACGCCATGGTGCCGCGTATCGACAAGAGCAAGGCGGAACAACTTATGTCAGGGACAGGGGCGGTTCTGGTGGATGTAAGGGACGCTCCGGAAGTCGAGAAGACTGGAAAGATTGCCGGTGCCATCCACGTTTCCCGTGGCATGCTGGAGTTCCGCGCTGACCCCACATGCAAGTACCACGATCAGTCGTTTTCAATGGATAAAACCTACATTCTCTATTGCGCTTCAGGTGGCCGTTCCGCGCTGAGTGCCAAGACGCTCATGGAGATGGGCTACAAGAACGTGTTCAACCTCGGCGCCTTCGAGGATTGGACGAAGGCTGGCGGAAGGGTCGAGCGGCCAATCGAACCTGGCATGCAGGAAACGTCTTCCAGATAGTGTGCTGCGCATTGGGTCTGGACTTGCCGCTGGTGAGTCTGGACCTTAACCGTACAGCACGAAAATAAGGGAAATGGCGCCTACTGCGACGAGGCTCGACGCCCAGACAACGTCCAAATTGAACCACGAGCGTGCAATGAACCGCAAGCCCAGATAGCGGTACGCCAGCCAGGCCATGAGCATTCCCGTGAGTACCATTGCAACTGTGTGTATGGCGGCAACCAATCCAGACAAACCAACATCAGTTGCCACAAGGCGCCGCGCCGCGTCATGTCCGGGCGGGACTGCTTCCGATGTGCAGAGGCCGAGAAAGATCGGTACGATCATCAGACCGGCCCCATGAGCCAGGGCAACGATGAAGGACCACAGGCCAAGCTGTGTCGGTGGAATACGCGCAAGCACCCGTGGGTGACGTTGGTCAACGAGCCGCAAAATGCCAAAGCCCAGCACCACAAGCGAAGCTGCAACGCGGAACTGGTACTGCCATTCAACGAATGTCACGATCAAGGCAAACGGCAGCAGGACAATGAGCATTGCCAGGAAGTGACCGATCGCGAGCGGTAAAAACGCCAATGCCAATGAGTTCGTTTTGCGATCCATGAGAGCGGCTGACACGGCAAGCGGCCAGCCCATGGATGGGTTTATGCCGTGGTAGACGCCGCTAAGGCCCACCGCCAGCCAGAGCCCCAGCACTGTCCAGTCGCCGTCCGCCATCTCTACGTTGATGGGTAGCAGAAAGAATCTGTCGAGCAATCTCCGCCATCCAGATGGATCTGATGCGCACGATAGCCATCCGGCATGGCAATCCAATAGTCGTCCGCGAATGCCAATCCGCGCTTGCCGATGTGCGCCATGACCTGAATACCCTGTATGCCCTCAGGGTAGAACTGGTTGTCCCACGTCGAGTAGAACGAATTCGTCCAATAAATGCGCCGTCCATCAGGGCTCAACTCGAGCATCTGAGGACCGCCAGAAAAATGCCTCCCGTTGGGGTGCCGTGTTCGCCGCGCGATGCCACCGAGCGACAACTGGCTCAAGAGCACGGGTTGCCACGGGTCGGACACATCGCACTGGCGGACTTCACCGGTTCCCCAGCACGATACATACAAGAACTGGTCGTCCAATGAGAGCGCCAGGTCTGCGAGCAACGGCGGAACGGCGCCAAACCCCTTGAGGATCTCTGGCAACTTGTTGTTGGGCGCCGGTTCAGCAGGGATGCGGATCGTCTTTTTTGCACGGAATTGGCCGGCCTCGCGCCACCAGGTCCAGACCGAACCTTCAAGCGTCTGCGTATCGATGACAACGCCTGCAAATCCGAATTCCCTGCTCGGATCGTGTGCCGGGCGCACCTCAAGTACCATTTGATGATTTGCGCCAAGGTCGAGGGTCTGAATATGTCGCCTTTTTCGCAGGTCCCAAAAGTGGAGTCGATGGCCATAGCGGTTGTTCAAAAGCTCGTCCTTGACGAGACCATTCTCGAACTGCGGCGGGAGTCCCCATTCGCTTGCAACCATATAGTTGCGCGGCAGGTTCCACCAAAAGTCATAGTACATGCGTTGCGGGCCGCTATCCTTTTCCCATCGACCAAGAATGTCGAAGGTTTCGCAGTCCATGAGGAACAGCCCTGGAGGCGTGTCTACGCCATTCTCACCTTTTCCACCAAGGGTGCCGATGTAAATTCCCTCCGGTCCGCAGTGAACCGTGTGGGTGCGCGATAGGCCCGTCTGGCGCAGCACCTCGTCGCCTTCGATGATCTTGTGAATTTTGGCTTTCGTCGGATGCGGCTTGGTATCCACCACGTAAATGCGCGAAGACCGAAGGCCAGGAATGACCAGATAGCGCCGTTCCACAAATGCATGTGCGGTCAGCGGTGAAAGGGCTGATGAACATGCATTCCAGCCGAAGTGATGAAATTCATCACCGTTGTTGGGCATCTCGAGAGTGTGGACAATCTGGCCGTAGGTTGGCGATTTTTCATCGACATCGACAACGGCGAGTGCATCGGGCTTGGAAGCGTCAACGCTGAGCAGCAACGTGTAGACATACGTCTCCCGCGGCGCATCCATTGCCAGCCTTGGCGAAGCGTGAAAGCTCGGATCGGGCCGAAGGGTCAACTGGTCCTCCCAAGACCAAGTAGAACTCGATAGGGGCCAATGATCTTGACCTCTCCATTGCTTGCTTACACGAATTTGACACAACTGGAGCTGCGAAGCGAGGTGTCCGCCGCGATGGCGCAAGCGTGACCTGTTCGCTGGCTCGGTTGAATTAGACCAACGCATTGGCCGCGCAGGCCTTGCGTCAAGTCGTTGAGTGCGGCCCCGATCGCGCATGCCAGGCATACGATGACGAGAATGGCGGTGGGTCGCCTCCGAACAAGCTGACAGCCCGCATTTCGGACACGTCGCGAAGCAAGACAGATATCAGTTCTCGCAGGCGGTGCCGCTGCTTCCGCTCGCTGCCGTTGGTATTGATTGCCTGTCGAAACGATGACTGCAATCTCAGCACGGTATCCGCAGGCATGCCAACGTGATGCAAACTCTCCGGTCTGCCCAGGATCAAGCCCAGCGGTTCGCATGCACCCAAGCAGGCAAGCCTAACTTGATCTTGGCCAATTGGATCAACACCACGCTTGCCTTTCGGTGCCTGCGCCGGGAGCGCATCGTTCAGATCGCGCTGCCAAGCCCAAGCGCATTCAAAGAAAACCGGCATGAGGCCGCAACACCGACCCCATAAACGTCCTTGCACGCGATCCATTCAACAGCCCGCACCACATAATGGCATTCAAACCGCCAGACGACATGCAACTCGGGGCCGCTAGCGGCGCGACATCAAGAGGTCATCAAGGGCCGCAGGCAAATGGTGAATTCAGCGGGCAGATTAAATGCCAGCACGGCGCAACCGGTTCGCCGCGAGCTGCAGACAGGAAAGCCGAAATTACTTGAAATCATTGGTGCCGGCTGAGGGACTCGAACCCCCGACCCCCTGATTACAAATCAGGTGCACTACCAACTGTGCTAAGCCGGCCTGCCTGTCGCCCATGCCTGGGCGACCGCGCCTGTGATTGGCCCCTTATTAGCCGCTTCGCCCCCGCCAAGCCAAGTCTTTCTGGATGCGCACGCCCCGGGCCCTACTTCCGGCCCGACGGTCGAGGCGCAAAGATGTCGATTGCTTCGATTCCGCGGGCGAAATTCACGGTGTGCGGCCCAAGTGTCCCTACGCCGCCGCCGAATTGCAGCGTCGTGACCAGTTCCTGCGCAAACCGCTCCGGAGTAAGGGCCGTGATGCGATTCAAGGTCAACGCACTGCCATAGCCGCCGGTACAATCCTGTGCCGGCCGCCAAAGGCCATTGCTGCTTCGAAACAGGGCACCGCCGGGGCGTGCTGCGCGCGCATCCACCAGCACCGGATTCATGGGATGTGGGTGCCACGGTCCTTCGAGACGATCGGCGAAATAGAGGACCAGCGTGTCCCACGATGATGTTTCTCCCACAGCAACACTGGCGGAAATCCAAAGCCGCCCCTCGTGCGTGAAGAAGGTTGCATCGTGCAGAGGTTCGTCGATCAAGTTGGCATGGTGTATCCACCGGTCCGGAAACCTCTCCGAACGGTAGAGCGAAAGCCGGCCTGACATGGATGCTTCAGGCAGCATCCAATATTGCCCGTCATGGAAGAAAACCTGCGGATAGGAAAGATGGTGTGGTTCATCCAGAACCACGCGCGGCTTGCTGGCAGCGCCATCCACGTCGATAACGAAATGGGAGATTACGCCGCGCCCACTTGCATACGGAAACTCCTCGACGAAGACGTGATGCCAGCCTTCGTGATAAACAATGAATGGATCTGCGTAATAGCGCTGCCCATCATCGAAGAGCCGCTTGAAAAAGAAATATGGCAGCGTTTCACCCGGAAGGGTTCTGGTCTCCGTAGCCCGATAGGCAACTTGCCACACCGGCCCCTGCTGCAACAATGTATCGCGTTTTTCTGCAGCCTTCTTCTGCACCCGACGGGCAAGCGCAATCGCAGCCTTGGACGACAACCTATGTGTTTGCTCGTGAGCTTCCCGCAGCTCCCTTTCAGGTGCGGGCGTCATGGCAAGCGACGGTGCAGGCTCTCCTAGCGCCAGGCGCTGCAAGTGGCGAACGAGGCCTGCAATGAGATGAGAAAGCACAGCTTGGGCACTTTCGTGAAGCCGGTGCGGAGCTTCCAGGGCGGGCAGGGCAAGTGTAGTGAGTTCGCCCCGGCCTGGGCCGGCAACGCCGAGTGCGGGTGCCCGCCCATCGAGCAAAGCATTCCACAGGCCGCCTTCGCCCGCATACTCATCGAAAGTCGGGACCAACGATTGCGATACGCCATCAGCCTTCAGCTCCGGCTCGCATCTGAGATCTATAAGAAAGTCGGCGCCATTGGCATCTGGATTGGTGCCGGCTATGCGCTCCAGATCGCCCATCTCCGCTGAATCGACGAGCCAGCGCGTGCCACTGCCCGCAATCGTCCGATCGAGAAGCAGCAATCCATCGAGCGCGGGCGATCGCCGGTCACGAGCTAATTGGGAACTCCCATGGCCGGCATTAACAATCCAGAGCGGCGCCAATCCGCACGCAGCAAGGCGGCATGCCAAAGCGACGTGCCAGTTCCTGATCTGCCCTTTTTGTACGATCAGCCCCACTCTCATGGGTCTTTGGTGCTCCTTCTGACTGGTACGTTTTGACGTTGGGCGGCCTGCTCAATACGCGCCCGGTAGCGCACGTCTCAGGATCAAAGTGAATGGTTAACGGGCGGGCGGGCAATCTTCACAAAGCGCAGTCTGGCCTCGTCAAATTCGTTAAGAAAGGAGCGGCTAGAACACAAATGCTCCGAACCGGTCCAAATATGCGGTAGCAATGGATAGAGACAGAGCCCCGGCGCAAGTCTTGCAAGGAATGTGCTCCTCCTTGCACGCAACAGCAAGTTGTGTCCCTTAGCGAAAAGCGGACATCGTAAATACCTCCGCCCACGGCCACAGTACGAGGCAAATGCTCCTACGCCAGACAATTTTGTATTTGCCAGCTCAGCTCGTAGGGCCGATCTTCCAGTTCATCGCCGTGGTGGCCTGGACGCATTACCTGTCGCCTGAAGGCATGGGCATTTTCGCGCTGGTGACTGCCACCCAGGAATTGGCCTACACCGCCACGCTGTTCTGGTTCACCCTCTATACCGTCCGCTATCACGACATAGCGGGGGACGCCCAGGCACGCCGTACGTTTCTGGACAGCGAAACAGCCGTCATCCTTTCATCGGCCCTGGCATCGGTTGCACTGGTGCTGGGGTTGAAGTTCACGGTCGAGACCCAGTGGTCCGGCTCGCTTGTCCTGGCGGGGATTGCCTACATCACATCCCGTGCCGTGGTCTCACATCTGGGAGACAGGGCGCGCACCGAACACGATACCTTCACATATTCCGCGTTGCAGACGGTTTGGCCAGTTCTGGGCCTCGGCCTCGGGCTGCTGTTTGTCCGTTTGTGGGGCGCTTCAGCGGCCGCGGTTTTGTGGGGCTACAGCGCGGCTCAGATCATTTCGATATCGATCGCACTGATGCGAATGGAAATTGGCCTGCATCCCTTCAATGTAAGCCGGTCTATCGTCGGTCACGCCTTGCGTTATGGCGTCCCGCTGGTGGGTGGCGGTATCTTCATATGGATAGCCAACAACGGTCTTCGCTTCATCGTGGAACACTTCGAGGGCGCGGTTGCTGTTGGCCTGATAACAGTAGGCTGGGCACTCGGCCTGAGGGCTGCGAATTTTGCATCCATGCTGGTGACTGCCGCCGCATTCCCCCTGGCGGTGAAACGGGCACGAGAAAGCGGCATGGCGGAAGGCCAGCTTCAGCTTGAACGCAACGGCGTCTTGCTGCTGATCGTCTTGCTACCGGCCACGGTCGGTCTATGGCTCGTCGCTGGCCCGTTTGTAACCCTGGTCGTTGCCGAGCCCTTCCGAGAAATGACGAAAGCCGTGTTGCCCATGGCGCTGCTGGCGGGGACGTTACGCGGTTTCCGCGTCCACTTTGGCGAGCAGGTATATCTGTTGCGTGAGCAGCCGATGATACCGCTCTACAATGATCTACTTGATGCCGTCCTGTCTCTTCTTGGATGCGGTCTTGGACTGTGGTGGGGTGGACTGCCTGGATCTGTAACGGGAGTTGCCGTCGCGGCGTTTGTCAGCATGGTCGTCACGCTTGGCTATGGCTGGCACTGGTATCGATTTGCCTTGCCCCTGACGGACGGCCTGAAGGCCGTCGGCGCAACCGCGGTGATGGCATTTGCGGTCAGCCGCCTGACCGTCGACCCCACCGTCTTTTCGATAGGTTTCGCCGCGCTGATTGGAGCGATCGTCTATGCCCTCGCGATCACGGCGCTCTATCCGCAGGGCGTGCGGCAGATCCTGGACGTCATGCGCCGGCGCGGCGCCGTGCGGGTGGAGGAGACATGAGTGAGGAGGAGGAAATCCACGATCGCGGCCGCTTGCGCACAATCGCGTCGAACATCAAGCGTGCGCCGCCCTGCGCCATGGCTGGCCAGCGGTTAACTTTCAGCCTCGAACCTGCCTTTGAGCCGGCAGCCCGGAGAGGTTCTGGCACGAAGATTGTTTCCCTTGAGTACATCGCCATTACCGCCCGTTGCGGGATGGCCCATGACCAATCCAGCTGGCAGGACCGGCCATGAAACATCGCCTCTGCGTCATACATTCTTTCGATCCGCGCGGCGCAAAAGTGGGTGGGCTGGAGACGTTCATCCGCGACATGATCGCCTTCCTGCCTGACGATTTCACGTTCCTGATGATCGGTGTCGATTCCATCGGCGACTTGGAACTCGGCAAGATCTCGCAGCAGACATTCCGCGGCAAGGCATTCGAATTCCTGCCGGTGCTGCACTACCCGGATGAGCAGGCGCGCGAAGCGGCACGGTCGATACGGCAATCGATCAATTTCCAGTTCATGCAAGGACTCATCCGCCATATCGGCACCGTACGCTCGGTGCTGAAGCAGCAGCCGACAAGTGTCGATCTGCAGCGGGTCGAGTTCGCGAGCCTTGTGCGCGCGCTGGGAATTCCCTTCGTGCAGATGCTGCACGGCGAAGGAGCGCCCAAGCTGCAGATGGATTCACTCCTGAAGAGCTATCGCTATCTCCATAACGTCAACGAGTGGATGGCCATCAAGGCGTGCAATCGCTTCCTTTGCGTCAATCCAATCATCACCGAGCGTATCCGCAAGACATATCCCGGCGAGGCGCACAAGATTCACACGTTGTCGACCTGGGTCGACAAGCGGACGTTCCATCCACGGCCGCTGCCTGTTGATGATGGCTTCCGCCTTGCGTTTGCCGGACGGCTCGATCTCTTCAAGGTGCCGCCGCTGATGTTCAAGACGGTGGCGCGGCTTGCCGACAAGCTGGGGCCGGGTGTCGAGTTCCATTACATGGGCACCAGCGATCCCAATCGCTTTGCTGAATTCAAGCTGATCGAGGACAAGGCGGTTCTGCACGGCTTCAAGACGGCCGAGGGTGTCGCCGACGTTCTGGCCAGTGTCCACGCCGGCATATTGACGTCTGAGTTCGAAGGCATGCCGTTCTCGGTCCTGGAGACGCTGGGCTCCGGCCGCCCGGTCGGCGCAATCCACCTGCCGCAACTTGAAAGCGTTATCAAGGATGGCGTTTCGGGCTTCCTCGTGCACCGCTCCGACGACATCGATGACATGGCCGACCGGCTTTCGGATGTATTTGTCGAGATCCGCAATCGTCAACGCGATGGAAGCATCACGCCCGAGGGTGTGTCCGACGAAATCAAGGACTTTCGCCCGGAAGTTCAGCTGGCGAAATGCTACGAGAACCATCGCGAGTTGCAGCGTGCCAAGTATGGCGGCGGCCGCGCCCGCATCAACGCGGCGGCGTCCCTTTGAGCACTTCCGCTAAGGCATACCATGCCGGCTTGCGCTGGAAGTCATCATCGAGTGGAAGCGGTCTTGGCATCCGCTTCATGCCCTTTTCCTTGGCGCCGTAGGTTAGCCAGCTGTTGCGGTCGGCAAGCTGCCAGAAAGTCAGCACCTTGACCGCCTTGTGGGCAAGCACTGGTGTCAGGAAATCCCGGTAGAGCTTGGCAACGGCCTGGTCCCGCGCAGCAATCGAACCGCTGTAGGCCACGTCGTTGACATCGAATTCCGTGATGTGGATGGCATAACCGAGCGCGGCGATTTCATCGAGGAAGCCGACAAAGCGCGGCATGTCATAGGGCCGGTCGGACCTGAGGTGTGATTGCAGCCCGATTGCGTCGATAGGGACGTCTTCCGCTTTCAAGCGCTTTAGCAGCGCCAGCAAGCTGTCGCGAAAGATTTGTCCGTTACCGTCCGCCGTTTCTGTCTGCGCCTCGTTGAGCACCAGCAGAGCCATCGGATCATACCCGCGCGCGGCGCGGAATGCTCGTGCGATATAGCCTTCACCCATGGCCGCGTAGAACGGACCATTGCGCAGATTGCCGGGCAACTTGTCCCACGGGCCGATCGGCTCGTTGACGACGTCCCAAGCCCACACACGGCCCCTGTAGCGCTCCATGATCGACAGCAGATGCGCATCCATCAGCAATTCGATCTCGCCTGCCCGCAACCGATGCACCCATTCGGGCAGAGCATCGTTCCAGATGAGTGTGTGCGCACGCAGCTTCATGCCGTTCTGCTGCGCAAAATTCGTCAATCGGTCAGCAGGACCGAAATCCAGCTTGTCGGCAGTCGGCCGAAGCATACCCATCTTGAAGCAGAGTTCGCTGGTGATGCCGCCGACGTTATCGATATAGGCCTGTGCGTAGGCCTTCCCGTAGGACGCATCCATTTCATGAACGGCAAACGAAGCAGCCAGCAGCAGTCCTTTTTCAGCTGCCAACGCCGCAAGAGACGCTTGGTTGAGATCGGCACGCTGTGCGGCCCGGCTCTGAGTGGTCAGCGCCGTAGCCGCAGCCGCAGTACCAAGAAGTATTTGCCGCCGTGACAGAGGTAATGAACCGGGTAATGACGGAGGCTGTTGGCGCTTCATTGGATTGCCGCATCAAATCCCGTTGACGGATATGGCAGAATGTTTGTCGCTGGAGACATGACCATCGGCAAACAGATCCCGAACGCGCGCTTCGTCCCCCGCCGCTGCGCCATTCCACCGTTGCAGGTTGTTGTGCGCCATGTCCACCGCTGCATGCCGCCAGCCACCCGAGTGCAGGGCCCTGTTGATGATCTCCGCAGCGCTTCGGGCGTCGTCCAGTGGAATGAAGATACCGCTATCGCCCAGCACTTCACGGAACACTGGCAGGTCCGGAGCAACAACGGGTAGCCCCGCATACTGGACCTCCAGCAACGGCAGCCCCAGTCCTTCATCGTGGGACGTGCAAAGGTATATGTCCGCCGCTTCGATCAAGGCCCGGGCTTGTGCAATCGGCAGATACCCATTGAGGTGAAGGCCGACACGGTCGCTCAACTGTTCGGCGACACCGCCCCAGCCGGGCCGCCCGATGATGTCAAGCTTTACGTTCCCGTTGCGGCGCTCCGCCAGTGCATCGCGAATAGCTGCGGCGTAGGCAAAGTTCTTGCGCGGCTCCAACGTGCCCATCGCAACGAGGCGCAGCGTGTTTGGTGAGGCCTCTCTGCCGGCCCTGTCACGCGCGTCGAGCCCAAAAACATTTCCGACCGCAGGCCTATAAAGCCCGATGCTGGCATCGTTTGCCACGAACGGTTTCAGCTCCGCGCGCGTCTTCTCGGAATTGACCAGAAAATGCTTGAGCCTCGTCACGGCGCGTTTGAACGGCCATGCCATGTAGAGCCGCGCCTTGAGTCCGAGGTCTTTCCGCCGCGTGATGGGGAAAAGATCATGCACGTAATGCACGACGCGGTTCCGCCACAGGCGCATCAAGGGCGAGGGCGGGAATCCCGGGAACACGAATATGGCCTTCGGATGGAGCAGCGCCAGCAGCGGAAAAAGCAGCTGCTGCCGGAGAACAAGCGAGACAAGGCCCTTCGCACGCACCGGCACGATCTCGGCGCCTTCGAACTGGGCCTTTTCGAACAGCTCAATGGCAATGCGCTCGATGCCCGTCACATGTCGGCCGACATGGGTGAGATCAAGATATACGCGCGTTCGCTCATGAGTGTTGGGCATTGAAGATCTGGCCACCTATCCCGATGCGAGTTCCCCGGCGCCAGCTTTCGGGCTGAGGCGCCGCTCGGCGAGCACTTCATCGATGACCGCGACGTAGGCGGGAACGCGCACATCGAAGGAGAAATCCGCTGCTCTTTTGACACGATCCATGGGGTTGCCTGGATCGGCCAGAGCATCGTCGATCGCCTGCGCAAGCTGCACGTCGTCCCTCAGAGAGACGATGCGCCCGTGGCGGCCGTGCTGCAGGATTTCGAGCGGACCACTGCATGCCGTCGCAACGATGGGCAGCCCATGCGCCATGGCTTCCACGACAACATTGCCGAAGGGTTCGGTGACTGAAGAAAGAGCAAACACCTTGGCTGTTTCATAAGCGCTCCACGGCTCGCGGCTGTAACCGGGCATGGAAACTCTGTCGCCCAAATTGAGCCGCTTGATTTCGCGCTCCAGCGCGGCGCGGCGGCCACCCTTGCCCAGAATGATGAGCTTCGCCCCAGGCGTGCGCACGCGCTTCATTGCGCGGATCAGCGTGGTGAAGTTCTTTTCCACCACAAGACGTCCGACCGCCAGAACCGTCGGCGGCCTGCTGGCAAGCTCCTCGGCGCTGGGAGGGGTAATGTTGCCGGGATAGAAGACGGGGTTGTGGATTGTGATCGTTGTCGGCGCATGAGACTTCCAGCGGTCGACGAGTTCTTCGCGTAGGCCGTTTGACACCGCGATGGTGCGGCTTGCAGCGCGTGAAAGTATCGGCAGGCTCAAGTAGGTAAGCCAGCTCAGCCAGCCCGTCTTCCACTCGTCATAGCCATGGTAGGAAATGATCGCCTTCGTCGGCACGCCCGAGTAGGCAATTGCCGCTAGAAGTTTCGTGTTGGAGCCGCCGACCGACGAGATGGCAATGTCCGGCTTGAACTGCTTGAGCAGCTTCACCAGCCGCCAGGTCGCCCTGAAATGGTTTGATCCAAGCGTATGCAGTGGGATGTCGGACCTGAGGTTTGCCCGGTTGTCGTCGGCTTCGAAGTCCTGCACGAAGCGGACATCGTATCCACGTTCCTTGAAGGCGGTGGCAAGGCAAGCCCACAACCTCTCTGCACCGCCGTCGACGAGTCCGTGGGTGTAGAAGAGCAGGCTGGTCGGACGCATCAGGGCATTACCATGCATGGTGGCTCGGCGGATGGATCGCGCTTGGCCAGTTGAACTTACAGCGGCACCAAGCCGTCTTCGCGGTTGCTGTCGCTACAGCAACTATCACTTCATATCGGGTTGTCGCGGCCGCCGCGCCGGATTGGCGCCAAGAGCGTCAATTGGGCAAAGAGCAGCGCGCAATGCACGTAGCGAAGCGTCATTCGGCGGGGATTGCTTGCCAGCCGCCACAGCCATTCCAGGCCATGCCGTTGCATGAAGCCTGGTGCCCGCACCTGGGCTCCGGCAAGAAAATCGAGCGCCGCGCCGACGCAGACGAAGACTACAGGCACGCCTCGCGAAACGGCACGCGCTGCAAGAATCTCCTGCTTCGGTGCGCCGAGTGCCAAAAAGCAGATCCGCGCGCCGGACTGCGCGATGCGTTCGATGGCCGCGTCTGCTTCCGGTCCTTCCGGGTCGAAGTTCATGGGGGGGGATGAGCTGCCGGCAATCGAGAGTTTGTGATCCGTGTTGGCGGCAAGCCGCTGGCCTGCACGTCCGAGGGCCGCAGGCGTGGAACCGAACAGATAGACCGGCAGATTGCGCGCGGCAGCAGCCTCGGCGAGCGGCAGGACGAGATCGGCACCAGTGGTCCGCTCGATCGCACAAGATTGGGCGCGCGAAAGCCTGACGATTGGCGCTCCATCCGCCGTAACATAGCGCGCATGCCGATATGCGTTCCGGAATGCCGGGCTCGTGCGAAGCTTGACGAGGTGATCGAGGTTGAGCGTAAAAATCGTTGTCGGCTCTCCCGCGGCCGCGGCCGAGATCACGGCTGCCACCGCATCCCTCATGTTGGCGATGTTGATGGCCCACCCGTCGACGTGCGCCAGACAAGGCGCAAGCTGTGCCGGGGCTGGCGTAATGTCCCGGGTCGGGGGATTGTCGTGAGGCATTTGGATCATTTCGATACGCGCGTTTACCGAGGTTATACGAACACCAAGAGCGGTGAATGCACAAGAGTGAGTAGATTCCGATCCGCAAGCGGCGGGCACGCCCCGATCTCGTGCCGAAGCGGCGGCGGCCTGGACTGGATCAAGCAACCAGCGTGCCGCGAATTGCTGCGAACGAACACAATGAATGTGTTTTGAACAACTCGTTAAAATTTTAGATGCCGGATTTCTCGAGCGCAAACGCGACAAATTAGCCGGACCGCTGGTATGGCCCGTTTTGCGAAGAGCTGCTGTGCAATTTACGAATGGCAAGAAGTGGAGAAGCGCCCACTCAAGGGGAATCTGCAAGTATCAGTCGGCGGCGCATTCGATTGTTGCCTGCATGCACGCCATCGCCGCCTTGCCGGTGTGGCGCGCCGACGGTCTCGACACGCATCAGCACCGAAATAAGCACTATAAACAGGGAAAATAGCGGTGATTTTGCAGATAGGCTGACTGAGGTGAGCGCGACGCCGAAGAAATAAACAAAAGCCCATCCCGTGTTGGGGCGAAGCATCAAAGCAACCTGCCAGCAGAAATGTAAAAGTGCCGAAAGGAAGACGATGGACGCGACGATGCCATAGGACAGGATAAACGACGCGACGAAATTTTCGATGCCGTATTCCAATCCAAGTATATTGACCCATGTTGCGATTTGGGCGTGATCCGGAAGAAAAAGCAGATCCGACCAATTCAAGTGGTTAAAAAGCGTAAATAATTCGAGTCTGGTGCTCGCGCTGCCCGAGTCATCTGATATCCGTACTATGAACAAGTCGAAAAAGCCTTGTTCCCAAATGGTGTAAATGGCGAGTGCCCCAAGCGGCGCCGCAACGAGCACCGCGATGACATTGGGAAGCGAAAAGCTCTGCCCTCGCATGATAGAAACCATGCGGGAGAATGCGATGAGAAGAAGCCCGGCAATGACAAGAGCTGTGGCTGCGCGCCCGCCGAATGCAAACAGGCTGGCAAAACTGATACTGCCAAACAGTAGTGCCAGCGGGCCGGGCAGATCCTTGTGGCCGCCGAGCGCGAGAACTACAACATAGGAGCCGACGATCGATGCGTTTGCGAGCGGATGGCCGAGCAGCGCTGTCGAGCGCCAATCCGAAAGCATCGGTTCGCCCTGCACGAGATACGGGGTCAGGTGGTAGGAAAATACAAGCTCGTAAATGCCCAGGAGCGCGTTGGCAACGATCAGGACGTGAAGCAGGCGCGCCAGCCACTTGCCCTCCCTCTGTCCCAGCTTTTCGAACATCAAAAGCAGGACGAGCGGTCCCAGGAACGTCTCGGCGAAGATGGTGAAAGGCGCCTTGGTTACGAGCGTCACGTAACCGATCATGAAGACGATGCCGAGGAAGAAGGGCAGGAGTCTGATGTGGCGATTGGCGAGCGATATGAGGCCCGTTAGCGGATTACCGCGCTCCGCAGCCATGATCGGTAGCAGCGCGAATGCCACGAGCGTTGCAGGATGCAGCTTGTCGAATGGTGTGCCGCCAGGGCTGTCGTACTGCCAGCCGTTTATGATTAGCACGTCGGCCGAGATGGTAAAATATAAGGCAATGATCGCGAATCTGCCGACGGAGACCAGCAGGCCGCCTCCATTGGTTGTTTCGCTTTGCATGCCGAGGCACCTCAATTTGGGACAGAACCGGTCGCACCGTCAAAAGCTGCGCCGGGCGTGGCTGAAGTCAATGCGCTCTGTGCAGGCCTCGTGCCGCCCCAGCGGAATTACATTGACGGTAAAGGATACCATTGATCGGCAAATTGCCATCCGCCACCGGCAAAGCTATATCCCAATCGGGGCTGCACGGAATGCGGAAAAATAGGGCTGCGCAAGCACTGGCTAGGTGCGCGCGATACCTCAAAAGCGACCGCATTGAAATGACAGAGCAGCGGACCGTCCACACGGCCCGACAACTGCATACAAACTTGCGTGATGGTGCCCTGTTCACTTGGCAGAGCTGGCGGTCGAACTGATGAAATTGCGCGAGAAGCTGTTCGACGAGGCATTCGTGCGCTTCCTGATCGTGGGCGCGACGTCCACTCTTGCGCAGTTCGCGATCCTGGTGGTCCTCGTGGAATTTAGCGGAATAGACCCGGTCCTGGCTTCTGCCACGGGATATGCCGGCTCGGCGGCACTCAATTATCTCCTCAATCGCACATTTACCTTCCGCTCTACCGCAACCCACGCATCTTCGGCGCCGCGGTACATTGCAATGGTTGTTAGCGCCTTGGCGCTCAACACCGCGCTGTTCAACCTCTTGCATGGGCTTGGGGTCAATTACATTGTCTGCCAGATCATCACGACACTGGTTATTGTGATCTACAACTATTTGGTTGCTTCGAAGTGGGTCTTTGCCAGCCGCGCCGGTCAACTGGAGGAAAAGGCATGACTGCGGTTGTCCAGATGAAGTCGCCGCCACGCCTGGCAATCATCGTGCCTTGCTACAACGAGGAAGAGACACTCCAGGCAACGTGCGAAAAGCTGCGCACTCTGCTTGCCGCGCTCCGTGCCGAGCGCGCAGTAGCGGCGCAAAGCTACATCTGCTTTGTTGATGATGGCAGCCGCGACAAGACCTGGGAAATCATTGCTCGCCTCACTGCCGAGCATGACGACATCGCCGGTCTCAAGCTTGCGCGCAATGTTGGACACCAGGCTGCGGTGCTCGCCGGTCTCCACGAGTGCGACGGCGATGCGCTCATAACAATAGATGCCGACCTGCAGGATGACGAAGGTGCCATCCGCGAAATGATGCAGCGGATGGGCCAAGGCTACGACGTGGTGCTGGGTGTGAGGGCCGATCGTTCGTCCGATGCCTGGTCGAAGCGCTTCTTTGCCGAAAGTTATTATCGCCTGCTGAAGGCGAT
Source organism: Hyphomicrobiaceae bacterium (assembly GCA_020442165.1). Lineage (GTDB taxonomy): Bacteria > Pseudomonadota > Alphaproteobacteria > Rhizobiales > Hyphomicrobiaceae > JAEUMD01. The sequence continues at coordinate 35,057 of JAGRKV010000075.1, read as the reverse complement.
GGGCGTGAAGACGGTCTTCAACCACGCCGATTACCGCCTGTTGTCCCAGCGTGCAGCCGACGCCCTGCGCCAGTTTCCCGAAGCCAACCTGTTCCTTCGCGGCATGATTACGCTGATTGGCTTCAAGTGGACGACCGTCTCTTACGCGCGGCGAGAACGCCTGGCTGGCGAATCCAAATATCCTTTCCGGCGCATGCTGTCGCTCGCCTGGGAAGGCATCACGTCTTTCTCCGTCGTGCCGCTGCGCATCGTGTCGGTGATTGGCCTGCTGGTCTCGCTGGCATCCCTCGCCGTGACGGCCTGGGCCATATATGTCCGGTTGACGGGCGACTATGTTCCCGGCTGGGCCTCGACGGTCGTGCCGATGTATTTCCTGGGCGGCGTACAGATCCTGTGCCTTGGCGTGATCGGCGAATATATCGGCAAGATCTACATGGAAACGAAGCAGCGTCCTCGCTACCTCGTCGACGAACACATCGCCGCCCACAAGCTGACCGCCCCCGCTGTCCGCACCAGTTAATCGGATGCTGCCGATGCCGAGACCGCGCGCCTCGCACCTGATGCTGCCCGCAATGCTGGCCGTCATCGCGACAAGCCTGATCCTAGCCTTCATGTATTTCGTCAACGTACCGATGTCGCCAGATGGCGGCTGGTACGCTTATCCAGCATATGCCTGGGCAAACGGTGGCGATCCATCCGAGAACCTCGCGGGTTTCGAAACGGTTCACCGCACCACAGGAAATGTGATCGCGATGTTTGGTTGGGAGAACCGTTCCAACCTTACCGTTCCGGCCATGGGACTCTGGTTCGAACTTCTGCCGGCGTCGGCTGCTAGCATCGCTCTCCTGGGTCTGTTGCAGTGGCTGGCGATCGCGATGCTCGCATCACTTGCGGTCTGGACCGTGAGCAAGGACTGGCTGATGAGTGCGTTCGCAGGCCTCATAACGCTGTCTGATTCCCGTCTCATCGCCGAAGCAATCAGCGACGCGCGTCCCGACGTGCCGGTGCTGCTGGTGGCGCTTGGCTTGCTCGTGGCAATGCTGCTGGTGGCTGAGCGGCGGGGTGGGATATTGGCGATTCTGGCAGCAGTAGCGCTGGCCGCCGCCTTGCCGCTTGTTCATGTCACCTCGGCCAACGCGATAGCCGCGCTCTCGGCATTTCTGGTTTTCCGGGCGTTTGACGAGTGGCGAGGCGGCGTGCGCCTCCCGCGCCTCGCCATCTTGCTGCTGCCCGCTGCGGTGATGTGCGTGACGTTCCTTGTTCGTCAACCCATTCTGGATTGGCTTGTGCCAACGTCGGTGCCGGCCAGCGTCGAAGCGCTCGGGCAACACAGCCTTGTGCAGAAACTCAAGGAAATCGTGGCGTCTGGCTTCACGCACAAGCTTTCGATGGAGATCGCGCGCTGGGCGCATCAGTTCCATCCCGCCAACCTCGCTCAGCTCATCGCACTATTATCTGGCGTCGCGATCGCGGTCTGGCTTGTCCGGAGCGTGAAAGACGATGCGGTGCGCCTTGCATTCTTGTTGGCTGCTGGTGTCGTGTCCGGAGCCGTGGTCATGTTTGCTGTCGACCCGCACCACACCTCCGGCCATGCTCTCGTCCTGGCGGTTGTTGGTTACAGTGCAGCAGCCATCGCGGTTGCCCGCGCGCGGATCCATGCAACGCTAGCGGCCCGCTACGCCGTCCCGGCGGCCGTTGCATTGCTTTTGCTCGCAGCCGGCTTGAAGCTCGTTCATGCCGGGATCATCGAGGCGCGCTACGCACGCGCCGGCATCTCGACCGCTCAACTTACTTCCGCTTTGGAAAGCGCGATCACCGAAACTGCCGCAGCTTTCCCGGGAAGCGCGGTGCGCATAGAAGGGGCTAGCGAGATCTGGCCCTACCTGACACACCGCGGCGAGCGCATTGAGATCGTCGATCCAGATCGCGAAACCTTCCCAGGTTCCAAGGTGCGCAGTCCAGATCACGCAGCAAGACTGCTCGTCATCAGCGACGACCACTATAAGTGGGGATGGCAGCCGATCCTGAACGGATGGCGGCAAGCAGGTTTAATCACACCCTTGCGCGAGATCGGTCGATGCGGAGAAACATCTCGTTGCCTTGAAATCTATCGTATCGAAAATAAGAGCACGGTAGGCACCACCGGCACCTCCCAATTGCACTGAGGAAAAGTGCCAAACGCCTTTCAAGCGTGAATTGGTAAGCCCCCCTGCGTCAAATCCATTCCGCTCTATTCCGCCCTAAGCGCGCGCCCCGGCGTTGATGGATACCAGCAAGCAGGCTCCAGCCGTATCTCGACAGCGCATCTTTCCCCATGCTCGCGGTAAGATTTTGCCGGACCGCGTTTGCTTCAGTCGAACAGGGCTTCCTGTCTGGTCACGGCAACTTTGAGCAGGGCGAAGTTCACCGTGCGAGCCCACCCCTGTGCGCTCATCCCTGCCCTAGAGAGGATCACGTAAACGATCGCACCATGGCTTACTCGGCAGCCATCTTGAAGCTCGCACGCAATATTTGCAGGTGACCTCCGTCAGATCCTACAACGCATACCCGGCGGTAGGTCAGACGACCGGTTTTCCCGAGCGATTGAGCACAATGCCAAGCAGGCGGTCGCGGGCAGGTTCCAGCGCCTTCACAGCATCGTCGATCGCTGCCGGCGAGGTGACGCCCGAGCGCGCAACGATCAGCAACTGGTCGACGATTGGCAGCAGCGCATCAGCACTTTCATCTTCCAGGATGGCGCCGCCATCGATGAAGACGTGATCGAAAGACTGAGCCAGTGCGCTGATCCCAGTTGCCAGACGCTTGCGCTGGTGCGTCTTGAGCGTTCTGAGGTCGGCAAGAGCAATCGGCAGGAACGCGAGACCGGTTCGCGCATCGCGTCGCGTTATCGCCTGAAGGTGCTTCTTGTTGTCCAGGACAACGAGTTGGCGATGATCGAAGTCCCGCGCCAGAACATTGGAAAGCTCGGTGTCTGTCGAAGCCGCGTCGATAAGCAGGACCCGTTCTCCGGATAATGCCGCAGCGTAGGCGAGTGACAGCGCCGTGGCCGACGCGCCCGCACCCGATCGCGGCGCCAGAACCATCGTAATGGCAGGTTGCGTGCCATTTGCAGCCGTGCGCACGCGACTGACCAGCCGCAACACGGCCTGCCGGAATGCATAGCCATTGCGTACGCTGCGTGCATCGGCAAGAGCTGACATGATTTCGCTGAAGCCGATCGTCTCGGCGGTTCCCCGTCCAGGCAAGAACCGGCCCAGTCCGCTTGGCGCAAGTGACGGCAAGGTTGCAAAAGTCGCAAAGCCAGTCTGTTCCGCGACGTCTGTTCCTGTCTTTACCGAACTGTCGAGGTGATCGATGATGAGTGCCCGCGCGACGCCAAATCCCGCTCCACCCAGCAGGCCCAAGGCCAATACGAGCCAGCTGATCGGTTTGCTCGGCCTTGAAGGCACCGAAGCAGGAGAGATGACGCGGGCTTCGGTAATCGACAGGTTCTGCTGTTCCTGGGTCTGCTTGGCGCGTGTGAGGAACGTGTTGAGCAGGTCGCGGCTCGTGTTCACTTCTTGCTCCAGCTCGCGTAACCGGATTTGAGCGGTATTCGTGCGCGAGACCTCTTCCCGGGAAGTCTGCAGCGTCCGCGACAGCTCCGCGATGCGGTTGGCGGTGAGCTGGTATTCGTTCTTCGCGCTTGTCGCGATGCGCTTCAGCTCAGCCGCAATCTGCTGCTTGATCTCTTTGAGCTGCGAACGCACCTCTATCAGTACCGGGTGCCGCGGCTGCAACTGGGTGCTCAGCGCCGCATCTCGCCGTGCCACCTGGGCATACTGCTCTCGCAGACGCTGGATGAGCCCTGAACGCATGGCGTCAGGCAGGAGTTCGGTACTGCCGCCACTGGCGAGCGCCGAGGTGACGAGATCGAGGCGGGCCTTGCTTTCGGCTTCCACCGCTTTGGCCGTCACCAGTTCGCGATTGAGCCGCGTCAGCTGCTGTTCGTCGACGAGGCCACCCTCGGAGGCCAGAATCTTGTTGGCCTTCTTGAAGTCGTCGACCCTGATTTCCGCCTGCCGGAGCTGCTTGCGCAGTTCGTCCAGACGCGCGTCGATCTGATTGGATATGCGCCGGGCCTCATCCGATTTGGTCGCCAGTTGATCTTCCACGTAGGCGTCCACGACGGCACTTGAGAGCTGTGCCGCCTTGACGGGAGACGATGAGCTGACCTCGACATCGACGACATATGTCTTCTGGGCGCGCTTGACCTTCAGCCGTTCTGAAAGTGAAGCAATGGCGCGCTGTTCCTTGTCGGCGATAGGCCCACGCGGCACGATCAGCGCCTTGAGACGGGACAGCATGCCGGGCGTATAGTCGGGCGCGAATTCGGGGTCGTCGGCCAGCTTCATCTTGGCGACGACACGGTGCAGCACGGAATCCGAGCCGATGATCGCCACCTGGCTTTCGACAAGCGCCAAGTCCGAACCCAGGTTGGTCTGCAGGACTTCTTCAGGGACGACTTTGCGCGATCTTGGGTCAATGAAGACCGAAGTCGTTGCCGTGTAGGTCGGTTTGGTTACCGCCAGATAGGCCAGCGCCAGGCCGGTTGTAATAACTGATATGATGATAATGCTGGGAATATGCCGGATCAGGATCCCAAAAAGATCGCCAAGGTTGGACTGGCCACGCTCCGGCTCATGATATTCAACCGCAGATAGATTTTCCTTTGTTTTCATTGCTGTCGTCATGCTGGCTGCCGCGCCGAAAACATTTGCTCTGCTAAAGCGCTCTGCTAATTGTACCATTGAGGATATTCCGTGGCGGACCCATGGCGAACATTGTGCCATTTGGAATTCGTTGACTGAGGCCATCACCACAGTTTCCGAAGTCCCGGCACATAGATCCGAATATCCTGCAAGCGCCGTGCCTTTTGCCGGCTTGGAGCAAACTGCCGCATTCTGAGCGCCGGCTAGGTGTGCTTCACAAGCACTTAACACTAACAGGGAGCATTAGGCGTTAACCATCCAGGAACACATAATTCTTGCAACTGGAGAACATCACAAGGGTGGCTAACTGCAAATTGTTCAGAAATCGGCCGGAAGGCACACCAGCCGAAGCATGCGAGTGAGGCGTAGATTTGAACGGTCCCATAGATCAGGCGCACCACCATCGACCGCTAAGCGAAACGCGCTGGGCGATCGGCACTGTCGGCTTTTCTTTCATCGCTTTTGCTGTCGAATGCCTCGCCATCGTCATGGCGTCATTGGTTAGCGGCGTTTCCTACCACCTCGCCGCGTACAACAACGTCGGCGGTATCGACAGCTATCTGGCACTCGGCGGCCTGACGGCATTGCTCTACACGCTGCCCTTTGCAACCAGGGACGAATACTCCGTTGAGGATTTCCTGGAAGGCAGGCGCGCCACCAGCCGCATCTTCGTCGTTTGGAACTATGCCTTCCTCAGTCTCGCGGTCATCGGCTTCCTGACCAAAACCACGGCTGTTTTCTCGCGTGGCTGGCTGGTGCTGTTCTACATCCTGGGCCTTCTCGTTGTGATCGCGGTCGATGCGCTAATCGATGCGGTGGTCAAGTCCGCGCTCAAGCGCGGGCACATCGAAAGCCGCAGGCTCATGCTGATCGGTTCGGAAGCTGAGATTGCACGGGCTCGTGCCGGGATCGACTCACTCCCCTCGAATGTTCGCGTCGTTGCGACCGCCGTTTTGCCTGATCCGGAGCGGGCATCGAATGGCCAGGACCTCAAACAGGTACTGGCCGAGATCGTGATGCGGGCGCGCGCGGCCCGCGTGGAAGATGTCGTAGTCCTGGTGGATTGGGCCCAGTCCGCGCGTATCGAGGCGATCGCCAAGGGCCTGCTTGTCTTGCCTTCCGCAATCCATGTCGGTGCCGGCAGCGTGATCGGCCGCTTCGCCAATCCCCGCATAGCTCGCTTTGGCGGCACCACGGCGCTATCATTGACGGGCGCCCCGATCGGCCCCATCAAGGCTTTGACCAAGCGCACCTTCGATCTCCTCATCGCTACGGCCGCCTTGGCTCTGCTGTCACCCGTATTCGCCGCGATTGCGCTCATCATCAAGCTGGACAGCCCTGGGCCGGTGTTCTTCCGTCAGCGTCGGCGCGGATACAACCTGGAGGAGTTCCGGATCTGGAAATTCCGCACCATGACCACGCTGGAGGACGGCGACCAGGTGACTCAGGCGCAGCGTGGCGACATGCGCATCACACGGGCCGGGCGCTGGCTGCGGCGCTACAACATTGATGAGCTGCCGCAGCTCATCAATGTCCTGATGGGACAGATGTCACTGGTGGGCCCCCGCCCGCATGCGGTCGCACACGATTTGCACTTCGAAACGCGGATCATCGACTATCCCCGGCGGCTCAATGTCAAACCGGGGATCACTGGATGGGCTCAGGTTCACGGCCTGCGTGGCGCGACCGAGACCGAGGACGACATGCGTCGCCGCGTCGAATATGACATCCATTACATCGAGAACTGGTCAATTGTGCTCGACCTCTACATCCTGGCACTCACGCTGCTGTCGCCGCGGGCATATCGCAACGCCTATTGAAGAGGCAGGCAACGTGAGTGGTCACTGCGGCAAAGCCGCTGCCGAGTTGTGTACAGAGCGGTAGCCAATTGGTTAATCGCCGTTAACACTCGTTGGGGCGGCAGTAGGCGTGTGCCGATGGCATCACCTTCTCAAGTTCCGCCGCCATGGCGTTTAGAAGAACATTAGCCATTTTCTGTATCATGTACTCTGGCAAGACGGGGCTTGTGCCTCGAGTACGAACGGGAGTCACCAAAGTTATGCGTATCAAGTCCCTCTTTGCAGCCCTGGCGATGCTCGCTGCCATGGTCGTGGCGCTGCCGCAGTCGGCGTCGGCCGGCTTCCTCCGCCACAGCCAGCCCGACGGCTGGGGTCGTGAGCGCGTTGTCCGCCACCATGTCTATTATCCGCGCTATCGCCACGAATACGTCCGCCACCGGGCTACCGATCCCTACTTCTACCGGTATGAGCCGCGCGGCTATTACCCCTACTACAACTCGCGTTATTGGGTGCGCGCGGGAAGCCACAAGAAGTGCCGCCGCCACTACAAGCTGCCGCGCTATCACAAGGCATGGGGTTATCCCAAGCGCGGTTACAACCACGGCAAGTGGCATGCCCGCCACCACGGCCGCCATCGCCATCACCACTGGTGAGAATGTCGGCCTCTGCCGCATTCATCGGACATGAAATAGCTGTGCGGACCGGTCAGCCCAGCCTGACGGGTCCGCATTGCATTTTACCAGTTCTGTTCTCAGGAAATTCCGGTCGCAACCCCGGCGACAGGTGATCTAAGTCACTGCTGTCTTGTTGTCATCGGCGTATTGGCACTCCACATAATGTACCGACGATACGAGGCGGCAGATCCGCTTTGCCGTAATGCGCCGCGAGGCACCGATGCGACAGCGCCATTTCCCGCGCACGATACCTGGTGAACCGAACCAGCCGAGCCTCCTCGCGTTCCTCGGGCTCCATTGCGCCATGGGCGTGGCCGCAGGCATTGTTTTCGCCGCCATCGTTTTGCTGACGGATTTCGTTGGTCTGCGCAGCCTGCTGCACGAAAGCTCCGAGCCGTTCGTACCTATGCTGCTGCTGTTTGTCGGCAGCGCGCTGACCTTCGGCTCGTTGAAGATGGGCATGGCAATCATGTCGCTGCCGCTGGAACCTGATGAGACGGACAAGGACGCCGAATACACCGAGCCGCCCGAACCGCAGCAGCCCAGGCACTAGGTCAGCGCCACCCACAAGCGCGTGACGTATCTCAGCGATCGGACCTGCGCCTTTGCATTGAGGCAAGGTGCAACGCAATCGCCGCGGCGTTGGAGACGTTGAGACTCGCCAGCGTTCCCGCCGTCCCGATCCGGCAGACGGACGAGCATGTCTCTCGGGTCAGTTGCCGCAGCCCCTTTCCCTCCGCTCCCAGCACGAAGGCGACAGCGCCTTGCAGTGGGGCGTCATCGAGCAGCGCATCGCCTTCGCCGTCCAGGCCGATCACGGTGACGCCCGCATTCTTGAGTTCATCCAGCGTCCGCGCCAGGTTCTGCACCATGGCGACCGGCACCATCTCCAGCGCTCCGGAGGCTGCCTTGGCAAGCGTGCCATTGAGTGGTGGCGAATGACGTCGCGTCGTCACCAGTCCCGCCGCGCCGAACACCGCTGCTGAACGCAATACAGCGCCGACGTTGTGCGGATCGGTCACCTGGTCGAGGACGACCAGGGGGCCGTGTCCCGAGGCGGAAGCTGCGACCAGCTGCGCTAGTTCCGGTTCGGGCAGGGGCTCCGCTTCGGCGGCCACGCCTTGATGAACCGTGTCGGCGCCGAGTAGCCGGTCGAGATCCTTGGGCCGCACCCGTTCGACCGAGAGGCCGCGCTGGGCGACCGCCTCGCCAAGCCGGTTCTCGGCGTTCTCGGTTGCCATCAGACGGCTGATCCGCCGTGCAGGATTGGCGAGCGCGGCGGCAACGGCGTGAATGCCGTAAAGCACGAGGGGGCCATCGTTGTCGGGCGCTTCCCGCCATGGCTGCGCCGCCTTGATGCGTCCACGGTCCCTGCGTGACGGCGGATGGGCGGAAAAGCGTGATTTGCCGGGCTTGCCGGAGGTCGCGGACATGATAGGCCTCGTCTTGCGGCATCCGGGAAGGGTGCGGCTTGGCTAAGAAGCAGCAAGCCATACGGCAATCGCCGCTGGCCCCGCAAGTACGCCCTTGCCGGTGGGCCCCTCAAGCCCCCCGCCACCACGCGCAAACTGCTCACCGGAACGGGTTTGGGGATTGACATCCAGCGGGGGGGCACTCATAAGACGGTGCTTGCCCCGCGGCGACCTTCGCGGGGCGATTTCGTTTGGGTTCCGAGAGCTTGTTTTGTCGAAGTGTCGGACCGCGCGTCGGATTGGAGGGGTGCCCGAGTGGCTAAAGGGGACGGACTGTAAATCCGTTGGCTACGCCTACGCTGGTTCGAATCCAGCCCCCTCCACCAGACCCGCCGCGACGAGACGACAAGGGACGAGCCTGCCCAGGCGAACTGCGGGTGTAGCTCAATGGTAGAGCAGCAGCCTTCCAAGCTGATGCCGGTATTTTTCACAGCACCTCATTGGCCCGCACAGCATTGAAAAACCCTAGAAAATAGTTACGGCTTCGTGTCATAGTCCCTCATCAGTCCTCATTCCCTGATGTCCGGGTGATGTCCGAATGGCCGATCACGTCAAGCTGACCCAGACAAAGGTCCGGGCACTCAAGCCCAGGGCGGACCCGTACATCGTGCGGGACGACAATGTGCGCGGGCTGTTCGTCGAAGTGTCGGCCGCATCGGCACGCTACAAGCTCGCGACGACGACACGGGACCGGCGCACGTTGAAGCGCACGCTGGGCCGCACAAGCGACCACACGCTTGAAGAAGCGCGCGACTGGGCTCGGGCTATCCTGAAAGCGAACCGCCGCTCACGGGCGCCCGAGGTGCGCGAACCGCCCACGCTGAAAGAACTGCTCGACGACCACATCAGCTATCGCGAAGCGCGCAAGCTGGACGAGCGGAACACGGCGGGCATCAAGCACCGGCTGAACCTTCACCTGGGCGACTGGCTGTCGCTGCGCATCACGGACATCACGCCCGCGATGGTGCGCGAGCGGCACAAGCGATTGAGTGTCGCGCGGCCGATACCCGGCAAGCCGAACAAGACGACCGGCGGCACGCGCCTCGCGGACATGACCATCGAGAATTTGCGAACTATTGCGAATGGCGCCATCGACTACCTGAACCCAGTTCGGGGGTTCAAGTTCACCCGGGCAAGCACGACCGTCAAAGAGCGAGGCGAGGGCGCGATGACCACGCCCGAACAAGTCGCGGAGTGGTGGGGCGTCGTTTCAACGATGGGCAACCCGACGCGGGCGCGGTTCAACATGCTGCTGTTGTTGAGCGGGATGCGCTCGGGCGCGATGAAGGCAACGCGGCTCGAATGGCTCGGCGCGAATTTCATCGACTATCCCAAGATGAAGTCCGGCCGCGAGTTCCGGCTGCCGTTGTCGTCCGTCATGCTTGACCTTGTGGGCGAGCAAGCGGCACTCGCCCGGGCGCTGGGTTCCCCGTGGCTGTTCCCCGCCCACCGGGCAACGTCGGGGCATCTGACGCGGCCGCGCGACGACAGCTTGCCCATCAAGCAAGGGCACGCGCTGCGGCGCACGTACATCACGCTCGCGGCGACCACGGACATCCCGCAACACGTCCGCGAGATGCTTGTCGATCACACGACCCGGGGCGTCCACGGGACCTATCTCGACGCGCTGGCGATGTTCCCGCAATTGCTTGCGGCACAAGAACAGATCACCCGAACCATACTAAGTGGCGTGATGTGCGCTTTTCCCAATATGCGTAAAGCTGAATGATTTCAGATGGTTAGGCGCGTTTCGTGGCACTTTGGCCGCCGCGACCTGGGGCTTGACGCCTTGTTATTTTTCATCGTGGCGAGCATGTTCAATCCCAAGACGGCAATCCTCCCAAAGGACCGTACCCCGGCCAACCGCCACCGAGCGGACGCGACAGGGTGAGGTGAACGGATAAGAGGCCGACAGACGAACCACCCTTAACCGGGGGTCGCTGTCGTGCATTCATCCGCACCGACAACCGACTCCCAAATCAACGGAGTCGGTCATGGCCGCACCTAAGCAAGCAATCATCCCCACCTACATGGGCCGCACCGAAGTGGCGCGGCATCACGGCATCAGTCCGTCGAAGCTCGAAAAGCTCGATGCGAAGGGCAAAGGCCCGCCTCGTATCCAGTACGGCCGCAAGTTCCTCTATCACGTCGAAAAGTTCCAGGCGTGGCTCGAAGCCAACTCCAAGGAGGTGGCGTCATGAGTCCAATCGAACACGCACGCCACGACACTGTGCGCCTTGCGCAGTTCATTGTGGCCAATCCCTTGCTCAACAACACGGCCGTCCCGCTGAAGGTCCTGCGGGCGCGCGGTGTTCCCGAGGAGGAACTCGAAATGGTTCGCGCGGTGCTCGCTGACCCAGACAAGATGTTCGCGGCGATCAAGGCCGCCTACGTCATCGCGGCCGACGCGCTGGGGAAGGACATGCACGACATCGAGAACTTCGTCGCGTCATGCACGGCGAACGACATCAAGGTGGAAACCCTTGCACCGACGGAGGGCACGAGTCTCGAAACACTCCGAGCCGATGCCGTCAAGCAACTGTCACCCGAACGGGCGGACGAGTTCATCGAGGCAATGAAGCGCCGCGAAGTCATCCAGATCGAACTGCCCAGCGGGCTGCAGAAGTTTATCATCTGGGGAACCGATGACGCACGCGCGGACCTTGAGGCGACCCTTCGCAACTTCACAACGGCCGCCAAGCCAACACTGCATTGAAAGGAACGACACATGAAACACGACACAGAGACGGCCGGGAGATGTCCTCTCCCGGCCGCCAAGTTCGCTTCCCAATGTCGATCCACAATCCCCTACCACGAAGGACTATGACCATGAGCAATACTAAGCCCTCCCGCGAACAATTGCAAGCCAACGCCCAGAAGTCGCTGGATTTTCTTGAGCGGCTTTACCCGAACGGGCCGTGGTGCCTCGCGCGCTTCCCTGTCGAGGGCGGCGCACCTGCTGTCGAGACGTTCTACCCCAACACCCGGGCGGCCGCGCTCGCCTGGATCGAGGAATGGAACGGCGTTGAGAACCTCTACTTCCACATCAACAAAGTTCGTCGGCCGATGACCAAGAAGGCGGAGAAGACGGACATGGAGTCCGCGTGCTACTTGCATGTGGACATCGACGCGAGTGCGCCCATCAACATCATGCCACTCGACAAGCAACTCGCGAACACGATGGCGAAGTTCGACAAGTTCACACCGAAGCCCACTGTCGTCATTATGTCGGGCGGCGGGCACTGGGGTCTGTGGAAACTTGAGGACCCCATCATGCTCGACAGCGACGAGGCAAGGGCGGAAGTCGAGGCGTTCAACGCGGCCATCCGCGATGCGTTCAGGGACGAGGGCGGCGATAGCTGCCAGAACATCGACCGCATTGCACGACTGCCGTGGTCCGAGAACCTGCCCTCGTTCAAGAAGCGCAAGGCCGGACGCGAGCAGGCCACGGCCGTCATCATGGAAGAGGAGTGGGACCGCACCTATTCCCTGTCGGACTTCGCGGCCGTGAAGGCTGCGGCCGCACCGGCAAAGCAACCCAAGAAGAAAGGCAAGGCGGCGGACCCCTCGGCCGTCATCCCGACCACGCGCGACCGTCTCAAGAAGATCGACGACCTGGGCAAGTGGCGCGTGCCGAAGCGTTACCGCGAACTCATCCTGAACGGACACCTCAACGATGACCCAGAGGAAGTAGCGGCGAAGCGGGCGAACACCGGCAAGGACCCGTCGCGGTCCGAGTGGTTGTTCGATGTCGTGACCGGGCTCATGCGGTACGGCGTCCCGATGGCTCTCATCAAGGGCATCATCATGGACGAGCGTTTCGGCATCAGCGAGAGCGTTCGCGAACTGGGCGCCGACGCGGACCGCTACGCGAACCGGCAAATCGAACGGGCCTATCTGGAAGTGGGCGACACGATCAACGTCGATGAACCCGACCTTCAGGCATTGCACTCGACCGTCTTGCGGCTGCTCCTCACCAGCACGGCTCCGCTTTACCTTATGAGCAAGGTCCTCGTCCGCATCTCGACGACGGCGTCCGAGCATGTTGATCCCGTGACCGGCCGCAAGGTCCACCCGAACACGACCGAGTTCGCTATCGTGTCGCGTCCCTATCTGTTGCGCGTCCTGTCCCGGCTCGCGACCTTCATCAAGTACGTGAAAGGCGTGACCCTCACAGTGCCGCCCAATGAGCGGTGCGTGTCGGCCGTGTTGGATCATCCCGAGGAACCCGCGCTGGACGGCGCGCGGTTCGATCCCGTGGTGGCCTTGTCGCGCGTCCCGACGCTGACCCGCAACGAACCGGGCTACGACCCGGCCACGGGCATCTTCATCGCGATCAGCGACGACGACGGCTTCGGTGATGTCCCGATGCAACCGACAAAGGAGGAGGCGCTGGCCGCGCTCGATGTCATTCGGCGGCCGTTGCGGGAATACGACTTCCCCGACCCGGCAAGCGCGGCCGTGGCCGTCTCGGGCTTCATCTGCGGCTACTACCGAGCACAGATGCGCGCGTGTCCCTTGCATGTGTGGAATGCGCTCTATCCCGGCAGTGGCAAGACCAAGCTGGGCGAGTGCGCGGGCGTCATCGCGCTGGGCACCAAGCCCCCGTCGGCCGCCTATAAGCCGTTCGACGAGGCCGAGAACGTCAAACTGATCGAGTCGAGCTTGTTGTCCGGCCATAGTGTGTTCATGTTCGACAACGTCGAGAAGGCCGCGTTCTACATCACGATGCTGAATAGCGTGCTGACGAACGAGACGCACCACTTCCGCGTCCTGGGCGTTCACAAGGACCTCGATGTCTCGACGCGATGCTTGTTCATGGTCACAGGCAACAACGTCCGCATCCAGGGCGACCTGACCGACCGGACCGTGGTCTGCACGACCGTCCCACTGAACGCGGACGGAACCGTCTGCACGAACCCCTCGGGCAAGAACCACTCGTTCGACCCCGTGATTGAGGTGAAGCGCGACCGGGCCAAGATCGTCATGGCGATTATGACCGTCCTGCGGGCGTACATCGCGGCCGGTGAGCCGAAGCCCGATGGGTTCAGGCCGATGCGTTCAGGGACGTTCGACGATTATGATCGGGTGCGTGGTGCGCTGATCTGGCTTGGTATGGAGGACCCCTACATGAGTGCGCAAGAGATCGAGGACCCGGACGCGGCCGCGAAAGCCCGGGTGATGATCGAACTGTTCCGGGCGTTCAGGGACGAGACGTTCAGGTGGAACGACATTCTCGACCGTGCTGATCTGGCTGTCCGGGCGCTGGCGGAACTGTCCCACCCGAGGGGTGAACTCGTCCCACGGGCCGCGCAAATGGCGCTGGGCGGCCTTGTGGACAAGCCGTTCGAGGGCGTGACGCTGAAGAAGAAGCTGCACATGAAAGTGAACCAGTACTGGTTCGAAGGCACCCCGTCGGCCGATCTGGCGGCGGAGGTCAAAGCACGGGCGCCGTCGCTGAAACGGCAGATTGAGGAAGGAATACCGTTCTGATGTCGGATGGAATAGGGGGACCTAGGGGACTTAAAGGCGGTCCACGCCACAGAGTTCCACCCTCCTCTTCATTTCCCCTCATTGTGCCGTAATGCAAAGATGGGTGGATCTTTTGCCCATGGGTTGCTCTTAAGTCCCCTAGGTCCCCTGGTCTGTCCGTGACCTGATGGGATTGCCTAAGCAAGCGACCTGGGATTTTGCCGCCTCGTCCACTCACCCTCGCCCTTAAAACACCCCCGCTCGACCCCCGTCGGCCGCCGCTTCAGCTTCGATGGCTGATGCTCCGCCTTGATCCCTGGGCATAATTCGGCCCGCCGGACATCACCCGGCACATCACCCCGTCTTGCGCGCTGGTTTAATGTTATGTTATAACATAACAGTTCGATTAAGGAGTGACCCAAGATGGCAACAGACCTAGAGCACGTCCCGAAGTTCCGTCGGGCACCGAACCTGAAGTTCGTCGAACTCGTCCAGACCGGCGGGCAACCGTCCTACTGGCTGAATGAGGAGGGCATCGCTGAACTGGAACGCATGGCGCGCGACGGGCTCGACAGGGTCACGGCCGCAAAGCGCCTGGGCATGTCCCTGGACGGCATCAGGGCGATCTTCAAGCGACAGCCCGAGGCGGCCGAGGCGTGGGCCGCTGGTGTTGCTGAACTAGGCGACGAGATGGGCAACCGGCTCATCGAGGCGTCACGCGCGGGCAACCTGTCCGCGACGATCTTCTTCAGCAAGGCGTGGCTCGGCAAGCGCGAGGTGGGACCGACAGACCCGAATGCGCAAGGCAATGCCTCCCAGGTCCAGATCGTGTTCGCCCCGAAGATGTCCGACGACGACTTCGCGAAGCTGATCGAGGGCACGACGATTGAGGTCAAGCAAGGCAGGACCGAACGATGACCCACATGCTCGACATCAGCGCCATTCCGACAGAGCCGAACCCTTATCAGCGACAGACGCTGGCATTCCGGGGCCACTGCAACATCGTCCAGGCGGGCGGGCGCGGCTCGTCTAAGACGACGGCGCTCATCTTCGACATCCTTCAGCATTGCAACGAACTCGGGCCGGTCGCGTCTGTGCTGGTCACTCGTGAAAGCTGGTCGGGCCTTCAGGAACTCGGCGGCCGTCTCTATCAGATGGCGCGGATCATCTGGGGACCGGCCGTCACGATGAACAAGGCCGAAGGAGCGCTGCGTCTCCCGAACGGCGCGAACATCTGGTTCAAGAACCTGGGCGATGCCGACTCGTTCGCATCAGCGCAAGGCCGCACCTACACGATGCTCGCACACGACGAGGCCGGGAACTATCCGCTGTCCGCGATCAATTACATGGTCCTCCTCCGCTCGAACCTTCGACCGCCGAAAGGCATCCGGCCGCACATCCACATCACCGCGAACCCGATGGGCCGCGCGCACACGTTCTTTCTCCGCAACTTCATCCACCGCTCGGTCCCCTGGAAACCGTTTCAGGACGAGTTCGGCAATTGGTGGACGGTCACGACATCGACCCTTGAGGACAACCCGTCAATCGACCAGGAAAATTACCGCCGCCAGTTGCAGTCCGCGACGGCGGGCGACCCGTCACGAGCGGCCGCGTGGATCGACAACGACTGGAACCAGAAGGGCGGCGGGCTCATGTTTGGGGACCTGTTCGACCCGGCGACCCACATCATCGACTACCGGCCGCCGCAGCATCTCGCGGAGCGTGGCTTCATCGTGGGCGTGGACATCGGCACGCGCGCACCATCGGTCGCTGTCCTGATGGCGCAACTGAATGGGCACATGATGGGCAAGCACATCCCGGGCGACCGCTTCGTCATCGACATGACTGACACTTGCATCGAGAAGGGCAACTACAGCGAGGGCAACGGCATCCCCATCTCGGGCTTCGCGGCGCAGATCAAGACGCTGCTCGACCGCAACGGATTGCCCATGAGCACGCCCGTCGTCGTGGACAACTTGCGCGGACTGAACGGCCCGAACGATACGGCCGTGGACATCTTCCGCGAGCAGGGACTGACCGGCGCGGAAAAGGTCATGGCGAAGAACCGCGTGGGCAACTGGGTCAAGATCAGGAACTACCTCTCCGGCGCGAAGGACGGCGATGCGCGGGGCGTCTGGTTCCACAAGTCATGCGCGCACCTCATCGACACGATTGCCATCGCACCTCGCGACGACCTGAACACGGAGGACCTGTCGCGCCACTTCAACGAGGACCACGCCATCGACGCATTCGCGATTGCGATGCAGGCGGGCGGCGGGCCGCGCTCGTCACAATCAAAAGTCATCGGCATGTGGTGAACACAAAGGAGCAAACACCATGAACGAACATCAAGAAGCACTCGCGGAACAGCACGCAAGCGAAAAGATGGGCGGCACGTCCCCGCTGTCGAAGGCGTTGCAGAACCGACGACCGGACACGGCCGCCATTCGACCCAAGGACGGCGCCTTCCGGGCCTACGTCCCGACGTTCGTCAATCCGCTGTCGCTGCAAGGCGACGACAAGCTGGAGCCCATCGTGTACGGCCGCAACGCGCTGAACCACATCCACACGGCGTGGGACGCGATGAACACGACCGCGAAGGAAGTGTCCGACCTGGGCGCACTCGCTCGCACGTTGCCGAAGGAGGTCAAGCGCGTTGCCGACAAGGCTCGCAAGGACCTTGAGAACATCAACGTCCGGGTGAAGAACGCGAACGACGCGCTCACGAAAAGCATCGGACCTGCGCAGCCAGGTGTTGCGACTGAAATTCGAGCGGTGTTCCGCGCGATGGAAGGCGACACGGCGAAGCTCGCGGCCGTCCGTGAGGCCATCGCGAACTATGACGCGACGACCATTCGCGCGCTCATCAGCGCCCCGGCAATGTTGTCTGGGCTGTCTCCCGAGGTCGCGGCCTATGCACGCGAGCAAGGGGAACTGCTGATCGACACGCAGTCGGTGAACCAGCGCAACGCGAGCCAGGATGCCTATGCCGCGCTGGAGAAGGCGATCACGGCGTTTGAGTCCGAATGGGCCGCGAACTTCGCCCGGTGGTCCCCGGCCGCATCCGATGACGAAAAGCTCGCTGCCTTGATGGGCAAGCTGAACAAGAAGGACGACGACAATGAGTGAGGCATGGAACCCCGCCACGCGGTTCTTCGATCAAAAGACGAACCGCTTCATGTTCAAGGCCAAGGATGTGTCCATACATCCTGTCGTTCACGACCTTCTCGCGAACCGACTCGACATCGTCGAACACGCGCGACAGATCGCCTGGGCCGCACAAGGCCCGACGGCCGTCGCTCAGACGCTGGGCAACTGGCCGACCGATTGTCCTACGGCGCGTGAAGGAGTCGCCCGTCTTGTACACGACACATGGCAGCGCAAGCGCATCGAGAACACACCCATCGACGAGTCGTCGTTCGCCGCGTTGCTTGCGGCGACCACGGCCGCAATCGAAGCGGAGATGGTGTGATGGGACGACGCAAGCGCGAGGACGAACTGCTGAACAAGTTCGACTACAAGCCGTACCGATACCCGGGCGACTTCAGCACCGAGCGCCTGACTCGGGTCGCGCGCATGTGTACCACGATGCAGGGTGTGTGTTCGGCTATGGGGCTGCGTTGGGGCCGTTTCGTCGCGACGATGCAAGCCTACCCGCAACTCGAAATAGACATCCGCTATGTGTGGAAACGGCGCTCGCCGCACACGTTCGCAAAGCATCAGGTGTGATGGACTTCGACGGGTGCCCACGCTATGGCAACACAGGATCGGCGGTCGCGGTCCCCGTTCTCCAGCGGGCCGGGTTTGCTTCCCGAGTGCCAACCGTGACCGTCGCTTCCGTCAGTTCCCCCAAGTGAATACGCCCGCCGACAGGTAGGGAGACGGTCCCTCTCGACGGACTCATGCAACGCGAGCCATACCTTCGCCACGCTCATCGCGACGGCGCTCGAACTGTCGGCCGCTTCAACAACCATTCGATGCGCGGTGGACGCTTGCTCCGTCGCTGTAGAGCAAGGAGCGAATCTGCTCTACGCTCCCCCGCCATGTTCGAGACCTTTACATACGACGATCCAGAAGTGTTGCCCAAAGCGGCACGCGACCACTGGGAGTTCATGGAATCCAATTCTGCGGCGGCGGTGCTGAAGGCCGTTTGCCCAGACGAGTGGGCGAACATTGTTGAAGTCTTATCTACTTACCGACTTGACCCGCAATACTGGCTTAAGGCAGGTGGCAATCGAGGCGACATTGCCGAGCAGCTTGACGGTGCATTCGGCGAACGCGGCTGGCAGGCGGCACGGCTAGACCTTGAGACCAGGGGTATCCTTTTTAACAAGGATGGTGAGGAGTTCGGGGAACTGCCGTCCGTGCGCCAGGAAGGCTATGAAGTTGACAACTTCAAGAACCGCGTAGTGCTGGATGTTGAGTGGAACGCGAAGGACGGCAACCTCGACCGGGACCTCGCCTCCTACCGATCATGGTACGAGGCGGGCGTGATTTCGGCAGGCGTGATCATCACTAAGGAGCTGGCTGGCTTGCGAAATTTGGCCCGGAAGCTGTGGTCGGACTACCAATCCACGTTGCCGGAGGAGGAACGTGTGACTCGCCTACCCATCGACCTTGGCACGACTACGACGACGACCTTTGTCAATGCCCAAAAGCGAGTTCGTCGCGGTGTCATGGGAACATGCCCCGTCCTCATCGTCGCTGCCAGCGAGCGCACGTGGAACGGTCAACCTTATAAATAGCCCCCTCAAGTCACTACGAGCTATAGTGGCTTGAAAAAAGGACGATTCGCATGTTCGATCAATTCAAGGGGCAGCGCTTCAGCACAATCCTGGCCGACCCACCGTGGCAGTTCCAGAACCGCACCGGCAAGATGGCACCTGAGCACCGTCGCTTGTCGCGCTACGGCACGATGAACCTCGAAGAAGTGCTGGCGATGCCCGTCGCAGAACTGGCCGATACACCCGCACACCTTTACCTCTGGGTCCCCAATGCCCTCCTGCCGGAGGGGTTGCGCGTGATGGAGGCGTGGGGCTTCCACTACAAGAGCAACATCGTCTGGCATAAAATCCGGAAGGACGGAGGTCCCGACGGGCGGGGTGTGGGCTTCTACTTCCGCAACACGACCGAACTGATCCTGTTTGGGGTGCGCGGCAAGAACGCCCGGACGAAGGCGCCCGGACGGCGGCAAGTCAACATCATCAAGACTCAGAAGCGCGAGCACTCCCGTAAGCCTGATGAACTGTACGACATCATCGAGGCGTGCAGTGAAGGGCCGTTTCTTGAATTGTTCGCACGTGGGCCACGGAAGGGGTGGTCGGTTTGGGGCGATCAGGCCGAGGATTACGCTCCCAGTTGGCCGACCTATGCCAATCACTCGGCGGCGAAACTATTTCCAGGCGAGCGCTATTCGGCGAATGCGGTTATTCCACCGGCCGCAATGAGTGGCCAAATGGCCCTTTCTCTTATCTCGTCCGAAATCATTTCAAAATGTACGATCAAAAACAAACTTGAGCCGGAATTGTTTATTGAGCGCGCTGTGCATCCCGCTCCGGGGCATCTACTCACGGCTATGGAAGCGCTCGACGCCTACAAGGGCGTCTGCGATCAGACTGGTCTAAACCCCGTGCATCAGCTTGCATTCTGGCGCACGCTTAGCGCGACCGCGCCACGCCTTGGTGCAACGAAGAGTATGCGCGAAGGCCGTGTTGCTTATGACGGCCTTAAGATCGCTGCCTAATGGGAGCAGCAGGAGTGACCGATTACGAGAAGGACTTCGAACACCCGCGCTGGACGGACCTCGCGCCGATGTTCTTCGACGAGAACGGCCTTTGCTACTATCCACCATGGCTTGAAGGGCTCGCTACGGCCGAGGTCAAGGCGCTCAAGCCTGATGACTTGTGGGAACGCCGCGAGGCGTGGGAACGCGCGAACGAGTCCGGATAAAGATCACCGCGCGCCATGCAATCATACCTAAAATGGGCAGTAAACGCCGCATTCGCGGTATTGATCTATTGCCGAGGGTTGCGAAAGGTCTTGAAGTCGTCCGACAGCCGTGCGAGATGACGGCGCCGAAAGCATTCGGGGTTCCGATGTCACAATGACATGGGGCTGGGATTCGTCTACGATGTGCCAATTGATGTCCGGCCCGGGGTTACGATCACCAGAAAAGCCCGGAAATGCGGGTGTAGCTCAATGGTAGAGCAGCAGCCTTCCAAGCTGAATACGTGGGTTCGATTCCCATCACCCGCTCCATCTTTTCTTTAACAAACAGAGTCAGCTGCTGGCGTGGCCACGGTACGGGGCGCTGGGGCGCGGCTGCGTCCAACGCGCAATGAGCCACGCTAGGGCTGATCGAGTTGCTGCGATCTACGGAAAGCGGGAGCGATCCAGACCGAAATGAATACCAAGAAGCGCCATTGGCTTTTCGTCGGACAGCATGCGGCGCCTCGTCGCCCGCTTCACACATTCCCCTGCGATCTATTTGACAAGGGTTCGATTTCGATAGCCGCTTCGCATGTCCGATTTGTCGGTTTTCTGGGCCCAACGCGCGATGGCATAGGCGCAGCCAACCACAAACAGCGAAATTCCGATTGATATGATGGAGGAGAATGCAACAGCGGGCATGACGACTGCTCCGTGCTCTTCTGCTTCAGGACCTGTCATCGGTCCATCCGATACGAAGGATTACAAAAACTCCCCACAAATGACGTCGCATTTGAATGTGGCTTTCTAAAGCCATTTGGCCGCAAAAGATCAATGCAAACCGGTTTTCTTTTCGAGAAACTTTCGTACACACTCACCACCCCAGAATGATTGCGAATAGATCGGGGTCATCGAAGTGGCGTTTGTCCGCAAAGGCAATCGCGTGATGACCCCATTGCCGCATCGCGCCGGGACTAAGAACGCCCGTCGGCCATAGCAGGAATCGTTCAAGCCGATCCGTTCCCGAAACAAGGCCGTCAGGGCCAAACAGGCTGCGGCGTTCGCCGCTTGCAAGCGGCAATGAGCGCAGCTCATCGTCACTCATCAGGGAATAGTGGCGTCGCGAACGCTGATCGCCAGTAGCATTTCTGATGCCGATCGATTGAAGGTAGTGCGTGCGTGAGGCGACCCTCAGTTCGATCCGCTTGCCCGCACCTACGACAGGTGCAATTGGCAGGATGGCCGGCCGTTCCTGTAGCCGTTCACGCTTTTGTATGGGTGCAAGCTGCTTTGGTGCGCGCACCGGGAAGACCAGATGATAACACCCGCAGGCATGTATGCTGTCGTAGGCAATCGGCTTCCCGTCGTCGCCCAGAGTGACGCGCCAGATTATTCCGTCGAGAGGACCGCCAAGCAGATCAATCGCATTCTTGCGCGGTCGCTCTTGAAACCACACCGCATAATTGAGCTGGAGTAGAACCCGGTTGCCGATGATCGTGTGGCTGATGCGCGTAAAGACAGTCGGCTTTGTGATGTCAACAACCGCAGCACCGTCGTGCGCCCAGTCCGGGTGGCCTGGCAGATCAAACGGCCCAGCGACATCGAGTGTCCATACAGGGGCAAACGCTGCGAATAGACGCTGCAAATCCCGCCCCTTTGGTTGGGGAATACCGAGCCACTTTCCGCGCGAATGTTGCACGATGTTGCGCACATCTCGCGCACGTAACACCTGAGTGGAGCTTGGGGGAGAGAAAGTGATGAGCCGCCCGCTCAGAGGCAACTCTGAAGGTGACTTTTGAAATGTTGGAAGGTTCTCTGCCTTCCATTGTTCCCAACCCGCTGCCACGGGAATGGAGGCCACGGGAAATAACCCTGCAAATCGCGCCGCCTCAGAGTAGCTGCCGGGCACTTTCGCTGCTTCGATGAGGCGTTGCCTGGTTCTTTGATCCCCGAGAAGGATGCTGCTTGCGATGCGGGAGCATTCGCGCCAGCGTTCAAGTATCTGTCTTCGATGAACACGCCGGCCAAAGATGCGCTGAACCAATTGACGGTAATGCTGGGCTGGAAGGTTCGCAATTTCATGCCGTGTTGCCTCCTCGTCCAGAAATAGCAGTGCATCGGCCCACGCAGAAAAAGCCTTCGAATCCGTTCCGGGCTGGATTTTTTCTCCAAGCCTGGCGAGCAGCCTGTTCACTCTGAAAATTGGGAATCCCGCAACCAGCGTCGCTTCCGCATCCGCGACGCCCGCGGCCAGTACAGTCTGCCTCACACTGGCAAGCGTTGCGCGGCAGCCTTCTGAAATCATCTGCGCAGGCACATCGATCGGGCGCGCCAGATCCGAAATGAAGGCCGGAGAACATCCCGATAATGTGCTCGCGAAAGCCATCGCAACAGCCGAGAAAGTAAAGCGCCATGCGGGAGATCGACGCGCCGCATCCGGGTAGTCGGCGCCATGTTGAGCGGCGCCATTTTCAGTTGTTTCAGCAGGCGTTTGAGTTGCCATCATCAGTCAGTCCGTCAGAATTTCCGGCGGATCTCCGTGCGGATGCCGAAGTTGTCCTCTTCGCCTTCGCGGATGTGGTATGTGGCGTCGGCCCGGAACAGCCAGGCGCGATTGATCGGAATTTGATAGCGGACTCCGAAGCCGTATTGTGGATCCTTGGCGCCGATCCCGTCATCCTTGAAGGGCTGCACCATGGCCACCTCGAAGACGAGTTGCTGATCGAGATTGAACAGGTATTGCAGGCCGATCGCGCCGCCCCAGGCATTCGACGCCGTGTCGTCCAGCTTTGGGTATCCGGTCAGCGCGTCGGTTTCGAAATTGATGCCGACATTCTTCAATATCCCGGCGTTGTTGCCGTCGACCAGCGGCTGCGGGTTGCCGAAACCGATGAAGAAGTTGGCGTAGGGCACAAGTGTGCTTGGCAGGCCGGAGATCAGGCTGTTTTCCGAAATGATTGCAAAGCCGTCGCCGTTGCCCTTGGGATCGTCCCCGAAGTTTGCGAACAAGCGCGTCGAATTCGATAGCGTATTGTTGTAGCGCCGAGAGTAGGCGGCCGTGAAAAAATGCTTCAGCAAGCCGTCCTGGTCGTCATAGCCCTGCACCAGGCCGTATCCGGCTTCGATATAGCCGTTGAAAGCATCGATAAACGTGGTGACGCCATAAAGATTGGCGCTGTGATTGTCGACCTTGCCGTCTGCCCCGATGAGGCTTGCGTTGTTGACGTTGTCGAATGCAGCAAAGAATGTGACGTCGTAGTTGGAGAGCCCGAGGCTTGGTGAGTTGCGCGCCGGCAGTGTCACCGCGCCTCCGAGGATCGCATCGTTCGCCCAGGTCCCGTTCTGCAGGAACAGAGGGTAAAGTCCGGCAACGAACGGGAGGTCGAATTTCGATTCCGAACCCGAGAGGCCCGAATAGAGCGATCCGAAGTCGCCTTCGAAGAACAAGGTCTGCGGATTGGGGTCGAATTCGGCGGTGAACTTCCCGTCGCCATCACCGCCGCCAAATTCGAAGCGGGTGAAGCGCACGTTGTCTTCTTGGATCGGTGTGAAAAAGGCGTGAATTCGCTCAGTGGCGGTGATCTTCAAATCGACGTCGATGTTCAGCCGGGTCGCAATCTGCGCAACATCCTTGCCATTGTTATTGTTGTAGGCGATCGCGGTGCGCCAATCGCCATAGACGGCAAGTCCCGGCAGCAGAGGGTTCTTCTCACCGAGAAGCGTGTTGCTCTCGTCGTACAGTCCCGAAGTGTACTGTTGTCTGCCGAACTCCAGCGGCGGGCGAGGCGGGTCGACGGCGACCTTGCTCCCATAGATGCCAACCTGTCCTTCGGCATCGTATGTCTTTTCATATGTCGGATCGGCGCCGAACAGGTCTCCCTTTTTCTTTGCTGCCGAGTTGCCAGACGTGCTCTTTTTCGGTGCCGGGGATTTCTTCGCAACGTCTCCGGAAGTTTTTTTCTTGGCGACCGTCGTCTCGGCTTCAGTGGTATCCCGGTTCTTGGCAATCACAGTAACCCCGGCGGCATTCCAATCGTTGAGCGAAGGATCCGCGGCCAATACGATTTTGGACGCCAGTGGAGCGGTGGCGCACACGAAGGCGACAAACACGGCGACCACGATCGGCTTGGCAATACAACGCTGCTGGGTTGGGTGGGCGAACTCTGCCATGTATTGTTCCACGGTGCTGCAAGTGCGGTCGGTTGAGGTGGCGTGTTAATCGGGCCGGCTCGGAGCGGCGCTACCTGCCGACATCAAAATCAACCGTGTAAACGTGGAAGCTCATGATCCTCTCGTTCATGCTCCGCTCCATTTCCTTGGTGGAGCCGACGAAGCGCATGAAGTAGATGGGTTCGGCGCGGCTTCTCATGCGGAATGCAAGCCGATATTTGCCAGGCTTCCTGAGTAGGCCACCCGGCACCGTATACCTGGCAACCTGCTCACCCAGCGGCGGCAACGAACGGTTCTCCATGCGCACTAGCGGCGGATGATTGAGAACGGTTGTCGGAACGCCAGGCGGGCGCAGGTGGGGCAGCGGATCAATGTCAAAGTTGACCGGAAGATACATTTCGCGATCCGTGCCCTTGACGTTGGTCGTCAGGAACTTGGTCTGGAAATGCACGAGCTGCTGGTCGGCCTTGAGTTTGCCGGCCGCCACATCGAGGCTGTGCAGGTCCGCGATGTCACCATTGCTGTCGACGTGACCCGACTCCCAGATGTTCCGGCCGTCCGGGTCAATGAGCGCAACATTCACCCAGAGCTGCGGCTGCGCGCCCAGCGATCCCGAAGGCAGGTTGTGGCCCGTGTTCGTATTCTTGATCGTGTAGTTGAACGAGAGGTCATTGCCGACACGCGGTGTCCCCTCGACATGAGGACCGTCGACATGGCTGCCATTCTCCAGGACCTGCTTTCTGATTTCGTCCCGCTTGTCGAGCTGCGCGAGATTTTCATCGATGATCTGCCGGGCTTCCTCACGATCGAGCGGATCTGACCAGCGCTTTGGAAATTTCGCCTTGATTTTGCCGTCGGCAACCTTGTCCTCGAATGCCTTGGTACCCCAGCCCGCGCGCCAGTTGAACTGAAGCCACTCTTTGATGGTGATGGACTGCGCCTTCTTGTTGTGCGGAAAAATTCCAGGGTGGGCGATCGAATAACCCGGTCCGATGAAGCGGTGGTTTGCGTGCCGGCGCCCCGGATTGATTTCCTTACCCCCTACGATGGCTGATGGCGCTTTGGCATAGCCTTTGGGCTGTCCGGGAACCTTGCCCATGTGGCAGTCCTGGCAGGTGACGCCAGCCTTGCGGGCAGGACTGTCGCGATACTGATCCCAGACGATCTCGAGCTTGATGCCCAGGTTGACGGCCACCTGGTGGCAACTGACGCAGAACTCCGATTTCGTGATCTGTTCGTTCGGGATCATACCCTTGTGGATCTGGTTGCCGCGCTCCTTATCACTGGTCGCAACGACGTAGGTGTCTTTCTTCTTTAGCACGTCGCCGATGACGCTTTTCTCACCGCTGCCATAGACGGGTTCGAAGATCTTACCCGGCTCGACGCGTCGCTCGCCATTGACCTTGCCGTATTGCTCCTTGACTCTATGGCAGGTGATGCAGGTCACGCCCTCGCGGGAAATCTGGCTGCGCTGCCAAAGCGGTGTTTCGCGGCTTTCACCAAGCTGCGTTCCTACTTGCTGGTGGCAGCGCACGCAAAACGTCCCCACGGTGCCTTGCGTCAATTCCTGGAATTTCTGCTCGAACTTGTGAAACATCGGCGAGATCGACGCATAAGCGTGGTTCGAGGATGCCCATTCCTCATAGATCTGCCGGTGACATTCTCCGCACTGCGCGGCCGTAGGATAGAGTGAGAGATCATTGGTGAGTTGCTGGTGGCCGTCCGCTGCGTTCGCCTGCTTGGCGAGCTCGCTGGGGGCGCTTTTTCTCTGTGCAGATGCCTGGGCGAGCTTGAAAACTGACTGTTGCTGCAAAATGGTGGCAAGTCTGCCGTCGACGCCCTCGGCCATCGCCTTCCACGCAAAGAGTAGGCTGCCAATCAACGTCAGGCCGGCCAGCATGCAGACGAGCCGAAACGCAGCGAAAAACCGGTTCATGAACATATCCCTCGGGGCCGCCCCAAAGTATCAAGGCGGCACAAAACTCGGCGTTGATAGGCGCTCGAAACGGTGCGCCTCCGCCCTCCCCCCGGAGTAGTTTTGCGGAACACGTTGACAGCTAGGATTTGAAATTAGGCCTCGATGTGGCCGAGGCTTTTTTCAGAATCAATAGGAAGAACGCGCCGTTTCAAAATCAGGGTCGCGAACAGCAACGTCGAAGAAATGATCGCGATAAGAATTTCACCAGGCATGGACCTGGAACGCCAACTTGCCATCGAGCGCCGGCAAGCCTCAACATGCTGCAATAGCGATGAAACAAGCTGGCAATATCGCTCAGTCGAGCCGCAGCGGCCTACTCTCCAGGGTCAAAAAAATTGCCATTACTCAGCGCCGGCGGTGCGCAAGCGTTCCGGCCTGTTCAAAGTTCTTTTCAGAATTTTACGTCGCTTGAGTTTTCGTGATTGGCGTCGGCGTAATGACTTTGCGAGTCATAACGAATTGGCAAAACAGCACACCACGAAATGGCCATTGTCTCACCATGAATGAACAACAATTGCGACGCACAAAGCACCCAAGCGAAGGCCTTCCAATTGTTCAAGGGAAGCATCCTGTTGCGCAAGCATTTCTCAACAATTCAAATTGCCCGGAGGTCTGCGCCGACGCGCGCGATTCCTCCGGGCTCAATCTTGGCGTGGCATCGGGCAATCCGTTGTCCTGCCGCAAGTGCTGGGTTCCGTCGGGAGTAGGCGATGGCGAGAGGCTGCAGAATTACAGTCAATGGAAAGAGCTTCCTGGCAAATCGCGGAGAAAAGCTTCTCGATGCGGCTTTGCAAAATGACATCGAAATTCCATTCGACTGTAGAGCCGGACATTGTGGCGCCTGTTGCGTGAGATTGGTCTCTGGTCAAGTGCGGGGCGGCAAAGGCGTCGAGCCGGATATTGTGCATGCATGTCAATGCAGGATTGACGGAGATACGGTCGTCGAGAGCCGACAGGCATCGCGCGTTCGCAGCGTCGAGGGAACAATCAGTAGTTTGCGGTCCATCACCTCGGAGGTGGTCGAGGTCGGGATCAGGACAAACCATGCTCTGATCCACCACGCAGGCCAATATGCAAAGGTCAGGTTCAAGGGTTATCCCAGCAGGCCATACAGCATAACTCATCCACTTCCAGGCAATCCTGCGACCGCCGCGATATGGTTTCACATTCGCCGCGTAGGCAATGGGCGCGTTACGTCATCGCTGGGCAGCCGCATCGGTCTGGGACATCATGTGACGCTGACCGGTCCTTACGGTGCGGCACACTTCCGTCCCAACCAGACAGGCCGCCTGTTGCTCGTGGCAACGAACACCGGCTTTGCTCCAATCTGGTCGATCGCCGTTGCAGCACTGAGGGAAAATCCGCGCCGCCCCATCATGTTGATCGCAGGCGGCCGGTCCATTGATTCTCTTTATATGGCTCCAGCGCTCGAACAACTGTCAAAGTTTCCGGGCGTCTGCGTCGTGCCGGTGTGCAGCACGCCGCAATCGATGTTCCAGGCTGTGCAGTACGGCCGCCCCACTGATTACTTGCCCCGCCTTTTGCCAACAGACGTGGTCTATGCCTGCGGCGCACCTGGCATGGTCGAGGCCGTCAAGAATTTTGCCGCGCTGAGCGGTACGGTTTGCTACGCCGATCCCTTCCTGCCAGCACCAGAGGATGAAGGCCTGTTGCGCCGGGTGAGGAGCAAGGATCTGCCACCATTTCCCAAGCTGTTGCGCAAAGGCCCACGCGGTCGAAGACGCAAGGAAACTTTGCGGTCGCCGCAGCCCTATAGGTTTGCCGAACAGATGTGAGCGTTGTCGTGAGTTGTAGTGTGCAAGGCGTTTCCGATCTCGATCACAAACGCATCTCACGCATGCGGAGATGGCTGCTGTGTCTTTTCGCATTCCTGGCCGTCGCAGGCTTCGGGTTTGCTGGTGCGCGGGCAAACGACCCGAGTAAGACAGTTGGGCCGAACGCCTGCGCCGAATGCCACAAGCAGGAAGTCGAGGCCTGGAAGGGCTCGCATCATTACGGCACTTTTCGAGAAATGCCGCGCAATGCAAAAGGCAAGCAGATCGCAAAGCAGCTCGGCGTACGGCGGATCAAGTCCGAAAGCCTCTGCCTGGGTTGCCATTTCACGGTGCAGCACAACGAGGGTAATGAGACTCCCGTCTCGGGCATCTCGTGCGAGTCCTGTCATGGCGCAGGCAAGGAGTGGATAAAGCTGCATAGCGGCTTCAGCGGCAAGACTGCAAAGACCGAGACAAAGGCCGAAGCGCAGGCGCGATGGAGGCTTGCCGAAGGTAAGGGCATGATCCGGCCTGACGCACTCTACCGGCTTGCCAGGAATTGCTTCGGTTGCCATGTCGTTCCCAACGAGGAACTCGTCAACAAGGGCGGACATCGTGCCGGTAGTGCAATTGAGTTGCTGTCGTGGTCGCAGGGGGAAGTACGGCACAACACATGGTCCTCCAAGGGCAAGGAGAACGCTCAAGCCAGTGCGGAGCGCCGGCGCATGCTCTACATCATAGGACTTGGCGTCGATCTGGAGACGGCGCTGCGCTCCTTGGCTAAGGCGACGCAGCGGAAGGTCTATGCCTTCGAAATGGCCATGCGCGCCGATCGCGCCCGTAAACGGATTGCCGAGGCGGCAAGGGCTGTGCCGGATGTCCCCGAAATCGCAAAGCTGGTCGAGGTGGCTTATTCGGCCGGCCTGAAGCTGAACAACGAGCAAGCGTTGTCGGCCGCGGCAGACGGCGTGTCGCGTCTGGTTGCGGACTTGGCTGAACACCATGACGGCGCAAAGTTGACCGGGCTCGACAGGCTCATTCCGGGACCAGACAAGTACAAGGGTTCAGCAAGAAAGGCTGCTGCCATCAATTGAACCCAGCCGCATGGCTGGGCACGTCGTTGCGTAACAAAAAGAGTTGCCGCTGGGGGAATTCGGGGGCTGTGTCGATCTTGGTTGGACGATATGCGCCTTCTGGCGCGAGGGGCTGGCGTGGTCCCCGCTCGCGCGGGCGCATGTTGGCGGCAATTCTTCAAGTCGCGATTTTCATCGCCATCTCCTCGATGCTTTTCTGGCTCGTGGGCATTTACGGCAGCGCCCTGCGCGACCCGCGTTATCTCGATGGATGGATACTGGCCGTCGGCATGCTGGTGCAGCTCATGTTTCACGTCGCAAACCGGCGCGCTCGGTTGAAGCCGTCGTCGGCAGTCCGCTGGCGAAGATTCCATGTATCCCTGGGCTACCTGCTGATCGCTGCTTTCATCTTGCACACGGACTTCACGTTGCCCGATACCGGCCTGGAGTGGGCGTTGTGGAGCGGCTTTGTGGTCATCGCATTGAGCGGTGTGTTTGGCGTTCTTCTCGCATGGTCACTGAAGGCCAGAATGGTACTGGATGAACACCCTGGTTATGAACACATTGCCCGGCGCCGCGCTGAACTGGCACGCGACATCCATGCCGTTGTCGCTGCAGACAATTCGGACGCAGCAGGAAGCCGACTTCCGCAAGTGCCGTACGACGCCTGGGTAAGGGAACTTTATGCCCGCCAGCTGGATGACTTCTTCAGCGGGCCACGCAACTACGCAAGTCATCTGGTGGGCTCGCCGCGTCCGCTAAAGCGCCTCACCGACGAAATCGACACGCTGTCCGGTTATGTGGATCGCCCTTGCCAGGACAAACTCCAGACAGTCAGGGAATTGGTCGTCAGAAAGGACCGGGAAGATTTCGCGCGTGTCCACCTGGGACTCGCCCGGGCTTGGCCCTATCTCCACATGCCGGTGACTTATAGTCTTCTCGCATTGACGGTTCTGCACGTCGTCGTCGTCTATGCTTTCTCGTCCGGGGCCTGGTGATGTCGCTGTCGCGGTGCTTCAGGTCTGCTCAATTGGCATTCGGCATGACGTCGGTGTCAGCCAATGCCCGCCGCGACCGAATAGCGCTTGTCTGTTTTATCGTGACCGTATTCGGCATCGTGTTCCTCTTCAGTCAGGCAAAAGGAACACGCTTCCTTATGCCCGGTCCGCTCAGCAGCGCACACAGCGCCCTTGGTGACTGCAAGTCGTGCCATGCAAACAGCGGCGAAGGTAAGCTGGATTGGATTTTGGGCTTGGCGCGAGGAAGTCCGCTGGCCGACAGCAAAGCGTGCATCACATGCCATAAGATCCCGGATCCGGCGTTCAACCCACATGGTGCCACACAGACCACGTTGCAGCGTAGCACCGAACGCCTCAAGAAAGTTGCCGCTCGCTTGCCGGTAACGCATGCGGCCCGCGCGCAAGAGATTGCTTTCCCGACAAGTGACATCGCCGCTCGCGACTTGCCTTGCGCGACCTGCCACCAGGAGCATCAAAACTCCGGTGTCAAACTCAGCAAAGTCACCAACGCACAATGTAACGCGTGCCACATTGCCAAATTCGACAGCTTCGATGGTGGCCATCCCGAGTTCAAAAACTTTCCGTTCAAGAAGCGCACGCCCATCGTCTTCGACCATGCCGGTCACTTCCGCAAGCACTACCCGGAACTGGCCAAGAAGGATCCCACAAAGACGTTTCCAGCTACATGCGCGACGTGTCACGGCAGCCGAGACGGCAAGAACGCGATGGGCGTTGTGGGGTTCGAGAAGACCTGCTCCCAGTGCCATCGCGACCAGATCATCGGCAAGGCGCGCGCCAGCGGCCCGAAGGGCATTGCGTTCCTTGCCCTGCCCGGCATCGATCTTGAAACACTGCGGGCCAAACGCATCGATGTCGGCGAATGGCCTGAAGCATCTGAGGCTTCACTCACGCCATTCATGAAGGTGATGGTCAGCAGGACCGCGCGCGGCCGCCAACTTATCGAACATGCCGACCGCCTGACACTCCAGGATCTATCCGCCGCGAACGGTGAAGATCTCAGCGTTGTTGCCAGTCTCGTTTGGGAGATCAAGGAACTCTTCTACCAACTGATCGAGGGCAGGGCATCCGAAGCTCTGGGCGATCTGACAATTGGCAATGGGGCTAAGCCAGATGTGGTTCTCGCCGCCGATCTCACCGCTGGGTTGCCGCGCGATGTTATCGTCGGCGCGCAACAGGAGTGGTTGCCCAACCTCGCGACAGAGATCGCGCATCGGCGAAATCCAAACCTAGCCGAAGCAGGTTCACGGGGCCCGACAGCACAAGAGCCTGGCCGACCAGCAGCACCTCCACCCGACACTGTTCCGACGGTTGCGCAATCAGATGGAGGCGGGAAGACCGCTGGAGCGGAAAGGGAAGTGTCCGACGGTGCTCCAGAAGACTCCAAGGAAGCCGCCGAGCAGGCCGGCCCGTCCGAGGGCGCATCGGATGGAACAGGGGAGGCGCCGCCCGTCACTGAACCGAAGGTCGATACCGTCAGAACCAATCCGCAGGATTGTGTGCTGAGCCTGTTTGGCGCATGCGTGATTACAAAGTCGAACGGCTCCGCGAGCGTTGAAAACGACGCTGTCAGAAACCCACCAGCATTCAATGGGCGCAGCAACTTGATGAGGCTTGGCGCGGGCGAAAGTGCGCAGCCGGTTGCCCCGCATGGCTCAACGGAAAAGATCGGTAGCGCATCAGCATTGCCGACAAAAGGCAGCACGCGGTATGCCGAGGCACGGCAAGTACCAGCAGGCACCGGCCGCAAGTCAGATGACTTGCTCTCGCCCACAGCAGAGGAGCTCCGCGCAATCAAGGCTCATGCTGAGGCCGCCGGAACCAAATCGAGCTTTGGAAATGCCGCTGGTCCCGCGTCTTCCAACAATGCCCTTCCTGACGCGGCTTCTGGCACAGCCGCTGTTCCGCCTTCAGCAACGCAAACATCCGCTCCGACAATCAAGATCGAAAGCGCGGTGGATGCCGAAACCTGGGCCGAGTATGGCGGCTGGTACAGGCAGGATCACGCGATCTACTACCGGCCGACGGGGCACAAGGA
The DNA here is from genome assembly GCA_020442165.1 of Hyphomicrobiaceae bacterium. Taxonomy (GTDB): domain Bacteria; phylum Pseudomonadota; class Alphaproteobacteria; order Rhizobiales; family Hyphomicrobiaceae; genus JAEUMD01. The sequence continues at coordinate 2,890 of JAGRKV010000075.1, read as the reverse complement.
CAAATTCTTGTATGCGTGGCTTTTCCTTACCGGGCCACAAGCAAAACAAGACCACTCAAGTCCACTTGGCGCCGTCTTCCAGTCCCTCACGGGCAAGGATGCACAAGGCGCATGCACGAAGTGCCACAGTATCGACGGGCTCACCAGTGGAGGCCGTGTCGTCAACTTCTCACCAGTGTCGGCAGCGAACGAACGCGGGAGCTTCACCCGATTCAATCATGAACCGCATTTCAACATCATGGGCGAGCAGGGCTGTCTGTCTTGCCACAAGCTCGAAGGTCAAAGTCCCTATCTGAAAAGTTACGAGCAGGGCGATCCCTTGCATGCAGTATCCAACTTCGGCGCGGTGAAAAAGGAACTCTGCCAGGGTTGCCATACGCAATCGAAAGCGCGGCAGGACTGCATGACGTGTCACAAGTACCATGTGAACGGCGTGACTGCGCCAACCACGAGTACGCGAACGCCGGACCAATAGTTCTTCGCTAGCCACTGCTCGCAGTGCTCGCCAAATGCGTCCCTAGCACATCCAGAAGGGGCCACGCGCGCAAGAGGCTGATGGAGACCACAACAAGGCCGGGAACTCTTGCCAGGACTGATCGGGAGCTGAAAGCGATGATGAGGATAGCAAGGTTCGCGCTTCATCTGGCGGTGTTGTTGGCAGCGATTATCGGCAGCGCGCCACCGGCGTCGGCTGACTTGGCTGGCGGCATCATCGGACGTTCAGATTCGCGATCCACCGGAATAGTCGATCATGGTGCCTGGAGCGGGCTGCTCAAAACGTACGTGAAGACCGCCCCAGACGGCATCAATCGCGTCGACTACGCAGCATTCAAAGCAGGCGGGCACGGGAAGCTGAAGGGTTATCTCAAGCAGATGATCCGCGTCGATCCGCGCTTGCTCAGCCGCAACGAGCAGTTCGCGTTTCTCGTGAATCTGTACAACGCAAAGACGATCGACATTGTCCTCGAACATTATCCGGTGAGTTCCATCAAGGACATTTCTCTGGGAGGCGGATTGCTTGCCGCGTTCGCCGGCGGCCCGTGGAAAAAGAAGGTGGTTGCGATAAACAGCATCGCCGTCAGTCTCGATGACATCGAGCACGAGATCCTGCGCAAGACCTTTCGCGATCCCCGCGTCCACTACGCACTCAACTGTGCCTCACTCGGCTGTCCCAACATTGCCCGGCAGGCCTTCTCGGGAGCAACTCTCGATGCCCAGTTGGATGCGGCCGCAAGATCGTTCATCAATCACCCGCGCGGCGTACACGTTGCGGCGGGCCGCGTCGTAGTGTCGTCGATCTACGAATGGTTCAAGGCCGACTTCGGCGGTAGCAGCGGGCATGTGCTCCGCCACCTTCTCAAATACGCCAAGCCGGAGCTTGCCGCGAAGCTCAAGTCGAAAAGCTCCATCTCCGGCAATGACTATGACTGGCGTCTCAATGACGTCAGGGGGCGGGCGCCCTGATCGGGAAAGGCGAATGGGAAAAACGGTGCGGGTGGAATGAGCCGCGCACTCATGGCACGGATGGTCCAGAGTGCCGATGGCTCAGGGTGCCACTAGCCTGGGTTGCCCGCCGAGCCTATCCGGCCCCACCCAGCCAGAAGTCCATGCCGCGACCAAGGAGTTCGTCGTAGCGAACGTAATGCGTGCCGTCGCAGGAGAAGTTCAGGCTGACGAGCCCATTGCAGATGTTGAGCGAGCCGGAGCGCAGGTAGATGGTTTCGTCCGCAAAGCGCAGCTTCGTGAACATCTCGAGCACCTTCGGAACCATCCCACGCGGCACGCTTGCGCAGTCGGGGTAGGCGCGTGCGCGATAGGCAAGGCAGATGTCCGGATCGAGAAGGTCGGCGCCATCCAGTAGCCGGTAATTGAAAGGGTCATCGATCAGCCAGATGGTGGCGCGGTTCGATGAGAAGTGCATCTTGCCGTGGAACACGCCCCGTTCCGTCATCAGTTCCGCCATCAGCGGCATCACCATGTCGACATGATCGTCGATGAGGCTTTGCGCCCGGGTTTGCGCGAAGAGTCCGCCGCGGATGGCCGGATCACCCTTCACCTGTCGCCACGCCTGCGTGTCGCAATAAAGGACCTCGGTCGCGGGCAATTCGCGCAGATCGAAATCGGCGCCCAGAAATCCAGCAAGGTGGCCATCCGCATCGCGCACGACCTGGACGGCGGTCAGCATCGGGCGCTTGCGGTTGCGGCTGATGTAGGCTTCCGAAAGCTTGAAATCCGTACTGCCGACCAGCCCCTGCAGGTAGGGGCGTTGCGACCGGTCGCGGCCCAGATAGGTCGGGTCGGGCCCGTTTCGTGTGATGTTGTCGACGAACTGACGACCCGAGGCATCAAGGGCAAACAGATGCTTGCAAAAGGGCATCTGCGCGAGTTCAGCCGAAAGCAGCGCCTCGACAGCAGCCCGGTCCTGGAAAATATCCCGGCACCCCTTGGCAAGATTGCGCATGGCCGGGCCGAGCAGCGAGGTCAGCTCCTCGCGCTGCTCCTGGGTCGCCCTTTTCAGCGATGTCTCCATGGCCTTTCCTGTCCCCTCTTTAGGCCCTTCGCGAGCTGGCCGGGCACCCGAGCTTTTAGCACGCAGCGGCCATGGCGTGTTGCAAACTTCGGCGATCCCCGGGGTTGGTCTGTTGCGCAATTCGCCCTTGAAGAACGCCCCCTAAACCCTTAGAGACACGGGCGCAACGTGCGCGTTGGCCGGCTTTGTCCGCCGCCCACGCGGCGCATCTGTCCGACTGGGTAAGGAATGAGACGATGGCGAAGGCAAAATTCGAGCGGACGAAGCCGCACTGCAACATCGGCACGATCGGTCACGTTGACCACGGCAAGACGTCTTTGACGGCCGCGATCACGAAGGTTCTGGCTGAGACGGGCAAGG
>JAGRKV010000010.1 GCA_020442165.1 Hyphomicrobiaceae bacterium | reverse complement strand
GCGAGACGAGCCATCTGATTTGGTGTCAACAGACCCTCTAGGAGCGTGTCCACCGAATCAGATTTCACCTTCGACTGGCGATCCTTGCGCGGCTCTCCGGTGGCGCCGGTCGCCTGAGCCCGTATCCGCTCTGTCAAACTCGCAACCTGTGCAGCGTCGAGGTCGAGCCGCTTGGTCCAGAGGCTCACGGTGGCTTCGATATCCGGCGCATCCTTCGCAGTGGACCTGAACTCCTTGGGCGGCTTGTAGTGGATCGCCTCGGCCGGCACCCGTACGACATTGTCGCGACGCCCCGTCTCGATCAGCACGTTGGCGGTCATCCCGGGATAGAGTGAGAGGTCCCCATTCTCTGCGTTAACGATAACCGTGTACGTGACGACGCTGTCGGTGGCAGCAGGTGACATGCGAATCTGTTCGATGCGGCCTTCGAACTTGCGTTTCTGGTAGGCGTCGACATCGAATGTCACGGTTTGGCCAGGCTTGACCGCACCGATGTCGGATTCCGACACCTGCGCCTCGATGTGTATCGAGGAAAGGTCACCGGCCAACCGGAACAGCTCAGGCGCCTGAAAGCTTGCTGCAACCGTCTGTCCGACATCCACGGCACGATGCAGCACTATGCCGCCGATCGGCGCCCGAATCTGTGTCCGCTCAAGATCGATTGCCGCCTGCTCCTGCTGCGCTACTTTTTGTGCCAGCAGTGCTTTCGCGTCCTTGATGTTGGCAGCCGCGACATCGACTTCTGCGCGTGCCACGTTGACATCGCGCTCTGCCGTCTCGACGGAAGTTGTCGGCGAGAGCCCCTTCTTGTCGAGCAGCTGTTGGCGGGCCAATGTCTTTTCCGCGTTCTCCAGAACGGACTCCGCCTTTCGCAACGCTGCTTCCGAACTCGCGACATGCGCCTCCGCGGAAAGCACGTCGGCCTTGGTCTGGCGCGCCTTCGACTCGAACGTCTTGGGGTCAATAACCGCCAGAAGATCGCCCGCTTCAACCTTCGTATTGAAGTCCGCGACAATGGTCTTGATCCGGCCGGACAGCTCGGAGCCAACTTGAACCGTCACGCGCGGGCGCACCGTTCCGGTCGTCGCGACGACACGGCGTATCTCACCCTCTGTGACAGGCGCCGTCTCGAACACGTATGCGGCTTCGCTCGACTGCGCACCCACAAGCCAGTTGCCTGCAGAGAACGTTCCAGCTCCGGCGAGCACGATTGCGACCATCAGGTAATGACTTGCCGACATGACCGATGCCTCCGGCTATTGCGATGGATGAGCGCCGCTGCGTTCCAAGCCTGCGGCTACTCCTTTGCGAACTCGCGCTCGGCCAACAAGGCAGCTTCAACACGGTTCTTCACGTGCAGCTTCTGCAGAATGTTGTGCATGTAGTGCTTGACTGTGCGCTCGGTCAGGCCGAGCGACTCACCGATTTCGCGGTTCTTCATTCCTTGCGCGAGATGCTGCAGGATTTCTGTTTCGCGCGCTGAGAGCTGTGCCATAAGGCCGGCATTTCGATTCTTGATCGCAGCCTTCGACTGCATGCTCGACAAGATGCGAGCGGCCAACCCTGGCAGGACGACGGCGTCATCCTCTGCAATGCTCGTCAGGGTCTTGACGAACTCACTGCCGCGTACGCCCTTGAGGATATAACCTCGTGCCCCCGCTTCGATTGCAGCGGAAATCGTCGCCTCATCCTCCGAAACAGTGAGGAAGACAATCTTTACAGCCGGACATGCCTGAGAAATGACCTTCGCAGCTGCAATTCCGCCGCCAGGCATGCTGATATCGAGAAGGATAATATCGGGCAGTTCTTCTTGTGTGATGCGGATCGCATCGTCCGCCGACTCTCCTTCACCCACGATCACGAATTGAGGCTGCTTCTCGAGCGCGCGCACGACGCCAGACCTCACGATCGGGTGGTCATCAACAATGACTATCCGGAATTTTTCAATCATTTCACCTCTTGCCTCTACCCGAGCAGCTCAGCGTGATCGTTATGATAGTGCCGGATCCACGCGCCTGCCCCATTTCAAAAATTCCATTCAACGTTTCCACGCGATCGCGAATGCCGGTGAGCCCCAATTGCGAACACGCCACCCTCTCCTCGTTGATTCTCGAATTCACTCCTGGACCTTCATCGCTCACAGATACGACCAGCTTGCTGTTGTTACAGCTTATCGAGACCCGCTGGCCTTTTCCGCCAGCATGTTTGAATGCATTGTTGAGCGCCTCCTGGATGAATCTGTAGGTGCAGACTTTGACTTCGTTTTCCGCATGAATGATGCGTTCGGTAATATCGGTCGAAACCTTTGTCCCTGTACGTTCCTCGTGCATCTTGATGATGAGTGCCGCGGCCTCGTTAAGTGACATTGTCTCCAGCTCCGGCAACATCAGCCCGCGGGAAAGGTTGCGGATGTCCCGAATGGCAGCCTCCAAGGCGCTACGTATCGCCTCCTGCGTATCGGAAGGTTCGGCATCGAGTGCTTTCTGGT
>JAGRKV010000074.1 GCA_020442165.1 Hyphomicrobiaceae bacterium | reverse complement strand
GTTCGCTACCTGGACAAGCTATCATCCGACGCTGTTCGAAGAGGGGTCCCTTTTCGATGCCGATCGGGGGTCCCTCTTGCATGCCGATTGACAGGCTGTGAGGCCGGAAGGTGTTGTAATCGTCTTTCCAGCGCGCAAGCGCCTCGCGGGCATGATCGAGCGAGGAGAAGATCGTCTCGTTGAGCAAGTCGTCACGGAGCCGGCCGTTGAAGCTCTCGATGAAGGCGTTCTGCGTCGGCTTGCCGGGCGCGATGTAATGCCATTCTAGAGCGGTTTCTGAGCGGTGGGAATCGTTGGGGATTCACAAGGGGGTACGCATCTGATTCAAGATGCTGGCTGGGCAGGGAGGCCAGTATGGATGGGTCAGGCTCTTTCGATGGATCTGCGTACGCGGCTGTTGGCGGCGATTGATGCGGGGATGAGTTGCCGCGGAGCGGCGGCGCGGTTCGGGGTGGCGCCTTCGACGGCAATCCGCTGGCAGGCGCAGCGGCGGGCCACTGGCAGCGTCGCCCCCAAGCCCCAGGGTGGCGACATGCGCTCGCGCCGGGTTGAAGCGCGCCGCGAGGTTATTCTCGCGCTGTGGGAGGCGCGCAAGGACATCACGCTCGATGAGCTTCGGGTGCAACTCGCCGGCAAGGGCTTGGTGGTGGCGATCTCGACGCTCCACCGCTTCTTCGTGCGCCACGGCATCACGCGGAAAAAAAGACCGGCCACGCCATCGAGCAGGACCGTCCCGACGTCCTGAGCCAGCGCCAAGCCTGGTTCGATGGCCAGTTCGATCTCGATCCGCAGCGCTTGGTGTTCATTGATGAGACCTGGACCGCGACCAACATGGCCCGCAGCCATGGCCGCTCGCCCAAGGGCGAACGGCTGCGGATGGGCGTCCCGCACGGCCATCACAAGACGACGACACTGATCGCCGGACTGCGCCTGAGCGGCATGGTCGCACCGATGGTGCTCGACGGGCCGGTCAACAGCGCATGGTTCGAGGCCTACGTGGGCCAGATCCTCGTCCCCCAACTGCGTTGCGGCGATGTCGTCATCATGGACAACCTGTCGAGCCACAAACGCGCGTCGGTCCGCGCAATGGTCGAAGCCGCCGGCGCAACAATCATGTTCCTGCCGCCCTACAGCCCCGACTTCAATCCGATCGAAAAGGCCTTCGCTCGCCTCAAGGCCATGCTTCGAAAGGCCGCAGAGCGCACCGTCGCCGGCCTTTGGGGCCTCATCGGCCAGCTCGTTGACATCTTCCAACCCGCCGAATGCGCCAACTACTTCAGCTCATGCGGCTATGACCTAGATTGATCAGAAACCGCTCTAGCCGCAAAAGTGCGCGAACTAGACCCTGAGATGGTTATACAAGTGCTAAACGAGAATACAGGCGCATTGGGCGATATTATACGCTGGTGTATTGCCGAGATACCACGCGCCAACCCAGAGCTTCCGGTTAGCTTCCTCGACATAAATAAGTATGATATCATTCACGAGGAGTTGTTTATAGCAACTCTAGAGTGCCCGTCATTTGACGGTATGGCGGAGTATTTTCTGACACTCCTGATAGATACTGATGGAAC
>JAGRKV010000073.1 GCA_020442165.1 Hyphomicrobiaceae bacterium | reverse complement strand
TCGTCTCGATACTTATTGATCGGGAGGAGCATCCCGACGTGGATTCCCATTACATGGCAATTCTTGACGCCATGAACGGCATTTCAGGCTGGCCGGCCAATGTGATCCTGACGCCTGAACTAGTGCCACTTTTCGGATACACTTATCTATCGCCTGAGCCGCAATCGGGTGCGCCCGGTCTTCTCGACGTGGCACGATACCTAGTCGAGAGCCGGAAGAGTGGTGCGTCCAAGCTGGCCGCTGACATCGAGACCATCAAGGCGCAACTCCCCGGGATCATTGCCGGACCGAGCCTCGGCACTGCGGCTGCCGGTTTCGATCCCAGGATCGCCGCTGCAACCGCGTGGTGGAGGCGCATCGATCCGCGGGAGGGCGGCTTTCTCGGCCAGGGCAAATTCCCGCGACCAACGGCACTGCGCTTGCTGTTGCACGAAGGGGTCCGCCGCGGTGACGAGGCGATGGTCGGCCATATCACGCTAACACTGGATACCATGGCTGCGGGTGCCTTCCGCGACCAGCTCGGCGGCCTCTTCCACCGCTACACGGTTGATGGTAGTTGGCAGATCCCGCATTTCGAGATCATGTTGGTCGACAACCTGCAATTGGCACGCCTTTACATCGAAGCTTATCAGGCGACGGGACACCTGCGGCAGCGGCGGGTGGCAGAGGCGATTCTCGATGAACTCATCGCCCGGTTCCAATTGCCCGGCGGCGGCTTTGCCGCGGCTTTGGATGCCGACAGCGATGGGGGGGAAGGTCTCTATTACGCCTGGACCGCTGACGAGATCCGCGCGATTCTGGGGCCCAAGGCGAGTGCATTCATTGCCGCCTACCTCGACGACAAGGTTGGCCGCGACGACGGTCGCGGATACCTGCGCGTGTTGGGTGGAGCCGCGACCAGGGAGGACGCCGAGACCCGCTTCAAGGACGAACGACAGGCCTTGCGCGCCCACCGCAGTGCCCGCCCGGTACCGCACCGGGATAACAAGGCGATCACTGCTTGGAACGCGCTTGCCGCCAGCACATTTGCATTGGCGTCCAGGGTTCTCGGTCAATCCGACTACCGCAGAGTGGCGCGCGCGACGCTGGAATTCGTCCTTTCCGGTCCGCAGTCGACAGCGTTGCCGCGCTACCGTCTGAACGGAGCCGCAATCGGAGCGGGATTCCTGGAGGACTATGCCTTCACGCTATCTGCTCTCATTGACCTCTACGAAACCGATTTTCATATCACCCACCTTGATAATGCCAGAGCCCTGGCAACCGCAATGGTCCAGCAATTCCAATCGGCGCCCGGCAAGCCGTTCGACATGCGCTCGAAGCGGACGGACTCGCCGCTTCCATCGGTCGAGATCTTGCGCGAGGACACTCATCCATCGGGCAATGCCATCGCGCTTGAGAGCCTGCTGCGTTTGGGCCTGTACAGCGCAGCCGCCGAGCATGAACGCACCGCAGAGTCTGTCTTTGCAGAACTAGGTCGGTTTCAGGCAGATGAGCCGACGGCCGCACCGGCGCTCGCGCGGGCTTGGGGCTTTCGCGTCGCCGTAGCACGAGAAGTCGTGATTTCCGGCAGATCCCAGGCTCCTGACACGCTGGCCTTGCTCGCCGAGTTGCGCCGCCGCCTTATGCCGGGCACGGTCGTCGGTCTTGTCCCGCCCAACGCAAGCGTTTTGGATCAGCGTTGGCCGCTGCTCGCCGCCCGCGCGATGGAAGATGGCCACGCCACCGCCTATGTCTGCCGTAAGAGGATTTGTCTGCTTCCGGTAACCAACTCGGCGGCACTAGCCCAGCAGCTGGGAGAGAACGCTGATCCGCCGTAGCTCGGCGCTGGGGCAACATGATGAGGGGGTTCGCGACTCCCCGTAGTTACAAGTTTAGCATCTTTTCCCCTCCTTGCAGTTACCAACCCAGATTAGAGATCTGGGCTGCTGCCGCGCCGTTCCCCGGGGGGAGTGAGTGCGGGAGCGGGGCGTCGGCCACCTCCGGCTTCACTATCGCACCTAAACTGGGTGTCGCCTCTGGCGCGCCATCATCACGCAAAGTCTGGTGGCCCACTGGCCGGGATGCCGGCGTTTGGGCTGCAAGTTGAATTGGCAAGAATGAGGCCGGCCAACTCCGATGGCATGTCCCCTCACGCCTCCGTCACGAATACCCACGTGTCCTGGCGATATCGTCCAGTGCGGGCCCCCGCAACCAACCAACTCCCTGATATTGCTGAGGTACGCGCGACCCTTGGTAGGGGGCGCAAGAACGGGCGGCAAGTTGCCCTGATGCCATTCCCGTAGACCGGGTAGCCCCGGCCTTTCCGCGCAGATTGCCTCGAGTAGCTGCGCTTCAGCTTCGGCAATGCGGTGGCGGGCAACCCAGAGGGGGGCAGCAAGCTGTGGCACACGTCCACTTCCTTGCGCGGCTCTGCCTTGTCGATCACGAGAGTCTTGTAAACCCCGCGATCGCTGCGTGGGACTGCGACCGCTTGAAAACAATTCCGGCCGCCTCTATCGGGCGCTTGCCGAGAGTGCCCGATGCCCCTTTTCCAGCTGCGCAATGCAGGCCCTGAGCTTCCGGTCGAGTTTCAACCGTTCGGGGAGAGTATCTGCGCTGTCGAGTTTGTTCTCGATCTTTTGCCTTTTGTGCTCAAGCTTCCTGAGAAGCTCTCTCAGCAGCTTTGCACGTTTGCTTTTGCCCAGATCGGGTTCGAGTATTCGGTCGACCTTTTCCAGAATTTTCGTGGTGCGCATGCGCGCCGCTCTCCGCTTCTCCCGATGCCAACCACCAATCACGCTGAATTCTCTGTTCCGAACCGGTAAGAGCGTTACCTTGTCCGACATCGCCGTCGGGCGGAACGGTCTGGCCGGCTCAATTCCTCAGAGGGGATCGACTAGAAATGCGCCGACCTCACGCATGACGAATGGATGCATGAACGAGCGTTGTCGTCCGCACGACTCAATCGTAGCGGAGAAGCTTGAAGCTTCGATGACAAAATTGGGACTGGGCGGCAGTAGACGCGTTGCAAACTGCCAGATCGTTTCAGACTTACATTGAAACGATCTGGATTTCTTCGTTCACGCTGCTAACCATCGCTATCGCTCGGGCTGCTCCGCGGGGGCGGCACGAGGCGCCGGGGCGCATTCGCGGCCATAACGATCCGCCTTAGGCGGAATCGCTCTAGTGCTGCAGCGGCCGCACCGTTGCGCCAGGCTTGGGCTGAGGCTTATCGTTCTTTTCGGTCTTCTTGTTCGCTGGCCGATCGTTGCCCGTCGCGCTCTCTTCGTTTGCCTTCGCGGCCGACTTGGTGGCATCCGGCTTCATTGCCTTCCTGCCTTTGGCAAGCTGCGCCTCGCAAACCTCGATCTTGTGATCCAGCTTCTTTTTAGCACCCTCGGCGCTCTTGACCTTGGCCTGGTACTTTTCCTTCTTGCGGCCAAGTTGATCGACAAGCTTGGCAATCTTCTTGGTGCGCTTTTTCTTACCCTGATCCTGGCCGATGACGACCTTGAGCTCTTCAGCAATTTTCTTGAGACGCATGCGCACCACTCCTGCCATGGCAATAGACCGCGTCCGACACGCGCAGTCCAACCGATGACATTTAACTCATTTTCATGAACCTTTTACGACACTTTTGTGACAGATGGGGTCTGGACCAGCAAACGTTTGGAGGGGGCCGCTTTCGCAGCTCCCTCCATACCTTCTGCATCGCTTCACTCAGGGGGATGGGAAGCGGTCAGAATTTGATGCGCGCGCCGGCTGTAACAACATTCAAGTCTCCCAGATTTGCCTGAACGTCATCATTCGGATTGGCGTTGCGATAACCCAGATAGAGTTCCATCGCAGCGGCATCGATCTTCTGGACGACGCCAGCGCCCCAGATCTCGATCCCGGCATCACGGCCCAGTGTGCCGTGAAAGTTCGAGATATCCGTAATCTGGTATTCGCCGTAGATCGCGGTCTTGCCGATGGAGAAGAACTTCTTGGAGATACCACCTCGGATCGCCCAGTAGTTGTTCTGCTCGTCGGGAACCCCCGCGATGTTGTCGAACTCGCGCCATGCTCCGCCCGCGGTGACGAACAAGCCGGTCGGCGAGTGGATGATCGACGCAGAGCCATTCACAACCTGGATCCGGTCGCAATTGCCCGAACAGACGTTGTCATTTGAAAGCGAGCCTGTCGAATCTGTCGCCTCCCCGTAGGCAACAGCCGCAGCGATCTTGAAGCTGCCGAACTCGCCCGCATAGCGCAAGGCCACGTCCCATGCGTCGTCCTCGCCCCAGGCGGCAGAAACCTTGAAGCCGGCAAGCGTCGGTGAGTCGTAGCGAATGCGATTGCCACGATTGAATTCGAAGTTTCCGCCCCGTGTATAGTCGTCGTAGTCGCTCCGTCCAGCACCGGCAAATCCGGGACGAGGATCAAAGCGCTCACCAAACTTGAGATCGTCGAACTGGGCAATGACGTTCGTACCGGAGAGATCGACTTCGGTGGCACCATCATTCACGAATGAGCCCTGACCGACTGTGATCGTTCCAAGGGTCTTGCTCTTCAGATACCATTCGGATACGCGCACTTCGATGATGGTTGGACCATCGTCACTTTGCTCGTCAACTTCGTTGCTGGCGGCCGACTGCGTTTCAATTTCAATCCTATATCCCGCGCTCCAATCGCTTGAGATCTTGGCGCTGCCATGAAAGCCAAAGCGCGTCGAGGAAATGTCATTGTCGACAACATACGTGTTCCGCTCATTCGGTGCGTCCCAAAACATCACTGCGGTGTTGACCTGGCCGTAGACCGTCAGGCTGACCTTCCTGTTTCCTTTGCGTGCCGTCGTCGCCTCAAGCTCTGCGACACGTTCTTCGAGATCCGCGCAGCAATCACCACCAAGGTCCGCGGCAAGCGCTGCCGGCATCCAGGCGGACGACACTGCCAGTACGCAGACAGCGCCGAAAAGTTTGGCTTTCATGTGGGTTCCCCCTGCTACAGCCTGATTTCGCTCCTGTCGAGCAAGCTCACGATCACAGCCCGCTGGAGCAGCTTTAACGTTGAGGACCATAGCTACTGGAACTGGCAAAATGGTTGTCGAGAGTGGCGATGTTGGCACGTTGCCCGTGGCGCGCCGACATACGCGACATACCGATATTCGCTCGCCAGCTATCATCTTTCACACTACCTCACAGCCTCCCGCATGAGATCAAACCGTCACCGAAGAGCGCTATTACGACAATGTCTGTGCGGTAGTGCGTTAGGCGTTGTTCTGTGCCTCCCCGCGGATTCTGGCTAGTTGATGCATGGGGCCTTGCCGGCAATGCGAGTGTTGCAACTTACAAATGGGAATGCGGCTTGCGTTCGCCTTACGCTGGCGCTTGAGCGTGCTGAAGGAATTGTCGTCATCGGGGCAGTCCTCGATGAACTCCTACAGGCAGCCTCGGGTCATTCCCCAGATGCCGTCATCATCGACTTCGACATGGAATGCGACGTTGCTCAGCGTCTCCAATGCCTGGCAGCGTTGCGCGAAGTCCGCACGGACCTGCCGGTCCTCGCTTGCGGAAGCCGCAATAGCGCCGGGGAAATTGCTGCTAGCTTCGGGACATTGATCGACGATTTCGTGTTTCGACCATTTGATACGGAAGAAGTGGTCGTTCGAATTTCAAACCTGGAACGGAACGTGACGCCATCAAGCGGAACGGTCCTGCATAATGGCGATCTTGAATTCGACCTGGCCACCAGGGCAGTGGTTGATGGCGGCAAAGTCATCGACCTCACCGTTCGCGAACGCGGCGTTCTGCAAGTCCTGCTGTGCCACAAGGGAGAGACAATCCCGCAATCCGTACTTGCGGCACGTCTGTCTACGATCGATGAAGAGATCTCGCCGCAATCGATCAGGACCTATATTCATAGCCTGCGCAGGAAACTGACGACGACCGGCGCTGCGATCAGGACAATTCGCGGAACCGGCTACATGCTCGCGCCTACTGCGCACAATAAGGTCGCGCACTCACGGTGAATTGCTGGCCGCGCACCTTGCAGCACTTCGCCGACTTCCCGTTTTCAGCTGACGCCTCAGGCGGCCGTTGAGGGCCGGCGCAACACCGCATAATCGGTATATCCACGGTGCAGGCGCTGGAATGCGAGTTCTAGCCCATGGCTTTCCGCCAACTCACTCAATCGTTGCTCCAGATCCGCGCGTGGCGTCACCGTGTAGTGTCGCAGGAATGCGAAGAGAGCGCCCTTGAACGCTTCGGGAAGTCTTTCGCACTGACCGAAATCGACGATGTGGAGTTCGCCACCAGGGGCAATCATCGTCGCTGCATGAGCGAGTGCCGCTTCCCATCGCGGGATCATCGACAAGGCGTAGGAGAAGAATATGCGATCGAAGCTGGTGCGACCCAGTGTCGTGAGTGGATCGAAGCCCGTCGCATCGCCCTGACACAACGACACACGGTCGATAAGCCCTTTCCGCCGCAGGGAGGTTCGCGCCGTGTCGAGCATGGCTTTCGATACATCGACGCCATGAATGAGCGCTTCGGGATAGCGACGTGCGACTTTGGCGAGGTTCCATGCCGTGCCGCAGCCGATTTCCAGAACGGTCTGCCCGGGCGCGGGCCGCAGCGTCTTGATGAGGTGCTTGCGGCCAATCAGATAATGCGTCCGAGTGGCATCATAGATGAACCGCTGATAGCGATAATGCCGGTCCATCCGGCTTGCGTCTGAGGTTGCTGCGGTCTGCATCGCCTCAAGCCTTCTTGATGTAGAGATGGAATCCACCATAGATGGCCGAGCGATCGCGTGCGCCAAGCTCCACCGACTGAGGCGCCATGTAGCTCCATTGATCCAGCACGCTATCGGGGATGCGGCCGGGCAGGATCGTGTCCCGACCCGCGGTGCGGAAGATGACACGGGCCTTGGGAGAGGCGGTGCGCGTGATCTCTTGCCAGAGTTCGGCTAGTACATCATCCGCCATCCAATCCTGCGCATCGAGCAGGACGAACCGATCGACGCTCTGCGCGGGCTGCGCCGCCAAATGAGCCGTCAGAGAAATGTTGAGGATGCGGACATCATCGATGCGTTCGCGAAGGGCAGAAAAGTTCTGCTGCTCCAGGTAGGCGGGCACCGGACCGCCACGCCCATATCCCTTGTTGAAAGCCTGCCAGGCGAAATAGTTGTCTTTCAGATCGAAACTGCACGCGAGCCTTTCCAGGCGCTCCTCGATCACCTCGTGCATGGGGCGGCCCTCGCTCAATGCCTCGTATTGAGCCGGCGGGATACCCAGGCCGAACAAGGACGCGCGCTGATCGAGGATGCTGCGAACGACCGGACGGCGCAGCAGCGGCCTAATCTCACGCTCGAAAATCGCGCGCTGGTCTTCCAGGCTCTGCGCTGTTGCGATCGCGGCTGGATTGCCGCCCAGCGAGCGCGCAAGGGCGTGGCCTGTCGCGATGAAGCGGCCAAGAAGGCCCGAGCGATAGAACCCGCGCGCGAATGCTGAAATGCGACGCCTGCCGCGCCAATCCCGCGACGTCCAATAGCGTCGCGACTGAAGGTCGAGACGACGCGCCAGCTTCTGGTCGAATAGCCTCACGTTGCGCGCTGTGGCAGCGTCGGCAAACAGCGAATGGAACTCGCCGTAGTCCAGGTGCCGTATTGCTGCGTGTTTCAACCGGTTGAGCGCGATGTGCGCCGTATTGAGATCGACACCCGTTATGCGAACGGGTGCTGCCGCGAGATATGAAAGGATGTTGCATCCTCCCGAAGCGATTGCCACAACATGCTGGCCAGGCTCAAGCTGCATCGCCTCAAGATCTACGGCTGGATCCTCCCATATCTGGGGATAGACGAGTCCTGAGAAAGCATGGGTAAAAATCCGCTCGGTGATGCCGGCGCGTGACAATGCTGCGTGCCGATGTACGGCTGCCCCGACCAGGGCCCTGCTGCGGCGGCGGGTGATGTCTACCGGCTCATGAAGATCGGCTGCGGTCATGTGATGTGTCCTTGCGTGATGGATGCATATTGACTGTGGGGCGCAGCACGGGCCGCGCTCGAATCCGCACCACGGCCATGTGCGTTTTCAGCCTGGCTCTTTGCCGTTTGAATGTTTTCCAGGAACTGTCGCGCCGATTGGGACCAAGCGAACTTGGCTGCCCGAGACCGCGCGGCAGCACGATCAAGCAGCAGTGCAGCTTGTGCCGCCTTGCCAAGGTCCTCGCTCAGAATTCCGCTGGCCCCATTTTCCACGACATCGATCGGTCCCGTCACGGGATAGGCAGCAACCGGCAGGCCAGAGGCCATGGCTTCCAGCATGACGAGGCCGAATGTGTCAGTGCGGCTAGGGAATACGAACACATCCGCTGAGGCATACTGTTCGGCGAGATCCACGCCGCATTTCGCGCCCGTGAACCAGACGTCGCGATATCGCCGCCGCAGCGATTGCAGATGGGGGCCGTCCCCGACAACAACCTTGCGTCCCCGGATGTCGGCGTCGAGAAACGCCTCAATGTTTTTTTCCCGGGAAACGCGGCCGACGTAGAGAAAAACGGGACCGTCGCCGAAATGGCGAACAGGGCGGGGATGGAAAATGGAAAGGTCGACACCGCGCGACCAACGCATGAGGCGGTGAAAACCGCGCGTGCGCAAGTCGTCTTCGAGCGACGCGGTGGCAACCATGACGCCGGAGCTATTTTTGTGGAACAGCCGCTCCAGCGCATAAACCCAGCTCGAAGGCAACGCGGCAATCCGGTTTGCGTATTCGGGGAACTTGGTGTGATAGCTGGTCGTGAACGGCCGCAATGTTCGCAAGCAGAAGCGGCGCGCCGACCAACCGATCGGGCCTTCTGTTGCGATATGAATCCAATCCGGCCGAAAGGCCTCGACGTGGCTGGCTATCCTGGATGCCGTCGCAAGCGCCAGCCTGATGGTGGAATAGCCCGGCATTGGCAGCGTCTTGAAATTCTCAGGCGTCAGGTACGCCACCTCAACGCCAAGCTGGGGGAGCTCATCATGCATTCGCGCCAACGTCGTGACGACGCCGTTGACCTGCGGATGCCAGGCGTCGGTGGCGATCAAGAGCCGCATGTCAGGCCGCCGCCTGCGACCGGGGCGCGGAGGCTGCAACCGGGGCTAGTTCATCGGGCGACAGGCTCCAGCGGATCACTTCCATCTCGCCGGTACTCTTTTCGAGGATGGCCGTGCAGCTTTCCACCCAGTCGCCGCAATTGAGGTAGTGGACACCATCGATCATGCGGTCCGCGGCATGGTGGATATGGCCGCAGATTACGCCGTCGACATTGCGGCGGCGTGCGACATCGGCCAGGGCATTCTCGAATTCACCGATGAAATTCACCGCCGTCTTGATGCGGTTCTTCAAGTATGCCGAGAGCGACCAATAACCGAGCCCCATGTGCCTGCGGAGCCAGTTCAAGGGCGCATTGCTCCAAAGCGCCAGTTCGTAGGAACGATCGCCCAGGAAGGCCAGCCACTTGGCGTAGCGCACGACAACGTCGAACTCATCGCCGTGCATGACGAGATAGCGGCGCCCATCCGGGCCGACATGAATGGTATCGCGCAAGATCTCGATGCCGCCGAAGGACTGGCCGCAATAATCTCGCAGGGCTTCATCATGATTGCCGGGAATGAAAATGATGCGGGAACCCTTGCGAACCTTGCGCAGCAGCTTCTGGAGCACGTCGTTGTGCGACTGGGACCAGGCCGGGCCGCGCCTGACCTTCCAGAAATCGATGATGTCGCCGACGAGATAATAGGTTTCGGCATCGACGCGCTTGAGGAAATCCAAAAGCGCTGGCGTCTGTGCGGCGCGCGTTCCCAGATGAACGTCGGAAATGAATACCGAGCGATATCGATCCGGCCTGCTCTCGTCCCTCGACATCGAGACCACTCCACCCATGGCAGCATTGCAGGTGGAAAGACCAGACTCGTGTTTCAGATGTGTGACACCGCTTGCCCGGCCATTGTGGAAAAATCCACTTGCTGCCCGAGCGATCGTGCAACCGGGCGCTCTTTTGACCGGCTTCAATGAGATTATGGCCCGGTAGTGCGTGAGTCTGTATTTGCCAACGGCTGGTGCGTACTACCGCGGATGCGGCGAAGCCCCGGCACCTTCATCGCCTCTTCTTCTTCATCCTGGGGGGCGCCCCAGAACTGGCGGACAGATCGACCATTGCGCACAAGTGGCTCCAGCAGGAAACGAATGATCTCATAGGGCCAAACGCGACGGCCGATGCGGCTGTACCACCGCATTGCCCAGCGCACCTGCGCATCGGGGTGCAGATAGGTGCGGTAGAGCGCCTTGGGCCGTGCCTGCAGTACCGCTTCGGTCAGCTTCACCCACAACAGTATGCGCCAGGGCGGCATGTGGCGCGTGGCCAGAACCTGATGCTTGTAGTCCCAGCGCCGTCTGTCCTCTTGGATGACGACCCGGTCCGCCGCTAGGCGGAAGAACGGGGTCCATCGATGCGGCGTGACGTAAAGCATCTGGATCTGATCGGGATCATAAGCGAGAAGCTGGCGCATGCCGCGCCAGTGATCGCGATCGGTCTCCTCCTCGAAGCCGACGACCCAGGTGGCGAGCGAAACGATCCCATGCTGGCGCATGAGGCGGATTGCCTCGCGATCGTCGGCGCTGGTGGCGCCCTTCTTGATAAGGGTCAGCTTGGCGTCGTCCGTGCTCTCCATCCCGAGGAGGAAGCGGATACAGCCCGCTTTTTTGTAGAGATGGAGGATGTCTGCATCGCGGACGATGTCGCCGGCGCGTGTGGAGCCGACGAGAAGCAGATTCACGTCTTCCTCGATCAACGCTTCCAGAAATGCCTTCCATGCCTTGCGTGAAGAGGTCGGGTTCTCGTCGGCGAAGTTTATGAGTTCAACGCCGTGCTCGCGGTGGAGCCTGGCAAGTTCCTTGGCGAAGCGGACCGGATCGCGATGGCGCCAGCGCGTCCAGAAACCGCGCTGGCCGCAATAGTTGCAAAGATGCGGACAGCCACGCGAGAACTGAACCACGACCGCGCGCATCCCACCCCAATAACTGTAGCGAGAATGATCTATCAATTCCCAGCCGACGCGATAGGCGTCCAGGTCGCGGATCACCGGCACTGAAGGCGTCGCGAGTATCAAACCGTTCTTGCGGTACGCGATGCCGCGAATGGCATCGAGCGGTGCGCCTTCTTCCAACGCCCGCATCAGACGCCGTGCCGTTTCCTCTCCTTCACCACGCACGATCGCGGCAACATGGGGCTCGGCCTCCAGGACTTCGCGCCAGTGATACGTCGGGTAGACACCGCCATAGACGATGAGAGCATGGGGCATGGCAGCATGCATGGCGCGCGACACCTCCGCCACGACAGGATGCCCCGAAGTCGACCCCGAATGACCGAGCAGCACGGCATCGGGCCACCATGCTTCTGCTTCAGTGACGATGCGAGATGTGGGCAGGTTGTCGCGATCGGCATCCAGCAGCCGGACATCGTGACCATCGTCGATCAGCGGCCCGCCAATCGACAGCAGACCAAGCGGCGGCAGGTGATCGTCGGGAATGCGGCTGCCGATGGAAGGGTGAGGAACATTGACGAGGAGGATACGCATAGACACTCCACGAGGCTGCTGGCGATATTTGACAGAAGGGCGCGGGCGTTACTGCCTGCGAGATGGATGGGGCAGGATTGGTGCCCTTGAGGCTGGCACCATCCGAGTCATCACAAGCTTTGCAATGCAAAGTTTGTGGGCAAAAAAGGGGCTGCCGGTTTTTGCCCGCGTGCGGGGGGATAAGCGGGTCCAGACCGACAGCCCGCTCCCGCCGACATGGACGGGATTTCGTGGCCAACCATCGTGCGGGCACAGGTTCCAACCATGCAGACGCGGGCACCAGCCGATCAGCATGGGTGGCTGCCTGCCGCACAACTAGACAGATTTGTAGGGCATTGTTCTGCGCAATCTGCATCGTGATGTCCCATTAACTTTATAATGCAAAGTACACTACGGCTGCATAGCCCGCAAGCTCCATTTGCGCCACCCCATCTCGAAGCCCGAGACTGGATGATCCCCCGCTCTGTCCGGCTTCAACGATCCGCTGCACTTTTGCCGCCGGCTTCGCCTTGGCTGGCAATGCACGTCAAGATTGGCGGCGAGCAATCACGGTGCGGAAATTGCCGCAACCACCGTTGCCGTTCGTTATCGCTGTCGGCAACAACAAGTTGACGCCACCCGCGGCCCTGCTTGTTATGCTGCGGCCCTGTTCGTTCATCCGTTGCTTACCAAAGACAGCAAGCCTCTCATGATGCTCCGCACTCTCGCCGCACTCGTAATTTCTGGGCAGTGCCTCACAGCGGCGCTTGCGGAAACGCCGTTCGATTGCTCCGGGCTTAACGACATCAACGCCGTTACCGCGTTGATCGCGAAACAGACGAGCTGTCAGGATGCAGCGCGCATCTATCGCGGCTGCGCCCGCAACTGGACCAATTCGCCCGATATGGAGGACGCAACTCTCCAGTTGTGTGCGGAGACGTTCTACCAACGCCTCACACCTCGTCAGCAAGCCGCCTATGACGACATTGCGGAGGCGTGTGTCGTGAAGAACCAGGACCCCCAGTCCATGCGCGTCTTCTGGCCAACGGTACGGGACTGCCGCATCAAGGCGGCGGAGGATTATGCGCGCCGGTTCGCCGCGCCTGTTGCGGTGGCGCCTGCCTCAGCATCTGGCAAGCACTGAGCTACGCTCTCCCCACAGACCAAGTTGCTCCCGCCTGCGGGCTGGTGGTGTTGTGCCCACCCCACACCGAGCCACCTGCGTGCCCGTTATTGCGAATGCCATCCCCAAAGATCTTCTCACCCTGGTTATAGTGGCTGCCAAGTGCAACATCACGTTGGCAGCGGCCAAGGCCAAGCCTTCAGCGCAGCCTATTTCATAGCAGTTGCGTCCATCTTCAAACAGACAGCGTCCACGCAGGCATCAAATATGGTTTTGTTTTTCAGATCGGTCCTTGGCGCTCTTGCCGCGGCGTTCGCCATCACGTCCACCGCCGCCCCGCTACACGCGAAGACTCAGTGCGACGAAGCCGAGCTCAAGGGTTTGCGCGAGCGCGCGAAGTCGATTGCCGTTATACTTGATGCAACTGACAACATCAGCGCTGGCGGCAAGCTCCACATGAGCTGGCGCGCAGCGGAGCGCCAGGCGGTCAGGAAACCCTTGTTCGTGGTGATCTCGATTGCCGCGCCGGTGCGCTTCGACGTGCCGGCCGTACCACCACCGCCTGATACCGATGCCGATGGGTCGTTTGTCGAAGCGCGAGCGCAGCTGCCCGGCTTCATGGCACTGCCACCCACCTCGGGCGGCCCATTGAAAATGGCATTTGGCAAGGACACGACACGGGCGGTCATCGCACTTCATCATCCAGGCGCCAAGCTTACAGGTGAATTCGACGTAGAGCTGCTCGAGGCCGGTGAACTGCGAATTGTTGCAGCGGTTGTCGCAAGGACAGCGTGCGGCGAGAAAGTGGTGGGCACGCTGCTCGATCGCACCTTCACGGTCGGGCCGGGAATTCCAGAAGTCGTCGTGCAGGATCCCTACGATGTGGAACAGCCCGAAAAAGCACTCGTTTCAGCCGACGGCCGTTATCGCGCCAACGTCTTCAAGGACCGCTATCGCATCTACGATACGCAGACGGGGGCGCGCCTCGTCGACCGGGCGGGGCACGCGGTCAACTTCTCCCCCACCTCGCGCTTCGTCGTCGCCTCGACCGGAGATGCCGGCAGCCGCATGTTCGAGGCAATCGACCTTGCCGCGCGCAAAGTGATCGCGCGCCCGTTCGGCTCCTTCATCGGCTGGACGCAGGGCGATGCCTATCTGATTGCCGGCCAAGGCGCATGGGGCGGGCTCAGCATCCGCTCGACCCTGATATCGCGCGACCAGCCCGCACCTAGCGGAGATGAGAGCAACGAGGCTGACCGCCTGCCCGCGCACGAACGAGGTGCCGCTGACGATTTCCTCGACATCCGCCACAGTGGCTCATGTCACGCCTGCGCATCGTGGACCGATGATTCGTTCCTGCTCGACATCGACAACGGCATCCTCGTCTACACTGGCGGACACATGGGTCGCGCCGACATCTACGAATTGGATAGCGGCGCCGTTCTCTGCTGCGAGAAGAACAAGACTTCGCCGGCTGAATTCATCGTCAAAAATTATCTCGTCAACCTCTTGCGGCTTGAGAAGGGATGGCATGCACGCGAGCCGATACTGTTCACCCACATCTACGATGCGCTCGCCGACCCGGATGCGGAAAGCCTCAAGGACCAGGACTGGTTCAAGGCGGCAATCGGAATGAAGGAGCAGCTCATTGTCGCCAAGACCGTCGATCCGGGTGCTGCTCCGGTACAGATTGCCGGCCTCTCGGGTGCCAGTCTCGTCAGAGGCGATTGGCGGTCAACGACCGCGCGCGGCAGCGAGGAAGACGTCTTGTCGCTCAAGGATCGCGTGTCGATCGAATTGGGTCGCATCGGCCTTGACCTTGCGGCCCCATATCCGCGCGAGGCACTTCCCTATTCGAACTCGTTTGCAGGCGAGGATCGCCGCGGCAGCGGCGTCAACTTGTCGGAGGAAGAAGACAAGCGATTTGAGGCCAAGATCGATCAGCGCACAAAGGAGCTGGAGAAGCGGCTCGCCGCGGATGTTCCCAACCTGAAGCAGCTTCTTGGCAAGCACGGCCTGATCGAGGAATCCTACAAGCCGCCCATTCCCTATGATGGCCTGGGCGAAGGCTCACTTGATCTCACCCGCTCGCTGGAAGGGCTGTGGCGTTGGGATGTGGCGGGCAGGCCGGTGTGGCTGATGCAGCTGTGGGCGACGGAAGGCAATGCCGGGATCGGCATGGGCATGATTGTCCTGCTCGAAGGCGACGGCGACACGGGATCGCGCACCGGCGGACGTGTCACCGATCTTTCCAAGGAACTCGAAGCGTTCTGGGCCGGGTCCTATGGATCGAGCGCGCATCAGACCCGACTCAAGCCCAACGTGTTCCAGGATCGGTATCTCGTTGCCGCTTCGGTGGCGCAGAAGACGATCACCGTCTTCGACCTAAAGACCCGGCGACAGATCGTCCTGTTCAAGGACGTGCCGCAGGCCGACCTGATGGAGGAGGTCACGCTGTCGCGCGACGGGCGGTACGTGGTGCAGCTCAATTCCGATGGACAGTTCTTCATCCACGAGATCGAGATAGGACGCCTTAATCTGATGGGCCGCGCGGTCGATGACGAGATCATCGCCTACACGCCGGAGGGCTACTATCTGTCGTCCTATGAGGGCGCGCATTTCGTGCAGCTGCGCTTTCCCGGGTTGCGCGGACTGTTCCCGTTCCAGCAGTTCAAGTCGGTTCTGGAACGTCCTGATCTCATCAAGAAGCGCATCGAGGAGGGCGGGGGCGTGCTGGCCGCGCCCGAGCTTTCTCCACCGCCATCGCTTACGGTATCGCGAAGTGGCGGCGGCGCGGATGGTTCCTTGCACAAGCTCGATGTGTCGGTGCGATCGAGTACGGGGCTCAAGGCTCTCAGCCTTTATGCCGACGCCCACCGCATCAAAGACGTGCCGCTTTCAGGAGGCGAGGCGAAATTCTCCGTCGATCTGCCGGAGTTGCACAACGCCCGCTGGCTGACGCTCCAAGCCAGGGATGCCGCCGGCCTCGTCTCGGTGCCGCAATCGGTCCGCCTGAGCACTGGAAAGGCGACGAGCAGCGCACTCCACGCCGTCATCGTCGGTGTCGACACCTATGCCGATCCCACTCTCACCCTCAAGTTCGCGGAGGGAGATGCTCGCCGTCTCGGCGATGCGCTGCAATCGATCGCCGGCGGCTACTACCAGAGGACATCTGTCGACCTGCGTTTAGGGAACAAGGCCACGCGCGCACAAATACTGGACAGTCTGGAGCGCGCCGTCGCGGCTGCATCGGCGCAAGACACGATCGTGTTTTCATTTGCCGGACACGGGCTGGCGGATAACAGCGGGCGGTATTTTCTCACGCCGTCCGACTTCGACCGGCAAACGATTGGCGAAAGCGGTCTTGCCTGGGCCGATATTGCGAGCGTCCTGCAGAAGGCGAAGGCGCGGGTGATGGTGATCCTTGATGCCTGCCATTCCGGGCTATCTGGCGCCGAACAGGCCGGCACCAACGATGACGCGGCGGCCGCATTGCTCGGTGCCGCGCGTGCGCCCATGCTTGTACTCGCGGCCTCCAAGGGACGCCAGCTGAGCTATGAGAATCCGAGCTGGGGCGGTGGGCTCTTCACCTACGCACTTGTTGAAGCACTCTCGACCAGCCGCAAGCAATACGATGCCGACAAGGATGGCGCGATTGCCGTCAGCGAGCTTTACCGCGCGGTGAAATCGATCATGTACGCCAACGCCAAGGGCCAGCAGACACCTTGGCTGGCGCGACAGGACCTGATCGGCGACTTCGCGCTGTTTTGATGCCATGCCTCAGTTGCCGACATGCGCCGATGGCCAGCAGCATATTGGACACACCGCCTTGACAGTAATTTGGTTTGCCATTCTCACGACTTAGCACGCTTGGCGCAGTTCCCTGGCAGCGGCCTTGCAGCGTGCCTGCCGTGAAGCTGCGGCCAATGCTCCACACTGTTCCAAGTTCCGGCCCTCGCCACGTTGCCCCGGCGCGGCGGAATATGTTAAGCCGCAATGGTATTCATCCGAGGTCATTGATGCGCGCTGGATTTCTCTTCGGCGGCCTATTCGCCATTGCTGCTTTGACAACCGTGCCGGCCATGGCAGGCCCGGCGCTGCTGTTCGAGGCGACGACCGGCAAGGTTCTTTACGCTGAGGACCAGGACAACCTGTGGCACCCCGCTTCCCTCACCAAGATCATGACGGCCTATGTCACCTTCGCCGCGATCCGGGATGGAGAACTCAAGCTCGACAGCAAGGTCACATGCTCGGAGACGGCGGCCAAGGAACCGCCAAGCAAGGTCGGCCTTCCGATCGGCGCGGAAATGAGTGTCGAATTGGCGCTCAAGGCGCTCATCGTCAAATCCGCCAACGATGTCGCGGTGATGCTCGCTGAATCGGTTGCCGGGAACGTCGATGCCTTTGTAGCGCGCATGAATGCGACGGCGCGCAAGCTCGGCATGACGCGGACCAACTACGTCAACCCGAACGGGCTGCCGGCAGATGCGCAGGTCACGACCGCGCGGGATCTCGCCAAGCTCTCGCGGGCCGTCATTCGTGATTTCCCGCAATATGCAGACCTGTGGGGCATGCCGTCGTTCCAGATCGGCAAGCTTCGGCTGGCCTCTCACAATTCACTGCTCAGGACATTGCAGGGTGCGGATGGGCTCAAGACCGGGTTCATCTGCGATAGCGGTTTCAACGTGGTGGCAAGCGCCACCCGTGATGGCACACGGCTCATGGCCGTCGTGCTCGGCGAGCCCAGCAGCCAAGACCGTTCCATTCGCGCCGCGAGCCTGCTGGAACATGGCTTCCAGCATTTTGGGTGGAAGACCTTTTTCAATCCCACCGACATCGACAACCTGCCGCTCGACTCCAATGCAAAGCAGGTCATATCCGTGCGCGATACGGTTTTGTCGTGGGATTGCGGCTACCGGCCAAAGCGACGGGCCGCCGACCGGGCTGCGACGCTCAAATCACGGTCCGCTCGCGCCAAGCTGCGCCGCAAGGTGCGTGATGCCACGCAAAAGGGTAAATCTGCTCAGCCCGACAAGCCCACAGCTCAGAAGACCGTGGCGGGCAAGAATGCCAGCAACTGAGCAATCGGTTGCTTTCGGACGCAGCACTGCATCTTCTGGTGTCGCATCGCGCGGTGGACCTAGACAATCAGCTCCAGCTTGCGGCCGCGGTAAGGGCATCCGCCACTGAAAGGCGGCGCCTGCATTCCTTCGTCAGAATCGGGCTGCCCTGGCGCGACTCCACCTTTGCTGCCCGGCTCGTCTTCACGGAGAGGCGGTGTTGTTGCCGATGGCGGTGGCGCGACCTTACCCTCAGGCGCTTGTGAGCCAGCCATACCGTCGCGGGTTTCGGCTACAGCTGATGCCGCCACGGCCACAGACACGGCCAGAAAAATCGCAGCGAGATCCAGCAGCAGCAGCAGCCGCGTGGACCGTTCATTGCTCATTGACCGAACAGCCAGCCTGCGCATTACGCATCGTCCTTGCTCGATCGCCGCCCCTGCAAACCCGGCAACAGATCGCTGTTGCGTCTGGCTTCGATGGGCGGCCTTGAGGGGCTCAGCAACCAAAGCAGTTCACATTAGCACTCCTCGCAGCCCCTGACATAGCGTCTGGCTCATGTGCCGGAACTGAACGCTGCCGCGCCGGGAAACCGTCCTGCCAGCCGCGCCTGCTGGCAAATAGGCCAATCGCAGCGCCAGGCGTCCCAAGATGGGGCAGCCGGAAATGGCTTTGAAATTGCTTCCTCACACAGCAACGAAACGCTGCATTAACGCGACCTTGAGGCAAATATGATGGCATGCGGATGGCAACCAGAGGACGACGCGACCCCAACCTTGAGGGACGTGGAGTTCATGGCTGAAACGCTCGAAGGGCGCCATGGCTGCCACGCCGCGGAGGTGGCAGAGTTTTTTGCCAGCCTGCACACTGATCGCGGGGACGCTGGACGTTCCTGGGCGTGGGCCGGAGTGGCAGAACTAGTGCGCCATCGCGAGCGAATGCGAATTGGCGGCGAATGACATCGCCCAGGGGCAGGGTGTAGCGGCTTGACCGCGAGAGACGACATGGCGCAAAGGGCAGCGACGGCGGCAGCACAGCCGTTCAACGGAGACGTGCGTGCGCAGCTTGTCAAAGCAGCCGCAACGGTTGTCAACGTCCTCAAGGGTGAGAATGAAACAACGCGGACCCAGCGCGACGCGCTGACTGCTTTTGCCGTCCGGGTTGCAAGCGCGGCGCTGCTCTATCTATCGCAGATCGTTTTGGCGCGGTGGATGGGCGGCTTCGAATACGGCATCTACGTCTTCGTGTGGACATGGGTGCTGGTGCTGGGCGGGCTTTCACATCTCGGCCTCAACCTGGTGATGATCCGGCTCATTCCCGAATACCGCGAGAAGGGCGAGTTCGACCTGCTGCGCGGCCTGCTGCGCGGCGGCCGGTTGGCCGCACTGGGTATTGGCACCATCTTCGCCGCGCTCGGTGCTGCAATGCTTTGGGCGTTCGGCTCGCATATCGAGAACCATTTCGTCCTGCCGCTGTTCCTCGCGCTCGTTTGCGTGCCGATGTTCGCGCTGACCGACATCCAGGACGGCATCGGGCGCGGTCAGGCCTGGATGGGCGTTGCTCTGCTTCCGCCCTATGTCCTGCGTCCACTGCTGCTGCTCGCCGCCATGTCGGTTGCATATCTCGCCGGATTGCCCATGCAGGCGACAACCGCAGCCGGCGCAGCAATTCTGGCGACCTGGCTGGCGGCTCTCATTCAGACCGCCGTCATCAACCGGCGGCTTGCCCACGCGATGCCATCGGGCACCCGCGCGTACGACTTCGGCTTCTGGTTCAAGACGTCGGCGCCCCTCATGATGATCGTCGGCGCCGACCTCGTTTTACAAAATACCGATCTACTGGTGATCTCACGTTACCTAACGCCGACGGACGTGGGCATCTACTATGCCGCCGCCAAGACGATGGCGCTCATCATGTTCGTTCACTACGCGGTGGGCAGCGCGGTGGCAAACCGCTTTGCCGCGCTCAACGCTCGCGGCGACCGCGAGGGGTTGCGTCAATTCGTGCGCGATGCCGTCAACTGGACGTTCTGGCCATCCCTCTTATGCGCCGTCGCGATCCTGGCTCTCGGCAAGCCACTGCTGTGGCTGTTCGGGCCGAAGTTCACCGAGGGCTACCCGGTGATGTTCGTTCTCGTCATCGGTTTCCTGTTCCGCTCGGCAATGGGACCGGCGGAGTTCCTGCTCAACATGCTGGGCGAGCAGGCCTTGTGCGCGACGGTGCTGAGCTTCACAGCCCTTCTCAATATTGCGCTCAATTTCGCCCTGGTGCCCAACTTCGGCCTGATGGGCGCTGCCACGGCCACCGCACTGTCACTCGTCACCGCGGCGGTGATGAACTACATCGTCGTGCGGCGGCGCCTCGACATCGAAATCGGCATCTGGAAGAACGTCGGCAAGCGGTAGCCCGCATCGGTGCGCGGGTCCGCGCCGTGGATGGCGCCAACATTGCCAATCAATCCGACAAGAAGCACAGCAAGCTGCAGCCGCGTGGCGAAACTCGACACTGCAGAGCTTGCATCATGACGCTACTTCCGACACTCGGGCTACGGTGCCGGAATGGTCAATCATGGGATTGCTGAAGTCAGCTACACGCCGCGCATGTAGAGGCCGTTTGAGGCAGTGATGGACCCGGAAGCATCACACCCCGTGAAGCTTTACATCTTGGAGCCAACCACGAGGGTCCAGAAGCTCTTGAACTCGGTCTTGGGCTCATAGACGAGAGCCAGCCCCATGTTCTCCGCATCCGGCAGCAGCAGGTTCTTGTTATGGCCGGGCGAGTTCTTCCAGCCCTTCATGACCTCATCGAACGTCACCTGTCCGGTGCCGACGTTTTCTGCCGCCAGACGGGCCTTGTAGCCAGTCCGCTTGACGCGATCCCAGGGGTTGGAGCCGTCCGAACCGTAATGTGAGATGCGGTCCCACTTGGCCAAGTCACGCGAGTGGGCCTTTGCCGCCGCCGTCAGCTCCGCGCTGAGCTTCAGCGGCTTCAGCCCGTTGTCCTTGCGGTACTGGTTGATGATGTCGCGCGCCATGTCGACATTGAGCTGGGTCGTGGAATAGTCGCGATCCGACAGGGCGCCTGCGGGCGCCGTCTCGTAGGAGCCGGAGGGCATCTTGTCATCGAGACGCGCGACCTTGACGCCGCCCGACTTGCGCGATCCGGCTGACGACGCGCTTGAACTGCCAAGCCCATAACTGCCTGACGACGGCGAACTGATCGAAGCCGTAGTGGGGCTGTCGGCGAAGCCAGAGGAAATGACGCTCGAGTTGAGGGCGCAACCAGCCAGGGATGCGCCAGCGAGGCCGACGAGGAAGACGCGATACATTCTGTTTACTCCCGCACGAACTTTCGCGGATTTCCATGGCAGCATCGCTCGAACCCGTTAACTGGCCGTTAATGCTAATGCTCCGTTGCCGCAAAAACTGTTATTCGGCAGCGGTGCTGGCACCTCGTCGCGGCGAACCGCTCGCAGCATCGACCTGCAGCGCGGAGTGCGCGGAGCACTAAACCTGTTCTGACGTAGACTTCCCTCAGCAGGACCCAACTGGATTCCGCCCCAACAACGTGTCGCCAATTTGACGCCGGCGGGGCGAAAGATCGGCCAGCGCCCTGCAAACGCTTATTTCATCTCAGGGAAAACCGTGAGTTGTCACTGCATGCCACTTCCATCGGCCGGTCCGATCGGAAAGACTAGCCCAGTATTTCCCGGTGATTCGCGCGTCCGGACCCATCGACATGCCGCAACGGCATCGCGCCACCCGGAGCGCTGCGGGTTGGTGTTGGTGCTTGAGCCGGGAGAATCTTGCCCATGCCCGCCCTTGTCAGCGACCCGCCGCGTCCGCCGGAAACCACGACGGGCAACCGCCACCCCACCGATGCGCTCGTCGATTTGGTCCTGGTACGCCTTGCGGCCGGGGGCGGGGCTACGCGGGCAGAGACGATCCGGGATCTGTCATTTTTTGTGGCCCATCGTTTGTCGCCCGGGGAGTGGCGGCAATCAGCGGAATCGGCGCTCGCCAGCCTGCTGAGCCAGGGTCTAGCGACCGAGAAACGCGGCCGGTATATGGCCACCGAGAAGGGGGCGGCGCGCGCTGGCGATTTCCTGGCGCTTCGAAAGACCGTGTCCCTGGGCCCGTGGGCTGAGGTGCGTGACAGCCAGCTCATCGCCCGGGCTTTGGGGCTGGAAGGCGAAAGTACACCAAAGCTCAAGGCACTCAGCACGCCTGAGGGCCTCAGGGCGTTGGTTGTGCAGAAGGCATTCGGGCTTCCGCGCAGGCTGAAGACGACGCCCGCGCGGCTGCGCGGCGAGCTGGCGCTCATCGCCCTGGAGCGGGCGTTCGGCAACAAGATCAAGTCCGGCCTTGGTTCGGGCGCGGGGCTTTCCGCCAAGGCTGGTCGCATGCTGGCGGCGCAACTGTGCCGTCGGCCGCGCGAGCACAGCACCGACAGCCGCCTCATCGCCGAGCTTGCTGCAGAAGCGGTGGAGGCGGCTCAGCCTTCGCTCGACGTGTTGCGGGCGGCAATCATGAAGCGTTTTGTGTCCGAGACGCTCGATGGCGTGGCCGCGCCTGCCAGGACCGCCCCGCAGCCTCCACCGCGTCGCCAGCCTTCACGCAATACAGCAAGCGGCGGACAAACCGGGCAGTCCCTGGCGGCGGCAAATGACACGCTCCCGGCGTCCGGACCGTTGCCCACCGTCCGTCCTGACCTTGAGGAGTTTGCTTTGGAAGTCACACGGCGGGCAGCACCTGTCGCGGAGGGCTGGCCAGGCAACCGCAAGGCGTTTATTTCTCAGGTATGGCCGTCGATTCGCGATGGGCGGCCAGAGTGGGGTCTCAGCGACATTGAGTTCAAGTGCATGCTGGTGGAGGCGCATCGCGCCGGCCGCTTGGCGCTGACGACCGCCGACCTGAGAAACAAGAACAACATCAAAGATATCCAGGACTCGGCGATCAGTTACATGAATACCGTTTGGCATCTTGTGCGAGTCGAGGATTAGCAAGTTGGCGCGCGGCACGGCTGCGGCGCCGGCCTCAATGGTTGTTGCACAAACAAGCGTCTCGGAGACTTAGGAATCGTGATTCATCAGGAAGCTCTCAAGGCTGCTGTCGCTCCCGACAAGCTCTCGAAAGCCTTCGAGCACTCCATCACCTGGGAAGACGATATCTGGCGCGCCGATCCTGTCGACGTGGAGCAGGTGCACGTCAAAGCGCGCACCAAATTCTTCGATCTGCTGGCCGCCATTACCAATGCATCGAAGGGACGGAGAAGGAACGCCGATACGCAGGCGCGCATTCTGCTGTTTCACGGCCAATCGGGCGCCGGCAAGACGCATCTTATTCGTGCCTTGCGCACGGGCGCGCACCGGACCGGGAAGGCGTACCTGGGATATGCCCAGATGTCGCCCGACATCGCCAATTATGCGGACTACTATCTGCGGCGGCTGATTGCATCGCTCGAACAGCCCTATGATCCCGACACGGGGGGCGAGAGCGCGCTTGCCCGGCTCACATCAAAGCTGATTGAGAGCGCCGCCGAGATCGACCCGGCGGACCTGGAGAAGCTGCGCGAGGCGACGCTCGACGACAAGCCGCTGGCGCGGCTCGTTCACGACATTGCCGACTCGATTGTGATGGCGCCGCGCTTTGCGGATGAAAACATCGACATCAATATCATTCGCGCCCTGCTCTACCTGGAGCGCAAAGATCCGCGCATCGAGGCGCGCGTGCGTCAGTACCTGCAATGCCGGCCGCTCAACGAGATGTCGCTGCAGACGGTGGCGGCGCTCGATCCCAACGTCGGCGACGGCCGCGCCTTCGACATCATCGAGGGGCTGGGACGGCTGATGTGGGCCGTCGATGGAGCGGCGCTCGTTTTCACGATCGACCAGGTGGAAGACCTTCGCTTCTTCGACGATCCAGAAGAGCGTTTCCAGAAAGCTGTCCGCGACCTCATCCAGATCGCCAATCGCGTGCCAACCGCGGTCATCGTCATCTCCTGCCTCGACGACTTCTATTCCCAGGTGCGTGAACCGCTCGCGCAGTCCTATCGCGATCGGATCGAGAAGTCGGGTCCGGTTCCGCTTTATGAAAGCCGCACGGCCGAAGAAGCACGACTCATCATTGCGCGTCGTCTCGCGCACGAGGCCGAACAAAACACCGACGACGAGATCTACACCGATCCTTCGGCATATTTCGGTCCGGAGTTCTTCGAGGAGTTCAGCGGCCTCTCGACGCGGCGCCTGCTGGAGCATGCACAAAGCCGGCTTCGCGCGCAAACATCACCCGCCGACGACGACGCGGAGGATGATCGTAACGACGCCGGGGCAGCACCACGCCCGGCTTTCGTCTCGACACTGGCGGCAGCACTTGGCTTCGGACGGCCAGAGCCCAAACCGGCTCCTATCCCGCTGATCGAAGTCGATTATCGCGAGCTGTGGGAGCGCTTTCACAATTCGTCGGAAGCGGAGATCCCGTCAGACGACAACGAACTTATGGACGTGCTTGGAGCGGCCCTCAACATTGCCGCCACGGAATGGTCCGGCGCTGTCGATGTCAACGTCAGGCGGTTGGAGATTGCCGACGACCTGCCGACGATGGACATCTCGATCCGGCAGCGCAACGGGCTGCAGGCGGAAGCCCGCGTCTTCCTGTGCAACCGCAAGATCCAGGGCGGCGTCTTCAAGCGTCAGCTCGATACCGCACTGGCGGCGATGGGCGGCAAGAGCTGCTTCATCCTGCGCGCTTCGGACTATCCGCCCAACACCAAGAGCCAGGCGGCGCAGGCGATGCGCAAATTCCGCGAGAGCGGCGGCCGGGCACTGACAGTACCGATTGCGGAGTGGGAGCGCATGATGACCGTGCGCGAGTTCCATGCGCACCACAGGAACGATCCAGGTTTCGGTGAATGGTTCGTCGATGCCAAGCTGCTGTCCAACCTGATTGTCATCATTCAGCTCCTGCGCCTCGACCTGCTCGGCCGGATGCTGCCGCGCGTCATCAACGGCGGCGCCGAGACCAGACCACAACCGGCAGCTGCCGGACCGCAACCGATCCACCATCAGCAGGCAGCGCCCGCCAGCATGTGGCCGGCGCCCGCCGAACCCGTCGATGCGGGTTATGGCATGGTATTTGACGGTGGCGGCGCGCTCGACGCCCACGTTGGCGATGTCTATTCCGGCATGTGGGATCAGGCCGCACTGACCGGCAACGCCGGGATGGACGAGCTGCCGTTGTCGGTCATTCTCGATGAAAACGGCATCACGTCAGGCTCAATATTTGCCGGTCGCGAGGTGATCGGACGGCGGCGGCCGGTGACACTCAACCCAAGCGTCATGAAGCGTCACGCAGCGGTGCTGGGCGGCTCGGGCTCCGGCAAGACGACGTTGGCGCTGTCTCTCATCGAGCAGCTCCTGCAGCGCGGCATCCCCGCCATCCTGATCGACCGCAAGGGCGACCTTTGCAGCTATGCCAACCCCGAAGTCTGGCGCGCGGATGATGATGAGGATGCGACCCGGCGCGCCCAGCGCGAGAAACTTGCCGACGCCATCGATGTCGCCGTCTACACGCCGGGTCGTGCGTCGGGCCGGCCGATCTCGATCACGCTGCTTCCCAACGGCATCAACGAGCTACCCGATCACGAACAGCAGCTCCTTGCCAACCTTTCGGCAGCCGCGCTCGGCGACATGCTGCATCTGAAGAATTCCGCGACCCACCAGAAGCAGTCGGGCACGCTTTCGGTGGCATTGCGCATTCTGGGTTCGCGCCACAGCCGCGAGGTTACGCTGTCGGACCTCATCAACCTCCTGGAGGACGAGGACCCCGAGCTTAGCGATCTGACGCAGCGCATGGACCCCTCCGGCAAGCTGCGTCGCGATCTGGTCGCTCAGCTCGACTCGCTTCGCCACCGCAATGCCGCGTTGTTCGAAGGCGGCGGCGAGAGCCTGTCGATGGAAAGCTTCCTCGGGCTCGGTCCCTATGCCCGCGAGGGCCGCACACGGCTGTCGATCATCTACACCGGCTTCCTTGGCGACAACGAGAACATCCTGTTCTGGGTGTCTCAGTTCCTTTCCGAAGCGCTGCGGTTCTGCCAGCGCAATCCCAATGACGAACTGCAGGCCGTCGTGATGTTCGACGAGGCCGACCTTTACATTCCCGCCAACGCCAAGCCAGCGACGGCGGAACCGCTACAAAGCCTATTGAAGCGTGCCCGCTCGGCCGGTCTCGGCCTGATGCTTGCGACCCAGTCGCCCGGCGACCTCGACTACAAGAGCCGCGACCAGATCACGAGCTGGTTCATCGGCCGCGTGCGCGAAGACACCGCACTTCGCAAACTCAAGGCGGCGTTCCAGTCGGAATCGGGCCTCGACCCAGCTGCTGTGTTGCCGCATCAGACGGTGGGCGAGTTCCACTTGGTTCAGGAAGGCTTCGTTCGCGCGATGAAAGCGCAGCGTTCGCTGATCCTGGCGGAGCAGGTGCCGTTCGACCGGATCGAACAGCTCGCGGCCGAGACGCATGGCCAGGACGAGAGGCAGCTCAGGCTGTTCGACAAGGGCTGAGACGAGTTCAACTTTGCATCCCGGCGCACTCCCGTACCTGTCCGCCTGAGCGCCCCTCGGCCAAGACCGCATACGTCCTTACTGTAGCGGATGAGCAACAGGCAGGCAGTTTCGGACGAGTGGCGAGCCTTTTTCCGAGCGGAAACGGCGGCAAGATCGGCAGGCCGGGGGTTTGCGGCAAGCTATCGCTCTTATTCCAACCAATTGCGTTTTCGTTTGTTTTTCAGGCTGACTGATATTGGTCAGTGAAGCCCCTGAGTTGCTGTGGCTACTATCTCGCACATGCGAAGCCATTCTTGGTTTTCAATCGTTTAATACGTGTGCGTTTTGTTGTTTTGATATAAAGTCCAAGTCACGGTTGGTGAAAGGTAGAGGGTTTGCCGACCGGGGGGCGTTACGTGGTGCGGTGTTTCCACGTTTTGCTTGGCGTCGCGTGTGCGGGGTTGTGTTATGGTCGCGAAGTCTTTCGTGATGTTGGTTCTTGCTACGTTGTTGGGTCCGGCTGTCGGCATCGGGCTCTTCGTGTTAATGCACGCAATGTAGCTTTAAGGCTTGGTGTTTGTCGCGTGGGGCTTATTGGCCGGCACGCTCTATGTCGCGTTTCTTAATCGCGATCGACATTCGCCCGCCACTGCTCACATTTTCCAGCAACTGCTCCACGGATTCAGGGCTACTTTCGTGAGCCCCATGAGATGTTTTCCCTCATTACGACAATTGATGAGCCCGCTTGGCCCGGCTGCGCAGCATTGTTCTTGCCGGTATCCGTGCACTATCCCAGGACGCCGTGGCGGGTGCCGGCGAAGCACATTCCGCCTTGGCCCAACCTCCATTGGGTTGTGATTTGGGATCTGCTTATCATGCCTAATCCGCCATGCTTCAGCTCAACATGCTCTCATTCAAAGCTTTGGCTGGCGTCCCACTGCTGCTAGATCGCGACTGACCTGTGGTGAAACGAGTTGGATTTTCTCGCTCACACCGCTAACCCTCGCCGGGGCTCGGACCGCTCCGCCGGGGTGGTACAAGAGGCCGGGCCGCCGTCGCGGTCTTGACGAACCCGCCTTGTGCGGAAAACGCTCTTGAGCCCCGCCGCCGCTTGATCGATCGCACTAACGTGACCGCGCAGCGGCATACTGGCTCGGCTGGAAAACAACACGGCAGATTGCTCGGAAATGACTAAGAAGCTCCTCGACGACTGCTTCCTGCACGACAAGGATCGCCTGAGACATGACGCTGCGGTCACACTGCTGAAGTCTCGGATAACGCCGATCACCGATGCAGAGATAGTCGCGATTGACGACGCTTCGGGCCGCATTCTCGTTGATGCCGCAGCGGCGCTGCGTCCGGTGCCTGCCCACACGAACTCCGCCGTCGATGGCTATGCGGTTTCATCCCAACACTACGACGTCAACACTGGTGGCCGTTTCGCCGTCTCGGCGCGGGCAGCGGCAGGCCGCCCCCTTGATGCCAGCCCCCCCAGCGACACGGCAGTGCGCATTTTCACGGGCGCGGCCATACCGGAGCACTTCGACACCGTCGTCATGCAGGAGGACTGCACGGTCGAGACGGGAGCGGATGGCGGGGTGCTCCATGTCGTCATTCCTGGCGGCCTGAAGAAGGGTGCCAATGTCCGGCGCGTGGGCGAGGATGTTGCGGCCGGCGAAGTATTGTTTGGACCGGGCACGCTGCTACGGCCACAGGACGTTGCCGCACTCGCATCGATCGGCGTCGCGAACGTCAACTGCCACGGTCGCGTGCGTGTGGCCATCGTCTCGAGCGGGGATGAGGTGATCCGGGCCGGCAGCCGCGCTCTCAATCCCGGCGAGGTGTTCGATGCCAACGCCCCGATGCTGAATGCCCTGGCGCGCATTACCGGGGCGGACGTCAGCGATCTTGGCGTATGGCCGGACGATGCAACAGAGATAGAGCGCAGACTCGCCGATGCCGCGCAACGCTTCGACCTGATCCTGACGTCCGGCGGTGCCAGCCGCGGCGAGGAAGATCACATGCTGGGAGCGCTCGACGCACTCGGTCGCCGGCATATGTGGCAATTGGCGGTAAAGCCTGGCCGTCCGCTGATGTTCGGGCAGATCGGCGATACGATCATGGTCGGCCTGCCGGGAAATCCGGTGGCGGTGTTCGTCTGCTATTTGATGTACGTCTATCCGATGTTGCGGCGGCTGGGTGGCGGCCATTGGCCCGAACCGCGGCGGTTTACACTTCCGGCGGCGTTCGAAATGCCAAAGCGCAAGACAGGTCGCCGTGAATTCCTGCGCGGCTTCTACGTCACCGGCGCAGATGGGCAAATGGCAGTCGACAAGTATCCGCGCGACGGCTCCGGCCTCATCTCGGGCCTGCGCGCCGCGCAAGGTCTCATCGACATCGGCGAGGATGTCACAGGCGTCGCCAAGGGCGATCCCGTCGCCTTCATTCCCTTCACCGAGTTCGGCATCCTTGACGCTTGACGGCGCAAACAGCGTGCAGTCAGGCACAAGTTTGGCAGCTCATCTGCCGAACAGCATCGCCAGCCGTGCTGCGATCAGGCGGCCAAAGAGTTTCATGGGGAAACGTCGATAAGCTGGTGCGTCCTGCGGGATGGGGGTCGCCGATTTTCGGCACTGCGTCTGGGTTCGCATCTCAATCGGCGGCAGATCGTCATTGAAGCGAGTCTGATACGCTGACACCCAGTGCCCCGGCGCATACTTCAAGTACATTCCCGAGTTGCAGCACGATGCGACGAAGCGCGTTGTCGGCGCACTCTCCTTCAGCTTGTGGCCCACCAGCAGTTCCGAACCCGATACACAACTGAAGCGGTCGTCACGATAAGTCAGGTATGGCGTACCACCATCCGCGTCCATGACGCATGGTGCGTCGGGCAAGCTTTCGATCAGCTTTCCACCCGCCTGGCAATCATCGCAGTAGCAGACGGCGCTCAGGATCGGAGCCCCGACTGCTTGGCAGAGAACACGTCCGCAGGAACAGGATGATGTTCTGGTTACCTGTGTCACGTTCTCACCTTTTAACATAAGGACCCCGCAACAGTCCGGTCATCGCTACTTGCTGACCGGAGAGCGGTGGGCGTTGGATTACGTCAACTCCAGGAGCCCGGCCTTGTAAACGCAAATGCCGGTATCATCCCGGGATTGCCACCTTCTTATCGCTGCCGCGCCACAAAATCCTTCTAGCGAGATAAGCGTGCACCCGAGCAGGCCGACTTGCGGCAGGCTCGAGTTGCATTTGCCTTGGCAGCGCCTGGTTCTTCGCCTCAATGCTCGCGTTCTTCCGATTGGTCACGCACATCCTGGAGCTCGTCGCCACCATTCCGGTGCGCGGCGTGCGCTTCGTGACGGATTGGGTTGCGTTCAATCCGCGACTGGGGCCGCTGCGCCATGTCGCCACCGCTGGCATCCTCTACGTCATCTTTGCGCTCGCGCTCGTCTACGTGGTGGCGCCGATACGTGGCTTCACAGGCAGCATGGTCATGGCGGACAAGCTGCAATATGACGCCGAGCGCTGGCTTGCGACTGCGATCTACGACAGCCGCGGCAGCTTCGTCGGCACCTTCGATCCACGGCTCGACAGCCAGCGTGACGTCAACTACACCGACGCCGCCATCGAGGTTGGCAGCTATACGGCGAACCCCGATCACAAGTCGATCCCAGTCCGCGAAGTGCCGGACTACTACTGGAAATGCCTGCTCTATCACGAGGACCGCTACCTCGGCGGGCCGCTTAATCCTTTTGGCATCGACCTGCTCGGCGTCCTCAAGATTCCATTCTCGACCATCCGCCGCTCGGTTGCTCTGAAGCGGCCAAGTCTCGGCGTCGGGGGCTCGACGCTGCCGATGCAGCTTGCCCGCGTCATCTACAAGACGCCACCCAGGGGCGACGAGGGCGCACTTGAGAAACTGAGGCGCAAGTTCTCGGAATGGTGGATGGCGCCGATCATCTACCAGACACTGACGAAAGGTGGCGATAAATCCGCACTGAAAGCCTGGAGCGCCAACCACTTGTGGCTGGCCCAGCGCACGGGCGGCTCGCCGCTGCACGGCGTCGAAGTGACAAGCCGCATCGTCTTCGGCAAGGAGGCGAAGGACCTGTCCGTTGCCGAGCAGTTCGTTCTGGCATCGGCCGTCAACAAGCCGATCATCCTGCTGGAGGGATCCGACCGGCTTAACGCGGTGCGGCTTGATCGCTGGCGTTACATCACCGAGGTTCGCGCGCGGACCTGCGCGGAGAAACTTCTGGACGATGCCGAAAAGCAGAAGGAAGTCGTGTTCGATCTCGTCAAGCTCGCGGGCGGGCCGCCCGATCCGCATGTCAAGCCGCGCTTGCAGCATGCTCTCGACAAGTTCGCTCCTGACTACGCGCGGCGGGCGCAGGCCAATCCGGTCATCAGGGCCAATGTGCTGCTGCCGGCTGCGCGGTTCGGACTTCGCGAAGAAATGAAACAGCGCTACGGCTTTGCCTGGAGGGACTACGTGCGCGGCGTCACTACCACGTTCGACGCGGCTGAAAACATGGCGTTTCATGCCAAGGTCAACACCGCGCTTTCTTCTCTGGACGGCAAGGTCTCAGCGAAGCTCCTGCCTGGCTATACGCTCGATCCCGCAAAGGCTGGCATCTCCGGCACGCTGCCAAACATCATCGTCGTCGCCTCAAATTACAAAGGCGAAATCGTGCGCTATTACGAGACCGGCGAAACGGCGGCCTACTTCGGCTCGATCAGCGCACGCAATGCGGAGAGCGGCATCTACGATCCGGCGCGGGAATCGCGGATGATCGCATCGACGGGCAAAATGCTGGCGGCCGTGGCAATAGCCAACCAGCTCACCGACACGCCCAACACGCTGTATCTCGATACCGATGCGCCAGCGGTGGGGCTAGAAACGTGCCGGCATGGCGGTGGCGGCAGGCATGGCCGCAAGGCGATCGTCGCCTTTGCGTGCTCGCTCAACAATCCGGTTGGCAACCGTACCGCGCGGGTCGGGCAGGCCCGTGTCAAGGCGCTGATCGATCAGTTTGGCTTCACGATGCCGCCACCTACCGCTTCAGGAGAGGGCACACCGCCTTCGACCGCCGTGGTCCTGGGACAGATTGCGGGCGCGCCCCGCCGGGTCCACATGATGTCGTCGGTGATCCTTAATTCCCTGGTGGGACAGCGTAACAGGACCCTTTCCGAACCGACACTCATCAAGTCCTACGATCATACACTCCATGCGCAGGACGAGGTGAGGCCCGGCCCTAAGAAACTCAGGCCATTGGAAGTCGTCGTGCGGGGCGGAAACGGCCTCATCAAGGAATTGCTGTCGGCGCCTCTTTGCTATTCCGCGTTCAAGACATCACACGGTACACTCAAGAGCATGTCGCAGTGGTGCGCATCAAGGCGCGCGGGCGTTCGCCTGCATTTCGCCAAGACGGGAACGCAAGTTACAGAAGATCCGGATGCCAGTATCGACGCATGGATCACGGGGGGCATTCAATTCTCCAACGGTGCGGCCTATTCCTATGTCGTGCTGGTCGGCACGGGTTCTGTTCGCGAACCATTCGCGCGCAAGATGCATGCCGCCGACATCACGCCGCTTGCCGAAGCGCTCCTGCTTGATCTTGAAACACACGCAAAGATCAATCCCGCGCCGCAGCTTCTGCCGGCTCCTCCACCGCCAGTCGCAACAACAAGCGTCGGCGTGCCCATGCAGGCTGTAAATTCAGCGGACACCGGGATTTCAACAGGCTCGCTCACTGGCCGTCGCAAGGCACGCTCGCCCGGCGATCTCGTACAACGATCGCTCTCGCTTCAATGACGGGGCGGCGGCGAATTGCGGCCGCCTCGGCTCGCGCTCAACGCTGATCGCGCCACGCCATACCACCGCCATCAACTCGTAACGAAACGCCGTCGCGCTTCCGGCGACCGTGGCTATTTGCTCCACAGGCACAACGCCGGGTCAAGGTTGAGCCACAAGCACGCCGCACTGGCGACAAGAAACATCTCTAGTTGTCACAGTGGATCACGAGGGACCGGGGGCAGATCGGTCATCACACGCAAACAACGCATCGCGGCACGCATAAAGCCACATGAGCGGGGCCAACCCATTCATCAATGAAACGGCATGCTGTCGCGTCGCAGAATAAGGTCGTTCCATGGCGTTCTCCAACGACACGAAGCGCGATGCCGCTACTGCCCGCCGCGCTTTCGATCTCGATCTCTCTTTAGGTGACGGCGACTGGTCGGAGGAAGCGGCTCGCGGGCGCGACTGGAAGAAGATGTTCCTTGTTCTGGGGCTCGGCACGCTGTCGTGGGTCGCCACCTACATCGGCATGCTGGAGCTGATCCAGTCGAACTTGGGCGACCTGCCGCTCATCCACAAATTGGTTATCGGTTTCTCGGTCGCCATGCTGATGACGATGATCGTCTGGCTTCTCGACCAGATGTTTGCGCCGATCCCAACGGCGACAAAGCTCGCCTACATCAGCGGATATGTTTTTCTGACGCTCATCTCGGTCGGCTTCGGCTTCGGCTTTTATTGGAAAGTGCTGGAGAGCCGCTCGGAGTCCTCTCGCTCCGCCGAATCCGCCGTCACCCAGGTTCAGTCGTCGCTGCATGCTGCATCGACGCGCATGGTTCAGCTGTCGACGACGCTGGAACAGCTCAACCAGGTTTCGATCCAAAAGGCCGAGCTGGAGCGCACCAAGGGCACTTCGTGTCCCAATAGCCGGCCCGGCGATGGCCCGCGCCGCAAGCTGCGCGACGAGGATGCACAGCGCTTTGCCTTCGCGGCGGAGTTCGTCAAGACGCGCGTGGGAAGCGTCAATGGCGACCTTGCGGCCCTCGATGGCGACCTCGCCAAGGTGGTTGGCGATGACAAGTCGACGATCGACAAGGCAACGGGCACGCGCAATGATTTCATGAATGCGCTTGGCCGCAAGCTCGACATGACCGTGACCGGCTTCAACGCCTTCCGCACCGATCCGCAACTCAAGCAGCTTCGCGCGGACCTTGGCGAGCGTGCCGAGAAAACGATATTCCCCGATGGCCACGGCGGCACATTCACCTGCCCCGACCCGCAACTCCAGCAGGCGCTCAAAGGCGTTGTGCGGGCAATCGACCAGCTTCCAGACCTGGAGAAGCCGAAGATCGCCGCCGTCGA
This sequence comes from Hyphomicrobiaceae bacterium, assembly GCA_020442165.1. Classification (GTDB taxonomy): domain Bacteria; phylum Pseudomonadota; class Alphaproteobacteria; order Rhizobiales; family Hyphomicrobiaceae; genus JAEUMD01. Next base: position 25,334 of record JAGRKV010000073.1, on the reverse strand, counting down.
AGGCTCCGAGGCAACGATCGAAGCGTTCCGCCGGTTGACTGCTACTTTCTATGGCGCGTTGTCGTTCAAGTTGCCGCCTTCGGCAGACGAACTACGCGATCTGCAAAAGAAGGCCGTGCAGTCGGTCGAGGCTTCGCCGGCTGTGTCCAAGGCTATTTCAGGCGAGCCGACCGTCGGGCTGTCGAAGCGCGACTACATTCCGCTGGCCATCGCGTTGTTTGTAGATCTGTGCCTGCTGCTCGTCTCAATGAGCCGGCCGATGAACCGTCTCAATGGCCTGGTGCCAAAGATGCGCGCGGCTGAACGCGGACCCGTCATCCAGATTCTCTCGCGCTTCAACGAGATTCATCGCGACGATGAGATCCGCCGCAACTTCGAGGTGTTCCGGCACGTCGTGTTCGATTTCCACGGCGCCTACTATGTCGCGGTGCCGCTCGATGCGCCCTACAAGCCATCGGGTGCCTACACCAAGGGCTTCTCGACGGAGGACATCGAAGATCTCACCCACGAGGCGCATCTGCTCGCCAACCTTTTCACCAGCTTCGAGAAGGAGAAAATCTTCTCGCGCGTCTACTCGCCGCTGCTCACCACCCGCGCGGTGAAAAAGAAGCTGCTGCGGCAGGGCAGCAAGTTCGCGCATGCCGATGCATTCCGCATCTACCGCTTCCGCGATGGCGCCTGGTCGGAAATCATCCTGGGCGCCGTCATGGGTGCTGCCCGGCGCGTTGAGGCGGAGAAGAAGAAACGGCGGCTGGAGCAACAGCTATTCGAACGTCCGGAGCCGGCACTCTCGAGTGCAAGCAGCGTAACGCATGCGAACGATTCCGCTGCGACGGAGCAAGGCCGCGCTCAACCGGCGGCGGAGCAATCGATCCAGACGGCTCAGGACAACTCCTTCGCGGCCCCGCTCACCGTCGAAGAGACGCGGGTTGCCGCCGGCGGGCGCGGTGGCTTCCTTTCGCGCCGGGGCATGGCGAGTGCCAGCAGCGCTCCGGTGCGCGAGCCGCGTATGGCGGGCCCTGGCACGATGGGTGCAGGCGCCGAGACAATCGCTGAATTTGGCCCCTATGCAGCGCGAGCAAGCCGCGAGATCGCCGAGGAACGCTATCGCGCCACTCTGCCAACGCTGCGGGGCGAGGACGGTGCGCTTGACCGGCCACGCCGGAGGCGCGGGGCGCAGCGTTCGGCTGACGCTGGCGCAGCAGGCGAGGAAATTCCAGCTGGCGAAGTCGTGCTGTTTGCCATTCCGGGCAACACGAGCGGCGATGAACCGCCAATGCCGAACAAGCCGGAGCAGGGCGAAAGCGTTGCCTTTGCACCAGTAGAAGACATCCCTGCGATGCCGGAAGCCGAAGCGACAAGAGTTGCATCGGCGCCGGAAAGCGAGACGGCCGCGCGGTCTGCGACTACCACGCCGCACCTGGCGAGGCCGCCTCATCGCATCGGTGTCGTCCTGCGACGGGAAACGGCGGAGTTCACGCTGCCTGTCACCGAAGCCTCGCTGCCAGCCGCGATGACGAGCGGCGATCTGGCGAAACTCGTCCTCGACGCGGAAGCGATGCCGCCGCAGCTCAATGCACCCGGCGCGCGAATCATCGAGCCGGCTGGAGCGCTGCAAAGCGTTGGCAACACCGAGTTTGCCAGCGGTGCGGACGACCTGGAGCAAGATGCCAGCGAGGAGGAGCACATGCCGCTCTTCGAGGAACCGGACATCGACATCCGGATTGACGACATCTCGCGCCGGTTTCGGCCAACGGCTGGGGAGTAGACAGGTTTTTGGGCGGTGCGGCAGTGGCGCCTTCCCGCACCAAAATGACCATTGCGGCAACTCTTGTTTAACCGAATTGGCACCAATATGGGTGGGTCACGCAGTTGCGCGGCAACGATGACATGATGCATCGCCAAGCGCCCGAGAGGAATTCAATATGCGCTCCAATACGCTCCCATCTATCGATGTGATCAAGAAGGAGGACAAGGAAGCTAAACTTAAGGCGTTTATTTCTGAACACATCGCAAGCCGAGGTGGCGTGTCGGCCGATTCGGGTAGCGAACGCGCATACCTGCTGATTGCCCGCTCAAGCGAAAGTCCCGTCGTGCGTGCGCTTGCCGCCGCTGTCGCGGAATCTTGCGGCCGTGGCATTGCACTGAAAGCCCTCGTCGCAATGCCAGTTGATGCTGCAATGGAGAACTGGCCTTCGGAGCTGGCCACTATCAGCGATGGGCGATCGCTCAACGACCTGCGGCTCATGGATGCCCATGAACAACTCTGGCTCGACAGCGAGACGGCATGGATCGGCGATTGCATGCGCCGCGACCCGGCCAAGCGCGATGCCTACGAGTGCTATGCGAACGGCTGCGAGACCACGGCCCAGTTCGTCGAGACCGCCTTCAGCCGGTTGTGGGACAAGGGCTATGCAATGGCTCCGCTCCCTGGTGCCATCTGCGTCAGCACCTCCGCCGAAATCGATCCTCTCATCGCCAGTGCCGCAGCCACCGATACCGGCGGTCCGGCCGCATCGACGCGCCACTGAAATCACGCAGCATAATCTCGTGGAGCCTGGTCACTTCATAACTGTTCGTAGCCAAGCCCAAGTCCATGCCTTGAGTACTTTTTTGCGCCGGGCCTTCCAAGCTTCAGCGCAACCTATACTGTCGTAGTCCCCCCTCTCACGCAAAAGAAGCGTCCGGCTTCCAGGCCGGACGCTTCTTTCTTTTTCGGTTTACGTTGCAGATGCGGCCCTAACGATGCGCGCTCCCGATCCACTGCTGGCTGCTATTGATTGGCGAGGAAGAACGCATCCACACGCATGCCTGGGCGCAGGTCGGTTTGCGGATCGAGGTCGATCGTAACCTCCAGCACGTCCACGTCGGTCGGCCGGCGCGGCCCGCGTCCACCCAGCTTGGGCGCTGCAAGGGATGGCGCAATCGACGTGACCTTGCCCTTGAACTCGCGGCCAGGGAAAGCCGCCGTCTTGGCAAATGCCTGCTGCCCCACCTTGATCTTGGAGACGTCGGCCTCGCTCACCTCGGTTTTCACCCGCAGCGCCGACAGATCGCCGATCACGATCAGCGGCAACTCCGGAGACGGCGCGACAATCTCGCCATCCTTGGCGTTGACTTCGAGCACCGTGCCGACCTGAGGAGCGCGAATGCGGGTCTTGTCGAGCAAGGCATCCGCGATTGCCACGTCAGAGCGCGCGGCGCTCAAACCCGATTCGATACGGCTAGGTTCGCCGATATTCGACTTGGACTGCGCCTTCGCCAAAGCCAGACGCTCCTTCTTAAGGCGCGTTTCGGCATCCTTCAGACGGCGGCGCGCATCGGCGACGTCGTTATTGCTCGACTCGCCGTTGCGGCGGTTCTTCAGCATCGAGTCCAGCTCTATGCGCGCGCCGGTCACGGCACGCTCGGCATCGTAGACGTCATCTTCGCTCTTGCGGATGTCCGACCGTGACGTTGCCAGACTGGCGCTGTCGCGCTCGCGCATTCGCGAGCCCGCCTCGGTTTCAGCCGCCGCCAGCTTGGCCCTGTACTCAGCATCATCCAGACGGGCGAGCAGTTCTCCACTTTCGATGCGGTCATTGACCGAAACCAGGACTTCGGAGATGCGTCCGACCTGCGGCGCACCAATGCGGATCAAGCCACCTTTGGGCTCGACGCGCCCTGGTGCCGCAGCGACCCAGCGGGTTGCAGTGCCCTTCTTGGTTTCCGTTGTGCCGGCAATATCCGCCTTGGCGACGGAGCCGCCGGACTTGCCATCACCCTCAAGCAACCTGGAGCTGCTCACAAGGTAGCCACCTAGACCCGCGATCGTCAGAGCCATGACGGCGATGACGGCGATGGTCATGCGGCCCGGGCCGCCAGACGACGGCGCTGGACCGTTCGCCTCATTAGGCTGCTTCAGCGACATGGATCTCCCTTTCCTCCATCGAGCCGTCCTTGTTGCGGCGCTGATCGACGATACGGCCATCTTCAATTCTGATGATCCGGTCGGCATAAGCAAGTGTGCGGTGATCGTGCGTGACCGCCAGCACCGCGCGGGTGGGGTCCTTGGCGACCTCGGAGAGCAGCGCCATCACTGCCGCACCATTCTCGCTGTCAAGAGCTGCGGTCGGCTCGTCGGCCAGGATCACAGCCGGAGCGCCAGCCAATGCGCGGGCAATGGCAACACGCTGCTTCTCACCACCCGACAATTTCTTGGGGTAGGCCTCAAGGCGGTGGCCCAGGCCGACCGCACGCAGCGCCGCATCGGCCTGCTTGATGGCATCGCCGCGGCTGCCGCGCACATCCAGCGCCAGCATCACGTTTTCGCGCGCCGTCATTGTCGGGAACAGGTTGTAGGACTGGAAGACGAAGCCAACCTCCTTGCGGCGCAGGTCAGCAAGACCCTCCGCATTGCGGCCCTTGGTCGACTGACCGTTGATGACGAGCTCGCCCTCGGTCGGGGAAAGGATGCAGCCGAGAATGGAGAGCAGCGTCGTCTTGCCCGAGCCCGAGGGGCCCATCAGCAGGGTCAGCTCGCCGGGGCGAAGCTGCATGTCGACGCCCTTCAGCACCTTGATCTCGGTGTCGCCGGAGCCGAACACCTTGGTGATGCCCTTGCACTCCAGAATCGGCGGCAGCTCGGTGCGCTCGGTTGTGTTGTTTGCGGGGTTGTTGGCTGAGTTTGTCATGTCACGCTCCTGAAAGGTCCGTCCCTTGTGTTTCGCTATGCCGACAGATTGCCTCTACCGGCGGGGCGGCGCTGTTCCGGGCGAAACAGGTTCGAAAAAAAAGCGATACGGCAAGAAAAACGGTAATCGCAACGGTACTTTAGAGTTCTGGCCGTGGCTTGCCAGACGGCCAGGGGACTTTGGGTAAAGGCTGCGCCGCAGCCGGAAATGATCCGCCTGCGGCTTTTGCTGTGTATGATCGGTTCGGATAGTCGCCTCATGTTACCGGCTGAAGACGCCTGCCGGATCGATCCGCGTAACCTTGAAGATTGCCGATACCGCCGCGATGGCACACATCCCGATGGTCACGGCGAAGAGGAAACCCGCCAGGCCAGGGGTCATGACGATATTGAGTGTCGAACCTCGCGATGACCAGATGACCAGAAGTGAGAGCAGCATGCCGATGGTATAGCCGATGACTGCGCTTATCATCGCCTGCAACAGGATGACCTGGTGAATATAGCTGCCCGACGCGCCCAGCGCGCGGAGGGTGGCGAACTCGTTCAAGTGGTCCTTCGTGCTCGAATAGAGCGTCTGGGCGACAATCACGACACCGACGATCAATCCGAGCAGCGCACCGGCGATCAGTGCGGCTCCGGCGCCGGTCTGGAAGAGCCAATAGTCGAGGCTCCGCTTGCGGAAACCTGCCGTCCGCATGACCTCGGCGTCAGGCAGGCGCTTGGCCAGGTCAGCACGGACCGTCTCCACATCGGCGCCGGGCGCGACCTTCACGAGCGTGTAAGAGGCTTCGCTCGCGGATGCGTCGAGCAGCGCAAGGGCGGTTTCGCGCTTGGTGAAGACATAAGGCAGCGTCGTGAACGATCGGATCTCGGTACTGACAGCCGCGACGCGCACCTTGGTCTCGTTGATCTCGGCAGTATCATCCAACTTCTTTATGCCTAAGTCGTTGAAATAGCTCTTGTCTACAGCCACGGTGAAGGGTGCGCTCAGGTCGTCAAGCGTGCCGTCCACGAGGTTCCAAGGAGCCAATCCACCAGTATTCCAGTCGGACCCGACGAGGAGGATGGTCGTGCTGCCGCCCTCGGGCTTGCGCCACTTCGAGAAGCCGACGAGCAGGTTTTCGACGCTGGCCACGCCCGGCACCGAGAGCGCTGCATATTTCTCCTGGCCCGGCATGATCGATGGATCATCGAAGCTCTGAGTGCCAAGCGGCACGATCCAGATGTCGGCATCGGTCTGGTCTATGACGCGGGCGATGGTCTGTTCCGAGCCCAGGTACAGGCCGCACTGGACTGCCACCAGAACCACCGAAAAAACGATGCCTGTCAGCGTCACAATGAGGCTCAGGCGATCATGGAAGAGGTTCCGGAAGGCAAGCTTTGGCGCCATGCGGACAGCGCGCTTCATGCCTCCTCCTCCGCCGGCCGCTGCTGCCAGGTCCGACATGAGGACCTCGTTCGCGGTCTTTTCCGTATCGCTCATCTTGTCTCTCCCACCCGCACACCGCGGGCCTCCAGGATGAAAGGTCAGGTCTTGAAGATCAATCGTGCACGCTGTGAAATGTTCAAATGCGTGAACGCGAGCCTTCGTGCAAAAGCAGTCCGGCCGGTGCTTTTGGGGCGACCGGCCGGGGGTAGCGAAACTTACTGGCAGGGCACCGTGATCGTCAGGCCGGCGCTCGGCACGAACTTCTTGCAGTCAAGCGGCTTGGTCGAGATCTCTGCCTTTATGGGGGCTGCGGCCGGGACCGGGGCGATAGCCACCTTTTCGGCCTTCGGAGCGGCATTTGATGCCTCGTCCTTGGTCGAAGAGAGCACAACCTTGGGCTCGCCAACGGCGACGCTTGCTTCCTTCTTGTCCTCGGCACGGACAGGCAGGGGGACCGTATCTGGCGCCAAGGTCTCAATCTCAACCTTCGCGACTTCCTTCTCCTGGCTCTCCTTGGCGGCGCGGACAGTGCGGCGTGCCTCCGCCAGACGCTCGCGGCGCTCTTCAGCGACCCTGGCGCGGCGTGCTTCGGCGATCGCCTCACGGCGCGCTTCGGCGGCCTTTTCGCGCCGAGCTTCGGCGATTGCTTCGGCTCGGGCTGCAGCGCGGGCTGCAGCGCGGCGCTCGGCACCGTAGTCGCGATACGAGCGGTGAGAGTGGTGGCCGTAGGAAGAATTTCCGCAGCTGCCGCACTCGCGGGCCACGAACGAACCCAGCGGATAGCCGAACTGAAGCCTGACACCACCAGCCTGTGCAACGGGGCTCAGCGCGGTGTTGGCAATGGCCAGGGTGGCTGCAGCAGCGAAGAGGGCGAGGTGCTTGTTCATGGCGGGTCTCCTGTATGTCGTTTGCGCGGGTGGCGCGGTTTTGGTTTGCCGAGTGATCTGCGAGAGGGTCTCGCGTTCGACTTGATGACAGAATGCCGCCTGACGTATTGAACCGCTGTTCCGGCAGGAACAGGAGTGGAATAATTTTTTAACATATTGATTTTTCTGTGTTTATTTTGATTCCGCAGCAGCTGTCGGTCTGGCTGCCATGGCTTACCTGACCCCGCATTGAACGAACGGGCACGATTGCCGTATCCGTACCCGGCGCGCTGCAACGCCGGGCGGCCCTTGCCGCCCGGCTGTGCTTGGTTCCAGTGATTGCGATGCCAAGTTGTGCGGCCAGACGCTCGCCTCAGGCGACAGCCGAACCGATCTTGGTCATTGTCGCGGTATCGGGCTTTTGCGTCAGCTTCGCCGCCATGCGATCCGCGAAGGCCACCATGCGCTCGACCACAACATGGCGCTGCCGGTCCACGGTGACGATGTGATAGCTATCATCGAGCACCACCATATCCACCGTGCCCTTCAAATTCCGCTGCAAATACCATGCGTTATTGAGATCGGCATAGTCATCTTCACGCGGGTGGACGATGAGTGCTGGCTGGGCAATTCCGCTCAGCTCGGCCATCAGCGCCTTCACCAGACGGCGATGCTCCAGCACGGCGCCGCCGGGCGTCACGGGCAGTCCCGCTACCGAGCTGTCACCGCTGTTCAGGGCCTTGCGGATGAAGTCGCGAATGCGATCGTCCTTGATGCCATGGGGCTCGATGTCCGGGAACTTGATGAGATTGGCGACCCAGGTATGGCGCACGAGCTTGAACAGCCGGGCGTACCAGGGGATCAGCCAGCCATTGAGCCAGAGCGTCGGTGCCAGGAGCGCTGTCGCCTGAACCTTGTCGGGATGACGTGCGGCCAGCATCAGGCTCAGCAGCGCGCCGGTCGACAGGCCGGAGCAGATGACAACGTCACATTCCTTGCGAATTTCGTCCAGGGCGGCCTCGGCACTCGCCAGCCAGTCCTGCCAGGTGCTCGCCTTGATGTCGGCTTCGGAGCCACCGTGACCGGCGACCAGCGGGCAATGCACCGTATATCCGGCGCGGGCCACTCCGTGGGCCACGTAGCGCATTTCAACTGGAGTGCCGCACAGACCGTGGAACAGCAGCACACCAACGCGGCCGCCCTTGATGCGATAGGTGGTGTCGGTGTTGGTGGTCATGGCCCGCAGCTCCAGTTCGAGGTTGATGCTCGAACGGTAGATGCGGCCGCGAATTAACGCTGTTCCGGCCGGTACAGGTGCGAAAAAGTTGCGTAGGGGATCAGATCAGGCGTCCGGCAAGCAGGCGGATGCTTCCAAGCACGAGGGCCGCTGAAAGCGCCAAGAGGGCCGTCGCCCGCAACAGAACGCGAGGCGGCTGACGCGCGGCGTCTTCATCCTCGTAGGGTGCGACAGGCTTACGGCCAGTCAACATTGCCGGGATCAACGGTTCGCGCTTGACCAGGCCATAGAGAATGTTTGCTGCGATGTGGATCACTATTAAGGGCAGTAATACGTTCTCGAAAACGACGTGATGCCAGTGCGACGCCCATTTGGTGGTGGCGGTGCTGACAAGGCGGTAGAGCGGCCCTGCGGTCAAGCCATTGTGCTCGACGGTGAAGAGACCGAGGCACGCCTGCGCCAGCAGCGTCGCAAGCATTGCCAGCACCATCAATGCTCCCAGCGGATTGTGGCCCAAGAAGCGGCGCGGCTGGTTCGAAAACAAATCGCGCGCATAGCCGAGCACAGCACGCGGTCCACGCACGAAGCTCGCGAAGTGTGCGGTTGAAGATCCCGCGATGCCCCACATGAGCCGCCAGACCAGAAGCGTGAGGATTGCCAGCCCGTTCCAACGATGCCACTTCAAGAGATAGTCATTGAAGCTCTCGGCATAGCGGTAGCTGATCCACGCCGAGATAATGAGCAGGACAATGCCCCAGTGAAACAGTCGCGTCGGCAGATCCCATGCCACCACGCGAGTGCTCCCACCGCCATCCGGGCCGGCTTCCGGTGTGTTCAGCATCTTCGTCGTGCCCTAACTTGTTTGCCCGCCAGCGCTTGCGCCGAGCCCACGTTTTCCGCCTCGACGAACGTCAATCACACTGCGCACGCCCAAGTGAGGCCAATAAGCCACGCGCTCGCAAGATCCGCAACGGCGCGGCTCGCGCGCCCAATTTCCGATGGGCTGCGAGGCTTCAATTCGACCTCTTGATGCGGCGAAGTCGCGCCGTACGCGCTTATAATATTCATTCGGTTGTGCCCGCTTCTGGAGCTGACATGCAGAAGACAATCTACCCTCCCCGCGCAGGGGCCCGAAAACGGCCGCCGCGCGTGCACAAGAAGCGGCTCAAGCCAATCCAATCGGCGGCGCAACCCAAGCCTCATCGCTACCTGCGGCTTTATCTCGAACAAGAAGGACTCTGCTTTTACTGCCGCCAGCCGATGGAGTTGCCCAATGATGGCAACTTCGCTGGACGATTGCCAGGCAACCGCATCACCAAGGAGCATCTGTTTGCGGCCACAAGCGATCGTCGATACCGCAAGTATGTCGTTGCCGCCTGCCACTCCTGCAACCAGGAGCGCGGGTCGGACTATCACTGGCGGGAATTCATGATCCGCAAGATCGAACAGTACTGGACGCCGCGTTAGATCGTTTCAGACTTACGTCGAAACGATCTGGCTCTTTGTGCTCACGCAGCCAATGCCTCGCTTTCGCTCGGGCTGCTCCGCAGGGGCGGCGCATGACGCCGGGCCGCAGTCGCGGCCTGAAGCAATTCCGTCGATGCGGCAATCGCTTTAGCTTTCAGCGGAAGTAGCGCGCGGAAGTACTTCTCGCTGACTAAATTGCGCGACTTCATCCTGCTTGGGCCGGTTCACTTCTTCCTGGCGGCGCCCTTGGTCAGCATGATCTCGAGTGCCATTTTCCAGCGCGCATGCTTCTCGCGCTCCTTGAGCCAATAAGCGCGCAAGGCGTCACCCGATATGAAGTCGCCGGCGAGGCTGTTCTTGGTGCGGTACTGCTGCCATGCCGGCCCGGCAAAGAAGCGCTTGAACAGTCCCTGGTAGTAGGCTTCGGCCGGCTTCGACATGCCTGGGCTGCCGACGACGGAACGCTGCATGAAATACTGGAAATCCATGCCGGTCTCGCGCAGCGCCGGGATCTTCTGATATGCGGTCAGGCGTTGCGGGGTGAAAACGATGATCGGCTTGGTGATGCCCTTGGGATAGAAATCGTTCTGCTCGGAGGGATTGTTGACCGTCGAGTCCGCTCGCTTGTCGGCAAGCTCCTTGGCCACCTCGCCACCGCCCTTGAAGGGCTTGTAGGTCATGTTGAGGCCGTATGTGGCATTGAGGAAGTCGGTGAGCATGCTGTCCTCAGCGCCCTTGCCGGTTCCGGCCATCACCCAGGCATCGCCCTTGGCCTTGGCGGCCTTGACGAAGTCGTCGATCGTGTTGATGTCGGCGCGCTCAGAATTGACCCACAGCAGGAAGACATCTTCGGCGAGCCGCCCTATTGGCGTGAAAGTGCCGATGTCGACGCCGAGATCGGGCTGTTCGAGCGGGGTCGTATAGTAGCTGTTCAGCGTGAACATGATGGTGTGGTCGTCGCCCTTGCGCGACTTCAAGAAGGCGAGGGCTTCACCACCCGATTTTCCCGGCTTGTTGATGACATTGATGGGGACGGGAATGAGCTTTTCCTCGGCCATCGATTTGGCAATGAAGCGCACGGCCTTGTCGGCGCCGCCGCCTTCGCCGGCCATGACAATAAAATCAATCGGCTTTGTGGGAGCCCATTGTGCCAGCGCCGGCGCACCCAATGCCTGAAGCACCAGGGCCATTGCGGCAAACACCAGGCCGAACAAAATCTTCACTGAACTCATCTCGTTCATTCCCTGTTCGCGCCAGCCACTCCACCGGCCGCGCGCCGTCGATAGATGACGCCCCTCGTCATCGGTTCTTCCAGGCACACGCCACTGCCGCCGCCGCGTTGTGGCAGGCCCGCATTGCGGCCGGCTCAATAGAGCCAGACCTCCACCCGCCGGTTGAACTCACGGCCAGTATCGCTGTCATTGCAGGCGACCGGCGCAAGCTCGCTGTAGCCCTTGGCCTCCAGACGGCCGGCCAGTGCCTTGCCATTCGGGGCCGCCAGCAGACCGCGCCGCACCGTGTCGGCGCGGGCCCGCGCGAGTGCCAGGTTCTTGGCGAAGTCACCACGCGAATCCGCAAAACCGAGCAGCGCAATCTTCTTGTCGCGATAACCCTCCTGGTTGAGGAAGGTCGCAAGGCGGGCAATGTCCTGATTGGCCTTGGTGTCGAGGCGGAACGAGCTCGACTCGAAGCGGAAGGTCGTCGTCAGCCGGCGGGCATCGGTGATGTCGGTGATGAGCTGGCGCATCAAATTGAAGTCGAAGTCTTCGGCGGGCACGTTCAGCGCGTAGGCAATGCGCGTACCCTGCTCGCGGAATTCGAGCAGCTCGGGCGACTGGTCGACGAAGTTGGCCAGCTTCAAGACGTCCTGGCCCTCAGGCGACAAGGCGAAATCGAGCAGCTCCTGCGCCAGACGCGATTTCGGACGGCCCATCGTGTAGAAATAGAGGCGCCGCGCCATCGGGAATTCTTCGGTCTTGGTCGAGAAGGTCGTTGGGACCGAAACAAGGCCGCATGGCGATTCAATGTTGAGTGCGCGGGCGTTGCGGATGTAGCCGATGAAGTTGAAGCTGATCCCCATTGGGTCTTGCGCCACCTTGTCGGACCACTCGACGACGGTGCCGAGCCGGATGGCATCCGCCCGAAGCTTCAAACTGCGCGGCGTCATGACGGTGTTGTTGAAGTGCATGAGCAGGCCCATGCCATCGACCGGCGCGTATACGTTGATCTTTCCTGCTGGCAGACCGACCTGGGACCAGTCGGAGATTTCGCCGGAGTAGATCTTGGCCAGCATCTCCTCCGTCATGGAAACGGCGGGGTTGTTGTTGGCGACCAGGACAACCATCGAGTCGAGCGCGAAAACGTGTTCGCTGCCTGGCACACGCGGATCGGCGATCCCTGACTTGAGGAAGCCTTGCGCCTGCGGATCGGTCATGCGGGCGCTGGTCCAAACGAGATCGACGTTGCCCTGGGCCAGTTCAGCATAGCCGGATGAAACACCGCGCCGGCGCACGTTGAACTGCCCCACGACGCGATTGTCGGCACTCATCAGCTTGAACTCGATGTCGCGCTGGTCCTTGCCGATCGTGCGTTCGACGGTCAGGCCGCGGGTGGAGGCGAATGCCTTGATGAGCTGCGGCATATAATCGGTGCCGATGCCACTGCCGCCTTCCCAGCTGGTCGTGCCGAGATCACCCGAGATCGCCTTGGGCGCAGAGGGCGCGGCCGCGATCGGCGCAGTCGGGCAGGCGCCAGAGACGCAATCGAAGCGCTCCACTTCGAGCGTCATCGTGCCCAGCACCTTCGATTCGATCACATAGCGCTGGCCGTCGAAAGACTTGACCTCGCCCGTGACCTCGAATCCGCCGCCCTTGAACCGCAACGTCGCTTCCGCCGCCACTGCCGACTGGGCAGCAAATGCCACGACCAATAACGCGACCAGCGTTCCCAGCACCCGGTCACGCGCCATGCTCCACATCGAATTTCTCCCGTCACAATTTCTATTGGCGCAGGCTCTCAGCCACGCGCCACAAGGTCGCTCAACGTATCTGAATTGAAGCGCTTGGCTTCAGGCAGTTTCTCACCACAAGGTGCCGAACTGAGACGCACGTTCTCTTTTTCGATGCGACCGCCGGGACGCATGCGGATGACGACCGCCTCGACAGCGGCAAGACTGCCGTTACCGCAATATTCACCTGATGGCGTGTCGCCGCGCGTCTCGTAGTCGATAATCAATGTAATGGCGCCCGAGCGCTGGCTCTTGTTGTGCAAGAAGGTATAGACTTCGGCGTGCATCCCCTCGCCACGACCATCGTCGATGGAACTCATGAAGCCACGCCCTCGCGCGCCGTCGCGCGAAGCTGTCATCGATTGATCGATGCTACCCGGAGACTGAGCCCAGACGTGACCATCGCCGCCGCGAGGTGCGAGATATTCCAGCGCATGCAGATCCAGATTGACCGGGCTCGTCCACAACACCGCGACCTTGGAGATCCCGGAAAGGTCGATCCTCGGTAGAGTGATCTGCTGTTTCGTTCCATCAGGCAAAGTCAGGGAGAGGGGCGCCAAACCCTGGTAGAGATCGACCGGCAGATTGAGAGAGCCATCCTGCCCGGCGACGTGGACACTCTCGCTATCGCCATACGTCAACATCACCTTCTGACCCGCCAGGCAGGCCGACTGCAGCTTGATTTCGACAACACCGGCGGGGCGGGGCTCTACTGACGTGCGCAAATCGCGACACGATTGCGTCGTCGACATCCGTGCCGCCAGGGCTCCAGCTGCGTCCCTTGTATCCTGTCGTGACTGCGAACGCTGACGTGCGGCAGCCGCTTCCTCCGCCCTGCGTTTGGCCGCAGCAGCAGCAGCTTGGCGTGCACGCTCAGCTTCGGCAGCACGCTGGCGGGCTGCTTCTTCCTCAGCGGCCTGGCGCGCAGCCGCTTCTTCCTCGGCCCGGCGCCTGGCCTCGGCAGCTTGACGCGCGCGCTCGGCTTCGGCAGCACGCTGGCGGGCTGCCTCTTCTTCAGCGGCCTTGCGGCTTGCCGCTTCTTCCTCGGCCCGGCGCCTAGCCTCGGCGGCCTGACGCGCGCGCTCGGCTTCAGCAGCACGCTGGCGGGCTGCCTCTTCCTCCGCGGCTTTGCGGGCCGTGGCTTCCTCCTCGGCCCGGCGCTTGGCCTCGGCAGCCTCGCGTGCGCGCTCGGCTTCGACGGCACGCTGGCGGGCTGCTTCTTCCTCAGCGGCTTTGCGGGCCGTGGCTTCTTCCTCGGCCTTTCGCTTGGCCTCGGCCGCATTCTCTTCAGCCTGCCGGGCAGCAGCTTCCTGCTCAGCCTTGCGGCGGGCTTCAGTCTCGGCCTGTAGACGCTCGCGCAGCTTTTCAGACTCGCCCTTGAGCTTGTCGAGCGCCTCTTGTGACTGGCGCTGCCGCGCAGCATCCGGTCCGCTCTGCGGTAAGCGCCGCTCGTCGACGAACGACGGCGGTGATTCCTGAGCGCGCGCAGCGACACCAAGACCGGCCGCACCGAAGGCAAGCACAGCCAGAATCAGCCCACGGCATCCGCGAGACAACATCTGCGCGAACTTCATGGTGCTGCCTTCGCCAGCCGGGCGATTGACTGATCGACATTGCGGCAACCGCCCTTCGCCTTTGCGCGCCGATAAAGATAGAGCGCCTGGGCGGGATCGCGCGCACCGCCGAGGCCGTGCTCATGAAGGGAGGCAAGGAAACACATCGCAACAGGGTCGGACTGTGCCGCCGCCAGCTCCCAGAGCGAACGGGCGGCACCATAGTCCGGCGCACCCGTCGCTGGCGACGCATACATCGTACCCAGCTGGGTCATTGCCCATACCAGCCGCTGATCGCCGAGCCCGAGAGCAAGTGCGCGGCGCAGCCAGTATTGCGCTTCCTCCTTGTCGCCACCATTGTCGCTGTGAAGGCTCAGGTCGGCCCGCTTCAGTGCTTCGCCAAGGTCTACGGATCTGGCGTCGACACCGCGTGCCGACGTTGGCGGAACTGCCAGGATCTCACCCAACGCGGTGCTGCTTGCCTTCATGGCGGCCACAGAAGACTTGGCGGCAATTTCGCCCTTGCTCCTGAACAAACCAGACACCGAGCCTGTCAAAACAAACGACGAAATAACGGCCAGCACCGCCGCGACCAGGAACCCCAGACCGAAAGCACGCTGCATATCGCCCGTGTCACGCCGCACCGGTCCCGATTGGGTCAGGAACCGCGGTGATTGCGACGGCAACGGCGGGGCATCGGACATGGGTTGCATGCCCCCCATGCGTGGCGCGGCAGTCCTGGTAGGCAATGGCGGCGGGGCACCTTCTCGTGCCGCTGGGGCCGGCGCATGTCCGGGCTGACGCGATGGATAGAAGTTTGGCAGCGGCGGAGCCGGCGGGCGCGATGGGCGTAGCTCGGCAGGTTCAATATCAGACGGCAGCGGAGGCGGCGCGAGCGGTTCTGTGGGCGCTGCTGCGACTTCATCAATCACATCGTCTGGTTCTCTGGCTTCGTCGTCATCGGGGCCAACGAGCTTGATATTGCCCTTGCGCCTGACCTCGAGGCGAGACAATCCATCATTGGCGGCGATGTTTTGCGGTACGACTTCGGCGACGTTCGCCTCAGCTGCCAAGCGGACGGCCGCCATCTGCTCTAGCTCCTTCCGGCGCGCCTTGGCCCGCGCAGCGATCTCCGCCCTGCGGCGCTCCGCACTCATGACAACGACACCGCTGCGGGCAACGCGCACGGCTGGCAGGCTCGGCCAGCGCAGCTCTTCCCTCAACGAAGCGCCAGGCACCACGACGGCAAGGGGCGTGCCTGGAAGCAGCGCCGGTGCGTCCGCCACGCCAGGACCGACAATGAACTCGACCCCCTTTTCACCCAGGCGCGCTCGCAGGGGCTCAAGGTCTCCTGACGGCCAGCCTGGCTGCTCGGCCTCGCCCGCATCCTCGTCGAGCGGTTCGATCCGAAAGGTCAGGTCTTCGGGCAGCTCGGTCACGCCCAGAAGCCGAATGATGGTATCGCCTTCGCTTTTGGCGTCGGGATCCCTTTCGATTTCAATCTTTACTCCAGTCACAGCTCAACCTCGATGGGACTTGAAGAAAACTCGGACAGCAGGCGCGCCAGATCATCGTTTGACGCACTCGAAGACCAATAGGGTGCGGCTGCTATATTGTCTGCAATAAAGCTACGCAGTCTCTTACACCATTGATCGGCAAAATTAGGGAGGGCCTCGCCCTCGATGCGAGATGCCACCCGCTCCCGGGCAGTTCGCTGCTGAGATTCGGCATACGAGGCGGCAGCGCCGCGCGCGTTATCGGAAATCTCCACATTGAGTTTTTGCAGGAAGCCGTGCAGGACTGTGCCCACTACCTTGGCGAACGTCCGCGCGCCCTGATGACGGCGGATGACCTGTGCCTCGATAACTTCCGCGACATGCCGCACCAGTCCAAGGCGCAAACCTCCCATGCCGACTTCGTCGACAAGATGCTCAAGCATCCAGGGCGAAATGCCGATCTCACGGCACAAACGATCCGACCGGGCGGCTCTGCGCATGGCCGACAGCCAGTAGCCGACCGCGCGCTCGGCAAGGGCGACCGAGAGTGCGCGAGGCACGGGCGGATGGCGCTCATGGTTGCCTGATCCGGCGGCAGGCGTGACATCAACCACCGGCGGCGGTGTGGGGCTCGTTCGCCGTTCGAGGGCGGCATAATCGGAGTTGCGGAAAATCGTCTCAAGCTCGACCTCGTGCAGTGCAAGGCTCGATAGGAGCAGGCCGAGCTTTCGATTTCTGGCGACGCGGAGCAATCTGCGTTCGAGCAGGACGGCAACCTGCTCGCGCCAGTCCTCAAGGTCTCCGGGGACCGCGTCCGGCCGGAACCGGAGCAGGCGAGCACGTACGTGCATGCTGCATTGACCCATTGCGCGCCTCAGTGCCCTTTGCTTGGCTGCGCTTTGCGTGACCGAGGCCACGCCTTCCAGTAGTTGCTGGGTCGCGTGACAGGCCGATGCCGGCGTCCTGGAAAGATGCGTCGCTGTGCTGGCTGCCAACCGGGCCAGTTCAGTACGTCCGGACAACTCAATATTGCAGCTCGCAGCAATGGTCCGGGACGGGAGGGCTGCGCGTTCCTTTTCCGGCATGTGGCTGCTGTTACCGCTGGCGTTAGGGTGGGGTTCGGCAAACGGCGACTGGGACGGCAGCTCGAATGCGTTATCGAAGGGCTGTCCGGGCGTCCATTCGGCAAGCCAGTCCCGCCGTCGCGCGAGCGCATCGGCAAACTCCATGCGCCCGGCTCCCGCCTCAACCTCATAGCGTCGGCTGGACGTCTCTTGGAATGTTTCGTTCTGTCCAGCAGCAGCGGCCTTCACGACAAACAATCCGGTGCGGATGCGCTCACGTTCGTGCGGTGCGCCACCTTGTGCGTGCTCGATCCAGTCTGCGAGAATGTCAGGCAGGACATCATCGTTGGCGGCTGCGGTGTCGACACAGGCCAGCAGCGTCGTGACGCCGTGCCTGCGATTTGCTCGATCGATGAGGTGTTGCGCTTTCATGTGGGCAAACACGCGCCGCATATGCGCCGACGATACGTCAGTGCGAGCCGGGACGGACGTATCGGAAAAATCGACATTGTCCAGATCGGGAGGGAGCGGAAGCAGCGGCAGTTCCAGCACATCCGCGGGGCATGATCGGGTCAGCGCCATCGAGGGGGCGGCGATCGCCACCTCCGCGGTCAATGCCGCCATCACCGCGCGCTGCAGATGAGTGGTATGTCCATATCGACCGATCAGCCGAACAGAGGAATCCCGTCGCGTGCCGAGCTGGTGCAGTGTCGACGCATCGACGATGCTGTCTGGGTGCAGGATGAACCAGCCCGTTGCGGCGTCGTGTTCAATCAAAGCCTCGCGCACGCAATAGACCTCGTTGGCATAGCCCAGCGTCGCCAGAGAATTGACGAGGAGGCCGAACATGGCCGTCAACTCGGGCTGTTCGCCCCACAACAGCGACAAGACCGTGATGCGATCGTGATCGGAAATGTGGGCTGCGACCACGGCCAGCTCGGCCCAGAAGCCTGCAGCCGCCAGCAACCTCAATCGTGGCGCATCCGGATAGAGGCGTTCGAGCGTATCGCGCAAAAGCCGAATATCGCTTTCCGTCAGGCCCGGCACCGTTGCGGGCTGAACTCGGCGCGCGACGTCTGCCTTGATGCGCTCATAACGGTCAGCGGTATCGTCACCGGGTCGCGAAATTCCATAGTGCTGGTGGACCCGCGCAAAGATGGCCGCCAGATCGGCCATGTTCAGCAGGGCGGAACGGAACGGGTATTCGGGCGGTATAGATTGTTGCCTGTCCGTCTCATAGCGGAGAGCGGCTGAGAATTTCCGATTTTCCGCACGAATGAAAAGTCTACGCAGGATCTCGGAGTGGTCGTCGGTTGGCCGGACCTCTCCCTCAGTTGCCTCGGGCTCAGTCAGCGCCGCTATCAATTGAGCCGACAACGCGCGCGATTCACTGAGCACGGCTATTGCGGGCGGTACTTCCAATGCCTGCTGCACGCGATCATAGCGCAGCAACATCAGCTCCAGCGCGTCCTTTAGCCCGAGTTCGCATGCGCCGACCATCGACTTGTTGCGATCGACCCATGTCGTCAACTGGTCAATGCCACGCACGGCCTGCTTGGCCTCGATAGTCAGCTTCTGAGCCGGGGTCATGAGGCGTCTCCGCCAGATTCGGTGGATGTGCCGCCGTGCGAGCCGATCGTGCTGACGACCTCGGTGATCGTGAGCGCTACCTTTGCCGCTGGTTCTTGCGCTGCGGGTTCTTGTGGCGTGCTTCCTGGTCTATCGGCCCGTAGGAATTTGCCCATTGCAGGATTTGAGCGTGCCGGACCTGTGCGTGCTTGGCCGGGTGAAGTCTCGTGTGCGATTGCACGGTGTGCGGTCTCCCCAGTCCAAGCCGGGAACGCCTTCAGTTCCCTTTGGGAGCCGCCGCCAACGCCTGCCAGACCGTAAGATCTATGCGATAGCGAGGCGATCAAAAGCTCATCGGCCATGGCGCCGACGTGACCGCACGCACCAGCATTGGACGTCGCCAGCGCGGCACCAACAACGGCGTGATAGCGCGGCTCCGCATCGGCAAGTCCAGCCTGGCTGCGCTGTGCATCCAGATCCCCCCAGTGTTGTTGCGACGAGATGATGCGGTGCGGGGCAATCGGCAGTTCGGCGTGAAGGAGCGATCTTATTTCGCCCAGATTGGCGAACCTTCCCGTAAGCAGCAGCAGATCAGCCTGCGAAGCGCGTACGACTTCGCTTGCGCGTTCGATAAGAAGCTCATAATGGCCACCTATCGTTCGCGACAAAGCGCTTCGTCTGACATTTATGTCGACTTCGGTGAGACGGAAACTCGGCGAACACTCAGCGGCTGTCTTGTTCTCCAGCTCGCGGTCGAGAGGCTTAATTCTGCCACCAGCATGCTCCACCAGCGCACCCAGCCTCGTGCGGATGACGCCTGCAGAAAAATCATGCGCTGGCCTCAGCCTGTGCAGCTCAATCAGGCCCCTTGCCGCCGGCAGCAGGACACGGCGCAGAAACCGCGCGGCGAAATGCGTATCTACGTGAACGCTTGGGTTTCTGGACGGATCGCCGAGGCGGACAAGCAGATCCTTGCCGTCGGGATGCCCGGCGCGATCCAGGGCCGCAGCGATAGCGGGCAAGATGTGCTCTTTCATGACGGCGTCGACGAGACCATCGCCGCTGACGTTCGAGCGATCCGCAAAAGCAAGGTTTGGATGCAAGCCACGCTCACCGCCCGCGCCATATTCGATCACCGTCAGGCTGGAGGTCTGGGCGGCGAGATCCAGCGCGGCAATGGAAATGCCATCCCGCTCATCGCCGTTGGCCGGGCGGTCTGCCATCAGCTGCACGAAGCTGCGGACGCTACCGGCGTAGCAGCCCTCAATCTCATCGTGCAGGTAGGTGACCTGCGAGGCAGCGCTGCCATCGATCGAGAGACCCACCGACGGCCGGGATGGGGACAACTCCTCGTCGCCCCAGCCCAGCGCCTGCCAGATCAGGTCGACGGCATCCTTGGCGCGAGACAGCAACAGCTCACGTTCCTGCGCCGTTGCAGCCAGCGGGCATGACACCAACAAGCGGGCAATGTGGCGGATGTTGCCCGTTGCCGACAACGCCTGCGGATCGCCAGCCTGGACAATGGCATGCAGCAGGCTCTCGGTAATGAACATCGACACCATCGCAGACGGCGAAAAGTGTGGCCTTAGCGCGGACGAGTCATCCGTGCCGCCGCGGAGCACCGAACCATCCTCCGTGAGATGCGCGAGGATGCTGCCGGAAACCATCGCTCCAGGCTCGGTGCTTGCCTCTTCCGCCCGCGAGAAGCGCCAGACACCAGCGTAAGGCGCCGTTTCGCCCAGGCCTCGCATCAAGCCGTGAAGCCCGGTTTCACCCGGCACGGCACTTGGCCTTTGCGACAAACGCACGGCTTCCGCTCCGATCCGCACAAGGCTCGGCCACGAGAAGGCGTCGGCGCGACCACTCAGCAAAGATGCGCGCCGGTCTCCGAAATGGGACGGCGCGAACTCTGCCATCGTTGCAATCGGCCCGCTGTTGACCTGCGTTGGACATGAAAGATCACGAAGGCGCAGGCGCTCCATGCGGGGCCAATGACCTGCAGCCGCATCATCCTGACGCGCGACAAGCACGGCTGCGGTGTCGGCGGAATCGATATCGAGGACGAGATCCAGCGGTGTGCGCCGCTGCTGCCAATGGGGAGCGCGCACATCCACGAATTGCAGATGCGGCATTTCCAGATCCGCTTCCAGGATCTTCAAAAGCGTCAGGTAGCAGGCGAGGTGCTGAAGCTCGAATTTTTCAGAACCATGAGCTGCCGCCGGTCCAGCCTCTTGGCCATCATGCAGGGGCTGATGGTTGCGCACTGACTTGCAGGCGCCGGCGATCCACTGTTCGAGCCACGGCGCGGCGGCGAAGTCGGCCAAGTCCTTTTCATCTGCTGCCAGGCGGAACACCGGTGCAAACATGACGTCGTCGGCGTTGGGTGCCAGGTAGTCGCCAAGCTTGATGCGGCTCTGTCCTGAGATCGTCGTATCGACTGCTAGAACGGCCTTTATCGCATCAGTATCGCGCAAGCCTCGCGCGGGCTCGCTGATGAACAAACGCACCCAATTGGCAGGGCCGTTGTCGAAGCGCGGGCGGCCTGTTTCGGTGCGGCCAAGGAAGCGGAAATACGGCAGCGGGATCCATTGCCCCAGGAACGGTTCAAGCGCCTTGAAGCCGGAAAGCCAGAGCGATTTTTCCGGGTCCAGTCTTTCGCCGGTGACTGGATGCCACTCGACGCCATCGCAATCGGCCCCTTCGTCGAGGGGGATCAGGAGGAGGCCATCGTCGGCGTCCTGCTCCTCGATGAACCGGCCCCTGGTCGACGACAAACCCTTTGCGGGAATGGTGATGTCGATGAATTGGATTCCGGAGCCGGGCAAGAGACGAGACACGGCTGCTATGAGTGGATTGGCCGCTACGACACCTGATCCAGAAGCAGATGTTACGCCAGCGGCAAACGTCCCGGCCTTCGACATTCAGCGATACTCGTACACAACAGCCAGTTACCTCGGGCGGGAAAATACAAACCCGACCGTGCAGTCCCGTGCAGCAGCAAAAGAACTACTACAACGTGAGTTGCAGACGCTGGCGCTCCACTCGCCTTTGTCTTCTCGACCCTCTCTTGAATTCTAGTGCAGCCTGTTCCTTATCAACTCGAACAATCAATTCCCCACTGTCGTCACAGGCTAGCCACTAACACCCTAGGTAGAATAACATCTGTGCAAAGAGGTGCCAACTCATTGCACGAATAAGTTTTACTTGTATGCGCGCCCTCTTCGCCAGACACGCAAATCGCACTGAGGGCGCTGGCAGCGGGTGCCATTCAATCAATCGCTGGTGACTTTATTGTGGTTGGGCGGATGCACCATCTTGGATAGAAAACATCGTTAGCGCGGACCTGGTGCACCAGCCCATCTTCCATAGATCTGCTCTGGTGATTGGACCGCGCTCCGGCAAGACCTGTAGCGCTCGGGGCGGAGCCAAACTGTTCCGCGGTCTTGCGAGACGGGGGGTTATTCTCAAACTGCCTCAAAGCAATCGGCCCTGGTTTGGTGCCGTGAAGGTGAGCGTGAGGGAAACGGGACTGGGCAGAACCCCACCGCATGAATTTCGGCCGATGGGTGGAATGCACCTTGAAGCGCCGAGTTAACGGGGGGCTCATGGGGTTTCATACGCCCGTAGATGGTGGGTCAACTCACCGATTCAGCGTCAGCTTTGCCCAGAGCACGTTCACGTTTTAGTCACGGGATTCGTGCGTCACATCTTTGTTTTTACTTAGTTTTTTCGCGGCGTGCCGCTGCACGCTTTAGCCAAACATGAGCTAGCACATCGTTGGGCCGATTAACCCGGGCTCAAGGACAACCGTGTTTTATTGTCGGCCCAGATCTTGGTGCCGGAGTTCTTTCATGAGCGCAGCAACGCAGGCCGGGGCGGCGGCGTCCGCAGGGCAGGGCTATTTCGACACTACGTCTGCTGCGGCCAGCGCCGTTTCATCCGTTCCGAAGTCGGCAACCGAGGCCCGCCTTTTGGCGCTGGACGGCGCGCGCGGCGCCATGACTCTCATGGTTGTCATTTCCCACTTCTTCGCTGAAGTCTCCCACGGCTGGTCTGCCGTATCGTTTGGCTGGATCGGCGTCATCGCCTTCTTTGCCCTGAGCGGTTTCCTTGTTGGCGACATCATTCTGGAAAAGGGCAGCCGCGCCAACTTCTACGCCGTCTTCTACATGCGCCGGGTCTGCCGGTTGCTGCCGGTCTATTTTGTCAGTCTGACCTTGATCTGGCTGGCTCTGGCTGCGCTCGGAAATGGGCCGCTTGCCGATATCCACGGCGATATCCCGATGTGGTCTTACGCAACCTTCACGCAGAATTTCTTCATAGCCTCAAGCGGCGAGATTGGCGCCTATTGGCTCTTGCCGACATGGACGCTGACAGTCGAATGGCACTTCTATCTCCTTTCGCCCGTCTTCCTAATTCTCATGCCGCGACGCCACCTGCTGAAAGTCCTCCTGCTGTTGGCGTTCGTTCCCATGCTGGTTCGTGCGTGGATCTTATGGGGAACCGATCTTGATCCGCATTACGCGCTGACACTTCTGCCGGCTCGTGCTGATGCGCTTCTCCTTGGCGTTGCCGCCGCCGTTGCCTATCGCGAAAACCGGCTGAGCCTGGCCCGCTATGAACTTGCCTTGCGCGCAGCGCCGGTGCTGCTGCTGGGGCTCGCATTTGTCGTGCGCCTGCAGGACGAAGCTGGCAGCCAGCTCAACCAGGTTTTTGGCTTCTTCCTGGTGGCGCTGGCAGCCGCGTTATACATTCTGTCCATTGCGCGCGGATCACCCGAAGCCGAGAGCATGAAGTCCAAGGTGCTGACATTCTACGCGCGCAATTCCTACGCCATCTACCTCACGCACCTCACTGTGCTTGGCTTGATGCATGCACTCCTTCTCGGCGCGAAGCCCGATGTGGCCACTCCAGTCCAGATTGCAGTGACGATTGCTGCTTTCCCTGTCGCAACAGCTCTGGGCTGGCTTCTGACACGTTACGTCGAAGATCCCGTCCGGGCCTACGGCCGGACATGGAAATGGGCAAAGGCAGAGCCCGAAAAAATTCCGGCGTGATCGACACAAGCGCTCGTTGCCCCTCGCGTCCGAGGCAAATTTCAGGTGTGATTTCCTCGCGGCGAATCCACGGCATGATTTGACAAATAAAAACGCCGCCCCGGTTTCATCTGGGGCGGCGTTTTTTTGTTGATGTTCGAGTGAGTGCAGCGGACGTCAGCTAACCAATATCGGTGCCAGGTGCCGCATTTGGCTCAACCTATGCGCTCCGCAGCGGCGGTGCGGTTCACGCCGGACAGCATCATGATGGTCGCGACGGTAATGACGTAAGCGATCGCCTGCATAAAGCTTGGATGGTCGCGATAGCCGATCAGCACATGCAAGACACGGCCCGCCCAGCTGCCTTCAGATAATAGCCACGAGCTGTTCCAGAGCGTGCCGTCGAGAATGTTCAGCAGCCCCGCATTGGAGAGCTGATGCACCGCCTCAGCAGCAAGGCCGCCTGCGAGCAGCGTCACCATGATCCCGGTGATGGAAAACATGCGGCTGATCGGCAGTGATGCGAGGCCGAAATAGAGGACTGCCGAGACGACCGCGCCAAGTGCAAGCCCGCCCATGGAGCCGAGCAGCACACTCGTCATTCCTTCTTTGCCCTGCATCAAGATGCCGGTCATGAACAGCACCAGTTCGCTGCCTTCACGCATGACTGCGACTGCAACAGCGACTCCCAACGCAAACAGGGTTTTGCGGCCGTCGACAACCTCGCTCCCAAGCATGCGCAACCGTGCCGTTATCTCGCGTGCATGATCGGCCATCCAGACGACGTGCCAGGCGAGCATGACGACGGCCACCAGCAGTACGCCCGCAGCGAGCAGCTCCTGGCCACGGCCATCGAAAGCGTTTGAGATCTGGGCAGCGAACAACGCTACGACGGCTGAACCGGCCAGGCCCGCTGCGAACCCCAGTCCCACTGCGGCGCTGCGACCTGCAATTCCACGCGACGCTGCCAGCACAATCCCGACGATGAGGCCGGCTTCTAGAACTTCGCGGAATACAATAACGAGAGCTGCCAGCATGAACCGTCACTCCGCGATGATGAGACCCTTGGCGGTCTCTTCATTGTATTCGCCGAAGAATTTGTATTCGCCGGCTTTCAGCGGTTTCAAGCGGATGATGCCTGTGGCTTGAGGAGCGATGATCTTTTCGATGCCCAGAGCCTTGCTTTCGAATTCCTCGGGCGTCGAATCCTTGTTGTTCACCACAAGCTTGATGGTTTTCCCGGCAGGCACTTTGATTTTGTCGGGATCGAATTTGTGATCCTTGAGCGTGACGGGAATCTCGACCGCGTCGTCTGCTTTCGCGGGCTTGGCCGCGAACAGGAACGCTGCGACGAATATCGTCAGCAGTGCAAGGATCGAAATGTGATGGAAAAAATCGTTATAGGTGGAGGCACGCAGCGGAGCTGCGGACGTAGTCGATCGCATTTTGGTTTCTCCCCAATGGGCAGGATTCAAGGTCCTGCTATCGGACTGGCGCAATCTCATTGGAATACCGGCGCCAAGTCAACTGGAGATGACGGCTCGCGAGTGGTGCGCGGCCGAGACATGATGGCGCGGGTGACGACAAACACGACACCGCGACAAACCACGACAAGTGCATGCGGTGGTGTCACGAGGCAAAGGCAGGGGCGGGCAGGGACAGTGCATGAAAAACAGAAAACGCCGCCGGGGCGGAAGCCCAGGCGGCGCTTTATTGTTTCCCGATGGGGAAACCCAATTCGTGCAGAGGTTATGACTTCTTACAGCGAGCGCTGCTAGCAGCGCGCGTCGCATTTTATCAGAGCTCACACAGCTCGGCAGACCTGGCAACGACCTACTCTCCCGCGTCTTGAGACGAAGTACCATCGGCGCTGGGGCGTTTCACGGCCGAGTTCGGAATGGGATCGGGTGCAGCCACCCCGCCATAATCACCAGGTCG
>JAGRKV010000009.1 GCA_020442165.1 Hyphomicrobiaceae bacterium | reverse complement strand
GGGGCGACTATAAAGTTGCGATTCATGTTGTGGGCCACATTCCCGGCAGCAGCGCTATCAACCTGGCGCAATGAAGGAGGGCGGTTGTCGGTCGGCAGCGATTAGTCGCACCGCGTCTTCTGGAGGTCCTGGATATCCATCTGTTCGAGCGCATCCTGAGCCTCTTTAACGCCTTTCGCGTCCGACTTCTCAAACCATGCGCGGGCGTGTTGTCGGTTCCGACGCTTCCCGGTTCCCTCAAGGTAACAGAGGCCGAGTAGGTACGCCGCCCACTCGTCGCCTGCGTTTGCTGCATCATGATAAAGAACTGCGGCCTTCGCACGGTCTTGTGGCACCC
The DNA here is from genome assembly GCA_020442165.1 of Hyphomicrobiaceae bacterium. Lineage (GTDB taxonomy): Bacteria > Pseudomonadota > Alphaproteobacteria > Rhizobiales > Hyphomicrobiaceae > JAEUMD01. The sequence continues at coordinate 1,732 of JAGRKV010000009.1, read as the reverse complement.
CTTGGCCATTAAAGAATCGCACTCCGAGGTTGCACATTGATTGCGCATCGCCAAGATCTGCGGCGCGCTTCAGCCAACGTATGGCGGCGCGTGTTCTCTCGGGGCGGTCTTCGAGACCATCGTAGATTCGAGCAAGCCAGTGAGCTGCGCCGGCGTTGCCTTTGGCAGCTGCCCGCCGGTACCAATGAAGAGCTTGATCGACGTTCTTCCGAACGCCTTGGCCTGTGCGGTACATCTGGCCGATGTTGAACATGGCGGACGCGTTCCCCCGGCTAGAGGCGCGCCTGTACCACTTGAGCGCAAGCGTTCGGTTGCGGCTAACCCCTTCGCCGTAAAAGAGCGAGACGCCCAGGCTGACCTGTGCCTCGGAGTGGTCCGACGCCGCAGCACGCTTGAACCACGACACGGCCTCGTGCTTCGCATCGGGAGTGCTCACATGGTCGCGGAGAAGTTCGCCGAGGTAGTTTTGGGCGTCGACATGGCCGAGGTCAGCGGCGACGCGATACCAGCGCAGCGCACGTCGCCGGTTGCGTGGAGGATCGAAGTCGTAGCGAAATGCCAACTCTAGGGCTGCATCGCTGTCGCCTGACGTCGCTTTGGCTCTAAGCGTCGCCATATCGAGGCCCTCAAGTGCTACTTGTTTGTAGGAAGTCTCCACCGATCACCTGCAGGCTTCATAGGTGCGGCCGAGCATGCAGTCGACTACTCGTCGCAAGTCGAATCTTAGCGGTCGGTTGCTTGCTTGTCACACCTTTCTTGCGTGACCGGCGGCCCTTGACTGGCGCTTGTCGGTACGCCGACGCTCCGGGGGCTTCTGCTAAAGCGGAGCGCCGCCGCTGCCCGGCCGCAATTTGCCGGGTTCCTAAGCAGAATGCCCGGGTGTCGGATACTTCGCGTCGTCTGGTTGAAAGAGGCGATGGAATGGCAAGACGCTTGGGCAAGCGATCCAAGAAATGCCGCCTTCCATCTGTTTAACATGAAAAGCATAGCACCCATACCAATTATGCGGCCCGGCGCCAACGAACGGCGGCAACCACAGGATCTGCAATTCGCCGTCCCCTTCCCAATTCATCAATCGGAAACGAGCCTCAACTGCGTCTATTACCGCTTCGGCGTGCGGCCAGTTGCGTAGAAGCAGTTTCAAAACCTCCTCATGACGACCATGAGGCAGGCGAGTTGGACGAATCCGTGAAATAGGTGAGCGTAGTGTTCGTAGCGGGTGACGAGTCGTCGAAAGTTCTGCAGCCAGGCGATGGAGCGTTCAACTTTCCATCGTCGTCGGTAGCGTCGCAGTTTGCGGCCGTCCTGCGTGGCTGGCCTCTTACGGTTCCTGCGATGGGGGCTGATCAGATCGATGCGGCGTCGTTTCAGCCGCGCCCGCAACGGGTCGCTGTCGGCGGCGGCGTCGTAGATCAGGCGGCGCGGATTCTTCGCGAGAAGGCGAGCGTCGAGCAACGGCTCAATCAGCGTGACTTCATGCGGGCTGGCGCTGGCGATCTCGCCGGCCAAAGGCAGACCGCCGCCATCGGTCAGGACCATGATCTTGGTCCCCTTGCCGCGCTTGGTCTTGCCTACGCATTCGCCCCTTTTTTTGCGGAGGAAAATGTCCCGTCGGCCATCGACTCGTTCCAATCGACGCGGCCTTGGCGATCGAGTTTGCGCAACAACCGCGCCCAGGCTTTCATCCAGATCCCGGCCTCGGTCCATTCCTTCAGCCGCCGCCAACAAGTGG
>JAGRKV010000072.1 GCA_020442165.1 Hyphomicrobiaceae bacterium | reverse complement strand
CCGACCGCGGTCACGCGCCCGGTGTGTGGTTCCAGGCAGGCCGCCGCATACGCGCTATCGCCTAGTGACTGGAGTTCAGACGTGGGCTATTCCGACCTGTGCGCGTTCGCACCGAGGCGCTCGGCGACAAGCGCTTGGTTGCTGTCGGTCATGGTAAGATCGCCGACATCCTGTTCGAGCGCGGCGACCTCGACGAGGCCCTGCGGATTCAGCGCGAGGTCGTTCTGCCCGCCTTCGAGGCGCTCGGCGACAAACATCAGATTGCCGTCACCCAGGGCGCGATCGCCGACATCCTGACCCTGCGCGGCAACCTCGACGAGGCCCTGCGGAAAAGGCGCGAGGTCGTTCTGCCCGCCTTCGAAGCGCTCGGCGACAAGTACTCAGTGGCTGTTACCCAGAGCCAAATCTCCGAAATCCTGTTCCAGCGCGGCGACGTCGACGAGGCCCTGCGGATAAGGCGCGAGGTCGTGCTTCCCGTCCACGAGGCACTCGGCGACAAGCGCTCGGTTGCTGTCAGTCATGGTAAGATCGCCGAAATCCTGTACCGGCGCGGCGACCTCGACGAGGCCCTGCGGATAAGGCGCGATGTCGTGCTGCCGACATTCGAGGCGCTCGGCGACAAACATCAGATTGCCGTCACCCAGGGAAAGATCGCCGACATCCTGTTCCATCGCGGCGACCTCGACGAGGCCCTGCGGATAAGGCGCGAAGTCGTGCTGCCCGTCTTCGAGGCGCTCGGCGACTTGGATGGCTGCTGCCAAACCAACTGGCAGATCGCACGGCTTATCGCGAGTCAAGGCATCAATAGCCGGGAGAAGCTCGACGCTGTCTTTTCGGCTCTCGCAACAGCTTACGATCTAGCTCTCAAAGTCGGCCGGCAGGACGCGATCGGTTTCGCCGGTCTCGATCTAGGACAATTCCTCGCAGAAAACGGTGCGAAGCGAGAAGCCCGGACGGTGCTGGAGCAATCCTATGAGGCATTCAACCGTCTGGGCAACGAGCCAGCAATGAACGCCATTTCAAAACTGATCGCCGATTTGGAGAAGGAAGACTGATGTTCAAGATTGCTTCACTTCGCTCGACTGCATTTACTTGGGATGCTGCTCTTTCACTCGCCTACGCCAGCAAGCTTGCCTACGACCCACCTCAACTCGTCTTGAAGACTCTGAAGTCGGATTGGGGCTTCGGCGATGCGCAATTTCTGGATCGTGCCGATACGCAGGGGTTCGTCGCTCTGGGCGATGGCGTCGTGCTGGTTGCGTTTCGCGGGACAGAAAGTCTGGGCGATTGGCTTGGCAATCTCGATGTTGGCTGGACAGACCTGCCGCCAGCAGGAAAAATGCACCGAGGTTTCGTCGAGGCCCTTGACCTCGTCACACAAGATTTGGCGACGCTCCTTACCCCAACGACGATAGCGGGTCGCAAAGTATGGTTCACGGGGCACAGCCTCGGCGGTGCTCTCTGCGCGGTCGCGGCCGTTCGCCTGCATAACCAATTGAACATCCATGCCATACATACATTTGGTCAACCTCGTGTGGGTGACAAAGACACGCGCAATTTCTTCGTCAACTCGCTCAACGACCGCTACTTTCGCTTCGTCAACGACCGTGATTTGATCGCGCGCGTGCCACCGGGATTCGAACACGTTGGCACGCTCATACATTTTGATGCTCATGGAAACGTCGAACGCGCTGCGAGCGAGGCTGCGCGCGTGGCACTTGAAGTGCCATCATTGACGCCCGAAGAGTTCGAAGCTTTGAAGGCCGATATAAAGGCGACCAAGGCTGAAATGCGCGCGCTCGGTATGCCAGAGGGTGCGCCGACGTTAGACCGGAGCCTGGAAGGCCTTATCCCCGGCATCCCTGATCATCGGCTCGAACGATACATTACAGCCGTACGGCGCCAGACAGGTAGCGTGGCCAAAGGAGAAACACTGGCGGCGGAGCGCGTAATTCGGTCGGCCCTAGAAGCGGTGCGTGAAAAGTCCGGGGACCTCAAGCCCACCGAATCAATTTCCGCCTTGGTTCGCTTGCGAGACAGCCGAGCCAAGCTGCCCGAGTCCGTTAAGACTGGACCTAGAAACGGTAACATCATGTCTGTTCGCGGTACGCTGGACGCACTTCGACAACTCGAGTCAGATCCGAATGTCGTATCCCTCCAAATTAGTCGCGATGCGGGCTTCAGCGAGTTGGCAACGTCACTACCGTTTGTGCATGGCGACATCGTTCATCGCCCACCTATAGCCGAACGAGGCGACAAAGCCCTGTTGGGATTAATTGACACAGGTATTGATGTTCTTCACGAAGCATTCTTGGACGACCAAGGCGCTTCCCGCATTTTGGCAATATGGGATCAGTCCAACAACACGGGACCAACACCGGCTGTGGCTGATCCGGCCTGCTTTTCCAACATGACCTACGGCACGCTATACTTGGCTAGTGACATTGCCGAAATGATTGCTGGCAACGAAACGGCACCACTCAACCTTCGTGATTTCCGCGAACACGGAACGCATGTTGCGAGCATTGCTGCGGGCAGCGCGGTTGGCTTGCTATCGGACGGCATGGCGCCAGCCGCTCGCCTCGTCGTAGTCGTGCCTAAACTCAAGACCGACGCCGGCGATCCCTTCAGTGTTGGCTATTCGGTGAGCCACAACGATGCGCTATATTTTTTGAAGCGTGTTTCGGAAGGCGGCACGACGGTTCTGACCGAAAAGTTGCCGATGGCGGTAAATGTCAGTCTCGGCATGAATGCAGGTGCTCACGACGGAACCTCACCGCTAGAGGCCAGTTTCGATTCAATTACAAACAAGGGCCAGGACGAGGGTTTCGCTATCGTAAAGTCAGCAGGCAACGAGCGTGGTTGGGGCGGTCACGCTCGAACGACTGCATTTCAAGGACTAAAATCAATCGCGTGGAATTCGGGCAACGCGGTGCGCACCGAAGACTACATTGAGGTTTGGTACAATGGCCGAGACGAAATCGAATTTTCGTTGACCGATCCGGTCGGCAACGTGTCGTCCGTTGCCTCTGAAAGCAATCCAGTCGTTCACGAGACGCTTGGTGGAAATTTCTGCACGCTAGATCTTGTATCCAATCATGACGACAACGGCGACAATTGCCTGAAGTTGCGGATCGTGCCGCAATCCGCTCAGATACAGTCGGGCCGATGGGCGCTTAATGTCATCGGGGTGGATATCCGAACGACAGGTCTCGTCGACGTTTGGGTTGAGCGCGATGATGACTCCCGCGCAGTTCGGTTTGCTCCCGAGGAGCAGCAAGTCACATTGAGCATACCAGGGACGGCAGACACAGTCATTGCCGTCGCCGCTTCACACTCGACGCCACCTCTACAGCTGACGGCATCATCTTCAAGTGGGCCAACTCGGAGTGGGGGTGCAAAACCCGATATCTGTGCTCCGGGGCAGGACATTGTCGCTGCCCGCGCCAACACGAACAACCATCGCGATACCCAGGCAATGACCGGGACGAGTATGGCGGCACCTCACGTTACTGGCGCATTGGCGCTTGTACTGTCGCATCGGCAAAAACAGATCGGGCGTAGCCTTCCAAATGCGGTTCAGATCCGAAGCGCATTGATCAGAACGGCCCGGTTCTCATCCCGCATCCACAACCCGGACATTGGTCACGGTTTGTTGGATGCAAAGAGCCTTTTTGATCGGCTGAAGTAAGTAAGCTAGGTCGCCAGAAAATCGGGGGTTGCGTGCATATCATTGACTTTGCGTCGGGTCTTCTAGCGTTTTCGGGGGCTGGGGGCTCGGTCGAGCGTCGTGTGCTTCAGGCTGATGATGCGGTTGTTTTAAGAAGCTACAGTGAGCGCTATGCGGTGCTG
>JAGRKV010000071.1 GCA_020442165.1 Hyphomicrobiaceae bacterium | reverse complement strand
GGGTTAGAGGTAGGCCCAACCACCTTGATTGTGGTCGTATGGCTGGCCCGTTATTTCGTCTTGGTCGAAGGTGAAGTTCCCGACGTAATACCAACCATGGCGGTAGCCGAAGCTGGCTTCATCGAGGGTTGCCGCGCGGCCAAACAGGTGGTCAATTACGGCCTTGCGGTGGGCGGTGTAGTTCGTTTTTGCGATTGCGAGTGCTTCGTTGCGGGTCATCTGTCTTCTCCTCTTCTACGCCCAAGGCCCGACCTGCATCGCTGCAGGCCGGGCCGGTGGGTTAATTGCCGCAGTTGGCCGCAGCCCAGCCGTTGGCGATCAGGTAGCACTTCTTGCGGGCGCTGCCGTTGCGGCTTCCAGGGCAGGAGCATGAGAGGCTGTAGATGTGCCCCTCGCGGCTGGCGTAGGCGCGGTGCACCTTGCCGTTCGTGTGGCGGGCGGAGACCTTGAACCAATCCTCGTTGGCGTCGATGCGGACCGGCTCGGGCTCGCCCTTCAATTTGTCGATCATTGTCGTTCTCCATCTTCTCTCACGCCGAAGGCCGAGCATCGATTTCTCGACCCCGGCCAAATTCGTCGTCGAGCCGCGGACCACCTTCCCGCTCGACCTCCCCACCCCAGAGCCTGTTCTCTGGACCGTCCCGTCGGGGTGGAATTGCTAGGACGCCAGGGATCTAACCGTAGCGCCCGGATTGCCCGCCGGGGGGAGTGTTGCAGCGGTGCGAGGCTGCTATCGTGTCCGGGGTGTTCCCTCCGTTCCGTTGCTGATGATCCTAATCTAATGGCTCATTGATATAATGTCAAGCGCTATGATGGTTCAATGTTGACTTTTTTCTAAATATCACTAACTTGTGATCATGAAAACATCGCAAGCGCTCGACACACTCGTTCAAGTCGCCGGCAATCAGCGCAAGCTTGCCGAGGTTCTGGATATTTCCGAAGAGCACATCTCGAGGTGGCGCAACGGTAAGAAGCCGATCCCAACTTGGGTTGTCGCGCTTGCCGAGGCGATGGAGCTTCTGCCGCCGCAGCAGTGGCCGCAAAGGTGGAGGTGTTGAGCCAGTGGCGAATAAACCACACCATGCCGTCACGCCACGAATCGTGGCGAGATTGCGGCTTGACCGCACACCGTAAGTTATTGTAACGCGAGTCTTGACGGACGAAGATGGCCTGCGCCGCGTAGTCAGCACCCGATAGCGTCGTATTATGGAATGCCGCCATCTCCAGCCTGACGGATTACCCGCGTTGAAGCGGAGGCCGTCAGAGCGTAATTAAGAGATATGTCCAGATGACCGCAGTTGATCCTGCTGTATCACAGGCCGAGGCAAGAGGTCGTTTTGAATACGACCCAGAGACTGGCGTCTTCGTTGACGTTGCGACGGGAAAGCCAGCTGGCAGGCTAAACGGCTCTGGGTACTTGATGGTTAATTTTGGGGGCCGGAATGTAGGGCTACACCGCGTGGCATTCATGTGGATGCTGGGCTATTGGCCGGCATCTCAGGTCGATCACATCAATGGTGATAGATCTGACAACAGGTGGGCAAACCTGAGGCCAGCTACTGCCGCTCAGAACGCTCAGAACCGCAAGGCGTCGGGCGCCAACTTTGGCAACAAGGGTGTGATGCGAAGGCCTGATGGAAGATGGATTGCGCGCGCGCAGATAAACGGAAGGACGCAAGTCATTCCTGGGTCGTTCGAAAGCGCCTACGCGGCCCATCAAGCCTATGCCGCGGTCGTCAAGAGAATGTCTGGGCAATACGCGCGCCTGGACGGCGATGTGCCTCGGAACAAGGCGAAGCCGCTAGCTGGAGAGATGCGGGCCCAACTTAACGAGATGCTTGAGCGCAAGGCATCAATTGAACGTCAATTGAGAGACTTGAACGACCAGATTCGTGCGCTTGAGTCAGTCTGCAACAAGGCAGAATCAGCAGAGAAAAGGCGGTCTGCTGCGCGAATTTTAGAAAAGGCGGCCGTCGCCGAGAAGAAGAGGCGTGGCCTTACAAAGGTTAAGGACCCAATCTTGCCGGCTTATCATCCGGAACGACGATAGAATGGACTTAGAGTCCGCAGACGTGCCCGATCTCATCGGCGCGCTCGCCGACCGTTTCTCGGAATACGACATCGACCCCAGGGCTGCGCTCCTGATTGCGGCCGAGATGCTGGCCGCCGCCATGGCCGAATCAGACGACGTTGAACTGGATCTAGAGACCGTCCACTAGGAGAGCCGCACATGATGCGCACCATCTCTGCTGCCGCTGTGGCGGTTGCCCTATCTGCTGCGCCAGCGAGCGCTGGCGTGACGTGTTTCGGTGAGGTCAGCGCCGGCAAGACGATTACCGCGACCGAGCTCGATGACAGCAGCTTCGCCGGCAGGGCGACAGTGAGCGTCGATGGCCTGCAAGGCGGCGTCGGTATTGGCTGTGATGTTTCCCTCGACAGGGTCGTGATTGGCGCTCTTGCCCGCTACGAGCTGATGGATCTCAACACCCGCATCGGCGATGGCAACATCGGTGCCGACGCCCAATGGATGCTCGCCCTGCGCGGCGGCATCAAAATCAATCCTGGCACGCTGGTCTATGGCCTGTTCGGCATTGCCGGCACCGAGTTGTCCTATCCAGGGCTCAACATCGATCCGACCGGCATCGTCTACGGCGCCGGGCTCGAGTTCGACGTGGCTGTGCAAAACCTCAGCATGTTCGTCGAGTGGAGCCGCACCGAGCTCGACCGCAAGAACATCGACGGCATGACCAGCCTCGACCCGCACAGCGACACGTTCAGGGTTGGCGTTCGCCTCAAGTTTGATCTGGCCAAGTGAACATCGGCGGCCGCGCCATCTTGAGAGCAGCGGCGAAGTTGCTTCTTGATGCCCAGCGCTACGGCGAGTTGACCAACGAGGAAGACATCAGGGTGCACGCTGCATTTCGCAGGATCTCCATCGCCATGAACGTCGAAGAGAAGCTCAGCAAGATCAGGAAGGGCTAACATGCACATTCCGGCCGGCTTGCAGCCGCACTTCAGGGCAATCGGCGTGCTCTCGGTTCTCGCCTTGGTCGGCGATACCTGGCTCAGCAGCAAATTC
>JAGRKV010000070.1 GCA_020442165.1 Hyphomicrobiaceae bacterium | reverse complement strand
GCTTCTGGTTGAGAACACCCCCGGAACAGGGGTGGCTGTATCGATGGTTGCGGGGGCAGGATTTGAACCTGCGACCTTCAGGTTATGAGCCTGACGAGCTACCGGGCTGCTCCACCCCGCGTCACCAGCACTGCCGGTCCGATAAGACCGCGACAAAGGCACGGCAATCCGGCAGTGTCATCAATCGGGGAATGGCTCCCCGAAATCGACGGCCGCCCACGAGGGCGGCCGCAACGAACGGGCTTATAGCACGTTTCGACCGTCTGTGAAGTGCTTACGACAAGCTTCTTGTCGAGATCTGAGAATGTCCTCATAAGCAGCCGCAAATGGGCGAAATAGGTGGCGCCGCGACCGCCGATCCAGCACGCCTCACATCCCACTCCCCGCGCACCCGAACGTCACTCGCGCACGCCTCAAGGGCTCGTGGCAGGCTTTTCGAGGGCGCTAGTCAGCTTGTCGAGCGCCTTGCTCATCGTCACCACGATCTCAGCCTTGTCGCCGACGCCGAACCGCTTCGCCAATGCAGCCGGTGCCGTGTAGGCAATCTTCACACTGCCATCCGCATCCTCGTACGCCAGCACTTTCATCGGCAGGTCGAGCCCGATGAGCCGATTGGACTGCATCAGTGGCGTACCGAGCTTGGGATTGCCGAATATGATGAGCTCGGTCGGCGGCAGCGACATACCCGCCGCTTTCGCGCCGGCGGCATGATCGATCCGTGCCAGCACGCTGATGCCCTTCTTGGTCAAGTCGTCAGCTAGTGCGTCGATCGTCGCTTTCACGCTCATCCGACTCGTCTTGACGACAAGATCGCTCTCGGCTCGGGCCACGCCGATCCCGGCGAACACCACAAGCAAAAAGGCCGACATTGACGATAGCAGGGACGCGACGCGGAGCGACGAGTCGCCAGTGCGGCGCGAGGCGAAATGTATCATCAGGCTTCTCCCAGAGAATACGAAACGAGAGCATGACCGTCCGCGATAGAAACGGCTCAGTTCCTATTTCGGGCGTGGATCAGGCTCTCAGACAAGGACTTGGTGCAGGCCACCACGGACAGAAGCGAGACCGCCGAATCTGAACCGGTTCTAGGACACCTCGGAGCACGACAAATCTCGATGCCAATGAAGCCGTGACGCAGCCGCAAGACTTGCAACCGCCACACAGGCCCAAGTCGCCTAAGCCAAGTTGCCTGAGCAGCACGGAAGCAAAGGGCATGACGCACCCGACCGGGTTGCACGTTTTCTACGAGAGCTGGTGCGAGTACGTTACGCCGCGTGTCTCGGTCAATTCAGCATCACCGCAGATCTGTCGAGGATCAATGTGGTTGAATTGCATAGAATCGCCCCGCGCACTCGCGCGTTGGCGCAATGCCATGCGCGGTCATGACCCGCGTTCTTATCCCGACTGTATCGAAAGCTATTCGGCAGCAATATTCGGCGGATTGGCAGCCTGATCCGAAACGGTCTCTGTCTTTGCCGTCAGCAGGAAATAAATGTTGCGGGCATAGATGAAGACGCCGAACTGTCCAATGATGATGACGGGATCGGCACGGTAGAAACCGTAGGCAAGAACCAGCAGCCCGCCAACGAAACTGAAATACCAGAATGTTGCCGGCACGATCGATCGCCGCGCCCGCTCGGTTGCGATCCACTGCACAAACCAGCGGCCCGTGAACATCAGCTGGCCGAACATGCCAATGCCGAGCCAGATCTTGTCGAGCGACGACATGCCGTTCCACCACTGGGCCGCTTTGGCCCCGATCAGTGCAAACTGGCTCGCTATGAAGTCCATGGTGTCCTTGTCGTACCCACGCCGTCGATGGCATCCATGCTGGGCCTGGTTCATCCGCGAAAAGCCGCCGAAATGGATCGTTTGGCTCTTTCTCAGTCCCTCAGGCATTAGAACGTCGCCCGTTGCGAGCGAGCGCACTCCACTCCGAGATGATGCCCTAAAGCTCTGGCGCGCGAGATTCGCCCTATCGCATCCTTGTTTGACGAGCCCGCAGACTACATCGTCGGAAATTGCTCTAGCAGATTGCTGTCGAGATGTCTGTTGCATCGGTACGGGGTCCGAGGCGCATACAGCAGATGGCCCGGATCCTACCTGCCCTCCGGAATTCGAGGCCGAATGCACCCACCGGCGCGGGCACCAAAATGCAAAAACGCCGCCGGGGCGAAGGCCCAGGCGGCGTTTGAGGTTCCCAAAGTGGAATACCCAATTCGTGTAGAGCTTCTATGACTTCCTCGAAGCGCTGCGCGTAGCTTGCGCGCTGCATCTTTCTTTCCATGAACTCACACGGCTCGGCAGACCTGGCAACGACCTACTCTCCCGCGTCTTGAGACGAAGTACCATCGGCGCTGGGGCGTTTCACGGCCGAGTTCGGAATGGGATCGGGTGCAGCCACCCCGCCATAATCACCAGGTCG
>JAGRKV010000008.1 GCA_020442165.1 Hyphomicrobiaceae bacterium | reverse complement strand
CCCCAAAGGTAAGGAGCGCGGTCACATCTATCTGCTGGTTGGGGAGGGTCACATGGCCTTTGATGACGCCCTCTTCCAATTGGGGATGGACTTGACTCGTTCAAGCACCGCCCAAAAGGAAGATCATTACGTAACGGTTCACGCATTTGCGTCCGAGGAGAGGGAACAGATCCTCAGTGAACGTGAAAGTGTGAAGTTCGCCGGTACTCACCTCATAGTCGACTTGTTCGGCGCTGAGCGTCTCGACGACATCAAGCATGTCGAGCGTACGCTGAAGCGTTGTGTCGAGGTGGCCGGTGCGACCGTTCTGCACTGTCACTTGCATCGCTTCGCCGGCGACGGCGGCATCTCAGGCGTAGTGGTCTTTGATACAGGCCATGCGAGCATTCGCACCTGGCCCGATCGGGACTTTGCTGCGGTCGATCTGATGTTCATGGCCCGCAACGGTGCGCGCCGCGAGCGTCTGGTGAAGGCTATCGAGCAGGCGTTCTCCCCCACCGCGGTGGAAACGACGGTCTGCCGACGCGCCAACGACGAACGCCGCACTGCCGTGAAGGCAAGGCCCGCAGCCGTGCAGGCGGAAGTGGCAGAGGGCAAGGTTGCCCAGCGCCGCATCAAGCGCGCGGCTTGAGTAGGCCTACAGGGCCAAACGATCCCAACAGATCAATCACGCCATCCGGGCAACCGGGTGGCGTGAGTTTTCATGCCTGCTCGTGAGCAAAAAAGGCTTCGCGAACCTCACCCCAATCTCTCCCGGAACTCCTGGTAGCCATAGCGCTTCAGCACCCGGTAGGTGCCGTCCTCATCCAGCATGGCGAGATCGGGTAGCGGCGTACCATTGAACGTCGTGTTCTTCACGAACGAGTACTGCATCATGTCGGTGAAGACGAGCCGGTCGCCGGGCTTCAGCGGCTGATCGAAGGAATAGCTGCCGATCACGTCGCCGGTCATGCACGTCTTGCCGCCGAGGATATAGGTATGTGCCTTCTCGCCGGCCTCACCCGCGCCGATGATCTCCGGCCGATATGGCACCTCCAGTACGTCCGGCATGTGCGTTGAAGCCGACGTGTCGAGAATGGCTATGTCTGAACCGTTCCTCATCGTGTCGAGCACGGTGGAAACCAGATAGCCGGTATCGACAACAAGCCCTGCCCCCGGCTCCAGGATCACCTCCAGGTGCGGATATTCCGCGCGAAAGGCTTTGAGCGACGCGATCAGCTTTGCAATGTCATAACCGGGCTTGTTGACGAAATGCCCGCCGCCGAAGTTGACGGCACTCACCTTGCGCAAATATGCCCCGAATGTCTTGCCCACATGCGCAATAAGCCCCGCCGAGCCCTCGTGCGTCGCCTCGCACAAGGCATGCGCGTGCAGCGTGTGGATGTCGTCCCACGGCACCTGATCGAGCTGATCCGCCGGCGTGCCGAAACGCGAGCCGGGCGCACAGGGGTTGTAGAGGTCGCCACCCAGCGTCGCCATCGAGAACCCGGGATTGATGCGGATGCCTATTTGCTTGCCCGCCTCCTTCACCACCCCCAGAAAGCGCGCGATCTGTGAGGGCGTGTTGAAATAGATGTGGTCGGCGACATAGGTCAGCTCATCCACCTCCTCGGCCGTATAGGCAGGTGCATAGACATGCACCTCCTTGCCGAACTCCTCGCGGCCCAGTAGCGCCTCGTAAAGCCCGCTGGCCGTCGTCCCATCGATGACATCGCGCATCAGCGGGAACGCGGCAGGCATCGCCCACGCCTTCGTGGCGAGAAGAATCTTGACCCCGGCTTCCTTCTTGATCCGCGCCGCCGTGGCTAGATTTCGCTTCAGCAACTCCACGTCGAGCACGTAGGCCGGCGTTTCAATGTCTGCAGGCAGCTTCGGCGGCAAGGGATGGCGATGTGTCGGATTGTGCGGCGTCGGTGCGGTCATATCCGGCTCCAGATCGTAGCGCTCAAGCGCGGCGCGCGTGCATCTTTAGCCCAAGTTGCGTGGCTGGGCGCGAAAAGATGCACGAGCATGAAGAGTACCGGCAGCTTATTTCGCGATCTCGACGGTGAAGTCCCGTGTCATCGTCTCACCGCTGGAAAGCCTGGCCGTCACCGAGAAGCTGTCCGCGCCCGAAGCCCCGACACGCGCCGTATAGTAAACGCCCGTGCCGACTGCCTTGGCGCCGATGCAGCTGCCGCCAACCGAAGCCGCCAACTTCGTTTCCTGATCCGGCTTGAACGTGATCTCGCCTTTTGCCGGCGCCCTGTTCACCGCCACTTCGGGTGCGGGCAGCCTCGCGCATTTTTCATCAACCCCGGCGAAGATGAAAACCCGGCCCGGCCGGCCGGGCACCATCGACTGCGACCGAACTCCCGGAATAGATGAGGGCGGCCGGTAGGTGCCCCCACCCGAATAGCCGCTGCCCTCAGCACCCGCATGCTCACCCGGCTCGTTCGAAACCGAAGCGGGAGAGCTTGCACTGGGGTCCGCCACACCGCCCTTCGAGCCAACTGGAGAACACGCCCCCAGTTGCGTCGTCACGAGGCCGGCAATAGCCACTGCAAGTATGGAAGATCGTTGAGTCATGCCAGCAGCTTATGCCATCGGTACGGTATCAGGAAAAGCCGCTCCTTCGACCGCAATTCCGAATTCCATTCGATGAAGGTCAACGGCGGACCAACCTCGGAGCGACCTCACGTCTTGACCTTGAACAGGTCTTCCTGGTCGCTCTTCTTGATCTCCTTGACGTGCCAGGGAAGACCCTGCTTCGCCAGCTCATCGAGGAAAGGTTCAGGCGGCAGCTGCTCCACGTTGTAGACGCCTTTGCCCTTCCAGATCCCCTTGAACATCATCATCGCGCCAACTACCGGAGGAACGCCCGTCGTATAGGAAACGGCCTGCGCACCGACCTCTTTGAAGGTCTCCGCATGGTCGCAGACGTTCCAGATGATGTGCTTCTTCTTCTTGCCGTTCTTGACGCCGGTGAAGACGCAGCCGATCGAAGTCTTGCCGGTGTAGCCTTCCGCAAGCGAACTGGGAGCTGGCAGCAGGTGCTTCAGAAATTCCATCGGAATAACGTCGCAGCCCTTATACTTGACCGGATCGATACGAGTCATGCCGACGTTGGATAGAACATCCAGGTGCTTGATGTAGTTGTCTGAGAACGTCATCCAGAAGCGGATCTGCTTCAGACCCTTGATGTTCTTGACGAGGCTCTCCTCCTCCTCGTGATAGATGAGGTAGGACTTGACCGGGCCGACCTTCGGGTAGTCGATCATCGTCGAAATCGAAAGTGCGTCGATTTCGATCCACTTTCCTTCCTTCCAGTATTTGCCCCGCTGCGTCACCTCGCGCAGGTTGATCTCCGGATTGAAGTTGGTCGCAAACGCCTTGCCATGATCGCCCGCGTTGCAGTCGATGATGTCGATGGTGTGGATCTCGTCATAAAGGTTGTTCTGCGCGTAGGCGCAGAAGACGTTGGTAACGCCCGGATCGAAGCCACAGCCGAGCACCGCCATAAGCCCCGCCTGCTTGTAGGGCTTGTTGTAGGGCCACTGCCATTTGTAGGTGAACTTGGCCTCGTCGCGCGGCTCGTAGTTGGCCGTATCCATGTAGTGCACGCCAGCCTTCAGGCACGCATCCATGATCGGCAAATCCTGGTAGGGCAGCGCCATGTTGATGACGAGGTCCGGCTTGACCTTCTCGATCAGCTTGACCGTCGCATCCACATCGTCGGCATCGACCTGAGAGATGTCGATCTTCGACACCGCCTCCTTCTGTACCTTCTTGCAGCTCTCCAGCCGTCGCGAGGCCAGATGGATCTTCTTGAAGACATCGCGGTTCATCGCGCACTTCTTGGCGACAACAGAGCCGGCGGCACCGGCGCCGATGATGAGTACGTTGTCCAATGCTAAAGCTCCTCGCAACACGGACGGAAGATTGTGCCCTGATACGCGGACGAACTGGGCCGGCCACGCATGGGATGGAGCAACCGGACTAGCCGATTGCCCTGTCTTGTTCAACAGTTGCCGGTGGCCGGCCGCGGTCATGGTGTACACGCCGCGACCGGGATATTAACAACCCGAGCGTTGGGCGGCGAGGGGCGCCCATCCAGCTTTGGCAAAACGCCGCAACAGGTCACTTTGCCGGGGCGAGGGCAGTGACCTTGCCAACAATGTCCCGGGCGTCCTTTCGCACCATCTCTGTGCACTGTTGCCGGCTGTGCAATTCGTCGGCAAATTTCTTCTCGCTGTCGCGCAGGTAGGCCCAGGTTGCCGACGTATCAGCCTCGCTCGATGTCTTGGCGAACTCCCCCATTTCGCGCGCGACGAAAGCGTCGAGCCTTTCGACCTCCGGCCCGGTCAGCGCACCGGCACACGCTTGGCCGACAGCCTTGGCGTATACTGCGTCAATGGCGCCAACGCGCGGATTGCGAACCCTGTCCCAATAGGCAGTATCGCCTGCCGCCGCACGCACCCGCTGTACCATGTCCTGCGCCAGTTCGACTGCTCCCGTGCCGCACCCGCCCGGCTTCGCGTGCTGCTCGGTGTAGGACTTCTCCATCTCGGGCAGCAGCTTCGTCGAAAAGTGCTCGCGAGTGCCTGGATCCCGCTCGCCGATCGTATCCAGATAGCGGTCGATGTAGGTCTGCAGCACCGTCATGTCATCAGGCTGAAGCACGCCAGGACAAACCTTTCCAACGGCCTTGGCGGCAATGGCGCCGCCAACCACGGGCGAGGTGCCAGGCCATTTTTCTGCAGAAGCGGGTAGACCGAAGGCAACGGTGGTAACGAGAGCCAGGCCCACGACCTGCGCTGCTCCAACTTTCAACATGCACGAGCTCCATGAAGGTTCGCGCCCTGGCAAGATCGGCATTCGCATTGGATGAGCACGTATCCACCAGATGAGCGCGTGTCGCAGACCCGATTGCCTGCGGCTAGTCTCATCAAGTGCCGAAATCGAACACCATTTGCAGTAACCGGGGGAACAGCCTCCGGTAATGCCAGCGCGAAAAAACACCTGTTCCAGCTGTCGATAGTCACCAGCCGGGAATCGAAGACAACAGACTTGGAATGGCGGGCGGATTGACCCATAGTTTTCACATGCACCGGTTAGGTTCGGGCATCATGGAACGGTGGTATGCGCCTTTTGATTGCCGGATGGCAGGGCCAGATCGCCCGCGCTTTCGTGGAGATTGCGCCGGCGCGAAAAGAGGTTTCGGCCTGCGCATTGGGCCGGCCCGCGCTCGACATATGCGAAGTCCGCACGATCGAACGCGCGTTGAGCGAAAATCGCCCAGACATCATCATCAATACCGCGGGTTATACGGCGGTCGACGAAGCTGAAAACGATCCGCTGCGCGCGCTCGCCATGAACCGCGACGGCGCCCGCCTGCTGGCGATGGCTGCAGCTGAACGCCGCGTGCCGATCATCCACCTTTCGACAGTCAACGTCTTCGATGGCGCCAAAACCAGTCCCTATGTGGAAGACGACCAGACCGCGCCGGCCAATCACTACGGCGTTTCGAAACTGCAGGGCGAAGCCGCCGTGCGAGACGTAAATCCTCGCCATGTCATCTTGCGGACGAGTTGGCTGTTCAGCCCCTTCGGCAGCAATTTCGTCAAGACGATCCTGTCGAACGCCCGAGCAGGCAATCCCATCCGCGTCGTCACCGACCAGATCGGCAGCCCCACCTATGCGCCCGATCTCGCTTCCGCGATCATCGATGTCGCGGTCCGCGCGCACCAGGCACAAATCGATGGCGACGACAGGCTATGGGGCACCTACCATATTGCAAACGGAGGCGAGGCCGTGAGCTGGCACGACTTCGCGCAAGAGATCTGCAAGGCGGCCAACGCGCCCAGCGCCCTTGCTGCACTTGCCCCTATCACCACCGCCGACTACCCAACGCGTGCACCGCGACTGCGCAACGCAGCGCTCGACACCAGCCGTTTCAGCGAAACATGGGGAATCGATCTGCGGGACTGGCGCCAGGCGCTGGACGTCTGCTTGGCGCGTCTCAGTAAACCTTCTTGACGTAGAGATTCGGTGGCAGAACTTTGCGCTCGTACTTGGGATTGAACACCCGGTCTGGCAGATCGATCGCATCGTGCGGAATTTCGTCGTATGGCACTTGGCTCAAAAGGTGATTGATGCAATTGAGCCGCGCCCGCTTCTTGTCGTTGCCTTCGACGATATACCAGGGCGCCTCGGCAATATTCGTGCGCTCAAGCATCTCCTCCTTCGCCTTGGTGTACTGCTCCCAGCGCACCCGGCTTTGCAGATCCATGGGTGACAGCTTCCACTGTTTCATCGGGTCATGAATGCGCATCATGAAGCGCAGTTGCTGCTCCTCGTCGGTAATCGAGAACCAGTACTTGATGAGCTTGGTGCCTGAACGCGCGAGCATTCGCTCGAACTCCGGCACGTCATTGAAGAACTCTTCCACCTGATCGGGAGCAGCAAAACCCATCACCCGCTCAACGCCCGCGCGGTTGTACCAGGACCGGTCGAACAGCACCATTTCGCCAGCCGCCGGCAGGTGCGGCACGTAGCGCTGGAAGTACCACTGTTTTTTCTCGCGATCTGTAGGGGCGGGAAGCGCCACGACTCGGCACACCCGGGGATTGAGCCGCTGCGTGATGCGTTTGATGACGCCGCCCTTGCCTGCCGCATCGCGCCCCTCGAAAACGACAACCAGGCGGTAGCCGGTATGCTGCACCCAGTCCTGCAGTTTTATCAATTCGGTTTGCAGACGAAACAGCTCGCGGAAATAGACCTTGCGGTCGATCTCCGACTTCTTGCGTTTCGCGGCAAGCTCTTTGACATTGAACGGAGCGCGGTGATCGTCGATCTCCAGCTCAAGCTCCTCGTCGAAGGCATCCTCCAGCTCGGCATCTATCCAATCCCGGCCTTCGGCGACGGGAGCCGCTCCCGACGCTTTGAATGACGCAGGCTTGGCTGCGGTATTGGATTTTGCCGGCGGCGATGTCTTCTTTTTCGTCATGGGACCCTGCATGTTCGAATTGGCACGACAGCATATTGAGTACGCAGAAATTGCGCGCTGACAATTGCTCAATGTCATTATCGGACCACATACGAACGTCGAGTTGCAAGGTCCTGGCAGGGGCGGTGTGTCATCGCCCTGACATCCTGGCAGACAGCCGCCATCAGCGGCAGCCCATCAATCAATACAGGGTGGTATTCAGGCGTTCCTGCAGCTCTGCGTCATAGGTTGCGCTATCCACCCCACCCTCGGATATGGATTGGAGCATGTCGCCGATACTTGGAAGCGGCGGCGTCTGGCCATCCGCCGGACTTTCCCATAGACGCGATCGCTTGACCGCACGCGCGCACTGGAAATAGACGCTCTCAACGGTGATGACGAGAACCGTGCGCGGCAATTTCCCCGCCATGTTGCAGCGCGCCAGCAAACAAGGATCGCGGGAAATGACGGCACGGCCATTGACCCGCATCGTCTCTTCGCGTCCCGGAATGAGGAAGAGCAGCGCCACGCGCGGGTCTTGCACGAGATTGCGCAAGGTATCGATGCGGTTGTTGCCCGGCCGGTCTGCGAGCAGCAGCGTTCGGTCGTCGAGAACCTCGACGATCCTGCCGGCATCTCCGCGTGGCGTGCAGTCAAGACCGCCATCGCCGACACTTGCCAGCACCGCAAACGGCGCCGCTTCGATCCACGTCCGGTATTCGCGGGTGAGGGTTCCGACTTCCTTGATTAAGGATTGCGGGCGCGGCGCGCCGTAGATCGCTTCCAGCTCTTCAACCGTCGTGATCTCGTGCGGACCGCCCATGTGCGCCCCTCGGCTATCCTCGGCTGAGACCCTTCTTGGTGAGCTCCGCCTCATAGTCTGCCCAGCGCTTGCTCTTCTCACGGCCCAGCGCATCAAGATAGGTCCAGGCATAAAGACCGGTGGAGTGACCGTCGTCAAACACGATCTTGGCGGCATAGTTGCCGACCGGCTCGATACCGGAAATCTTGACGTTGCGCTTTCCCGCGACCGTAATGCGCTGATCGGGAGAATGGCCCTGCACCTCGGCGGACGGACTCATGACGCGCAGCATTTCCGCGGTCAGGTCATAGCTGCGGCCGTCACCAAAACCGACGTGCAGCGAGCACTTGTCGGGCGAAAGCTCAAGCTTCGGCGCCGTCGTGCGTTGTCCCTTTGCAGACTCGACCTCACTCCACACCTTCGCCGCAAGCTCACGGAACGTCTGCGCATGTACCGATTGCGGTTCCACCGCCGTGATTGGCTGGCCAGCGTCGGAACGGGCGCGGATGTTGATGTCGAGCGGTATGCCGCCGAGGTAGGGTACGCCGAGCTTCTCCGCTTCGGCCTTGGCGCCGCCATGGCCGAAGATCTCGTGGCGCTCGCCGCATTTCGTGCAGATGAAGTAGCTCATGTTCTCGATGATGCCGAGAACCGGCACGTCCACCTTGCGGAACATGTTGAGGCCCTTGCGCGCATCGATGAGCGCCAGGTCCTGCGGCGTCGAGACGATGACAGCACCCGCCAGCGGCACCTGTTGCGCCATTGACAGCTGTACGTCACCCGTGCCGGGAGGCATGTCGATGACCAGGACGTCGAGATCGCCATCCATGCCCCAGGCAACATCGCGTAGCATCTGGTTCAATGCCGAGACCAGCATCGGACCACGCCAGACGACCGGCGTGCCTTCGTCGATCAGGAAGCCCATCGACATCGCCTTCAAGCCATAGGCCTGCATCGGCTTGAGTGTATTGGTGTTGGGAATCTGTTCCGGCTGGCCGGACAGGCCCAGCAGACGTGGCTGCGACGGACCATAGATATCGGCATCGAGCACGCCAGCCTTGAGCCCGTTGGCAATGAAGCCCAGCGCGAGATTGACAGCCGTCGTCGATTTGCCGACACCGCCCTTGCCCGACGCAACGGCAACCAAGTGCTTCACGCCCCGCACGCCCGCGTTCGCCTTCGGCCGCGGCGCTCCATCGCCAGCCGCACCGCGCGCCCGCGCTTCGCTGACGCGGGAATGCTCGGCAGGTCCAGAACCGTTAGCGCGTCCGGCTGTGCCGCGCGGCGCTTCTGCGGTCAGCACCGCAGTGGCCCCGCTGACGCCGTCGATCTCTTCGACGACTTTCTGGGCGGCCTTCCGCAAGGGCTCCAGTTCCGTGGCCTTGTCGGCCGGAACCGTGATCGAGAAATAGACCCGCCCATCTTTGACGAGAATCTCTGAGACCAGACCGAGATCGACGATATTTCCCTCAAGGTCCGGCCCCTTGACCCGCTGCAAGGCATCGAGAACCTGAGTCTTGGTAACAGCCATTTGCCTCTCCTGGGCTTGAACCGCCGGCAATGCGCCGCACGCTCGATTCCCTCCGGACCGAGCGCCGCAACGCACAGCATCTGGCGTCGATTGCAGTTCCCGTAATGGATTGCGCTTAATCCGCCGGGCGTGAGCCGAGATTCCAAGTCTCGATGCCAGAGCGCGCGATCTTCTTCAAGATCTAATGTTGACCCAGGGACTCGGCAATACGTCACACAGAGAGATTTTGGCCATAGCCAGCCCACATCAGATTTCGCGAATAAGCATGAGCCGCCACGACTTCATGACCTGACAATCGCGGCGCTCTGGCGCTGACAAAGAATTGGTATTTCATTTCTCGTTTTTGATCTATTAGGTAGATTATTCTACTTATATTACATTGACGCCTTTTTATAAGAACATTTTTCCATTAGGTTCGCTTCCATTCAAGAGGCGAAACCATGACTGCACACGTACCCGTTTTACGATCCGCAAGCGCCCCGCACTCGACAGGAGGAGCAGCTGCCGCAGCCGCTGAGCCACATCAGATGCTCAAGCTGACGGTTCGCCTACCCGGCGGAGACGCTCTGACAGTCGACGCTATCGAGGGCCTGCGCCTCGTCGAACTGTTGCGCGCCCACGAACTGCCCGTGAAGGCGGAGTGCGGCGGGGCAGGCGTTTGCGCCACCTGTCACATCCGCATTCCCCACCATTGGCAGGACCAAATTCCCGAAGCCTCCGACGAGGAGCTGGCGCGGCTCGATGAGATCCCAGGCGCCTGCGATAGCTCGCGGCTTGCCTGCCAGATCGAAATGAACCGCGACCTCGACGGTCTGGAGCTGGAAATCGCCGCCGACAGCTACGCAGCCGACAAGCACACAACGATTGGATGATAGCCATGGCATCAATCATCACCGCCAACCGCCTGACCTCAGGCGAGGTCGTATACCTCGCTCCCAACGGAACATGGGTCCGCGACATCGCGGCCGCCGAGCCATCGGCCGACGAGGCATCGAACCGCCGCATCGAGCAGATCGCCGCCCGCGCCGTCGCGGCAAACCACATCATCAGCCCCTACCTCGTCGACGTCCGACTCGAGGCAGGACGTCCCGTGCCGTTGTCCGTGCGCGAGAAAATCCGCGCCCAACACCGGCCGACCGTTTGAGCGAAGGAGGCACCGATGTATCGATACGATAGCTACGACGACGCCTTCGTCCGCTCTCGCGCCGCTCAGTTCCGCGATCAGGTGACACGCCGGCTCGTTGGTGACCTGAGCGAGGAGCAGTTCCGCCCACTCCGGCTTCAGAATGGACTTTATCTTCAGCTGCATTCCTACATGCTGCGCGTCGCCATTCCTTACGGCGTCCTGTCGGCCAATCAGTTGCGCGCGCTTGCCGCCATTGCCCGACGCTACGACCGCGGCTTCGGCCACTTCACGACGCGCCAGAACATCCAGTTCAACTGGACGAGATTGGCCGACGCGCCCGACATCATCGATGCGCTGGCCGACGCCGGCATGCACGCGATCCAGACAAGCGGCAACTGCATCAGGAATGTGACCGCCGACCCCTACGCGGGCGTTGCTGCGGACGAAATCGAGGATCCCCGCATCTGGGGCGAGGTTCTGCGCCAATGGTCGAGCGCGCACCCCGAGTTCCTGTTCCTGCCGCGCAAGTTCAAGATCGCCATCTCCGGAGCCTTGGAGGATCGCGCCGCGGTCCTCTTCCACGACATCGGCATCCGCATCGTGAGGCACCGCGATGGCAGCGCCGGCTTTGCGATCCTCGTCGGCGGCGGACAGGGCCGCACGCCCTACGTCGCCCAGGAGCTGCGCAGCTTCCTGCCGCGCCAGCATCTGCTGTCGTATCTGGAAGCGGTCATGCGGGTCTACAATCTCAATGGCCGGCGCGACAACCTCTACAAGGCTCGCATCAAGGTGCTTGTCAATGCGTTGGGCATCGATGAATTCCGTCGTCAGGTCGAGGCCGAATGGCAACGCATCGATCATGACGCAATCGACCTGCCGGAAGCCGAACTCCAGCGCATTACCGAAGCGTTCACGCTGCCCTCCCTGCCAGTCCGTGCGGCAACGAGCACCGAGGTTGCAAGACGCCGCCGCGCCGATCCTGCATTCGACAGCTTCTGGCGCAACAACACCACGCCCCACCGTGAGCCGGGCTACCGCATCCTCACGATTGCCTTGAAGGAGCCAGGCCTCATTCCGGGCGATGCAACGGCCGAGCAGATGGACGCGGTCGCCGCACTGGCCGAGCGCTACGGCCATGATGAAGTCCGCGTGACTTACACACAAAACCTTGTCCTGCCTCATGTTGCCGTGGCCGATCTTCCCAACGTCTACGATGCACTGGTGGCAGCAGGCCTGCATGCCGCCAACGCGGGACTGATTACGGATCTCATCGCCTGCCCGGGCCTCGATTACTGCAACCTCGCCAATGCGCGCTCGATACCCATCGCGCAGGAGATCGCCCGCCGCTTTGCCGACACCGGCAGGGCCCAGGCCATTGGCACTCTCCGTCTCAACATCTCCGGTTGCATCAACGCATGCGGCCATCACCACGCCGGCAACATCGGTATCCTCGGCGTCGACAAGAAGGGCACCGAGCACTACCAAATCACGCTGGGCGGCTCGCCCGGCAATGACGCACAAATCGGCGAGATCGTTGGCCCCAGTTTCGCCGCCGAAGACCTGCCCGATGCCATCGAACGCATCATCGAAACCTATCTGGCGCTTCGCCACGGCAGCGATGAAACCTTCCTCACTCTTTATCGCCGCGTTGGCATCGCTCCGTTCAAGCACGCGCTCTACGCGCAAGGGGCAATCGCCCGGTTGCCGCACAAAACTGATCGCCAGTTGACGCAGGAGGCAGCGCTGCCATGACATTGTTCAAGAACCGCCGCCCCGTTGCGGATGACTGGTCACGCATCGCCGACGACGAGACCATCGGCGACCGCACAGTCTTAAGCTGGAGCCGCTGGCAGCAGACCTCTGCAGCCGCTCATCCATCGCATTGGCGCCTTGGAGTGAGCCTGACCGCCGATGAGGCGAGTGGCATCGAACTGGCGGCGCTCGCCCATCTGGACCTCATCGTGATTCACTTTGCCAAGTTCACCGATGGCAGGGCCTATTCGATCGCCCGGCTGCTGCGCGAAACCCACAACTACCAAGGCGAACTTCGCGCCACCGGCGACGTGCTCATCGACCAGATCCCGCTGCTAGAGCGTTGCGGTTTCGATAGTTTCGAGATTGCGCACGCCCCGACGCGCCGCATCCTGCTCGGCCATCAACTGACAGAACTCGCCACGGCTTACCAGCCTGCCGTGCATGCCGCGGCGCCCATGCGCCCCACTCTGCAGCGCCGAATGCGGACCGCCTGAGCGCTCAGGCGAGAAACCAACAAGCAGCACAGACATTCAGCGTCACTCGGAGAGATGACATGACCCAGATTGTACCCATTGAGACAACCACGAACGCCCGCGATCTTGTCGCCGGGATCGACACCGCTCTTGCCGCCACCCAGGACCTGAACGAACGCCTGCGCCTGATACGCGCGGCCATCCCCGGGCGCATCACGTTCTCGACCAGTCTTGGTCTGGAAGACCAGGCAGTGCTCGACGCGATCGCGACGACAGGCGTTGATGTCGACGTCTTCACGCTCGATACCGGCCGCCATTTTCCCGAAACCCTCGACACGATCGCCGACAGCGAGTTCCGCTACGGCTTGAAAATTCGTCTGGTCGCACCAGAAGCAAGCGATGTCGAGCAGCTCGTACGCCGTGACGGCATCAACGGTTTCCGCAACTCGATCGAGGCGCGCAAGGCATGCTGCAACGTGCGCAAGGTGTTGCCGCTGAAGCGTGCCCTGGCTGGCGCCGTGGGCTGGATCACCGGGCTACGCCGCGAGCAGTCCAGTGTCCGCACAGCTGTGCCCTTCGCGGAATTCGACACGAGCTTCAATCTCATCAAGATCAACCCGCTCGCGGACTGGTCGCTCGAACGTCTGGATGCCTATATCGCAGCCAACAACGTGCCCGTGAATGCGCTGCACGCCCGCGGCTTCCCATCAATCGGCTGCCAGCCCTGCACGCGCGCCATCGCGCCCGAAGAGGACATCCGCGCCGGCCGCTGGTGGTGGGAGAACCCAGAAACCAAGGAATGCGGCCTGCATAGCCCAGCGCGCCACGCGGCCCGCCAGTCTGCGTAATCACAAACAAGACAGTGAGTGAGCACCGAACCCGGTCACGAGGAAAGCCTCGTGACCGGCGCACGCTTGTGCCGCTGACCAAGAAAGACGCGAAGGAAACCCAGACGATGACTCGGCCCTTAGATCATCTCGATCTGCTCGAAGCGGAAAGCATCCACATTTTCCGCGAAGCAGCAGCACAGTTCCGCAAGCCGGTCCTGCTCTATTCGATCGGAAAAGACTCCACCGTCCTCCTGCATCTGGCGCGCAAGGCATTTTTCCCAGGTCGCCTGCCGTTCCCGCTTCTGCACGTCGACACGACCTGGAAGTTCCGCGACATGATCGCCTTCCGCGATCGCACGGCCAGGGAACTCGGCCTCGACCTCATCGTCCACACAAACGGAGATGGAGCAGATCGCGGCATCACGCCTTTCACTCATGCTCCATCGCTCTATACCGATGTCCTGAAGACGGCAGCGCTGAAACAGGCGCTCGACAAGCACGGCTTCGACGCGGCGTTCGGAGGTGCGCGCCGCGACGAAGAGGCAAGCCGCGCCAAGGAGCGCGTTTTCTCCTTCCGCTCACCCGGTCATCGCTGGGATCCGCGCAACCAGAGACCGGAAATGTGGCGCCACCTCAACGGCCGCCTCGGCGCCGGCGAGACCGCGCGCATCTTCCCGCTCTCCAATTGGACCGAGCGCGATGTATGGCGCTACATCCTGCGCGAGAAGCTCGACATCGTGCCGCTCTATTTTGCCGCCGAACGCCCGACCGTAGAACGCAACGGCCAGCTTCTGATGCGCGACGATGAACGCATGGAGCTGCTGCCCGGCGAGACCATTGTCAATCGTTGGGTCCGCTTCCGAACACTGGGGTGCTGGCCACTGACAGCCGCAACGCCATCTGAGGCATCAACCTTGGCAGACGTCGTCGCCGAAACGCTCCAGGCGCGCACATCCGAGCGCCAGGGCCGCCTGATCGACCACGACCAGTCAGGCGCCATGGAGAAGAAGAAGCAGGAGGGCTATTTCTGATGAACGCACCTGCCAGATATTTGCACACGCCCCTGCCGCAACCGGAAACGGCTCGCCCAGAACCTGCAACGGAGGGGCAGCGCTCCGCCCCCGCTTTGCGCATCCTCACCTGCGGCTCGGTCGATGACGGCAAGTCGTCTCTCATCGGTCGCCTGCTCTGGGACGCGACCGACCTTTACGACGATCAGCGCGCCCAGTTGCTGGGCGAAGCCGCTCGCGCCGGGGGCACGGCCAAACCGGATTTTTCGCGTCTGCTCGACGGGCTAGCCGCCGAACGCGAACAGGGCATCACCATCGATGTTGCCTGGCGCTATTTCGATACCAGAACCCGCCGGATCATCATCATCGACAGTCCCGGCCACGAGCAGTACACCCGCAACATGGCCTCCGGCGCGAGCCATGCCGATCTCGCCATTCTGCTCGTCGATGCCCGCCATGGGATAAAACCGCAGACGCGCCGGCATGCAGCCATTCTCGATCTCATGGGCGTGCGCCAGGTCGTTCTTGCCGTCAACAAGATGGATCTTGTCAGCTACGACGAAGCCCGCTTCCGGCAGATCGAGACCGACTTCACAACACTCGCTGGCCACTTCAACTTCCCCTCGCCACACGCAATTCCGGTCGCCGCTGTCTATGGCGGCAACGTCGCGAGCCGCGATGCCAACGCACCCTGGTACACCGGCCCAACGCTGCTCGAGCTAATCGATACCGCGAAAGGCCGGTCGAGCGACACCGAAGGCGAATTCCGCATGCCGGTGCAGCTCGTCCTGCGCGATGGCGGCGATTTCCGCGGTCTGGCGGGCACCATCAGTTCGGGCAACGCGCAGCTCGGCGATATGGTTGTCGAAGCAAAGAGCGGCAGGCAGGCACGCATCGACCGCATCGCGACGTTCGACGGCGATGTTGATCGCGCCGAAGCTGGTGCCGCCGTCGTCATCGGGCTCGATCGCGACCTGGACATCTCCCGCGGCGCGGTGCTGGCAGGCCGCAGCGACGTCCCAACCCGTTCCAACAACATCGACGCGCGCCTCATCTGGCTTTCAGATGAGCCGCTCAATCGTCATCGCAGCTACGTGATGCGTACGGCGACCGACACCACTTCAATCGACAGCATTGCTGTCGAGGGCCGCCTTGATCTTGAAACGCTGCAGATTGACGCAACATCTGAAATTGCAGCCAATGACATTGCCGTGGTCCGCCTGTCATTGGGGCAGGCGATCGCAGCCGACCTGTTTTCGCATCATCCTGAAACCGGCTCCTTCCTTCTCGTCGACCAATTAACCGGAGCTACGATCGCTGGTGGCGTCATCACCGCTGCGCACGACCTGTATTCGGGAAGCGCTGCACCAGGTGGCTACGTCTTGTCATCCGAGACACTGTGGCGTGGCCTGTGTGTCGACCTCGGCCGCTCGCCGCAAGACCTAGCCGAGTTTGCGCGCCGCCGTTCGGAAGTGCTGCGCATTTTGCGCGATGCTGGTGTCGTGATCGATGACAATGCATGAACGCTGGCGGTGCAAAGCTGGATATATGCCCAATGGACACATCAACCGTGCAAGTTTGCCGCTTGCAACAGTGCAGCAGAGGACATCAAACTCAATCAGTCTGAAGAAGATGTGTCCGCAGCAATTCGGCACCAACGAAAAGCGCGTGATGACCTGACGGGGCTGAAATGATGACGCTCGACGTCCAGACACTGGGCCTCATGGCCGCTGGCGGCGGTCTGGTCGGCTTCCTTGTCGGCTTGACGGGCGTAGGCGCAGGCGCTCTGTTGACGCCAATGCTGATTACGGGTTTTGGCGTCAGCCCGGCGACAGCGGTCGGGACAGACCTGCTCTTTGCATCCATAACAAAGGCAACGGCAGCCGTCCGCCACCACCGTTTGGGCAACGTCAACTGGCCCATACTGAGAACCCTAGCGGCCGGCAGTCTCACGTCGGCCGTATTGACCCTGCTATGGCTTTATTTTGCCAAGCCCGATACCGCCAGCCTTTCCGACGTCATTCGCGGCCTGTTGGCAGTCCTGTTGATTATGAGCGCCGTCATCATCCCGCTGTGCCCAGTGCTGCTCAAGGCACCCGGGCCGGATACCGATGCCGTCGACGTTGCGGTCCGCGCGCCAAGCACGTTGGCTTTCGGCCTTTTGCTCGGCACGCTGGTAACGCTGACGTCCGTCGGAGCAGGCGCCATCGGCGTGGCCGTCTTGTCGACCCTCTATCCTGCCCTGCTTGCCCGCCGCATCGTCGGAACCGATGTCGTTCATGCGATCCCACTGGCGTTCCTGTCCGGCCTTGGCCACCTGGGGCTCGGCAACATCGATTGGCAAATTCTCGCAGCTCTGCTTTGCGGTTCGATCCCAGGCATCGCGCTCGGCACACGATTGACGGGTCTGCTGCCCGACTGGCTACTGCGCCTGATCCTGTCGGTCATACTTCTTTACGCCGCCTACATGTTGCTCCCATTCCTGGCCAAACTCATCGGCGTCGCGTTCTAGAATTTTGGCTTCCGAAATGCTGCAAGGCTGCCCCCCGGAGACGAACACACCGCTAAAATTTCCATATATGACAGCCGGTTGCAGAACGCGGCCTGAGCTTTGAACCGGTTTTAGCCTAGGCGCGACTAAGCCAACAGGCACGGCCTCTCAGCATGCGAGGTTGCCAAGCGGAGTTGGGAATGCGCGCAAACTGTCCGAATGCCACCAGATCAGAAGACCGTGCGCCGGCGCACTGGCCCGTGCCAAGCATTGCGGGTAGACTGCACAAATTATTCTTCATCGGGCGGCATTGGCGGCCCAGGGGCAGCACGGTGGGGTGGCCGCGCTGCGAATTGCAGAATCGAGCCGGGTTAACGATGTTGCCGCCCCCTGAAGCCTGCCCAGGTTCAAGAGCCATCGGAACAGACATCGCCGCTGCATTGGAATGTGGCGCTGCGCGACACTCCAAGCCACGCCTTCTGGTACTCCTGGCCCAATTGCTTTTCATGGCGTTGGCCCTGCTGGTCACGGTGCACGCGACAGCGAAGGCCGCACCGGCCGTCTCGCCCTCACCTGCCGGCATGACCGACAGCGCATCAAGCATGGTCATCAAGACTGCATCGACGCAAGGCACGAATACCGGCAAAACATCCGGCAAGACCCAGCCCAACTGGCTCAAGCTTCTGCCGGGGCTGTCCAAGGGATGCACACCCTTGCAAATCAAGGCGGGCAAATGCGGAAAGCAGCCGGGCACTGGCGGCCGCGCGAATGGCACCAGCACTGGAACGGGCGGTGGGGGCAATCCTGTCGTTTGCATCAATGGCACGCGCATCGGCGCCAGTTGCGTCTGCCGCAAAGGTGGTCGGTTGCAGCGCGTTCGTCGTAACACATATCGCTGTGTCATCGTCGACCAGCCATGCCACAAAGGTTACGTCCGCATCCGCAACAAGTGTGTAAGGCTTCCCACCGTTCCTCCCCCCGGTTCCGGCCAGGATTCCGGCAGCGGCCCCACAAACCCCGGCACCTGCATCGGAGGCAGTTGGCGTCATCGCAGTTGTTCGTGCCCGTCTCACATGAAGCGCGTGCGTGTTGGCAGGAGAAGCTACCGCTGCATTGTGCCTCCCTGCCCAACAGGCCGCAAGCGCATCGGCCTTGCGTGCGTGCTGATCGGCCACGACAAGACAGAACCGTTGCCGCCAAGTGAGCCGCCACGCTGCCGTCCTGGCTGGCGGCTCAAAAACGACAAATGCGTGCGCAACGTCGGCACCGCTTGCCCTGCAGGAACTGAGCGCCGTGGCCGGCGCTGTGTACTGATACCGCCTGCATCAATTCCGCCAATTCGCGCAGGCGCGGCACCTGCCGCGCCGCTACCTCAACCCGCTCCGGCAGCCGCTGCGGACGACGCCGAATACGAACCAGGCGAGGTTCTTGTCCAGATCGAGGGAGCCACGCCGCAGCAGATCGCCAATCGGCTGATTCGTTCCTATTCGCTTATCACTCTGTCTCGCACTCAGCTGACAGCGATCGGCGTCAGCCTCTACCGCTTTGGTATTCCGGCGAACACCAGCGTCGAGACGGTTGTCGCGCAATTGAGCCGGGAACCAGGTGTCGCATCGAGCCAGCCCAACTGGCGCTACAAACTCAATACCGATGTGTCAGGGGCGGCGCCACGGCCCGCAATCCCGCCGCAGAACGCGACCATGCCGCAATACGCACCCGACATCATTGGTGCCCGCGAAGCCCACAAGTTGACACAGGGCGCAGGCGTTCTCGTGGCTGTCATCGACACCGGCATCGATGAAACTCATCCCGAACTCGCAGGCTCCGTCACCGCCCACTATAATGCCTTCCCGGCGCAGAAGATCGAACCCGACACGCACGGAACGGCGATCGCGGGCATCATCGCCGCCCACGCGGACTTGGCAGGAATTGCGCCGCAAGCGCGGATACTCGCCGTGCAGGCGTTCACGTCCAGGACATCTGCCGGCGGCGGCGATGGCACCGCGCAACGGATTGCTGCAGGACTCAATTGGGCAATCATGAAAGGCGCCCGGGTCATCAACATGAGCTTTGCCCGCATCAGCAAGAATGGCAGCGACGCGGTGATCGACCGGATGCTCGACAAGGCAGATTCGTATGGCATCGTGCTGGTTGCAGCTGCGGGTAATGGCGGTCCCGACGCTCACCCCGCCTATCCCGCATCCCTGCCAGCCGTGATCGCGGTAACAGCCATTGACGAAGGCCGCGCGCTCTACCAGCACGCAAACGTCGGCGACTACATCGACATTTCCGCCCCCGGCGTGGGCATCATGGCACCGACGGCCGGCGGCGCCTACGACCTGGAAACCGGCACGTCGTTTGCCGCCGCACACATAAGCGGGGTCGCCGCCCTGATGTTATCCGGAGAATTGGGCAAACGCCCCGGCACCCGGCTCATAGAGCGATTGAAGCAGACCGCCGTGGATCTTGGGCCGCCAGGACCGGACGCACAATTCGGCGCCGGAATTGTCGATGCATTGAAGGCATTGGGCGATGTCGTCCCGGTCGCCGGGGGCTCGCGCTGAGCCCCGGTTGTATCGCCCAGCAATCCGCCTAAATGGAGAGAACACGGCACGTTAACGCTGCAATGATCCTTCCATGTTCCGCGCCAAATTCAACGCGATCCTGCCCATTTCATGGAACATGCTGCTGCAATAGGCCGCCCGCCGAAGATTAACGGTTCTGTGTTATGGCATTGAGGCTTCGGACGGGTCCGGCAGACGAGCCAGCGCCGATCCAAACTGGTCAGGGACGTGAGTTTTGAGCAACCTTGCACGCAAAGGGACGCAGCCCGCGCCCCAGCAGTCCGAACAGGCCGCGGCAGGAAAGCTGGCGCCGGTCACGCTGTCGCCTGCGGATCACGACTCCAGTGCTGCCGGCGATGAGAAGGAGTTGGAATCGGCGGCGTCGGCAAAGAAGCGCCCTGCCAGCACCGCGATCAGGGTTCTTCGCGGCCTGCTGAAGACCATTCTGCCACTTGCCGTCATCGCACTCGGCTTTGCTGGATACAAATATCTCAAGGCCACCCGCCCCGAAGCGCCAAAGCAGGCCCAGCTTGAGCGCGCCTTCGCCGTCGAAACCGTGCCTGTGATGCGCGCGGCCATTCAGCCCACCTTGCGCCTCTATGGCTCCACGGTGGCCGGCCGCCAGGTCGACATTCGCGCGCTCGTCTCAGGCCGCGTCATCAAGACGGCCGAAGAATTGCGCGACGGCGGCCACATCGCGAAGGGCGACACGCTTCTGATTATCGATCCATTTGACTACATCTCACAACGCGACGAAGCAAAAGCCCAGCGCGCTGAAACCGCTGCCCGGTTGCGGGAGCAGGAAGCCTCACTCGCATCTGACAAGACATCACTCGGACACGCCAAGGCGCAACTCGAGCTCACCAAGGCTGACGTTGAACGTGCCGAGCAGCTGTCGCGCCGTGGCAACCTTTCCGAGCGTTCCCTGGACGACCGCCGCCAACTTTTGTTGCAGCGCCAGCAATCAGTCGACCAACTGGAAAATTCGATCAATGTATGGGAAGCGCGCATTGCCCAGACCCGCTTGGCCGGTGAGCGCCTTGACGTCACCATTGCCAGAGCCGAGAAGCGGCTGACAGAAACAGACCTTATAGCCCCCTTCGATGCCTACGTGACCGAAGTCGCAGCCCAGGTCGGCCGCATGATGTCGAACAACGACAAGGTGGCAACGCTCATCGACCGCGATTGGATCGAGGCGCAGTTTTCCATCACAGACAGTCAGTTCGGCCGCATCGTCTCTCGCGACGGCAAGCTGGAAGGCAGGCCGGTGGAGGTCTTGTGGACACTCGGCGGGCAAACATTCAAGTTCCCGGCGGAAATCTCGCGCGTGGCTGCCCGCATATCCTCAACCAGCGGCGGCATCGACGTTTTCGCGCGCATCAAGGACCCAAAGCATCCCGTTCCGCTGCGCCCGGGCGCATTCGTGGAACTTGCGCTGCCGGACGTGGAGTTCGATGGCGTCATCCGCGTCCCCAATTCAGCGCTGTATGACGGCAACACGGTCTACGCCGTTATTGACAAGCGCATGGACCCGCGTCCAGTCACGGTCATCGGCTCCGACGGCAACGACATTCTCGTCCGTGGCGACGTGAAAGACGGCGAGCGCATCGTCGTCACGCGAATTTCCACCCCTGGCAAAGGCGTCCTCGTCAAGGAGCTTGCCAAGCCATGATCCGCCGCCGCCCGTTCGCCAGCCGTGCCGCCAGCGCGCCGGCTCAGCCGGCAATCGAACGTGGTTCGCATGGTCTCATCTCAACCTTTGTCCGCCACGGCACCGCGCCCAATCTGCTCATGGTGACGCTGGTCCTGATCGGCGTCTTCTCGATTCTCCGCCTCAACCGTCAGTTCTTTCCCACCATCCAGATACCGGTCATCACCGTCACCGTGCCGTGGCCAGGCGCCAGCGCGGAGGATGTCGAAAGTAACATCCTCGATGTGCTCGAACCGGAATTGCGCTTTCTCGACAACGTCAACGAAGTCACGGCTATCGCGCGCGAGGGCACCGCCGTCATCTCGATCGAGCTGATGTCGGACGCCGACTACCAGAAGGCCCAAAGCGATGTCGAGCAGGCCGTGGCCCGTGTCACGACGTTGCCGGAGACGTCAGAGCGACCGGTCATCGCCCGCGCGGCATTCTTCGACAACGTCGCCAAGATCGCCATCGCCGGACCCTATAACGAAAAAGTCCTCAAGACCTACGCCAAGCAGCTCCGTGACGGCCTGCTCGCCGCCGGCATAGATCGCGTCACGTTTGGCGGCGCGCGCGACGAGGAGATCTGGATCAACGTCAACCAGGGCGAGCTGCGCCGGCTGGGACTGACGCTCGACGGCATCGCCAGAACCGTCCGCGACAACACGCAGGATATTCCCGCCGGCAAGCTGGAAGGCTCAGTGGACGTACTCCTGCGATCCAAGTCGCAACGCCGAACGCCTGAGCTGATCGGCGAGATCGAAGTGAAGTCGGCGGCAACGGGTGAAAAGATCCGCCTAAAGGACATTGCCGAAATCGGCACGCATTTCGATCGCGAGGGGCAATTCGGCTTCTTCCACGGCCAGCGAGCAATCGAACTTCAGGTCCAGCGCTCGCTCAGCGCCGATACGCTTGAGACCATGCGCATCATGGACGATTACCTCGCGCGCTTGAGGCCCACGCTGCCGCCGACACTGCGGCTGGCCGTCTACGATGTTTCTGGCAAGCTTGTCGTGCAGCGCCTGTGGATCCTGATCGAGAACGGACTGCAGGGCCTCGCCCTGGTCCTCGCCATGCTCTTCATCTTCCTCAACGCCCGCATCGCGTTCTGGGTCGCAGCCGGCATCCCGACCGCCCTGTTGGCCGCACTCGGCGTAATGTACGTGACCGGCCAGACCATCAACATGGTGTCAATGTTCGCGCTCATCATGATGTTGGGCATCATCGTCGATGACGCCATCGTCGTGGGTGAACAGACCGCCACCAACGAGGAACTCGGATTGAACCGGCTCGAGGCCGCCGAGCAGGGCGCCTCGAAGATGCTTGCGCCGGTCATCGCCGCCACGCTCACCACCGCCTGCGCCTTCATGCCGATCATGTTCATTTCCGATCGCATTGGCGACATCATGGGCGCAATCCCGCTCGTCGTCATGTCGGTGCTGGCCGCCAGCACGATCGAATGCTTCTTGATCCTCCCTGGTCATCTCCGGCACGGACACGGCCTTACCGCAGCCGCGCCCAGCCGCCCCCGTGCCGCCTTCGATCGTGGCTTTGGCCACTTTCGCGACAAATGGTTCAGCGCGTTCGTCGCCACATCCTACCGCTGGCGCTACACCACGGTCGCAGCGATGATCGCCATTTTCGTCGTTGCCGTCGGCATGCTGGCGGGTGGCCGCGTCAGTTTCGAGTTCTTCCCATCGCCCGAACCTGAAAACATCTCCGCCTATGTCAGCTTCGCGCCAGGCACGCCTCGGGAAGAACAGGTCGCGGCAGCCCAGCGCATCGAGGCCTCCCTCTATGACGTCGAGCAGCACCTTCTTGCCTCCGCCTCAAAGCCCGAGGCTCAATCGCAATCCGACGTTATGTCCAGCCGGCCATCCGCCCCCGCCGCCTTGCCGGACGACAGCGCAATAGATCCCAGCGACCGGCTCGTTGAGACATCCTTCATCACCATCGGCCAGAGCGGACGCTCACAAGGTGACAACCTCGCAGAAATCGACGTACAATTGACGCCCAGCGAGACCCGCAAAGTCCCGACCAAGCGTATCGTCAGCGCCTGGCAGAAAGCGCGGCCGCAGATTCCAGGCGTTGAGCGAGTTTCGATATTCGGCCGCCGCGGCGGTCCCCCGGGCCGCGATGTCGATGTGCGCCTGCAAAATGGCACTATAGATGCTCTGAAGCGGGCCGCCGAAGATGTGAAGCAGGCATTGACGGGCTTTCCCGGCGTTTCGGGCATCGACGACGACCTGCCTTATGGCAAGCAGGAGTACGTGTTCGAACTGACACCGCGCGGCCGCGCACTGGGCTTCTCCGGCCAGTCTGTCGGCCAGCAGGTTCGCAATGCATTTGAAGGCAATATCGCTACCCGCTT
This sequence comes from Hyphomicrobiaceae bacterium, assembly GCA_020442165.1. Lineage (GTDB taxonomy): Bacteria > Pseudomonadota > Alphaproteobacteria > Rhizobiales > Hyphomicrobiaceae > JAEUMD01. The sequence goes on along the minus strand of JAGRKV010000008.1, from coordinate 171,726 downwards.
CGCCCGCGACGACGAGGAGATCATCGTCCGCGTCAAGCGCCAGCAGGATCTTGCCGGACGCGCCGATCTCGAACGCCTTTACCTCACCACGCCGCGCGGCGAGCGCGTCCCGCTGACCGAGGTCGTGTCCGTCTCCGAGCGGCGCAGCTTTTCGATCATCCAGCGCAAGGATGGTGTGAGAACCGTCGCCGTCACCGCCGATATCGACAGCGAAATCACCAAGTCTCAGGAGGTGCTCGACAGGCTGGCAAACGAGGTGCTGCCGCCAATCCTGGAGAAGTATGGCATCAGCTACGTGTTCAAGGGGCGTGCCGACGAAACGAGCAAGTCGTTCAAGGATCTCAAGCAGGGCGCCATGCTGGCCCTCGCGCTCATCTACATCGTGCTGGGGTGGGTGTTTGCCAGCTACTGGAAACCGCTGGCCGTCATGGCGATCATCCCGTTCGGCTTCGTCGGCGCCGTTTTCGGCCATTACATCATGGGCTACAATCTCACGATCATAAGCCTTGTCGGCCTGCTCGGACTGTCTGGAATTCTCGTCAACGATTCGATCGTTCTCGTCTCCCGTATCCGTGAGCGCATCCAGGCTGGCGATGATCTGGAACAGGCATCTGTTGGCGGCGCTCGAGATCGCCTTCGCGCGGTGCTGTTGACCTCGCTCACGACGATCGGCGGCCTGTTGCCCCTCATCTTCGAAACCAGCCGTCAGGCTCAGTTCCTCATCCCGATGGCACTGACGCTGGTGTTTGGCCTGGCGACGGCAACGGTACTTGTGCTCGTGCTGGTGCCAAGCTTGATCGGAATCGGCGGCGACGTCGCGCGGATTTTCGGTCGTAGAGGGCGGGATGCGGTCGGCGAAACGCAGGATGCCGCCGCGTTCACAGCCACGCCTCCGGCTCACTAGGGCATGCTTAGCTGAAGTGAGTAGCGGTTCAGCGTGAAAAACATGCCCATAACAAAAGGATAGAGCGCGTTTCCGATTCCATCGAAAACGAACGCGCTCTAGCCCCTCATCGAGCTGCCAGCATCCAACAGACACCCACCCTGAGCAGCATTGCTCAACACACGCAATATCCCGAAAAAAAATTTGATCCGCGCGCAGTCGCAGTTACACGCCATTCCTGCAATTGTTGCAGAATGCACACTCGCAGCGACGAACGACGGCCAAGCGGCGGCCGAAGTGGGGCGAATCGTTGCGATTGCGGCGCAAAAGCGGCAAGCTCATCAACGAATTATTGAGCATATCAGTCGACCGTTACTACTAGGGCCGCGAACTGCGGCTGCGCTCGTTGATTTACGAGCGATCTCATCGCCCACCGCAGACGAACAGGAATTGAACCAATGTCCGCAAACACCCCCCTGCTTCGCCGCGTTGCTTTTGCTGCGCTCGCCTTTCTGCTACTCGCCCCCACTTCCAAGCCCGCTTCGGCACAGGACTTCTTCTCATTCTTGTGGAGCGGCGGGTCGCGTGACACTGTCTCGTTCTCAACGAAGTATGCGCCCCGGCAGATCATCGTTTCCTTCGGTGATCGCAAGCTCTACTGGATTCACAAGCGTGGCGAGGCAATCAGTTATCCGATTGCGGTTCCGCGTGAGCAGAGCCGCTGGTCGGGCGTGACGCATGTTTCGTCCAAGCGCGTCAATCCATCCTGGACGCCGACTCCGCAGATGCGCCGCGAGAATCCGAAGCTGCCGGCATTCGTTCCGGGCGGCCACAAGCTCAATCCACTGGGCGTGCGCGCGCTCTATCTGGGTTCGTCGATGTACCGCATCCACGGCACGGACGCGCCGTGGACGATCGGCACTGCCGTCTCGAAGGGTTGCATTCGCATGTATAACGAGGACGTGCTGGACCTTTATCCGCGTATTCCCACAGGAACCAAAGTCACTGTGACGTGGCAAAAGTTCGGTTAGCCGCGCGGAACTTGAGCGGCATCACTTCAATGAAATCTGCTTCGGCGCCGCCTCTTCGAGGTGGCGCCTTTTGCTTGCCCGATTGAAAGTCATGGCGCAGCGCCACCAACGCAAGTTGGAACCGCGTAAATCATCCACTCTTTATTCTGGCGAGGAGCGCCGTCGTATCGCAGCCGCCATCGGCCCCTTTCAGGAATGATCCGAAGCGATTGCTTGCCTCCTTCTTCTCTCGGCCTTCCTGCGCCTTTGACCAGATCTGATCCACGATCCGGCCCCGCTGCTCCACCGACCACGCGCCCTGCTTTTGACCTTCATCGAGAAATTCGCATGAGAATTTGATGCCGGTGTCGAGCAGCTCCGCGGAGACACTGGCCAGGTATCCGCCAATCAATCCAACGACAAAAATGAAGAAAATTGAAAGGCTGGCCACCATCTTGCGCATCACTTGGCCTCCTTCTTCTTGGAAGCCGAAATCATGCCGACCGTGCATGGACCTGAGCTTGCGATAAGGTCCCGCTGAGTGGCGTTGAACCGTTGGGCTGCACTGATGCTTGCGAGGACTTTGTCAACCGCAGCCAGTGGGACGATCCCCTCGCGAACAGCTTCGCTCATGGCGAGACACACGATGCTCTTTTGAAAACCCGTCTTGGTGAGCCGAGCAAAGACGTATCCGCTTCCCGCCCCGATCAACAACGCTGCTATGGCGCCAACCAGGATGGTTCTTTTCAGCATGTCCGAAACCTCGCAACTGCGGTAGGCGCCATCATCGCAACCGCTTCTGAAGCCTGCAACCAACTAGCCTGCCGGCGACCTGGATTCGCCATGCCGTAGCCCCCTGAAAGTCGGAGCCAGTTACCTTGGCTCGCTTGTGCCGTTGGCTGTTGCCGCGACCGCAACAAGCGTTATATTATAACAACCAAGGCTCCCAAATCCAAACGCCGGCCTTCCGCGCGAAAACCAGCGTTGACGTTGCAGCCGAGCAAAGGATAGCGCATGCATACAAGAATTCTTCCAGTTCTGCTCAGCACCCTCGCCGCCATCAATTTCCTCACAGCGCCTGTAGCTGCCCAGTCGGGCCTCATCAAGAAAAAGACCAAGCTCGAACCCATTACATTGTCGGCGGGAAAGCCACTGGCCGCCAAACCCTATGAGCTGGAAACCGGCAAGTACTATTCCATCGATGTCGTGGCGGATGGCTCCCAGGAGCTGGGCATCACCGGGCCTGAGTTTTTCCGCAACGTCTGGATCAACGAGGTCGTCGTCAACGACGTCGAAATCCGTCCGCTGGGCCTTGATTCGCTGGAATTCGACGGAGAGGGCAAGGCCACCATATCGTTCATACCAATCCGCCCGGGCACATTCGAGGTGCGCATTCCTCACACAACCGGCGATACCCAGAAGGCCGTATTCAACGTCAAGGGATGATGCCGCCTGCGCGGGTCGTGAAAACAGCCGTTTTTCAGGGCCGAATTTGGCAGCAAGGAACAGGATGCACATTCCTTGCGCGCGTCGTAGCCTCCTGCGCCATGACCACGATCAACCAGAGAACTTCCGCAAACCAAACCATTGGTCCCAAGTCCGCGGCTGATCGCCTCGATGATGCGCGCTGGCTGGCGGTCTCCAATCGTGACGCCTCGGCCGATGCCCTGTTCGTCTTTGCCGTCACGACGACCGGGATCTATTGCCGTCCAAGTTGTGCCGCCCGCCGCCCGAAGCGCGCGCACTGCCTTTACTTTGCAAAGCCCGCAACGGCCCGGGCAGCGGGCTACCGCGCCTGTAAGAGGTGCCATCCAGATGCCACAACACCCGCCCGTCCCGCCGTTGAGCATATGGCCAACATCTGCCGCCACATCGAGACATCGCCTGAGATCCCGAGCCTCAATCACTTGGCCGAGCTCGCGGGTCTCAGCCCGGCGCACTTCCACCGCACGTTCAAATCGATTGTGGGGCTCACTCCCCGGGAATATGCCGCTGGCGTGCGCGCTGAACGTGTGCGCGCTTCTCTGGCATGTGCCGAGACGGTGACGTGCGCCATCCACGAAGCCGGCTTCAATGCGAACAGCCGCTTCTATTCAGCATCGAAGGGTATTCTCGGCATGTCGACGAAGGCCTATCGCAGCGGCGGAACCGGCGAACACATCGCGTATGCGACAGCGCCATGTTCACTTGGGTACGTTCTTGTTGCGGCAACCAGCCGAGGATTATGCGCGATCCTGCTGGGTGACGATCCTCCGTCCCTCGCCGCATCCCTTTCAGCGCGATTTCCCGCAGCGACGCTTATCGCGGATGAACCCGGGCTCACGGCCGAGTTGGCTGCGGTGACTGCCCACATCGAGTCTCCTGCAAACCCAACCGATCTGCCGCTGGACCTGCGCGGAACTGCCTTTCAGCTGAAGGTATGGTCGGCCCTGCAGAAAATTCCGGCTGGCGAGACCTGGAGCTATGCCGAACTCGCCACCCGAATTGGCGCTCCGCGCGCCGTCAGGGCCGTTGCATCGGCATGTGCCGCCAACCCTGTTGCAGTGATGGTGCCCTGCCACCGGGTCGTGGCGTCCGGCGGCAAACTCACAGGCTATCGCTGGGGACTGGACCGCAAGCGCAAACTTATCGAAAGAGAAAAGGCTGGAACGCCGAAATCTCCTCGCGCCAAATCAAAGGCCAACCGGCCAAGTCCTTGAAAGTCATGGTGCCCAGGGGCGGAATTGAACCACCGACACTGCGATTTTCAGTCGCATGCTCTACCAACTGAGCTACCTGGGCAAAGCTCGCTCCAAGTCCTGGCCTGGAGCAAAGCTCGGCCCTTATAGTGAGTTGCAGGGGGCCTGTCCAGCACACTTGCCGATGGCCCGGGGCGGCGGTTTCAAACCGTCCGGAGGATGCATGGATAGACCGGCTGATAACCGCAGCATCAAAGCCATTACGGAAGAGACGAACCGGGCGCAGGCGACCGCCGCCGACCCGGCAAACTCCGCCTGGGTGAGCGCCAACGCCGGAACCGGCAAGACCCACGTACTGACCAGACGTGTGTTGCGGCTGCTTCTCGCAGGCACCTCGCCCGAGCGCATTCTCTGCCTCACCTACACCAAGGCCGCCGCGGCGGAGATGTCCACCCGCGTTTTCAGCGAACTGGGCTTCTGGGTCACAAAGTCGTCGGAGGCGCTGGCGCAGGATTTGCGCAAGCTCCTTGGCCGCGCCGCCACCCCCGATGAAACCGCGCATGCACGCACGCTTTTTGCCAGCGCCATCGAGACGCCCGGCGGCCTCAAGGTCCAGACCATCCACGCATTTGCCGAGCGTCTGCTGCAAAGATTTCCCCTCGAAGCAGGCGTACCTCCCGGCTTCAAGATTCTCGACGATGTCGTCACCCGCGAACTATTAACGGAGGCAATTGACGACACGCTGCACACGGCAACCGATAAGCCGGCAAGCCCCCTTGGCCGGGCACTGATCCGCGCTGTCGCTTTTGCGGCGGAAGATGGTTTTGAGGACATCCTGCGCGCCGCGTTGGACCGCAAGGACTGGCTGGCCCACGTTGTGCGCACCTATGGGCATGACGAGGAGGGGAGCGAACAGGATCCCTTCGAGGCCGTCGCACCGCTCTACCGCAAAGCTTTCGGCATCGCACCCGATGCTACACCCGCTTCAATCGACAAGGCACGCCTTGCCGTGGTGCCCGATGCACAGCTCGCCCGCGCCAGGGAGGTACTGCTGGTAGGCAAGCCCAGCGATGAGGAAGTTGCCAGCAATATAGCTGTCGCGCTGTCAGCGAAATCCGACAACAGCCGCATCACCGCCCTGCTGGCCGTGTTTCTCACCAAGACGCTGTCGCCACGCTCAGATAAGCTCTTTTTCACCAAGGGCCCGCGTGAGGCCGACCCCGGCCTTGCCGACAAGATGCGCGCCGCGCGTGACCGCTTTGCTGAGCTGACACAGCAGCGCAGGCTGCTGGAAGTCATCGATGCCACAGTGGCGCTGATGCGGCTTGCCGACGCCGTACTCAGCCGCTATGCGCGCCTGAAGGCACGCCGCGCAGCACTTGATTTCGACGACCTGATCCGCCGCACGGCGAACCTGCTGGGCACCTCGGATGCCGCCCAATGGGTGCTCTTCAAACTGGACGGCGGCCTCGATCACATCCTTGTCGACGAGAGCCAGGACACCAGTCCCGAGCAGTGGCGCATCGTCGAGGCGCTCGCCGCTGAATTCTTTGCTGGCGCCGGTGCCCGCGAAACCGAAGTCGCATCCCGAACCGAAAAACCCTTCGCGCGCACGCTCTTTGCCGTCGGTGACGAGAAGCAGTCGATCTATAGTTTCCAGGGTGCGCGGCCGGAAGAATTCGCTCGCATGGGTGCGCTATTCCGCCAGCGTGCCGAGGCAGCCCGCGTCGCCTGGCGGGACGTGCCACTCCATCTGTCGTTCCGCACCGTCGCCCCGATCCTCGAAGCCGTAGATACCGTTTTTGCTGATACCAGCCGCACACCGGGCCTCGTCGCCGACACCACGCAGGGTATCGTCACCCATGCCGCCCATCGCATTGGTCAAGGCGGACTGGTCGAGATTTGGGAAACCGAAAAGGCAGCCCCGTCCGAGGAGAGCGACAGCTGGCTGCCCGAGGACGAGACTGGACAACTGCCACCCGCAATGCGACTGGCCGATCGCATTGCCGACAAGATCCTGCACCTCACCCGCAGCGGCGAGCGCCTGTCCTCCGAGGGTCGCCCGATCACGCCCGGCGACATCCTGATACTGGTGCGCAAGCGCCACCCCTTCGCACGGCCCATGGTCGCCGCCTTGAAGGCTCGCAAGATCCCCGTGGCCGGAGCCGACCGCCTGCGCCTCACCGAGCAGATCGCGGTCGAGGATCTTGTGGCTCTAGGCGATTTCCTCACCCTGCCCGAGGACGATCTGGCGTTGGCCGAGGTGCTGAAAAGTCCGCTGTTCGGATTTGACGACGACCAGCTTCTAACCATCGCGCATGGCCGCAAAGGGACGCTGTGGAAGGCACTGATTGATCGCCGCAGCGACCATCCTGCGTTTGAGGAAGCAGCAAGCCTGTTGCGCGAGTGGCGCCGCCGCGCCGACTTCCTGCCACCTTATGAGTTTTTTGCCGGCGTATTGGACCGCGATGGCATGCGCCAGCGGCTCCTCTCGCGTCTGGGCGCCGAAGCCGCCGACAGCATCGACGAATTCACGAACATGACGATTGCTTTCGACGACCGCGCGCCGCCATCGCTCACCGGTTTTCTGACCGCACTGCGCGAGAGCGACCACGAGATCAAGCGCGACATGGAGCATGGCCGCGACGAAGTACGCATCATGACCGTCCACGGCGCTAAAGGACTTGAAGCACCCATCGTCTTTCTGCCCGACACCTGCACGACCACCAGCGCAGGCCGCCGGGCGAACCTCTATCCCATCCAGATGCCGAAGACGCCCCCCGGGACACCTGCCGCCTTTGTCTGGCAGACGAAAGGCAGTAGCGACCTGCCACCAATCGCCGCCGGCCGCGAAACGGTGAAGGATAGCGAGACGGAAGAGCGCAACCGCCTGCTCTATGTCGCTATGACCCGTGCGCGTGACCGCCTCTACGTTGCGGGCTTCGAAGGCAAGAAGGCACGGCCAGCCGACTGCTGGTACGATTTGATTCTGACGGGTCTCGCATCCAGGCTGTCGGCAATCGAGGTGTCCGGTCACAGCGTGCAGCGCTACGAGGCACCCCAGACCGGTGCCGCCGAAAAACCAAAAGCTACTCTTGCTGCTGCCCATCAACCCGAGCCACTCGAAAATTGGGCAACTCGCGCAGCACCTCGCGAAACACAACTGACGATGCCGCTCGCGCCCTCGCGCCTCGCGCCCTATGACGTCGATGAAACGGGCGACCCAGCGCCGATCGAGCGCACCGCACGCATGGAAGCCGATGAACCAGCCGCAACGCCGCCGCGCACCCTGGTGGCGGAAAATCGCTTCCTCCGTGGCACTCTGACCCACGCGCTTTTGGAGCACCTGCCGCAATTTTCGCCTGACGTATGGCAGACGACCGCGCAATCCTTCATTGACGAGCGCGGCAAAGCGTTACCTGCCCGGACACGCACAAGCATCGTCAAGGAGACGCTGGCGATCCTGCACAAGAGCGGCTATCAGGCACTTTTTGGGCCCGATAGCCGCGCTGAAGTCGCCATAGCCGCTGAAATCCCCCGCCCAGCAGGCCGCGGCCCGGCCCTGAAACTATATGGCCAGATCGATCGCCTCGCGGTCGTTGGCGATAGCGTCCTCGTCATCGACTACAAGACCAACCGCCCTCCCCCAACGATGGTGGAAAGCGTTGCAGATGCATATCTTTTCCAGCTAGCGGCCTATCGCCTCGCCCTCGCCCAACTGTTCCCGGAAAAGACGCTGCGCGCCGCCATCCTGTGGACCGACGGTCCACATTTGATGGAAATTCCTGATACCCTCCTGGCCGGTTATCAGCAGCGGCTCTGGGAACTGGAGATCCAGCCTTGACGCGCCAAGGACCGCTCCCTACGTTCCCGGCGAACATGAACCCTTAGCTGCGCCGCGCCGGCGCACCCCCTTGAGGAGAGCTTCACGATGACGAATGCCGTATCGGACAAGACGTTCGAAGAAGAAGTCCTGAAGTCCGCCGAGCCCGTTGTTGTCGACTTCTTCGCGGAGTGGTGCGGCCCGTGCAAGGCGATGGCACCTGCCCTCGACCAGGTCGCGCAGGAACTGAAGGGCAAGATCAAGGTCGTCAAACTCGACGTCGACCAGAACCCCCAGGTCACGACGCGCTATGGCATTCGCGCCATGCCGACATTGATGATCTTCAAGGGCGGGCAGGTTGCAGCTTCTCACACTGGTGCCCTTGTCCAGAAGAAGAAGCTCGAAGACTGGATCAACGGCTCGATCACCGTTTGATGCCGAGCGCGTAAACAGCGCTGGCGATTGACGCGGTTTGCCGCGTCATATGAAATCGGGGCTGCCACAGTTGGCAGCCCCTTTCGTTTCCGGGCAAGCCTCAACATATTCAGTCGCCACGATAGGTCATGAACCCCAAGCGCACGTCTATCATCATTCTCGGCGCCGGCGGCGTCGGCGGCTACTTCGGCGCGCGTTTGGTCGAGCACGATGCGGCGGACGTGACATTCCTTGTTCGCGAGCAGCGCAAAGCCGCGCTTGAACGGGATGGTCTCACCGTCCTCAGTCCGCATGGCAACATCATGAACCTTGCCGTTGACGCGCGCACCGCATCCGAGCTTAGCGGAGCAGCCCCGGATTTCGTCATCCTCACCTGCAAGGCATACGATCTGGATGCCGCGATGGATGCAATAGGCCCCGTGCTGGGTCCGTCAACGGCAGTCGTTCCCCTGCTCAACGGTCTTGCCCACATGCCTCGCATCAACGAGCGCTTCGGCGCTGCGAATGTGCTGGGCGGCACGGTCAGTCTTCAGCTTCGCCAAAGAAGCGACGGCGTTATCGAGCACGGCAATGTGTGGCAGTTCATCACCATCGGCGAACAACAGGGCGGCATCAGCGCGCGCGTTGAGCAGCTTGTCGCTGCACTGGCAGCCAGCAAGGTCACGGCAAGGGCCAGTGACGATATTGCCCAGAAGCTATGGGAAAAGATCGTCATGCTGGCAACGCTCGCGGCAATGACGACACTGATGCGGGCTTCAGTTGGCGCAATCGCCAGCGCGCCGGGAGGGGCAACGCTTTCTCTTCGCATGCTGGAACTCAATGCCGCGGCAGCCGCGCATGCTGGCCACCCGGTACCGGAAGCACAGCTTGGCCAGTGGCGCACCATGTTCGCCGACACGTCATCGACACTCACTGCCTCAATGCTGGCCGACATGCAGCTTGGCAAGCCTGTCGAAGCCGATCACATCGTCGGTGACATGCTGAATCGCGTCCGCACAGCCAGCCTCGATACCACACTGCATGCTGCCGCATATGCAAACCTGAAGGCCTACGAAGCCACACGCGGCACCACTTGACCGGGAACCCCGAAGCGCCGCAAGCTCGCGCATGCCTCTCTACAGAACACTTGACCCAGACCAGATCATCCGCACCCTCGAAGCTCTGGAGCTGCGGATTTCGGACCGCTTTCCCGGCGCTGGCCTGCTCGCCGTCTGCAAAGAGCTGTTGCAGGCCGCCAGCATAAGCAAGGCGCGCATAGCCGCACTTGAAGCCCCCCACTACGTTTTGCGCGGCATTTCACTCGCCACCATGGTCGGCGGACTTCTGGCCCTCGTCTACATCGGCACGATCATCGACATCAAACGGGATGCAGAGAATCTTTACGGCGTGTTGCAGGGCTTCGACAGCGCCTTCAACATCATCGTCCTGATGGGCGCCGGCGCCATCTTTCTCTCAAGCCTGGAGTCACGCTGGAAGCGCCAGCGCGCGCTCGAACATCTCCACGAGTTGCGCTCCATCATCCATGTCATCGACATGCACCAGTTGACCAAGGACCCAAGTCGCGTCTCGACCGTCGGCGTCCTAACGCCCAACTCGCCGCAACGCGAACTTTCCCCCTTCGAACTCGCACGCTATCTCGACTATTGCTCGGAGCTGTTGTCACTGTCCGCAAAGGTCGCCGCACTCTACGCGCAAGGAACACGCGATCCTCTCGTCATCGAGACGACCTCCGACCTCGCACAACTGACATCCAACCTGTCGGGCAAAATCTGGCAGAAGATCACCATGGTGCAGATGCAGATCGGCGACAGACAACCCGTCTCGGTTGTTCCCAGCAACTGGCAGCCGGACGCAGGTAGGACCCCGCTTGCCGGCGCTGAACACCCGATTCCAGCCGGTTCGCCAGCAGACACGGATGGAGCGGCTTGATCCCGCCGCTCAACTATTGTTCATTCGGCCCGCAAATCCGCTTCGCCAAGCACCACATGACCTGGAAAACCCTTTTCTTCGGCTTTGATGGCCGCATCGGCCGCAGGCAGTGGTGGTTCGCCACGCTGACCTTGCTGCTCGTCTCGCTGCCGTTGTCGATGCTCGTCAACCCGGGTGCCTATTTCGAGGCAGCGGCGGGTGCTGGCTCACGAACAGCTGAAGCGCTGCTCGATTTCGCCTTCCTCATTCCCCAAACCGCTATCAGCCTGAAGCGCTTCAACGATCGCGACTGGCCGCAATGGATGCCATACGGTCTCGCCATCATAACGACCGTTCTGCTGCTGCTGTCCCACCTCGGAGTGGTTTTCTCCAAACCCGATTTCACTACGCTGGAACTCTGGATCATCTGGGCTATGGCAACAGCAATCGTTGCCGTCATATTCGACAACGGCCTGTTGCGAGGCACGGCCGGCCCCAACCAGCATGGTCCCGATCCGCTGGCCGCTCAAGCCTTGCTGCCACCCGAAGTAAGCACGATGCCTGCCCCGGCGCAGCCAGATCACACAGGAACGGCGATCAGATGAACCTGCTCAACGCCCTTGCCGGCTTCCGCGGGCGCATCGGCCGGATCCACTTTCTGCTGGGCGTGGCCCTGCTCACATTTTTCAGTCCGTTTTCGCTTGGCGTAATCATCTCGCAAAACCCGTTGGGCCAAATGGCCGACGAGATAAGGCGCACAGGACCGGTTGGCCTGGGCTGGAGCCTGCTGCTCCTGGTGCTGCTGGCCTCGCTCATGACCCGGCGCCTTCACGATCTGGGTCGCTCCGGCATGTACGCCGCGCTCTTCTATTTGCCCGCCGCCATCGAAATCATTCGCTTCTTTTCGGCTACCTTGCCTGCAACCTATCGCACACAGATCGAAAGCTTCACCTACTGGGGAGCTATCGCTGCCGCATGGCTTGGCGTATCGGGCTTGTGGTTTCTGGTGAAACTGGGATTCTACGGCGGTCAGCGCGGACCCAACGCTTTTGGTCCCGCGCCGGGCAAGCGACTGTCCCGCAGATGAACTGAGGAATTGGATGCCACTCGACGTCAAGGACCCGGTCGCGCTGACGCAGGCGCTCATACGCTGCCCGAGCGTCACGCCGCATGAAGGTGGCGCACTGACGCTGCTCCAGGACATCCTCCAGCAGCGCGGCTTTACTTGCCACCGCATGACCTTCAGCGACGAGGGCACACCCGACGTCGAAAACCTCTACGCCCGCATAGGCAGCGGCCCCAACCTTTGCTTCGCGGGCCATACCGACGTTGTTCCGCCCGGTCATCTCGATGCCTGGACAGTTCCCCCGTTCGCAGCCGAAATCAGGAACGGTACACTTTACGGTCGCGGAGCAGTCGACATGAAGGGTGGCGTCGCCTGCTTCCTCGCCGCTGCCATGCGCCACCTGGATCGCACCAGCGGCAAGCCGGCTGGCGCCTTGTCGTTTCTCATCACCGGAGATGAGGAGGGCCCCTCGATCAACGGTACGGCTAAGGTGCTCGACTGGCTGCGCCAGAAAGATGAAAAGCTCGATGCCTGTCTCGTCGGCGAACCGTCGAATCCCGAAGCGCTCGGCGACGAAATCAAGATCGGCCGTCGCGGCTCGCTCAACGGGCATATCGTCGTGCATGGCCGCCAGGGCCACGCCGCCTATCCGCAAAAGGCCGACAACCCTGTGCCGAAGCTTGCACGCATCATCGACCGCCTGTCGACCACCGTACTGGATGGCGGCACCGCAAACTTCGAACCATCGCGCCTTGTCGTGACCATCATTTCCGTCCCTAACACGGCGACCAACGTCATTCCCGGTCGCGCCGAAGCGCACTTCAATGTCCGCTATAACGACGCCTGGACACGCCCGCGCTTGGAAACCCATCTGAAGGGCATCTGCGAAACTGCTGCGGCGGAGACAGCCGCGCAGTTCGATCTGTCATATTTCGGCACCGGCGATGTTTTCCTGACAAAGCCGGGCCCGCTGGTCGAAACGATGGTTGCCGCCGTTGCTGGAGAAACCGGACGCCGTCCGGCACTCACCACAGGCGGCGGCACGTCGGACGCCCGTTTCATCAAGGATCACTGCCCCGTCATCGAGTTCGGTCTCGTCAACAAGACAATCCACCAGATCGACGAACACGTTTCCGTTGCTGACCTCGAAACGCTGACACGGATCTACGAGCGCTTCATTGAAGGCTATTTCGCCAGCGCCTGATGCCCATCGCAATTTGCTTCGCGCGCCAGCCACAAGCTTCGGCGCTGAGCGCCCTGAGGTCAGGAAAATAAACTTGCAAAACACCCACGCGCTTTCGCGGTTTCAGCGGAAGTGCTTGGACAGCTTAAGACCCTGCGCCTGATAGTTCGACCCCAGGTCGGTGCCATAGATCTTTGCCGGCCTCTCGGCCATGCGCTCGTAGATCAATCGTCCGATGATCTGGCCGTCTTCCAGGATGAATGGCACCTTGTGGCTGCGCACTTCAAGCACGACGCGCGCGCCCGAACCACCGGCACCTGCATGCCCGAAGCCGGGGTCCATGAAGCCCGCATAATGTACGCGGAACTCACCAACCAATGGGTTGAACGGCACCATCTCAGCCGCATACATCGGCGGAACGTGAACCGCTTCCTTCGAAGCCAGTATGTAGAACTGGTCGGGATCGAGGATCAGCCGGTTGTCGCCGTTAACGTGGATTGGCTCCCAGTAGTCCTTGAGATCACACGATCCCGGTTGGTCGACATCGACAACCCCGGTATGCCGCTTGGCGCGATAGCCGACGAGACCATCGCTATCACCGATCAGATCGACCGAGAGCGCAATGCCGCCACCTATGTCGGCGTCCGCGCCGCCCGACACCAGAACGTCGCTGTTATGCAATTCAGCGAGTTCCGCATCGCTCAGTGCCGGCTGGCCAAACCTGAAACGGATCTGCGACAACGTCGAACCACGCCTAACGACGACCGGAAAGGTCTGCGGACAAATCTCGGCATAGAGCGCGCCGGAATATCCATCTGGAATTGTATCGAAGGAAGCAACGCCATCCGCGATGACGCGCGTGAACACGTCGAGCCGCCCCGTCGAGCTTTTTGGATTGGCCGCCGCAGAGAGCCCCTTAGGCAAATTCAGCGATTCCAGCAGCGGAACGACATAGACGCAGCCGGTTTCCAGCACTGCCCCTTGCGATAGATCGAATGTGTGCAGCGACAATTGCTCCAGCCGCTTGGCGACCGACACGCCCGGCCCCGGCAGGAAACTCGCCCTGACGCGATAAGCGACGTTACCGAGACGCAAATCCAGGCTGGCCGGCTGCACCTGCCGCGCGCCAAGCGGCGCCGGCGTGATGATCTCACCGCCAGATACCAAGCGCCGGATTGCCTGATCCGACAGAATGCCCTCGCCCGTGCTTTGCACCATTTCCCCTATGCGCATTTCCGCCTGCGCTACCTTGAGACAACCATTCGCCGCGCCGTTTCTAGCTGTATGCCGCGACCCTCAGCAAATTCACGCATAATACCGCCAATAATCCCACCAGGCGGACCTGCTTCGACCGGACTGCTTCATACATCAAACGGTCGCGACGCGCCGGCCCAGCCACAACTGCTGCACGAGCTTGCCCATCGCCACCGCCCAATAGACCGGATCGATGACGTAATCCCACCAGTTTGCTGATTGCAGCAGCTGCAGACGCACCGCAATCGCAACAAGCGGAATAGTTATCACAAACCACATCCAGCGCTTGAAGATTGCAAACAGCCACAGCGGCGCGGCCAGCAGCGTGAAATTTCGCTCGTCAAACCCGAAGCTGTATAGATCAAGCAGGGTGAACCCGAAAGTCGAGGCATAAAGGGCGCCACCGACGACCGTCAGCAGGGCCATGCCGGAAACGAACTCGGCCCGCGACGCTTCAGGCATGACAAAGTGATTGCGCGACATGGCGACCATCACCGTGTTGGCAATTGTCGTGACTGACAACGTACCCAAGGTGGCAACGATGATGTCGAATACCGTGAACCTGGGGAGAGGCACAAGAAGCGCGAACGCGATCAATGCAAAGGCAACGAGCCGCGTCTTGGGCATACCGACGGTCGTGAGCCAAGTAACAATCACCCCACAGCCCAGCAGGATGGCCTGATCCATGTTCCAGGTCACGGAGCCGCTCCCGAGACTTGCCTCGACTGTTGCTCGACCCATGCTTCATTGAAACGGACATGGCAGATCGCCGTATTGTCTTCGCAGCTGAACATCAGGTCGATCGTCCCATCGGCATCCTGGATCGCGTAGGGATAGGCCTTGTTGCCCCGGAATTTTGTCGGCAGCGTAAACATGCGGGCGCGCACGCTGCCGTCATCATTAAACATGCCGAACGACAAGATCCCCTCATTACGCTCGCTGAAGATCGCCAGTATGCGATCCTTGGCGAGCCGCAGCCCAACCGTTGGCGTACCCTGGTTCGGCAGCCCCGTTTCCGCCGGCTTCGACCAGGTCTTTCCGCCATCCTTCGTCAGTGTTGTTCGCAGCCCGGTCTTCCGGGCATCCCTCAACCGGCGCAGGAAGCCTACCGCCTTATCGTCATCGACGGGCATGATCGTTGGTTGCAGGCCAGCCCTGTTGTTGCCCATGCGGTGAAGCCCCGTGACTCGCATATCCTTGCCGACTTGAAGCACAAGTGGATACTGCGTCCCGAGCGACCAGTAGGCAGGCAGAAGAATGCTTCCATTCGTTCCGGCAAGCGGCGCGGATTTCACCATTGTCGACAGATTGAGAAGTGGACTGGAAATCAGCCGGCGCGCGGCCGTCCAGGTACGGCCGCCATCGAAAGAAGATTTCACGGCAAGGTTTGCGGTCGACCAGCCGCGCATCGGCACCACCGTATAGAACAGGTGAAGGGCGCCGTCGTCGGTGATATAGGGAACTGCATTCCCCACAGTCTTTATGAAGCGTCCAAGTTCACGCGCCGTCGACATCTGATCCGTGACGACGAATGCGGCAGACCATGCCTTGCCATCGAAGCGTGCCGCCTTGATCGCGGAATTGGCAGTTCCCTCGTATTCGCCCGAATACCAGAACGCGATGAACTCATTGCCGATCTTGATGATCGTCGCGGCATGCTGAAAGCCGCCGCCACCTTTATCGATGATGCGCTCTTCGAACAATGGTTCCGGAGACGCGGTCTTTGCCGCAGAAAGCGTGGTCGAGTGGGCCCACCGCCAGCCGTTATCGTAGGCAGGTGCCGTCGCATAGAACAGCGCAGCCAGGGCTGCTGCAGCCCCGGCCTGAACGGCCCAACCCAGCAATAAACTGGATCTCCCCCCCGAATTTTTCGCCACGCAGTTTCTCAAACCCTCCTGCCTCTGATTATTTGCAGACCCTAGTCGATCCACCATGAGCGGGCAACACGACGGGCATGAATGATCCCCGGTCAAAAGTCCAAAACTTGCTCTGCGTGGCAATCTAAGCCGTTTTTCTCATCCAGCGTGTCATCATTTTCCAACAGGGCTGGCGGCTCTTGACGCGGCCGGCCCTTGGGAGCTAACTCCAAAACCATCGTTCGTGGCGATTTGGCCGGCCGGCTTGCAGCCACGTAAAACAACTCGCTAAAAGGCCGTGCGCAAACCCGGACTGCTTGACAGTCCCGTGCGCCGGTCATCCGGCAGCCGGGAGTCGAGCCCGGGTTTTTTCATGTGCGGCGGGCGTTGTTCAGCCGCAGACGAACCAAAGGAGCGCAACAGATGTCCGCGGATAATTCCAAAAAGCCGATCACATCCGACCCCGCCACCTGGAGCCCTGAAACGCGGCTCGTCCATGGTGGCGTGTTACGCTCCCAGTTCGGCGAGACATCCGAAGCTTTGTTCCTCACGCAGGGCTATGTCTACAATTCCGCCGAGCAGGCCGAAGCACGTTTCAAGAACGAAGATCCCGGCTATCAATATTCGCGTTTCGCCAATCCAACCGTGTCGATGCTGGAAGAGCGCATCCGCCTGCTGGAAGGCGTTGGCGCCGAAGAGGCGCGTGGCACCGCGACTGGCATGGCCGCCGTCACCGCGGCAATCCTCTCCTGCCTCAGCGCCGGGGATCACATCGTCTCGGCCAGGGCGCTGTTCGGTTCCTGCCGCTATATCGTCGAAGATCTCTGTCCGCGCTTGGGCATCCAGTCCACATTGGTCGACGGCAAGGACCCATCGGCCTGGCAGGCCGCCGTGCGCCCCAACACCAAGGCATTTTTCCTTGAAACTCCGGCCAACCCGACGCTGGAACTCGTCGACATTGCAGCGGTTGCAAAAATTGCCCACGCCGCCGGAGCGAAGCTGATCGTCGACAACGTCTTTGCAACACCGCTACTGCAGCGCCCGATGCAGCTGGGCGCCGATATCGTCGTTTATTCCGCGACCAAGCACATCGACGGTCAGGGCCGCTGCCTCGGCGGCCTCGTGTTATGCAGTGCCCAATTCCTCAAGGATCACCTGCAGGACTATATCCGCCAGACCGGCCCGTCCATCAGCCCGTTCAACGCCTGGATCATGCTGAAGGGCCTGGAAACGCTACCTGTCCGCGTCAAAGCCCAGGTCGAAAGCGCCGCCAGGATCGCCGACGCCTTGGCTGACCATGACCGCATCGCAAAGGTGCTCTATCCTTTCCGCGCCGACCATCCCCAGCATGAGCTTGCCAGGCGCCAGATGTCGGGCGGCGGACAGATCGTCACCTTCAATATCGATGGCGGCAAACGCGAAGCCTTCCGCTTCCTCAATGCGCTACAGATCGCGAAAATCTCAAACAATCTGGGCGATGCCAAAAGCCTTGTGACACATCCTGCCACCACCACCCACCAGCGCCTCAAGCCGGAGGCCCGGGCCGAACTGGGCATCGGTGACGGCATGGTCCGGCTCTCGGTTGGCCTGGAGGCAGTCGACGACCTCTTGGCCGACCTTAATCAGGCGTTGGCCGCCGCATATGCGTGACACCTGCGCGCGTGCCGCTTGACCCGGCGCGCGCGCAACCTACACTCCGCCTGCGCTGATATTTCTGTCTCCCCCAAGGACCAATGCCCCCATGTACGAAGCCCTAACACGCGACATCCGCGTTCGCGTCGAGCCCCAGTATATCGAGGAGCAGTCTTCGCCTGAAGAAAGCCATTTCTTCTGGTCCTACACCGTGACGATTTCCAACGAGGGCGGCGAAACCGTCCAGTTGCGGTCGCGGTTGTGGCGCATCACCAACGCCTCGGGAATGACGCAGGAGGTTCGCGGCCCAGGTGTCGTAGGATTGACCCCCACGATCGCACCCGGCCAAAGCTTCTCCTACACCTCGGGTTGCCCGCTGGACACGCCCTCAGGTATCATGGTCGGCAGCTACCAGATGGAGGATTCGGGCGGCAAATTGTTTGACGTAGCAATTCCGGCCTTCTCCCTCGACAGCCCGTTTGCGCCACGCAGCCTGAACTGACGACACGCTAGGTTGGCGCACGCCATGTCGTCATAAGCCCGGCCCGACGAGCCCAATTCGCGCCCGCGCGACGAGAGCGAGCCATTCATGCACGGCCCCACCTACAGCACCAAAGAGCTGCTTGCGCGCCTCGTCGCGTTCGATACGACCAGCCACAAGAGCAACATCGAGATCCAGCGCTTCATCGAGGATTACCTCGTACAGCACGGCATTTCCTGCACGTTGGTGCCCACCGACGATGGCGAAAAGGCAAGCTTGTTCGCCACCATCGGTCCGCAGGACGTCCCGGGCGTCGCTCTGTCCGGCCACACCGATGTCGTCCCCGTGACCGGACAGGTCTGGGACAGCGACCCCTTCAACATGACCGAACGCGATGGCCGCCTTTACGGTCGCGGGACTGCCGACATGAAAGGCTTTCTTGCCTGCGTCCTCGCCGCTGCTCCCCAATTCAAGAGCCGCAACCTCAAGGTCCCCATCCACATCGCCTTCTCATACGATGAGGAGATCGGCTGTGTCGGCGTGCGCCCGATGATCGCGCGCCTTGGCAAGTCACTGCCGCGCCCGCGCATGGTCCTTGTCGGCGAACCCACCTCGATGGCCGTGGTCGACGCGCACAAGGGTCCGGTGCGCTGGCAGATCACGATTTCCGGCCGCGCCGCGCATTCCAGCATGGCACCGCTGGGCGTCAACACCATCCATTATGCCGGCACTATCATCGAGGAACTGAAGCGTATTGAGAGCGAATTGAAGGCTGAGACGGGCGACAATCGTTTCGATCCACCCTATGCGACCTTGCAGATCACCCAGATCAGCGGTGGCACGGCATCCAACATCATCCCGGTGACGTGCACCTTGGGGTTCGAAATTCGCGCCACGCCCGGACTGGACATCGCATCAATCGAAGAACGCCTCAACCGTTTCACGCAGACGCAATGCCTGCCAGCCATGCGCGCCGTCGCGCCCGAGGCCGACATCTCCATCCACCAGAGCAATCGCGTGCCTCCCTTTGGCGCCGATCGTAATTCGGAAGTGGTGATGCTGGCGCTGAAACTGGCGCAGCAGAACGATACCCACGCCGTCTCCTACGCGACCGAAGCGGGCTTGTTCCAGGATGCGGGTGCGCCCTCGGTGGTCTGCGGCCCAGGCGACATCGCCCAGGCCCATACCGCCAACGAATGGATCGCCGAAAAAGAGCTGGTGCGCTGTTCGGATTTCCTGATGCGCCTTGCCGATTGGGCATCGGCCTGAGGACCGCGCCGCCAAACCTACCGCTGTGCCGTTTCCATATTGAGCGCGGACTTGAGCCCGATGGCGGTATCAAGCCCACGCACACCCTTAAGGTTGACGCGGGCAAAGTCAGCGCCCGTGATATCGGCTCCAGCGAGGTTCGCGCCCTCCAGATTGGCGCCGATAAGCTCCGCCTCACGCAGACTGGCACCGCCAAGATCGGCTCCAGCGAGATTGGCGAAGTGAAGGATCGTGCGGGCAAGATTAGTCTTCACCATTATCGCCTTGGTGAAGTTGGCATTGCGGAGTTCGTTGCGTGGCACGGTGGTAATCGTGCCTTCCCCGGCCCGGTCCTCGAACGGGCTGAAATTCGCCGCCGTCAGATCCGCGCCCGAGAAGTCGGCCCAGTCGATGCGCGCCTGCACGCGCACCCGCTTGAGGTTGGCGCCCTTGAACGACGGCGCCTCCCGGCGATCAAAATGCATGTCGGAGAAGACCGTTGGCCGCAGAATTGTTGCAGCTTCCAGGTTGGCACCTGAAAAATCCGCGCGGATCAGAACAGCCCGGTCGAGCCGCGTGTGGGATAGGTTTGCTCCGGACAGATTGGCTGTCGTGAAATCGGTGCCATAGAGATCTGCATCCGATAGATCGGCAGCCTTGAAATCAAGCGACGATAGATCGAGATAGGAAAGATCGAGCCCGGAAAAATCCGCCGGCGATTCGCGGGTCGCCTTGACCAGCGCTTCGGTCACTTCTCGCGTCACCATGTCGGCGCTTGAGGCCGGAACCGGAAGCACTGTCGATGAGGCGATATAGATAGCCATTGTCGCCATTACGACAGCAAACCTGAGAGGACCTCGGCCCAGACCGCCCAAGGCTTCAACTGCACCAACGCTCGTCAATGTCTTCCTGGCGCTTCGCAAGGCTTGCCACCTCTGTTGAAGGCGCATGATGCAGCCCGCGCAGCCGTTTGGCAACGTCGCTGGCCAATTGACGATTATGTAAGAGATTCAGGATCGAACACGTAACGGGCCGAGCAGAACTCGCAAGTCACGGAGATCGTGCCGTCCGGCTCGTGCATGTCGGCGAGCTCAGCCGATCCAAAGCGGCTGAGGAACCCGGATACACGTTCCCGCGAGCATGTGCAGTATTCGCTGATGGCGCGCGCTGGCTGAACCCTGACACCTTCCTCATGAAAGAGGCGGTAGAGCAGGCGTTCCGGCGACAGCGTTGAATCGACCAGTTCGTGGTCCTCGACAGTCGACGCCAGTATCGATACGCGCTGCCAGTGGTCATCCTCCTCGCCAAGCATGACACCGCGCTCTTCTGCCGCCGCGATCTCTTCGTCAGCCCTCCCGCCTTCATGCGAGACGTGTTGAAGCATCAAGCCGCCTGCCCGCCAGCGCCATTCTCCCCCGCTTGCCGCGCTGCGTTCCCGCGCCACCGCCAGCCGGATGAACGTCGGCAACTGTTCGGACTGGCGGAAGTAGGTGATCGCCGCCTCGCTCAGGGTAGAATTCTCGAGCGCGACAAGACCCTGGTAGCGTTCCATGTCGCCGCCAGGATCAATCGTCATCGCCAGATGGCCGTTGCCCAGCAGCTGGCCCATGGCATTTGCACCGGACAGCGCCAGTGCAGCAAAGCGCTCTTTTTCAAAACTCGCATAGCCGCGCAGCGATCCCGGCGTCGCAAAATCGGCAACCAGAAAGTTGAGCGGCCCGTCGGACTTCGTTTGCAGGATAAGCCGCCCATCGAACTTCATCCCCGACCCGATCAGCGCCACCATCGCCAGGGCCTGTCCCAGCGCTTCACTGACGAGATCGGGATAATCGTGCCGCTTCAGGATGCGATCGACCGTATCGCCGAGGCGCACGATGCGCCCCGAGATGCGCGAGCGCACGGTCTGGAACGGTAGTACGAGATCATCACCCTTTATCGACGAGGGCTTGTTGTCGTCGCGCTCGTTCGCGCTCATCTAGTCAACTCCAAGGCACCACGCCAACACGGCCTTCTGGGCATGAAGCCTGTTTTCAGCTTCGTCGATGACAACCGACTGCTTGCCATCGATCACCGACGCGGTCACTTCAAGCCCGCGATAGGCCGGCAGGCAGTGCATGAAGATCGCATTCTTGTCCGCGCGCTTCATCAGCGCGTCATCCACCGCATAGGGCTTGAGCAGCTTCTTGCGCCGCGCCGCATCCGACTGCCCCATCGAAACCCACGTATCGGTGACCACGCAGTGCGCGCCCGCCACCGCCTTGCCCGCATCCGTCGTCAGCGTGAGGTCGCCGCCGTTCCGGCGCACCCAGTCGCAAACGCTCTTTTCAGGCTTGAACTCGGCGGGCGTCGCCACGCGGATGGCAAAGCCGAACTGCACGGCAGCCTGCATCCAGGACACCGCGACGTTGTTGCCGTCACCGACCCACGCCACTGTCTTGCCCGCAATCGGCCCTAGGTGCTCTTCGAACGTCATGATGTCGGCCATGACCTGGCAGGGGTGGCTCTTGTCCGTCAGCCCGTTGATGACCGGAACAGTCGCGTGCTCGGCAAGCGTGGTCAGCGTCTCGTGCGAATTGGCGCGGATCATGATCGCATCGATGTAACGCGACACGACATGCGCCGTATCCTGGATCGACTCTCCGCGGCCGAGCTGCAGATCGTTGTGGTTGAGCATGATCGTCTGGCCACCAAGCTGGCGCATGGCGACGTCGAATGAGATGCGCGTGCGTGTCGACGGCTTCTCGAAGATCATCACCAGCACCGAACTCTCGATGCCCTTCGGCTTCAGCTTGGCTGGCGTGCGGCGCCCGGCCTTCTTCAGCGCATGCGCATTGTCGATGATCCGCCGCAACGTCTTGGCGGGAAGCTGATCGATATCGAGAAAATGTCTGGGCGCCATGAGCCTGGCCTTCATTGAATGGTGTCGCCAGCGGCCAAGTGCCGCCTGATCGCCAGCTTTTCGGTTGATCCTATCTGCCCTGCCCCTCAAGGCCTTCAAGGGCGCGTCCGACGCGTTCGACCGCTTCGGCGATCTCCGCATCGGTGATGTTGAGTGGCGGCAGCAGCCGCACCACGTTGTCGCTGGCGCCGACCAGAAGCAGCTTCTCGCCGATCGCCGCCTTCACCACGGCGGGCGGCTGCAGCGCTGGCTGCAACTTCAAGCCCATCAGCAGTCCACGCCCGCGCACTTCGGCAATCGCGTTGGGGAAACGGTCCTTGAGAGCTTCCAGCGCCTGCTTGAAGCGCAACGCCTTTGTCTGCACATCCGTCAGGAAATCGGATTCTCCGACCACATCGAGCACCGCATCGGCCACCGCCATCGCCAGCGGATTGCCGCCGAACGTCGATCCGTGCGTGCCAGCGGTCATGCCCTTGGCCGCTTCCTCGGTCGCCAGGAACGCACCGACGGGAAACCCTCCGCCGATCCCCTTCGCGACCGCCATGATGTCTGGCGAGATCCCCGCCCACTCGTGCGCGAACAGCCGGCCGGTCCGCCCCATTCCCGACTGAACCTCGTCGAGGATGAGCAACAGCCCCTTCTCGTCGCACAGATCGCGCAGTCCTTTAAGGCACTGGTCGGGAACCGTCCGCACGCCGCCTTCGCCCTGCACCGGCTCGATCATGATGGCGGCCGTCTCCGGCCCAATGGCGCGCTCCAGCGCCTCGTGATCGCCGAACGGCACATGGTCGAAGCCAGCTGCCTCGGGCCCGAAACCTTCGAGATACTTCGGGTTGCCGCCAGCCGCCAAGGTCGCGATCGTGCGGCCATGAAAGGCGCCTTCGAACGTGACGATGCGCCAGCGCTCGGGCTGGCCGTTTACAAAATGATAGCGGCGAGCGGTCTTGATCGCGCCCTCGCAGGCCTCCGCGCCTGAATTACAGAAGAACACCCTGTCGGCAAACGTCATGTCGACGAGCCGCTCGGCAACGCGCTCCTGGCCCTCGACGCGGTAGAGATTGGAGGTGTGCCACAACCGCCCGGCCTGCGCTGTGAGCGCGGCGACGAGATGGGGATGCGCGTGCCCGAGTGCGTTGACGGCAACGCCGGAGGCCAGATCGAGATAGCGATCGCCGTCCGCCGTCACCAGCCAAGCGCCTTCACCGCGCTCAAACACGAGATCCTGGCGTCCGTAGGTGGGCATTACCGCAGGAGAGGGCCCGCTCGGTGCCGAGGTGGGCGCCCCGTGGCCGTCCGGACTGGCGTTGACGCTTGCTGCGGACAATGCCGCCTGCCCGGAGGGCGGACCGGAAGCTGTCATCTTCGCTGATCCTTGCCGGCTGACCTAAAACCAAAAAAGCCGCCAATTCAGGCGGCCGCGAAGGCATCGTTGATAATGGGCCACAGGCCAAGAGTCAATCAGCTCGCCAAAGGCGTGCTCAGGCGACAAAACTGTGAGCAGCTCTGGCATTAGTTTGTAGATGCCAGACAAACAAGCCGCTCGCGAATCAATCTGTGGCTGACACGCCACGTTCGCATGTCAACACCCCATATAAATCATCGCTCGGCTTGTAGACGCGAAACAGGATATTGTAGGGTCACCCTCGACGTCGCCGAGATGTCGGTCTGCCATAGCAGTTGCGACCGCTTCGGTCGGTGTTCTCCAGCGCTGCCGCGTGATGGCCTCGCCCCGGAAGACACCGTTTCGACGTGTCCTTGTCTCCGAGTGTATGTCCGCGTTCGAGCCCCTGTATCGGGCACATGTCCCGTTGCGCGTCCGCGTCTGTGTGATCTCCAGTAAGCGTCTGTTTTGAAAACCGATTTGGCCTCGGCCCGACGGCGCCTCTTGGCGCACGCCTTGTGGTCCTGGGTGCTGAACGGAGCTTCGCGAGTCCGCCTGGCAAAAGGCGCGGCCAGTTCCACGACATACACTCAAGGGAGCAACAAGATGGGTTGGACCGACGAACGCGTAGAGCTTCTCAAAAAGCTCTGGTCGGAGGGCTTGAGTGCTAGCCAGATCGCTGGCCGCATTGGCGGCGTCACGCGCAATGCCGTAATCGGCAAGGTCCACCGGCTCGGCCTCTCCGGCCGCGCCACGACGACCCGCATGAAATCACATCGCGCCCGCCCGCGCATGGCCCAGACCGCTGCGAAGCGCCCACAGCAGAAGGCGCGTTTTGCCCAGGTCGGCAACCCCGCCGTGCGTGCGCTTTATCAGCCAGACGCCGAGCCGTTCGTGCCCTCGCAGGAAGAGCTTGTGATACCGGTCAAGGAGCGCAAGAGCATCCAGACGCTGACCGAGTGCAACTGCCGCTGGCCGATCGGCGATCCGCAACACGCCGACTTCCATTTCTGCGGCAAGACCAAGGTCGCAGGCCTGCCCTACTGCGAATTCCATGCCCGCCGCGCCTACCAGCCGCCGCAGACACGACGCCGCGACAGCACCGAGGTCCGCGTACCCGCGGCACTCGAGACGGCGAACAAAGTGGACGCCTAAGAACAGCTCAGATTTTTCGCCGTGGCATCGCCACCGGCAGCGGGGAGGCCGGAACCATCTTGCGATGGCTCCGGCCATTTTCTTTGCACCGGGCAGTATGGAAAGAGGATCGCGGACGGCAGAGCGGGAAAATCTACTCATCGTGCCGATGGCCAATAAGGACCGAGCACGGCCACACCTCGCAAGCTCAGCCCTTGGGCCGCTCGCCAAAAACGTATCCAGCGCCGCGAACCGTGCGGATGGGGTCACTCTCCCGGCCCCGGATCAGGGCCTTCCGAAGCCGACCGACATGCACGTCCACTGTGCGCTCGTCGACATAGGTATCCCGACCCCAAACGCCGTCCAGCAACTGGCTTCGCGAATGCACGCGGCCCGCCGCCTGCATGAAGAATTCCAGAAGCCGGTATTCCGTGGGCCCAAGACGCACGTCGCGTCCACCGCGCGTCACGCGGTGCGCGGCTCTATCAAGTGTGATATCGCCCACCACGAGCTCATCGGCGACACGGTCCGGCGCGGCGCGCCTCAAGAGCGCCTTCACCCGCGCCATGAGTTCAGGCACCGAAAACGGCTTCACCACATAGTCGTCTGCACCGACACCAAGACCGCGCACGCGATCTGCCTCCTCACTGCGCGCGGTGAGCATGATGATCGGCAAATGCCGGGTAGACTGGCGCGCCCGCAACCGGCGGCATATTTCGATGCCCGACACCGAAGGAAGCATCCAGTCGAGCAGCACCAGGTCCGGTGCTTCCTCGTCGACAAGGACCTCCGCATCCTCGCCCGTCACCGAATGCAGCACGGCATAGCCCGCCGCTTCCAGGTTATAGCGAAGCAGCTCGGCCAGCGTTTCCTCGTCCTCGACGATCAGCACCTTGGTTGCAAGCGTTCCGGTCATGACTGTGGCAAGCATTTCATTCATGCTTCGTCACCAGCGTCAGGCTGGTATCGTCGCCCTTCGGCCGGTCGTCGGTGATCGGTTCGCCACGCACGAGATAATGCACCGTCTCGGCAATGTTGGTCGTGTGGTCGCCGACCCGCTCCAGGTTCTTGGCGCCAAACAGCAGATGCGTTGAAAGGCCGATATTTCGCGGATCTTCCATCATGTAGGTGAGCAGCTCGCGGAACAGAGAATTGTACATCGCATCGATCTGCTGGTCGTCGCGCCACACCTCTATGGCACGTTCGGCATCGTGATCCGCATAGGCATCCAGAACCGACTTGAGCTGCTTCAGCGCCAGCTCCACCATCCGGCCGAGCCCCGAGATGACAGGCTTAGGGTGCGAGACTTCCGCGATCGCGCCGGCGCGCTTGGCGATGTTCTTTGCCAAGTCACCGATCCGCTCCAGATCGCTGGTGATCTTGAGCGCGGCCATGACGTGCCTGAGATCGTTGGCAAGCGGCTGCCGCCGCGCGATCATCTCGATGACCTGTTCCTCGATGTCGCGTTCCAGAAGATCGATTGCCTGATCCGCGACGACCACCATCTCCGCCTGGCGCGGATCACGCCGCTGCAGGGCATCGAAAGCCTGCGCGAGATTATGTTCGGCAAGGCCGCCCATCTGCGCGATCTTCTTGTCGAGCAGCGCCAGCTCATCCTCGTAGGATTTGACCGTATGAATTGGCATTCCGTGAAGCTCCGAAACCGTGGCCACCACAACATGCAACGCTGAGCGCAATCGCGATCAGCCAAAGCGTCCGGTGATGTAGTCCTGGGTGCGCTTGTTGCGCGGGTTGGTAAAGATCTGCCGCGTGTCGCCAACTTCGACCAGCTTGCCCAGATGGAAGAACGCCGTCCGTTGCGAAACGCGCGCGGCCTGCTGCATCGAGTGCGTGACGATGATGATCGTGTAGTTCGCCTTCAGCTCGTCCATCAGCTCCTCGACCTTGGCCGTGGCGATCGGATCGAGAGCCGAGCACGGCTCGTCCATCAGGATGACTTCAGGCCGCGTCGCGATGGCGCGGGCAATGCACAGCCGCTGCTGCTGGCCACCCGACAGCCCCGTGCCAGGCTCATCCAGCCGGTCGTGGACCTCCTTCAGAAGGCCCGCCTTCTCCAGACAGGACTCGACCAGTTCATCGAGCTCCTTCTTGCTGCGCGTCAATCCATGGATGCGCGGCCCGTAGGCGACGTTCTCGTAGATCGACTTGGGGAACGGGTTTGGCTTCTGGAAAACCATGCCCACGCGCGCCCGCAATTCGACCACGTCGAGGTCGGTGTCGTAAATGTTCTCGCCATCGAGCCGGATGTCGCCCGTCACGCGGCAGATCGGGATCGTGTCGTTCATCCGGTTGATGCAGCGCAGGAACGTCGACTTGCCGCAGCCAGACGGGCCGATGAACGACGTGACCGAATTGCGGTTGATGTCTACGGACACGTCGAACAAAGCCTGCTTTTCGCCATAGAAGACATTGACGTCGCGCGCCGTAATAGTCGGACCGGCGACCGGCACCTCGGCGATGCTCGCGTCCTGAACGATCTGATGTTCCATGTGTTCGGTCCTGTTCACCATTTCCTCTCGAACTTCCGGCGCAGGTAGACCGCTGCTGCATTCATCACGAATAGGAATCCCAACAGCACGATTGTAGCGCCAGCCGTGCGTTCCACAAAGCCGCGTTCGGCAGAAGTGGCCCACATGTAGATCTGGACGGGGAGCGCGGTTGCCGGCTCCGTAGCGGTTGTCGGGATGTCGACGACAAATGCAACCATGCCGATCATCAAGAGCGGGGCTGTTTCGCCCAGCGCCTGCACCAGACCGACGATCGTCCCGGTCATGATGCCTGGAAAGGCCAGTGGCAGCGTATGGTGGAACAGCGTTTGGATCTTGGATGCGCCGACACCGAGCGCCGCCTCGCGGATCGACGGTGGCACTGCTCGGATTGCCGCCCGTGTCGCGATGATAATTGTCGGCAGTGTCATGAGCGTCAGCACCAGGCCGCCGACGATCGACGCTGACCGCGGCAGCCCCGCAAAATTGATGAAAACCGCCAGGCCCAGCAGACCGAACACGATCGACGGCACCGCAGCCAGATTGTTGATGTTGACCTCGATGACGTCGGTCCAGAAACTCTTCGGCGCGAACTCCTCCAGATAGGCCGCCGCCGCCACCCCGATCGGCACCGCAAGCAGCGCCACCGTGAGCATCATGAAGAAGGAACCGATCAAGGCGACCGCAAGCCCGGAACTCTCCGGCTGGCTCGACGCGCCGAACGTGAAGAGACCCGAGTTGAAGCGCTTCTGCAGCACGCTGTCCGCCGCCAGCTTATCGACCCATTGCAGCTGACGGTTGTTGAGCTGCCGCCGCTCTTCCGGCACGTTCCGATCGATGGCGCCTTTCAGCAGGGAATCGACGTCACCCGCCGCAAGCAGCCAGATCGGCACGGTCTTGCCGATCAGTGAGGGATCGGCAACGACGGTATCGCGGATTTGCACGTCGACCGCGCGCGACAACAGCTCCTTGAGATCGCGCTTCATTGCGCGGTCTTGCTTCTCCGGCAGATCAATTGCCTTCGACAGCGCCGCGCGTGCCATCTTGGTGTAATCGGCCAATCCGAAGCGCGTGACATCCCGCTTGCCCTCCGGATCGATCTCCGCCGGATCGAGATATATATCGAGCCGGTATTCGGACTGCAGGAACGCCGACCAGCCGTTCGAGATGATCGAGAAAAAGAGGCCAGCCAGAAACGCCAATGCGATACCCAGCGCGATAATCCCGTAGGCGCGGAAGCGGGCTTCCGATGCATAACGCGTCTTCAGCTTCGCAGGGTCGTTGAGCCGAGACGCATGGTGCTCGATGCCGCTGGTGGCTTCGATCGTCATTCGTATTGCTCCCGGTACTTCCGCACGATGTAGAGCGCATAGACGTTGAGCGCCAGCGTGATGATGAAGAGCGTCAGGCCAAGCGCGAACGCCACAAGCGTCTGCGGGCTGTCGAACTCCAGATCTCCAGTCAACTGGCTGACGATTTTCACAGTGATGGTCGTCACCGGCTCAAACGGATTGAGCGTCAAGTTGGCGGCAATACCTGCAGCCAGCACCACGATCATCGTTTCGCCAATTGCGCGAGAGGCAGCCAGAAGGATCGCACCGACGATACCTGGAAGCGCAGCGGGCACGATAACGCGCTTGATCGTCTCCGATTGTGTCGCCCCGAGACCGTAGGACCCCTCGCGCAGCGATTGAGGAACCGCTGAGATGATATCGTCGGACAGCGAGGAGACGAACGGAATAATCATCACGCCCATGACGATGCCAGCCGACAGCACACTGGTCGCAGCGATATTGAGGCCGACCATGGCACCCAGATCGCGCAGCATCGGCCCGAACGTGATGAGCGCAAAGAAGCCGTAGACGATGGTCGGTATGCCGGCCAGCACCTCAAGCGCGGGCTTGGCGAAATTGCGCACACGCTGGCTCGCATACTCCGACATGTAGATCGCGGCAAAGAGCCCAACCGGCACCGCGACGGCAAGAGCGACAAACGAAATGAAGAGTGTACCCCACAGCAGCGGCAAGAGTCCGAACTGCCCTTCAGCGCCGCCGCTACCGGCCGCCGAGAACCGGGGATCCCAAACCGTGCCCAGGAAGAAGTTCGACAGCGACACCAGCTTGAAGAAATGAATGGTCTCGAAAAGCACCGAAAGGACGATGCCCAACGTCGTCAGGATAGCCACCAAGGACGCAGCAATAAGTCCGCCCAGCGTGACCCTTTCGACAAAGTTTCGCGCCCGTAGCCGCGGCCGGATCGAGCTGATGCTGTAGGCAAACCCCGCAAGCACTACGAGCCCAACCAGCCCCGCAAGTATCATGCGACTCCATTCCCTGGCATCACGCAGCTTGACGGCGGCAGTCACCGCATAACCTTCAGGCGCAGAACCCAGAACGATGCCCTGATCTTTGAGCACCTGCTGTGCCTCACTCATCGGCTTGAAGCCGAGACGGGCCTTCTTCAAGGTATCGAGTCCGGCCGGATCGAGCAGTGATAGCCCCTCGGAAATTGTCTCGATTTGGCCGACAATCAAAGATCGCTGTGCAGCATTGAGCGTATGAAAGTTGTCCGGCAGTTCAGCCCGGATGAGGCGCGACAGCCCAATCGGCTCAACGACCACCCATACGAACACGAGAAAAAGCGCCGGAAGCAGTGTCCAGATGGCGGCATACCAGCCGTAGTAGCCGATGCGCGAGTGCATCTTGACGGAGCCGCCTTGCTGGGCAGCCCGTGCACGCGCGATCGCGACGACAAATGCGATGGCGGCGACGACAAGGACCGCAAGTACAATCGCGGAATATTTCATACGCTGCCCCCATCAAGCAGATCAGCAGAAGGCATCGGCCGCAACCGCTGCCAACTGCTGCAGTGTGGTCGTGGCGGCTGCGATGCCAATGAAGGCACCGCAGCCAGCCTGACTTACATGGTCTTTGCAGCCTTGACGTCGTCCTGCAGAGCCTTGCGCTCGGCATCCGGCATCGGCACCAGACCATATTCGGCGAGCGGACCATCCGGTCCGATCATCTTGTCTGAGGTGAAGAACTCGACATATTCCTTGAGACCCGGAACAACGCCCACATGCGCCTTCTTGACGTAGAAGAACAGCGGACGGGAAACCGGATACTTGCCCGTGGCAATCGTCTCAACCGTAGGCTCGATGCCAGACATCGTGGCGACCTTGAGCTTGTCGGTGTTGTTCTCGTAGAACGACAGACCAAACACGCCCACGCCCTTCGGGTTCGACTTGAGGCGAGCCAGGGTCTCGGTGTAGTCGCCATCGATGTCGACGGCAGCGCCATCCTTACGGACCTTGATGCAGCCCTTCTCGATGGCCTTCTTCTTGGCGTGCTCGTCACCCTCGGCAGCTGCCTCGATGATCTTGTCGGCGCCGGCAACCTTACAACCGACCTCGAGCACCTTCACCTCGAAGACTTCGCGCGTGCCGTGCTTCTCGCCCGGGATGTAGGACGTGATCGGCCAGTCGGGAAGCGCGTCGTTGACCTGCTTCCAGGTCTTGTTCGGATTGTCGACAAGCTTACCGCCGGCCGGCACCTTCTCGGCCAGAGCCAGGTAGACGTCCTTGGGCTCAAGCTTCCACGGCGTGCCACCGGCGTCAGTGGCAAACACAATGCCGTCATAGCCAAAGCGGACTTCCATGATGTCCTTCACGCCGGCATCACCACAGGCCTTGACTTCCTTGTCCTTGATCTTGCGCGAAGAGTTCGCGATGTCGATCGTGTTCTCGCCAACACCCTGGCAGAACTGCTTGAGACCAGCCGACGACCCGCCCGACTCGACGACGGGGGTCTTGAACTGGCTGAAGGCCTTGCCGAACTGCTCGGCCACGATATTCGCATAAGGCAGCACGGTGGACGAGCCGGCAATTTGGAGCTGGTCGCGTGCCGAAGCCGCACCGGCTGTCGCAAGGCTTCCCAGCGTCACGGCAGCAACTGCAAGAGCATGTCGCTTGTAGATCACGGTAA
Organism: Hyphomicrobiaceae bacterium; assembly: GCA_020442165.1. Taxonomy (GTDB): domain Bacteria; phylum Pseudomonadota; class Alphaproteobacteria; order Rhizobiales; family Hyphomicrobiaceae; genus JAEUMD01. The sequence goes on along the minus strand of JAGRKV010000008.1, from coordinate 140,365 downwards.
TCTCCCTCAACTCGGAGTGTGGTGGGGCGATATCTTCAAGAGCGCCGCCACGAAAACCGGCACCCGCCGGCAGGGCAAGGAATAGCCCCCCTGGATCACAGCAATATGACAATCTAGAATGTTGTTTTATTTAGTGTTTTTATGGATTGTGGCGTCACTTTATTGCGTCGAAGAGCACTCTGAAGGTCGTTCCCTTGCCGAGATCGGATGACACCTCTAGATCACCGCGATGGCGGGCGACGATGTGCTTTACGATCGCAAGTCCTAGCCCCGTGCCGCCCTTGGAGCGGCTTGAGGAGACCGACGCGCGATAGAATCTCTCCGTCAGCCGTGGCAGGTGCTCCCGGGCAATTCCAGGCCCCTTGTCGGCAACACTGATTATACCGCGCGGACCACGCCACCCGGCGGCTTCAATGCGATTGACGCCAACACGCACCTCACCATTGGCGCCGCCATGTGTGATCGCGTTCTGCACCAGGTTGGTGACGAGTTGCACGAGCTCGTCACGCTCGCCGCGAATGCGCACGGCCTGACCTGACGGCTCCAGCCTGAGTGATACGTTTGCTGCCGAAGCAATGGGCTGCAGCGTCTGCAAAACATAGGCGGCAACCTCGTCGAGATCCACGGGGCTCCGCGGCGGTACGTGCTCTCGCATCTCGATCCGGCTGAGCGACAGGAGATCGTCGATGAGACGCGACATGCGTTCTGCTTGCCCCGCCATCAGCCCAAGAAACTTCTGCCGCGCTGCCGCGTCATCACGGGCCGCCCCTTGCAGCGTTTCGATGAAACCCTTCAGCGAAGCCAGCGGCGTCCGCAACTCATGACTGGCGTTGGCAATGAAATCCTCGCGCATCTGCGCCAGCCGGTCACGTTCGCTGAGATCGCGGAACGTCACCAGCAGCGTTGGCCCGCCCGTCGGAAGATTTTCTATGGGTCCGGGCCTCAGCCGTATCGCTCGTGCCGAAACGCGCCGCTCAAGTGGCAGCCGCTCGATCAGGGATACCACCTTCGGCTGGTCCGACGTCACCGCTAGATCTATGGCTTGAATCAATTCAGGATGCCTGAGCCAGCGGCTTAGCGGATGCCCAAGCCGTACCTCCGGATAGGTATCGGCAAACAGTGTGTTGACATGAATGGCCCGCCCCATGCCGTCGAGAACGACTGCTGCGTCCGGCATCGCCTCCAGCATGGCCTTCCAGTCGACTGCACCGGCAGCCGCAGCGCCCGTCCCGGCCTCACTGTTCAAATCCTTGTCCTTCGGATCAATCACCTGGTTCATCCCGGCCATTTACCAAAGTCGCCTTCCATCCCCATGCCGACTTGCGCTGCTCGCGCAAGACACGGGCGCCAGGCCACGTTGCCCGCCGCTCGCCTCCAAGCCATATCCCGACTAAAGTGATGCTTCGATGACACTCGTGTGACAAGGCAGGATGCGGAGACAGCCATGGCCGGCGCCAAGAAGCAAGCAGGGACGTCAAAAAGCGCAAATAACGACCGCGCCAGCAAGCCCGAGCGGGGAAAGTCGACCGTCAAATCCTTCGACATCGAGAACCCGAAACTGCCGGCTGCAATCGACGACAAGGCGCTGACCGGCGACGACTACCCCTATACCAAGAAGATGAAACGTGGCGCATACGAAAAGGAGCTGGCTAGGCTGCAATTCGAGCTCGTAAAGCTGCAAACCCATGTGCAGAAGACGAGGCAGCGCATCGTCGTCGTCTTCGAGGGCCGCGACAGCGCAGGCAAGGGCGGGTGCATCGCCCGCTTCATGCAGCATCTGAACCCCCGCCATGCGCGGTCCGTCGCGTTGCCCAAACCGACCGAAACCGAAAGCGGACAATGGTATTTCCAGCGCTACGTTCCGCACATGCCGACCTCCGGGGACATCACGTTGTTCGATCGCTCCTGGTACAACCGCGCCGGTGTCGAGCGGGTCATGGGTTTTTGTTCATCAGACCAGCTCGCCGATTTCCTGAGGGATGCACCTGAGTTTGAAAGTCTCCTCGTGCAGGACGGCATTCGCCTCTTCAAGATTTATCTTTCCATTGCGCGCGAGACCCAGCTGAAGCGCTTTCATGAACGCCGGCACAATCCTTTGAAGCAGTGGAAGCTGACGCCGATCGACATCGCGGCCATCGACAAGTGGGATGCCTACACAGAAGCGCTCCACGACATGTTCCGCTTCACCCACACGCCTAATGCACCCTGGACAGTCGTGCGCGCCAACGATCAGCGCCGTGCGCGGCTCGAGTCGATCCGCCTCGTGCTGCATGCGATCGACTACGAGGAGAAAGATGAAAGCGTGGCGCACGCCCCCGACCCAAAGATCGCAGGCTCGACCAACGAACTCTTCTACGGTAACGGACCCTAGTGCATGTCTAGCTGAAGTGTGGTGCGGTTCAGCGCGAAAAACATGCTCAAATCGCCAAGATTAGAGCGCGTTCCCGCTTCCAAAATTGATTAACGCACACTAGAGCGATTCCGACCAAGGCGGAATCGTTCAGGCCGCGACTTCGGCCCGGCGCTTTGCGTCGCCCCCGCGGAGCAGCCCGAGCGATAGCGAGGATTAGCTGCGTGAGCGAAGAAATCTGGATCGTTTCAACGTAAGTCTGAAACGATCTAGCGCACGACCAGCAGCGGACATTCCAATGCGGCGGCGAGCGCACCATGCTCGCCTGAGCGCGGCACGACAATGCCCCCATGCTCCGCAATGACCAAGCCAGGGTGAAGCTGGCGCAACATCTCGGCTGCAACGGCCGTGCCCGCCCCCGGTCTGCCGAGCCCCACGATTTTCAGATGCGAAAGATCCACCGATGCGTGCCGCACCTCGTCTTCGATCCAGTTCTGGCCTGACCGCGTCCGCGCCGTAATCGCCAGAATCACGTCCTGTCTTTCCGCCGCCGCCAGACGATGGGCCGTGCGAACCATGCCGGGCAGCCTCTCGATATCCTCGATCACGGCGACGACCGGCCCACCCGCACGCCGCGCCCGTGGCCCGACCATAAGGATGCCGGTCATGCCGGTGACGCGCTCGAACACACGCTCCAGTCGCGCCAGCACATCGATCGTAAAGGGTTCCGCGAACACGACGATGTTCCATGGCCCGGCCATCTGGCAGGCATGCGCCAGCGCGCCAAGCGGCGTGTCCCTGACGAAGCGGTCGTGGACCGGCACATCTGCCTGCTGCGCCAATTCGCACACCCGCCGCAGAGCCGCCCGTGCCGAAAGCTCCAACTCGCGCTCGATAGTGGCAATCGCAATCTTTCCTGAAAGTGCCGCCACCGGACCTATCTCGCGCGCGAAGCCATAGCCCGCCGCATCGGCGATCTGGCGATCGGCAACGAACAAGCTCTCGATTTCCGAATGAAACGCCTTGGCGACTTTGATTGCCGCCTCGATTGCGCGCTCACTGACGGGATAGCCTCCCGTCAGCCTCAGCACCACGCGCCCCCGGCCCTCTCCACGCTCGGCAACATGCGCCGTCATGCGCTGTCATCCTTCGTAGACTGTTCAGCAGCGGCAATGAGATCGCCCTGTCCTGCCGAAAGGCGCGATGCCCGCGCGGCATACAGCTCCAGCTTGTCTTCCACCATGCGGTTGACGCTGCCTGCCGGATAGCGGCTGTCAGATCCGCGTTCGCCAGATGGAATACCGGTCAGGAGCGCCATGCCCTGATCTATGGTCGCGATAGTATAGATCGAGAAACGTCCCTCGCGCGCGGCAGCAACGACGTCGTCGCGCAGCATCAGGTGCTGCACGTTGGCCTCGGGAATGAGGACACCTTGTTTGCCGGTCAGCCCGCGCGCCTGACACACGTCGAAGAAACCTTCGATCTTTTCGTTGACACCGCCAATGGCCTGCACCTCGCCCCACTGGTTGACCGAACCAGTCACCGCGAGATCCTGGCGCAACGGCGCGTCGGCCAGCGCCGACAAGAGCGCATAAAGCTCCGCCGACGATGCGCTATCGCCTTCGACGCCGCCATAACTCTGCTCGAAGACAAGGCTCGCGGCCAGCGCCAGTGGCCGGTCAAGCACGTAGCGGCCAGCGAGAAAACCCCAAAGGATCATCACGCCCTTTGAGTGCAGCGGCCCGCCGAGCTTGGCTTCGCGCTCGATGTCCGTCATCCGTCCCGAACCGAAGCGGACCCGCGCGCTGATCCGGCTCGGCTTGCCGAAGGCGAATGCCCCAGTCTGAAGAACAGAAAGACCGTTGACCTGACCGACCTTCTTTCCGGTCGTGTCGATCAGCACCACATTCCTCTCGATCGTTTCCAGCGAACGCTCGCGCAGGCGATCGGCACGCTGGATGCGCCCTTCGACCGCGCGTGCGACATCTTCCGTTTTTGTCACTTCGCGCCCGGCCTGCCGCGCCCAGTGATCGGCCTCCCGTAACAGATCAGCGATCCGCCCGACCTCGATGGAAACCTTCGTCCGGTCATCGGCCATCCGCGACGCTTCCTCGATCAGGCGTGCCACCGCCCCTGCCGAGACCGGCATCAAGCGGTGCGTCTCCACGATCGATGCAATCAGCGCCGCGAATGCAAGGTCGTTGTCGCTGCTGCGCGGAATGGAATCGTCAAAGTCTGCCTGCACCTTGAACAGCCGCGAGAACTCCGGATCTGCCGCCGCCAGCAGGTAATAGAGTTCGCGGTCGCCAAACAGGATCACCTTGAGATCAAGTGGAATGGGTTCGGGTTCGAGCGTTTGCGTGCCGAACGCACCCAGCATCTCGGCTGGCTGCTCGATGCGGATTTCGCCGCCCTTAAGCGTCCGCTTCAATGCCTCCCACGCGAATGGCGAGGTCAGCAGCATGCGTGCGTCGAGCAACAGGAAGCCGCCATTGGCCTTGTGCAAAGCGCCAGCGGTGATGAGAAGAAAATCCGTCACCAAGGTGCCCATCTGCGCCAGATGCTCGATGCGGCCAATGAGGTTGGCGTAATTCGGATTGAGCTCCTCGTGAATGGGCGCGCCGCCCGCGTGCCCTGCCGGGTCGGCCATCTCTTCGTGGCCGACGATGACGTTGACCAGATAGCGCCGGAACCGCGCATCGCGGCTGGGGTCCAGCGGTTGGCGCACGATTTCCTCATCGTTGGGCTGTTGCAGGAACAGGCCAATCGACCGGACGAGATCGCTCTCGACCGCATCGACATGGGCAAGAACCACCTCCAGATCACCCACCTGCTCACGCACATCGTCAAGAGCGTTGGTAACGGCCCGCCGCGCCACCTCTTCATTGAGTTCCGCCAGCCGGTGCCGCCGCTCCTTCTCGGCCCGCGGTGCGCGTTCCATTATTACCTGAAGGTCGCCTTCGAGCGCAGCAATGCGCCGCGCCACGTCCTCGCGGTAGCTCTCCGGCAAGGTTGCGAAGCTGTCCGGCTTCACCACCTCGCCGTCGTGCATCGGCGCCAAGACGAACCCGGTCGGCGTCTTGAGAATGGCAACATTCTGTTCCTCCGCCTTGTGGCTGAGCGCCGAAAACGCCTCTTCTCCCTCGGCCCGGAAAGCTTCGTCTATCGCCCGCCGCCGCGTCCGGTAGTCCTCGCCGTCGAAAATAGCGGGCACCGTTGCGCTGAGTTCGTCCAGCATCGCCAGCATCGCCTTGGCAAAGGGCCGCGCGCGGCCAGTCGGCATGCGAAGCGCGCGTGGCCGGTTCGCCGTCTCGAAATTGTTGACGTAGACCCAATCATCCGGCGTCGGCAGCGCTCCAGCCCGCTCCCCGAGATAGGAGCGAACGGCCGTACTCTTGCCTGATGCCGGCGGGCCGAGCACGAATACGTTGAAATCAAGCGCCTTCATGTCGATGCCGAAGGCGATCGCTTCCAGCGCCCTGTCCTGGCCGATAAGACCTGATGCCGCGGGAATGTCGGCCGTGGACTCAAAACCGAGCACGTTGGGATCGACCGTGCGCCGCAACTGTGCGGGGTCGAGTGCTCCAACGGCCTCCCCGCCCGCTTCACCCGGACTGCCACTATTATCCTGTTTGCCCACTTCGGATGCCTGTTCCATAGGCCCTTGCGCAGGCTGTTCAGGTGGCGAGTCCACAGGTTGTTCCGAAGTCGGTTCGGTTGGCCGCGCCGGCTCCGCTTCTTTGGAGGACTTGTCTTTGCGTAGATACTTCAAGATCATAATGGCAGCGTCAGTTGGCTGGAATTGACGGTTTGAGAGTGGGAATGCACTGTTGCCCGATAGCGCCGGGCGCCGCTTACGACAATCGACAAGACAAACGATATGAGAGAATCGCGCCCACCGAAGCCCGAATTCCATCGCGACATGGCGTTTAGATGACCGTGGAAAACAATACGGTTGATCCCGAAACTCTCCGTGCGCTGCAAGCCGCCCTGGCGGATGGCCGCCAGTCCGAGGCGGCGCTGGCCATCCAGCGTGGCGTCGGCAGGCTCATGCGTCAGCTTGGCCATGCCCATCTTTCAGAGCTGACGCTGGCCAGCGGCCGCCGCGCCGATGTCGTGGCGCTCACACAGTCGGGCGACATATGGATCATCGAAATAAAGTCCAGCGTCGAGGACTTTCGCGCCGATAGCAAGTGGCCGGAGTATTGGGACTACGCCGACCGCGTTCTTTTTGCAGTGGCCCCCGGCTTCCCGGTGGAAATGCTACCCCAGGATGCCGGCTTGATCCTCGCGGACCGATACGGCGGCGAGTTGATCCGCCAGCCCGAGATGCGCCGACTTGCTCCGGCACGGCGTCGCGCCATGCTGCTGTCGTTCGCCCGCGCGGCCGCACTGCGCCTTGGCTATGCGCTTGACCCGGACATGGCCAGCCTCATCGCAAAAAACTGACGAGCGGGCGCGACCCCGACCGCAGGTCAGCCCCTCGGAGCCTCTACGAAACGCGCCACCATGCGCCGCGCGATCGGCAACACAACCACCATGGTCGGAAAAGCCACCAGCCACGAAAGTAGCCAAGCCTTCAGCCAAAGGCCATGCCAGTTCGGGGCAAAGCCAATCGCATTGATTGTAGAAATGCAAGACACGACAATCGTCATCAATCCACTGAGGACGAGCGGCATCGCGATAGCATTATACCGCGGCGAAAGTTTCTGCATCTGAAGGTCCCTGACGGCAGGAATTGGCTGAACTCGAGCGCCTAGGGCATGCCCAGCTGAAGTCAGTAGCGGTTCAGCGTGAAAAACATGCCCATGACAAAAGGATAGAGCGCGTTCCCGAATCCATCGAAAATGAGCGCTCTCTAGCATTGGCAGCGCTGCGAACAAGTCAATGAGACATCGCTGCGCAGGTCAAGGCACTGGCCCGCGACCCGTCATCGGGCAACGTCATGTGGTTTCTGTCGAGACTACTTCGGTGCGCGCTTCGCAAGGATGCGCTGCAAAGTGCGCCGATGCATATTGAGCCGCCGCGCCGTTTCCGAAACATTGCGATTGCACAGCTCATACACGCGCTGAATGTGCTCCCAGCGCACGCGGTCCGCCGACATGGGGTTCTCTGGCGGCGGCGCCTTGGCGTTAGCCGGAGCCAGCAGCGCATCGGTAATCTCATCCGCATCGGCTGGCTTGGCGAGATAATCGACCGCGCCGAGCTTCACCGCAGTCACCGCTGTCGCGATGTTTCCATATCCGGTCAGGATGATGCCGCGTGCATTGGGACGCAGCCGGCCCAGCTCCGCGATGACGTCAAGACCGCTGCCATCCTCAAGCCGCATATCGACCACCGCGAAGGCCGGTGCATGCTGCCGGATAAGCTCGACGCCTTCACTGACCGACGATGCACTTCGGACTTCGAAACCGCGCCCTTCCATCGCGCGCACCAAGCGCAGAAGGAACGCCTTGTCATCGTCGACGACGATGAGAGAGCGATCCTCGGGCAATTCGTCCTGGCGGAATGAAAGGTCTTCGGTCACAGCAGGTCCTCCCGGGTCATTACTTATATATTCGTGCCTGCGTATGAGCCAAGCAAATCCGCCCATTCAGAGCAGATAAAGCGACCTCTGGCACGTCGTTAACCTTTACCGCGCAAACAATCACGCGGTGACATTGGAATCCACCCTTTCGAAACTCTGACGCGACCAGGTGACGGTGACAATGGCACCATGATCGGGTTCGGGTCGATTTTCCAAACTGAGCGCCGCGCCGGAACGCTCCAGAAGTGTCTTGGCAATGAAGAACCCAAGACCGAGCCCTCCGGCTTTGCTACCGCCGCCGCGCTTGCCAACACCTGCCAGCGCGGTTTGCCGGCGCGTCGAGACATAAGGCTCACCCAGCGTCTCGATAAGCTCGGGAGCAAAGCCCGGCCCATCGTCGGTGACGGAGATGGACACCGCGGTCTGCGACCAGCGCGCCACGATCTCGACCTTCGAATTGGCAAAGTCGACCGCGTTCTCGATGATGTTGCCGAGCCCATAGATCATACCCGGCCGCCGGATAACGACGGGTTCCAGTACGCCGGTCCCCGACGCCAGCGTGTCCGGTCCGGCGACCACAGTTACGACGACTGGACCGTTGCGATAAGCCTGTGAAGCTTCATCGACCAGTTCACGAATGGTCAGTCGTGCATACCATGCATCCTGCGTCCCCGGCGTGCGGGTCAACTTCTGCAGGATCTCGCGGCAGCGGCTCGCCTGGTCGCGTAGCAGGATGACGTCTTCGGCCTGTGGCGTCCCCTTGAGGTCACGCGCCAGCTCCGAAGTGACCAGCACAATGGTGGATAGCGGCGTGCCGAGTTCATGAGCGGCTGCTGCCGCAAGCCCGTCGAGAGCGTGCAGCTTCTGCTCGCGCGCGAGGATTTCTTCCGTCGCAGCCAGTGCGTGCGACATGAGTTCGGCCTCCCTGGCGAGACGCCACACGTAGAACGCAATGAAGCCGATGCCTGCGGCCACCGCCGCCAGAACCCCAAGCTTGTAGGGAAGAGGCATTTCGTAACGCATGCCCTGATACCAGGGCAGCGGCCAGTATGAGAAAGCCAGAACGTAGGCAGCCGCAACCGCAATCACACCCAGCAGGATCGTGCTGGCCACCGGCAATGTTGCCGCCGAGACGGTCACAGGTGCCAGCAACAGCAACGTGAAAGGATTCTGCAGACCGCCCGTCAGGTAGAGCAGCGCCGAAAGCTGCACAATGTCGTAGGCGAGCAGTGCTGTCGCCGCCCACACGCTGAAGCGATGCCGTGCCGGGAAACGGATGGAAAGAGCGACGTTGACCCAAGCCGACAGCGCGATGAATGCCAGGCAATACCCCACCGGCATTGGAAACTGCATGACGAGCCAGACAAAGAGCACGGCCGCGAGCTGACCAAGCACCGCCATCCAGCGAAGCCGGACTATGGTTTGCAGCCGGAGGCGGCTGTCCACCCCCGAAACCACCTCCAGTCCTCGGGCAATCAAATCATTGGAAGCCAAGCGGCGTGTCCTATCGATCTCAAATCATTTCAATAATGCTCGCCGCAACATATCTCCAAGAGACAGATGTCGAATAGTAACACAAGGCACGAGTTGGTGCTGCACTGCACACAAGACGGAATCGCTCGCCGGCACGCAATTTCGCCGGTTTAGCCCTGATTGTCAGGAAAACGGCGGTGATAACGCACCCTATACGGAAAGTCGCGCATTGCTTTCCAACTTTCGTCAACATGCGAATCAGTGCAGCCTCCCGCTCTACCGCACTGCGCAATCGTAGTGGTCGGACACCCGACTGCACGAGGGGAACATTGCGCTCCGTTTGTATCGTCCGGTTTCCAGTAAATTCCGAGGGGCAACAATTCCGAGGGGGAGCCTGTGCTCTACCATTGGTACGAGATCGGCCATGCTGCGGTGAAGCCGGCACGGCTGGCAGCCAACAATTTCAAGCTGTTCTTCAAGAACCCGCTCAATCCTTTGACTCACACGCATGTCGGCCGTCAGGCTGCGGCGGTCTGTGAAGTCTTTGAGCGCACCACGCGCCGGTATGAAAAACCGGAATTCCGGATCAAGACGACCGTTGTCGACGGTCGCACCGTAGGCGTGCGCGAAGAGGCCGTCTGGAAGCGTCCTTTCTGCAATCTGTTGCATTTCGTGCGTGACGTGCCCCGCGAGCGGGCCTTGAAGGACCCGCGCGTCCTGCTCGTCGCGCCGATGTCTGGCCACTATGCGACGCTTCTGCGCGGCACCGTTGAGGCGCTGCTGCCGGATCACGAAGTCTACATCACCGACTGGCTCGATGTGCGCGACGTCCCCCTGGCCGCCGGGCGTTTCGATCTTGATGACTATATCGACTACGTTCGCGACATGCTGCGCCACCTGGATGGCGATGTGCACGCCTTCGCGGTCTGCCAGCCTTCCGTGCCTGTCCTTGCCGCCGTCGCACTGATGGAGCAGGAAAGCGACCCTTGCGTGCCGCATTCGCTGACGCTCGCGGGCGGCCCTGTGGATACCCGCATCAACCCGACCGAGGTCAACCGCCTCGCCGAGGAGAAGGGCACCCAGTGGTTCCGCAACAATGTCGTCACCACCGTGCCCTGGCCAGCCATCGGCTACGGCCGCGCCGTCTACCCGGGCTTCCTACAGCTCACCGGGTTCATGACGATGAACCTCGACCGTCACCTGACAGCCCACAAGGACCTCTTCCTTCATCTGGTCCATGGCGATGGTGACAGCGCCGAGAAGCATCGCGAGTTCTATGACGAATATCTGGCGGTAATGGACCTGACCGCCGAGTTCTACCTGCAGACGATCGATACCGTGTTTGTCCGCCACGCATTGCCCAAAGGCGAATTTGTCCATCGCGGACAGCGTTTGGACCTCGCCAGCATCAAGCGTGTGGCGATCATGACGATCGAGGGAGAGAAGGACGACATCACGGGCGTTGGCCAGTGCCGCGCCGTTCTCGATCTTGCCCGTAATGTTCCAGATGAAATGAAGCTGCATTACGAGTGCCCCGGTGTCGGTCACTACGGCATATTCAACGGCTCCCGTTTCCGCGCCGATATCGCTCCGCGCATAGCTCAGTTCATGCGCTCCTTCGATCCGCGGCGCGGCAACATCCCCGTTGAGATGAACGTGCCGAATGCGACGGCCGTCTCCCGGGCGGCAACAAGAAATGTATCCTCGCAGCCGCTCGAAACCGCAGCCTTCACCTTTGGCGCATCGCACCAATCATCGCGTGCCGCTCGCACGCGCGGCCATAACGGTTAGTTGCAAAGCGAGAAATAGAATACGCCCAGCGTCGCCGCGCATGTGGCCGCCCCACTTGTCTTGTGGGGCGATTGCGCCACATCCTTCTTGCTTCGCGCATTGTATCGCTCAATGATGCTGGCAATGCGTGCGGCGATCGCGATAGTCCTTGTGAACTGGCCGATCCTTATCGAGGCATTCACCGAGTGTTGTCACTAGGCGCAACGATGCTTGGTTGACGAATGCCCTCGATCCGTCGTCAACACGGGCGAGCTGTACTCTGGGCACGTCAGCGGGGGAGAAAGCATGGCAGCGGCGAGAGCCTCCGTGCCTTCCAGACTAGATACACCGGCATTGTCCGATTTGGGCGCCGACGTGGAAGTGCGCCGCCATCCGGCAGCACGCCGCTTGACGTTGCGTGTCTCGCAGACCCGCCGTGCTGTCATCGTCACCGTGCCAATGACCTGCGATCTGATCGAGGCCGGCACGTTCCTCCATCGCAATATCGATTGGGTGCGTGAGCGCCTTGGTTCCATACCCGAGCCCGTGCCGCTCAGCCATGGTGCCGTGATGCCACTGCGTGGCGAGCCCCATATCCTCGTTTTCACCGGACGCAACATCCGTGGCCAGCCTGTGCAGCGCACGAGCGAACGCACGGACCACTGCGGCGCCTCCTACCCGAATCTCCTGGTCAATGGCCTTGCCGAAAATGCGACGCGCCGCCTGACCGATTGGCTCTTCGATGAAGCCCGCCGCGACCTTGACGCCCGGGTCATGCACCACACGCGCAACCTTGGGCTTGTGGCCAAGCGCATTACCGTGCGCGATCAGTCGAGCCGCTGGGGCTCCTGCTCGACCACCGGAACGCTGTCGTTTTCTTGGCGCCTCATCCTCGCCCCGCCGCTGATCCTGGATTATGTCGCCGCACACGAGGTCGCGCACCTGAAGGAAATGAACCACGGCCAGCGTTTCTGGAGCCTCGTGCGGCGCACCATGCCGCAGATGGACGAGGCAAGGCAGTGGCTGCAGATCTACGGCATGGACCTGCACCGTTACGGACCATCCACCATCACGCGCCGCTGATCGGCCGGCTGAACTTGCACGGCGCCTTCAAGCGCATTGATCGCATTCAGTTGCGCGAGCCGCCGCCACTGATTACGGTTTCCCCGTCAAGAAGCAGAAACTCCGCAAACCTCACGCGCTCTGGCATGCCAGAGATCGCGGCGTTGCAGCGGGGACGCCAGGGAAACACCCAACAATGAAAAACAAAGTCATCACAGCGGACGAGGCTATTGCGCTCGTGCGCGACAACGACGTCATCACCACCACAGGATTCGTTCAAAGCTGCATTCCCGAGGCATTGCACGCCGCGCTTGAAAAGCGCTTTGTGCAATCCGGCCATCCGCGCGACATGACGCTCATCATGTGCGCGGGCGCGGGCGACTCCAAGGGCCTTGGCACTGGCCGCTTCCACCACGAAGGCATGTTGAAGCGCGTCATCGCTGCCAACTTCGGCCGCATGCCGGGCGTCGCCAAGGCTGCGCAGGAAAACAAGATCTGCGGCTACAATCTTCCGCAGGGCGTTATCTCACAGCTCTACCGTGCCTGTGCTGGCGGCCAGCCAGGCCTTTTCTCCAAGGTCGGTCTTCACACCTACGTCGACCCGCGATTGGGCGGCGGCAAGGTCAACACCAAGACCGAGGAGGACATCGTCAAGCTGCTCGACGTCGAAGGCGAGGAATGGCTGTTCTACAAAGCAACCCGCATTGATGTTGCGCTCATTCGCGGCACCAGCGCCGATCCCTTCGGCAACATCTCCATGGAGAAAGAAGCGCTCACCCTCGACGGCGTCGCGCAAGCGATGGCTGCCCATTCCAACAAGGGCCTCGTCATTGTCCAGGTCGAGCGCATCGTCGAGCACGGCTCCATTCCACCCAAGAGCGTCAAGATCCCTGGCGTCCTTGTCGATTGCGTCGTCGTCGCCGACCCGCCGGAAATGCACCGGATGAACTACGGCGTGATCTATAACGCAGCTCTTGCCGGGGAAATCCGCATCCCGGTCGAGGGCATGGCGAAGATGCCTCTCGACGAGCGCAAGATCATTGCCCGCCGTGCCGCATTCGAATTGCCGCCCAACGGTGTCATCAACCTCGGCGTCGGAGCACCGGACGGCATCGCCGCCGTCGCAAACGAAGAGAAGGTGACACCTCACATCACCATGACCACCGAAGCAGGCGCCGTCGGCGGCGTTCTGGCCGGCGGCTCCAACTTCGGCTCATCCGCCAATGCGCATTCGATCATCGATCAGAACCAGATGTTCGACTTCTACGATGGTGGCGGCCTGGACATGACCTGTCTCGGCATGGCCGAATGCGACGAAGCCGGCAACGTCAACACGTCGAAATTTGCCGGTCGCCTCAACGGTTGCGGCGGCTTCATCAACATTTCGCAGAACTCGCGTGCCGTCGTGTTCGCGGGAACCTTCACCGCGGGCGGCCTGAAAATCGCGATCGAGGACGGCAAGCTCAAGATCCTCAGCGAGGGCCGGACTCGCAAGTTCGTCAGCAACGTCGAACAGATCACCTTCTCGGGTTCCTATGCGCAGCAGAAGCGCCAGCCCGTGATCTACGTGACCGAACGCTGCGTCTTCGAGTTGACGGCCGATGGCCTCGAACTGACTGAGGTGGCTCCGGGCATCGACATCGAGAAAGACATTATCGCCCACATGGACTTCAAGCCCATCGTCAACAAGCCTACGCTCATGGACCGACGCATCTTCCTCGACGAACCCATGAATCTTGCCGACGATCTATTCAACGTCAATCTGGGTGAGCGTATCGACTACGACAAGAAGCGTAACCTGCTCTTCATCAACCTCGAAGGATGGAATGTCAGGAAGCGCAGCGACATCGACGACTTGAAGCGCGTTATCATCAAGGCCTGCAATGAAGCATCCGAGCCCGTACACGCCATCGTCAATCTGGACGGCTTCCGCATCGCGGAGGACTTGACGGACGAGTACGCGGATATGGTCACCGAATTGCGCCAGAAACACTACGCATCAAGATCACGCTACTCGACGAGTGCCTTCATGCGCATGAAGATGCAGGACGCTCTGAATTCGCGGTCGCTCGCCCCGCACATCTTCTCAGCCGAAGTACAGGCGCATGCGGCCCGCGAGGCGGCGAACCTCCGCAAGCGATTCCAGCAGGTCGAACGCATGGATTGAACGCACGCGGGGCGCCGGATGCAACGTCGGCGCCCCGCGGAGCAGCCCGAGCGATAGCGAGGGTTAGCTGCGTGAAGGAAGAAATCTGGATCGTTTCCACGTAGGTCTGAAACGATCTAGCGCGATGCGCCAGCACCCAGCGCCATCAATCCGGCGCGCGATGCCGGCCTACCGGAATCCGGAATGGCTTCCAGCTGGCGCAGGATCGCATCGGCATCGAATCCGGATTGAGAAGCAGCTGTTTCTGTTTTCTCCTGAGCACTGGGTTCAGTCAGTACGCGGGCCAGAAAATCTGCACTGATCCGCTCGCTGGGATGTTGCCCCGCCGTCGATTTAGCTGGCGCCGGAACTCCAGAAGATGACGTATTTTGAGGCCCGGCGGTCGCAACACCGGATGGAACCTTGGGCGGCTCTATCACCAGCCGCTGACCGATCACCGCTCTGCGCGGCAACGGTTTGCCGTCCGCTGCACGAGCAAGCTTGCTGGCACGCATGGGAATAGGCGCTGCACTCGGAGCGATAGAAGGTGACTTCTCAGCCGTCCTTGCTCTTCCCGTGCCGGATGTGGCGCCCCGGGTGGAGCTGGTCGTGGCGGGCGCGCCGATCTGCCAATAGCGCTTCTCGACCACATCGCTTCCCCGCGCCGAAGAATCTTGCCCCGCCATCGCCACCGCATCGAGCGAAATCATGCCGGGCAACGCCATCGGCCTGAGATCGCGATGCGCTTCCGCCATCACGTCATGCCATATTTCTGCGGGCAGCGTGCCGCCCATCACGCGGCGCATTGGCGTGCCATCATCGTTGCCTATCCAGACGCCCGTCGTCATATGAGAGGTGTATCCGATAAACCAGGCGTCACGATAATCCTGCGTCGTGCCGGTCTTGCCTGCAGCCGGTTGATGCAGAAGCGCCGCCCGCCTGCCGGTGCCCGCCGTCAAGGCACTGTGAAGCATGTCGTTGATCGCGCCTACGTGCTGCAACGATACCACCCGCTGCACGAGTGGCGCCTGTCGCGCATAGAGGACTCTTCCATTGCTGAGCCGGACGCGCCTTATGATGTGCGGCTCAACGAGATCTCCGCCGTTCGAAAATACAGTGTAGGCGCTAACGAGTTCCAGAAGCGACAGCTCCGAAGTGCCAAGCGCCATCGAGAGATCTTCGCGCAAGTCCGATTGAATGCCCAAACGGCGTGCCGTGGCGCTCACCGCGGGAAGCCCCGCGTTGCCAGCCAGCCGCACGGCAACCGTATTGACGGATTGAGCCAGCGCCTGTCGGAGCGTCAACGCTCCAGCGTGCCGGTTGTTGTCGTTGCGAGGCGACCAGCCATCGATCGTGATGGGAAGGTCATAGGTAATCGTGTCAGGCGTCATGCCCTGCTCGATGGCCGTCAGATAAACAAACGGCTTGAAGACGGAGCCCGGCTGCCGGCGTGCCTTGGTGGCCCTGTTGAATTGGCTCTCCGCGAATGAACGCCCGCCGATCAGGGCGCGGATGCCGCCATCGGGATCCGTCGTCACCAGCGCAGCCTGACTGGCCTTGACCGTTGCACCTTTCGCGTCAAGCGCTGCACGGACAATCGCATTGGCACGCTTTTGCAGGGCGGCATCGATCGTGGTCTCGACGATGATCTCGCCGTGATCCTCGCCAAGGAGCGGCGGTAATTTCTCCAGCGCCATGTCAATGGCATATTCAAAACCGTTCGCAGTCCGCTCGCCCTTGAAGTCTGCAAAGCTGACCCGCTGAGCGCTTGCCCGTTCATAAGTCGCCGGATCGATGACGCTAGCTGCCCGCATCTTCGCCAGCACCGACCGGCCTCTCGTGATGGCGGCCTCGGGATTGGACGTGGGAGAATATTTCGAGGGCGCCTTGAGGAGGCCCGCTATCAGTGCTGCTTCCGCGACCGTCAGCGAGCGCGTCGACTTGTCGAAATAGCGCTGTGCCGCAGCTTCGACACCGTAGGCGCCGCCGCCGAAATAAACCCGGTTGAGGTAGAGTTCGAGGATCTCGGATTTTGACAGTCGCACTTCGAGCCAAATGGCCAGCGCCAGCTCGTCGAGCTTGCGGGACAACGTGCGGTCCGAGGACAAGAACAGGTTCTTGGCGAGCTGCTGGGTGAGCGTCGAGCCGCCCTGCACGAACCGCCCCGCTCTGAGGTTGGCAAAGCTGGCGCGCAATAGGCCCGCTGGATCTATCCCCCAATGATCGAAGAACCGGCGGTCCTCCGTCGCGACAACGGCATCGATGACATGCTTCGGGATGAGGTTTATCGGCATGTAGTCATGCGCGGCGCCACGTTCGCCCAGCTGCGTGCCGTCACGCGCGACGATCCGGATCACTGGCGCACGCTCGTTCGCGCGCACTGCCAGCGGATTCGGGAATACGACCGTGTAGTAGACCAGCATGCCGGCAAGCCAGATCCCGACACCCAGTCCGCCTATCGCCGTGAGATAGCCTGTCGCACGTACCTTCCAGGAAAAGCGGCGTCGCCCGGCAGGGTTGCCCTGAGCGGCCTGAACCGCCGCCCCCTGGTTTTCGAAACCGGGTTGACCTGCATACTGCGCAGGGTTGGGCGCATTGGGCGCGACCGCGTTGCGGCCCCCGTCTGCACGCCTGAACAGACCCATAACAATCACACCCTCTGACGCACGGCGACTGTGGCTGCGGCAGCTCTCGCCCAGCCATGCATCAACAAAATTGTCACAGAGGATTTAAGGCTGGGTTAACCTTGTTCCGGAGTTGAGGCATTCACAGCCAGCCGCACACACCCACAAACACCGCTACGCTCGTTCGCGCCACCACACGATGGGGTACGTGACGATCGAAAGCATTACGCGCGCCACGATCGTAAACGCCATGAACACCAGCTGGCGCTCTTCCAAAAGCACGCGGATCCAGTTGTTGTATTCCGTGGCGAGCCCACGGCTGATGAGCCAGGACTTGAAGCTTGATGCCCACTCCAGAATTGTAGCCATCGTGTCGGGATACTTGAGAAATACGAAACCAAACAGCAGCGCCCCCAGGATCAGCGACAACACGATGTTGCCAGTCGACAAAAATATTCTGGTCACGTCATTCCCCCGTCTGCTCGTTGGCAAGAAGCGCCGCCCTTTTAAATGAGGCAGCCCAAGCAGGGCATTTCACTTTGGCCATAACGAGCCCAACAACCGTGTTTTTGCTCAACCAAGCCACCATTCAGAGGATAAATTCCTTCATCTGATGAACGCTTTCCCAAGCGTCGGGGTCTGCGTGTATCGGTCGGAACAGCGCCGGCAGGCGTTCTGGGGCACGTTGAGTTCACAACAACGCCGCGCCAGTGAGCGCCAAACAGGAGAATCGCCGTGAAGACCCCCATTCTTGCAATCGCCGCCGCCGCTCTCAGCCTCGCAACTCTTGCCACGCCCGCCGACGCTCGCGGCTGCGGAGGCGGCGGATTCCGTGGTTTTGGTGGCCACGCCCACTTCGCTCGTCAGTCTTCCTACAACTACACTTACATCCGCGAGCGTGAGCGGGCCGCCGCCCGCCAGCAGGCCATTGCCGAAGCGAAGGCAAAGGCAGCCGAGCGCCGCCGCATCGCAGAACGCCTGGCAGCCAAGCGCGCCGCAATTGCCGCAGCCAAGGCAAAAGCCGCTGAAAAGCACCGCCTTGCCGCGCGTCAGGCGAAACTGAACGAACTGGCACAAAGCGAGCAGAGTTTACCGCAAGCCTCCGCACCGATCCGGACAGCGGCGCTTGAAGTGCCCCCGCTCCCCACAAAGAGCATCGAGGCCGCACCTGCGAACGCTGACAGCCAGTCCACGAAGACGGCGAAGTCCGACACCGCTTCCGACAAAGATTTGACCTGCAAGCGGTTCATCCCCGCCGCCGGGCTCACCGTCACCGTCCCTTGCTCTGAGTAACCCGATTGAAATCACGGCAAATTAGGGCGCCAGCGAGTAGTCTGGCGCCCCTTTTTGTCGCGCGATAGACCATTCCACAGTCCTGCATTTCATCTCAGGACGAAGCAGTTCGTATCCCGCT
This sequence comes from Hyphomicrobiaceae bacterium, assembly GCA_020442165.1. Classification (GTDB taxonomy): domain Bacteria; phylum Pseudomonadota; class Alphaproteobacteria; order Rhizobiales; family Hyphomicrobiaceae; genus JAEUMD01. Next base: position 121,999 of record JAGRKV010000008.1, on the reverse strand, counting down.
GGCCACAGCCACCTTCCAAGGTGGCGGGGACCACGTTCCAGCGATTGCACCGGCGGCCAACCAGCAGCATTGTCCATCGAGTCACTTGAGACTGCATGCCCCGGAGCAAATAAATGCCGTTTACGGCCGTTTTCTCTGCGCCGTACCGTAAGCTGAGCCTCGCAGGATTGTTTTTCTGCGGTTTGGCCGCGCTCGGGCTGTGCTCAGGTGCCAAGCCCGCTTCGGCGCAATCCCTGATTTCGGAAATGCGTATTGGCGTGCTGGCCCACGACGTGCCGGGCCTGTGGAGCGGCTTCCAGCTCGAAAGCGATGCACCCGATATCAATATCGAGGTCGTCTTCGCACCCTATCTGCCGTTTCTCGGCGGGCGCATACAGCCAGCACTTGGTGCGTCCATCAACACCGGCGGCGATACCAGCCACGCTTATATCGATGCGCGCTGGCAGATCGATGGCCCATCGGGCCTGTTCTTCGCTTTGGGGCTCGGTGCTGCCATCCATGACGGCGAGACGGACCCAGTCTCCTGGGAAAAGAAGGCGCTCGGCAGCCGCGTCCTGTTCCATATTCCCGTAGAGATCGGCTTGCATCTGGATGAGCACAACTCAATCTCGGCCTATTTCGAGCACACCTCGAACGCCTACACGCAGACTTATAACGAAGGCATGGATCGCATCGGCGTGCGTTACGGCTACCGTTTTTGATCCGGCGAATTGCACGCCTCCACTCAAATGTTACCCTGACGGTCGCGGCACCTGAATTCACGCGGGCTGCCGTCCTGCATGTCAATGCGCAATTCCGGAAGCCACTGTCGGCCGCGCGTTGCCCAACTGAGCCGCTCTCTCAGATCCACCCAACCCGCGCATTGCTCAGCTGAACTGCTCTCACAAACCCGCCCAACCCGCGTTTGTCATCCTCGGGCTTGTCCCGAGGATCCAGGGTTCATGAGCAACAACACGGCAGCGATTCTCGAATCGTCACCGTCAAACATGACCGCGCTCTAACGCCCGCGCTTGAGATCCTGCACCGCGTTTTCCAACGCCTGCAGGAACCGCGAACGATCCTGCTTGGAAAAGCTTGCGTTGTAGCCCTTGCTCTCGCCCGTCTCGCGCAGGTGCTGCTGCAGATCGCGCATGGCGAGCGCCGTGCCGATATTGGCATCGGTGAATGGCTTGCCCGTCGGTCCGATTACTTTCGCACCCGCTTTGAGGCACCGCGAGGCAAGCGGGATGTCGGCCGTCACCGCGACATCGGCGGCCGTGATGCGCTCCGCGATCCAGTCGTCGGCGACATCCGGCCCATCGGGAACGACAACGCGATTGACGTTCTCGCCCTCGGGCAGCCGCATGAAGGCATTCGACACGAAATGGATTTCAAACCCATGCCGCGCCGCCACCTTCGCCGCCTCGTCCTTCACCGGACACGCATCCGCATCGACGTAGATGGTGGTCATGTAAACGCCATCACACGTCCAGATTCACGACATTCAGCGCGTTGTCCTGGATGAACTCGCGGCGCGGTTCGACGACGTCGCCCATGAGCTTGGAGAAGATCTCGTCGGCCTCGCCGAGATCGCCGATCTTCACCTGCAGAAGCGTGCGGCTCTCCTTGTCGAGCGTCGTCTCCCACAACTGCTCGGGGTTCATCTCGCCCAGCCCCTTGTACCGCTGCAGCGACAGACCCTTGCGGCCCGCCTCGTAGATGGCGTCGACGAGATCGCGCGGACCATTGACCGGGATCGAATGATCCTTGCGCTTCAGCGCGCCCGGCGCGCCATAGATTTCCGACAGCGTGCCGCGCCGCTCGTTGAGACGTCGAGCTTCCAGCGAGGCGATCAGCGGCTTGTCGAGAGCATGCGCCTCCGTCACGCCGCGCACCTCGCGGCGGAAGAGATACCCCTGGTCGCCGAACGCACCCGTCCAGCCCTTCTCCGTCTCTTCGGCAATCGCGTCGAGACGCTGCGCCACATCCTCAGCCACCTTCTGTGCGCCGACCGCATCGTTGAGCAGCGACGCATCGAACGCTCCGGCAATCGCCGCCTGCTCGATGATGGCGCGCGGATAGCGCGAGTGCATTTCGTCGATCAGCCGGACAATACCGCGCGCTTGATCGACGATGTCCTTGAGGTCGCGCCCCGCACGCTCCGCGCCCGTACCGGACACAAGCACCGCATCCTCGATGCCCGTGTCAACGAGATAGTCCTCAAGTGCCTTCTGGTCCTTGAGGTAGGTCTCCGACTTGCCGCGCGCCACCTTGTAGAGCGGCGGCTGCGCGATGTAGAGGTGCCCACGCTCCACCAGCTCCGGCATCTGGCGATAGAAGAACGTCAGCAGCAGCGTGCGGATGTGGGCGCCGTCGACGTCGGCGTCCGTCATGATGATGATCTTGTGGTAGCGCAGCTTTTCGAGGTTGAAGCCGCCGTCCTCGCCCCGCCCGATGCCAGTGCCCAGCGCTGTAATGAGTGTGCCGATCTCCTGGCTGGACAGCATCTTGTCCATGCGCGCGCGCTCGACGTTGAGGATCTTGCCGCGGATTGGCAGCACAGCCTGGAACTCGCGGTTGCGCGCCTGCTTGGCGGAACCACCAGCCGAGTCGCCCTCGACGATGAACATCTCGGTGTTGGCAGGGTTGCGATCCTGGCACTCGGCGAGTTTTCCGGGCAGGTTCGCCATGTCGAGCACGCCCTTGCGCCGCGTCAGCTCGCGCGCCTTGCGCGCCGCCTCACGCGCTGCCGCCGCCTCGACGATCTTGCCGACGATGGTCTTGGCTTCCTTCGGATGCTCCTCAAACCACTGCGCCAGAGCCTCGCCGGTGACGTTCTCGACCACCGGCTTGACCTCCGACGACACCAGCTTGTCCTTCGTCTGCGACGAGAACTTGGGGTCCGGCACCTTCACCGACAGCACGCAGCACAAACCCTCGCGCGCATCGTCACCGGTAAACGACACCTTCTCCTTCTTGGCGATCCCGCTTTCCTCGGCATACTTGTTGATGACGCGCGTCAGTGCTGCGCGAAAGCCAGCCAGATGCGTACCGCCATCCCGCTGCGGAATGTTGTTGGTGAAGCAGAGCATGTGTTCGTGGTAGCTGTCGTTCCACCACAGAGCCACCTCGCAGCCGATCCCGTCACGCTCGCCCGAGATCATCACCGGGTCGCTGATGAGGCCGCTGCGCGAGCGGTCGAGAAAACGCACATAGGCCGCAAGCCCGCCTTCGTAGTGCATCACCTCGCGCTTCTCATCTGCGTGACGTTGATCGACCAGCACGATTTCAGCGCCCGAGTTGAGGAACGCCAGCTCCCGCAGGCGATGCTCAAGCGTCGCGTAATCGAAATCGGTCATCGTGAAGGTTTCAGGACTCGGCAGGAACGTCACCTGCGTCCCACGTTTTCCCTCAGGGGCATCGCCCACCACGGCCAGCGGCTTTTCCGCTTCGCCGTGACGGAAGCGTACCAAATGCTCCTTGCCGTTGCGCCAGATGCGCAGCTCAAGCCAGGTTGAAAGCGCATTGACGACAGTCACGCCAACGCCGTGCAGTCCGCCCGACACCTTGTAGGGATTGTCGTCGCCGTCCTCGTTGAACTTACCGCCGGCGTGCAGCTGGGTCATGATGACTTCGGCCGCCGACTTGCCCTCTTCCTTGTGCATGTCGGTCGGAATGCCGCGCCCGTCGTCCAACACCGTGCACGAGCCGTCGGCATTGAGCGTCACCAGCACCTTGGTCGCGAAGCCCGCCATGATCTCGTCGATGGCGTTATCCACCACCTCATAGACCATGTGATGCAGACCCGAGCCATCATCGGTATCGCCGATATACATGCCCGGGCGCTTGCGCACCGCATCGAGGCCCTTCAGCACTTTGATGTTATCGGCGCCGTAGTTGTCAGCACCCTTGTTCTTGCTCATGCCGTTCTCGTCCTTGCGTATCGCGGGGCTCTCGCGTGCTGCTAAAACACGCGGGTCACTGGGCGCGCCGGTATGGGACCGTGTTGGCCGGCCGGGGCGCGGATTCCTAAAAGCGCAGACCCGGTCCGGCAAGACCGCCAGCTGGCAGTCCGGAAGCCGTTGTTTTGTATATCACATCGCACCTCCCATGACACCCGAAAGTGCCGCTCGCACACATCATGCGTGCGCGAATTAGTTGTGCGAATTGAATGGGTTATAGAGCAAGCGACAATTCGGCAGGTTTATCGTCAAATAGGCGTCACGCAACCATCGGCAACCCGCCTGAATTGTGCCCGCCCGGCAAGCGCATCGAACGCCGCCGGATCGGTTCCCGTCATCCATGCCTGCGCCCCCAGCCGGAGGATTTCGTCAAACAGCGCGGCACGCCTGTCGACGTCGAAATGCGCCGTCACCTCGTCCAGTAGCAGAATCGGCGTCAGACCGTTCTGACGCTCCGCAACCAGCTCAGCATGCGCCAGCGCAAGACCGAACAGCAAGGCCTTCTGCTCACCCGTCGAGGACAGACGCGCAGGCATCGCCTTGGGTCCGTGACCGACGACGAGATCTGACCGATGCGGCCCCGACAGCGCGCGCCCAGCCGCACGGTCACGCTCGCGCACGGCGCGCAGTTCACGCATATAGCGGTCCTCGACTTCGACGGCCGGATGGTCCGCGAGTAGCGCCTCCAATGTGCCTTCGAGTGCCAGGTCAGCCCACGGGAATAGAGATTGCGGATCGCGCGCGCGCCGCCGCCCGATGACCTGCGCGAGACTGGCAACCGCCTCCGCGCGCTGCGCGGCAACGGCGACGCCGTTCTCCGCCATCGCAATTTCGAAGCCTTCGAGCAGCACGTTGTCGCGCACGCCGTCAGAAAGCAGCTTGTTGCGGCTTTGCATGGCACGCTCGAACCGGCCAACCCGCGTGCGATACCCGGCATCGAAACACAAGATGAGACGGTCGAGAAAGCGGCGCCGGTCGCCAGCGGCGCCAGTGAACAAACCGTCCATAGCCGGCGTCAGCCATACCATCTCGACGTAATCGGCAAGCGCGCCGGAACCCGAGTGCTGTTCCCCGTCGATGCGCACGATGCGGCCTTGCCGCCCGCCTTCGCCACCGCCATTGCCACCGCGCGTCACCCCGGTCCCGATGTCGACCGTGCCCACTGCGGTATGCACACGGCCCGCGACCGACCATGTGCCGTCACCGCTGGCCAGCCCAAGATCTGAAAACGGCGCGCGCCTCAATCCCTGCCCCGGCGCCAGCAGTGAGATCGCTTCGAGAAAATTCGTCTTGCCCGCGCCATTGGGGCCGACCAGCACGACAGGCTCTGCAGTTGCCTCGACCACCGCTGCTGGATAGCTGCGAAAGTTTCTCAGCTGCACCCGCTCGATCCACAGGCGCGCGGCGGCATGCGCCGCATCCTGCGGATCATTGCTCATCGCGCCAGCGGATGTTGCGTGCAATGGCGGGCTCGGGTCGAAGTGATTCATACCCCGAAATATGCCCGCTCACGCAGCTTATGACCACCGGGACTTCGCCACACCCAGCCCCCTGCTGCAAAACAGCACCTCACGCAACGTCCTAACTCGATGCAGCGCTCCAAATGCAGAACGCCAATCGGTCAGAAGGCCGTCGCCACTCCTGTAAAGAGCCGCCATTCTGGCTCCGACTGAAAGCCGTTGAGATCGTTCACCACGGGAATACCGACTGACGCGAACGCGGATAAGTTGTCATAGGCAAATCGGATGCCAGGAGAGATGTAGAGTGTGTGCCCACCGGAGTTGTTATCCATGACACCCCCAACTTCCTGTTTGGCCGACCATTCGCCGTTAAGTTCGAGGATCAGATCGACAGCCAGATCGGGCGTGGGCGCTTCCTCGTGATGCGCGTGCGAGCCATGCTGATGATGGGCTCCAGCGTACATGGGAGCTTGCGTTGCCGCGTTGCCGAGCCTGTAGCTGACGGCAACACCATAATGTAGGCGGTCACCGAGATCGGTTTCCTGGATTCCTTCTGTCACGAGGGTGTAGAGGCCACTGGCGTGAATGCTGACCGCGCCAAGCCGTTGCGAGAAAGCCAATCCGAACAGCCCATCCCAAGAACCCGAGCCCGGCTGGAACTCGGCTTCGAAAATCTCGCCATTAACGTCGATTTTGTTGGTCCTGCCCGTTGGCGTCTTGATGCCCAACAGCAGCGCTGCCTCTGTCCCCGAACCGCGATTGTTCAGGAAGCGGTACTGACCGAGAAAGGTCAGGTCGCCAATACCGCTGCTGTTGCCACGTTCTTCGACCTCGTTGACCGCTCCAACTCCATGAACGTGCGCATGATGGCCCTCGCGAATATCCTCCCGGTTTACATGGGGCAACCTCACGCTCACCGTCAGATCGTTCAACAATCCGTATGCCAGAACAACCGAAGGCGAAACAATGCGGTCGATGCTGTGGGCATGAATATGATTGCCCGCAAGGGTCTCCAGCGAGTCGTTGCCGAGTGCACCAAGCTTTATCAGTTCAAACAGGACGGCCGCCGCGCCCTGACCCTGTTCGAGCGTTGTCGCGGATATGACGTTGATAGGACCGCTGGTGCCGGTGCTGCCTCCCGTGCTTGGGTGGTGAGCGAAAGCAGATGTTGCGGCAAAAGACATCGCACCGATCAGAGCGCAGCGCTGTACAATTGTATTCATGGCAAAAACCTTTTTGGTGGCTCGTGGCGGCTGCACGTGTCCAACGTGGCAAATGACAGGGACTACCGGCAGCCTGACGAGTATCTCCGGCTGAAGAATGTGCGCCGGTATCCCATGCTGGGAAACCGCGCATGTGTTTTGTATGAAAAAGCAGTTAGCCGAAGGCTGGTGGACCACGAGGTGGCGGACGCAGTGCAGCTATTCGTACTCGTATCGCTTTATGCCGGACGACAACGCGAATTGATGCGGCCACCGGCAGTGCGAGGTCGAAAATTGTCTCGCTCAAGATGGCGACCGCAGGCGCGAGGCCTGCACACAGCGGGCAGAAATTCCAGTCTGTTTGAGGTCCGGGTTGACTTGGAAGTTCCGTATCGGAACCAGAGCCATCGGCTCCACCATGGCAGATTACGCCAATGGTGGCGGACAGCGTGGCATGCGAGAGCTTGCTGGCCAGTGAAACAGAGTTGTGTTGCGCAACAAGGCTCACGTGCAAAAGCACGCCAAATAGCGCTAGAAATGCCGCCCATCGAAGCCGGCGCATCAAAACTCCTCCAAACGAGTCATCAATTGATGACAGCTTGGAGTTTCGCAATAGTCTGACGCTCAGGAACTGCAGCTATTTTCAAGTATGCAGAATCGCTGATGCAGGTCAGCCACATGACCGCTGCAACCCCGATGCCGCCGCCCCAGCATCAACGCCCAGCCAACCCTCACACCCGCATCGGCATCAGCACATAAAGCGCGCTGGCGTCGCCGGTATCGCGCACCATCGTCGGTGAGGCCGGATCGTTGAGCATGAAGCTCGCCTCCTCGCCCTCCAGCTGCCCGGCGATGTCGAGCAGGTAGCGCGCGTTGAAACCGATCTCCAAAGGCTGGTTGCCGTACGCGACGCCGATCTCTTCCGTGGCGCTGCCGCCATCGGGATTGTTGACCGACAACACGAGCTTGTCGGGCGCGATGTTGAGTTTCACCGCACGCCCGCGCTCCGAGGCGATCGTCGAGACGCGATCGACAGCGCTCATGAACTCCGCGTTCGAGACCTTCAGCACCTTGTCGTTACCCTGTGGAATGACGCGCTCATAGTCGGGGAAGGTGCCGTCGATCAGCTTCGACGTCAGCGTCACCGTACCGATCTCAAACCGGATCTTCGATTGGCTGACACCGACATGCACCGTGTCGCCTGACGCTTCGATCAGCCGATGCAGCTCATGCACCGTCTTGCGCGGCACGATCACGCCGGGCATGCCGGCGGCACCCTTCGGCAACTCCAGTTCGACCTGCGCCAGGCGATGCCCGTCAGTCGCCACCGCGCGCAGCGCTTCAACGTTGCCGCTCTTGGCGGTGTGCAGGTAGATGCCATTCAGGTAGTAGCGCGTTTCTTCGGTCGAAATGGCAAAGCGCGTCTTCTCGATGAGCCGCTTCAGATCAGCGGCCGAGATGTCGAACGAATGCGACATGTCGCCGACAGATACATCCGGAAAATCCTCCGGCGAAAGTGTCTGCAGCGCAAAGCGTGCCTGCCCGGCGCGAATTGTCAGACGTTCCTTCTCACCGTCGGTCTTGATCTCGACTTCCGATCCGTCGGGCAGCTTGCGCACGATGTCATGCAGGATGTGCGCAGGCACCGTCACCGCGCCGGGTTGGCCGACATCCGCGCCGACTGCTTCGATCACCTCGCGCTCCATATCCGTCGCCTTGAATGACAGCTTGCCGTCCTTGGCTCTCAGCAGCACGTTGGAAAGAATCGGTATCGTCGTTCGCCGTTCGACGACGCTCGTCACATGCCCGAGCGCCCGAAGAAGCTCTCCACGTTCGATGACTAGACGCATGCTCGATCCTCAAGCGGTTCGATGAGAAGTTGAAAGGCGTCGTGCTCCGGCAAGCACACCGGACGGCGCCCCTCCACGAGGGTTCCCGGCATGGCCTCGACATTCCAATGACTAAGATGCGATGCTGAGCGAAACGGGAATCGGGGCTCGCACTTCACCCCATACGCGCCTGTTTTTCAAGGGGTACGAGCCGTTTCAGCCGCCAGCGACCACAACTGTGGGCGCTTTGCCGCCGCGTTCCGCCAGACAACCGTCGATGCATGCATAAAAAGAGAGCGGGATCCGGCTGGATCCCGCTCTCACCCCGCTATCCGCCCGCTGCGGCACAGCCCCTACACCGCCACGGGCAAAAATCCGCGCCACGACCACCTGCAAAGGAGATCTCCCGGCGCTCGCAGTTCAGTCTCAATGGCTCAAAAGCTTTTTGAGCTCGTCGATTTCGTCGCGAAGCCGCGGATTGCCCGTAATCTCGCCTTCGATCTTGCGGATTGCGTGCAGGACCGTGGTGTGGTCGCGATTGCCGAACCGGCGCCCGATCTCGGGCAGGGAGCGCGCTGTCAACTGCTTGGCCAGATACATGCCGATCTGGCGCGGCCAGACTACCGAGCGATGACGGCGCTGAGAAAGCAGATCCCCCTTCGACACGCCAAAGTGGCGCGAAACGATCCGCAGGATGTCCTCGATCTTGATCCGCCGTGGCTCGATACCCTGTACGAGATCGCGCACCACGGTCTCGGCGATATCGAGCGAAATGGGCGTGCGCATGTACTGCCAATTAGCAAACAACCGTGTGATGGCGCCTTCCAGCTCCCTGCCATTCTCGGTCAGCCGCTCGGCCAGCAGCGAGATGACATCCGGCGAGAGCAGGAACGAACGATCAAGCGCCGCCTTCTCGGCAACCCGCTTTTCGAGCACCTGCACCCGGAGGTCATAATCGAGCGAACCCAACTCCGTGACGAGCCCGCGCTGCAGGCGCGAACGCATGCGCTCATTCAGGCGGTCGATGTGGTTTGGCGCACGCGCCGAGGCCACCACGACCTGCCGTCCACCGTCGAGCAGCGCATTGATGATGTGGTCGAATTCCTGCTCGGTCTTTTCGCCGTGCATGAACTCCAGGTCATCGATCAGCAACAGGTTGATGGACCGGAACTTCTCCTTGAAAGCAAGCGGATCGGAGCTGCGCAGCGCCTCGACGAACTGATACCGGAATCGTTCCGCCGTGAGATAGAGCACCTGAGCATCCGGGTTCCGCCGCTTCACCTCCCACGCGATGGCGTGCAAAAGGTGTGTCTTTCCCAGGCCAACCGAGGAATGGATATAAAGAGGATTGAACGCTGGCGCCGATGCTGTCACCGTCTCCGCCACCTGCGTGGCACCTGCATGCGCGAGGCGGTTGGCGGCGCCGACCACGAACGTGTCGAAGGTGTAGCGCGGGTCGAGTGGCGATCCCTCGAAGCCGCCCACCTGCGTCCGGCCCGGTGCCGGCGGCATGATGGCTTGCAAGGCTGCGGCGGAAAGCGGTTTGTGAACCTCACCGTGAGAGGCTGCCGAGGCGTTATCGGCAACGCGCGTTGCCGAGTCGAGCGGATGGGCCGGAGCCGACTTCGCTGTTGTGCCGCCCGGCTGGCGAAGCAGAACCTCGACGTTTTCAGCGCCCTTGAACTCCGCCTTGCAGCAGGCCAACAGCTGATCTTCGTAATGCGATTGTATCCAGTTGCGCAGGAACTTCACCGGCACTGACACCTGGACCGTCGTCCCGTCGAAGCCTTCAAACTCCAGCGCATTGAACCAGCTTGTGAAAATATCTTCGCCAAGCTGCGCCCGCAGCATGGCCCGCACTTTTTGTCCGCGCCCCTCGACGGGCTGCGCGACGGCCGTTCCGGCAGGCTTCGCAGGGACCCGCTCGTCCTGCGACTTGGTCACGACCTCGATGCCGACCTTCTCGATGCTTTCCATAGAACTTGCCCCCTCACTCGTATCTTTTTGACTGCGCGCCCCGGCTCCAGCGAACAAAACAGCCCCGTCGCGCCCGAGCCCCTCGGGCAGCGCTGCTTCATGCTGATTCAACTTGCGAACCGAGTGCTACCCCTGCACCCAAGGAAGCCCGGCGACCTTCCAGCCGCTCGCACCTCCCCTGTGGCGGAAAGCATCAAGAGGTCCCTCGAACCCCTCCGCCACATTCCGGCAGCGCGTGTACCCCGCTTCTGCCATCACTTGCGCAGCCATCCGGCTGCGGCCACCTGAGCGGCAAATGAAGAAGAGTTCCGCTTCCTTCTTCACACCAGCCGCTTCCAGGGCCTCTGACAACCTCACTGCGAACTCCGGATTGATCCGGTTGTCCGGAAAGGTCTGCCATTCGATCGTCCACACCTGCTTCCCGATCCCGCTGAGGTCGGGCAGGCCGACGAAGGCCCATTCCGCTCGCGTCCGGCAATCGATCAAGACCGACTCCCGGTCGCCTTTCAGGCGCTCCCACACATCGAGCACGGTGACGTTGTCGATGTGGATTACGCCACTGGAACTCACGCTTTCCCTCCCCGCATACTGTGAGTAAGCAGTTGCATTGGTGAGCATGAATAAGAAATCAGCCCCTGAACACCGCACATGTTCAACCGGGTCAATTCTTCAAGCGCTCCCCACGATGACCCGGCAAAAGCCAAATCATATGCACTTGCTACTCGAGTTTTACTGGCAGATTACTGACACTCGATACGCGACATACGCGGCACTGGCGTCACTCTTCTACGGGGGACCACACGCTACCCCCGGGAACGCCGTGCTGGGGAGATTAATTAAACCTTAACCAATCTCCACGCAAGCGCCTCGACCACCGCCTCGCAAGCCCCGAAAACACGGGATTTCCGGCCTTTTCGCAGCCTCGGAAGAATCCACAGCTCTGTGGAGAAACCCCTTGAGTGCCTTGGGAAAACTTCCCCTTCCTGAGCCTGAAACACATCGGGCGGCGCTTCCAAAAAGAAGCCGCCGCCCGATGTGTTTTTTCTCCCTGGGTCACTCAGCCGGGCTGCTCCTGCCTCCCGCTACCAACCCCACTCCAGTCGGAGAATCTGAGACTTAGATGCGTTCAAATTCACCCGGGATGCTCAACCAGCGACTCTTGATAGTGGCGAACAGATCACACACGAAGTCCTGAGCGCTCCCCGAGCGACCTCAAAAAGTCTCAATCCGCCATCGCGGCAACGCGCGCGGTCAGCCTTGAAACCTTCCGGCTTGCATTGCGCTTGTGCACGATGCCCTTCTGCGCCGTCCGCGCCAGCACCGGCTCCACAGCCTGCAGTGCCGATCGTGCCGCAGTCTTGTCGCCGGAGGCAATTGCCTCCTCGACCTTGCGGACTTCCGAGCGCATGCGCGTGCGACGGGCCTTGTTGACCTCCGTCTGCTTGGTGATCTTGCGTACGGCCTTCTTGGCCGATTTGGTGTTCGCCATCGATGGCTCCCTTGGATGGTATGAAGCTTGCCTCCAGACCTGGAATATCAGCGGCTTGATCCGTCTCGGAACAACCACCTACCCCGCACGGCCCGGGCACAAACACGGTTGCCGCCCGGGACGAATGTCCCGAGCGGCGAGGTGCCAGAGCTATACTTGCCGACGCAAGTGCGGTCAACGGCGTTCCTTGCGGCGGTCGCGCACACGTCGGCACCACCGGCGGCAGGGAATAGGCGCCAAACGGGCGGCTTACGGGCAACCAGGAGGACGAGGGCCATGGGCCAGGGTAACCATCACGAGACGCTGATCGACACCCCGCCACCCCTGCCCTCCGAGCGCTCAACCGGCATCGTTTTCGCCGTCGTTTTTCTGGCCGCCGGCTTCCTCCTGCGCCACCACGACGAACTCATGGTAGCCGCGCTCACCGCCAGCGCCGCAACGCTGGCGACGGCATTTCTAGCCCCTGCATGGCTGGCCCCCCTCAATCGCGCCTGGTTCAAACTGGCCCTGCTGCTCAACCGTGTCGTCAGCCCCGTTGTCATGTTTGTCATCTACGCCGGCGTGATCGTCCCGTTCGGCCTCGTCATGCAGCTGTTGCGCGACCCGCTGGCCGCCAAGCGGCCCGAACGCGCCAGCCATTGGATCGACCGGAGCCAGTCCAGTCCCATGACCAGCATGCGTGACCAGTTTTGACACAGGCGCCGACCAGCCCTGACCCGCTCTGACACACCACCGAGGAGCAACGCCCGCGATCCGCCGCGACCACGTATGACGGCCCCTGGCATCCCGATTGCTTGACATGGGTCAACGGATCGCCCCCCCCCCCGCACTCAACGGCGCGGTCAGCACCGACCAGGAGAAGCAAATGTTTTCCGTTGCCAGCGAACTCGTCCGCTACATGAGCGCCCGCAAGAAGTGGTGGCTGTTCCCGATCATCGTGGTCCTGCTGACCATCGGCGGCCTTCTCGTACTCGCCAAGGGATCGGCGGTCGCCCCATTCATCTACACCGTGTTCTAGCGGGCGGCGCAAAGGAGCAGGTGTGATGCGCATTCTCGGGATCTCGGCCTTCTATCATGACAGCGCCGCCGCGCTCATCATTGATGGCCGCCCCGTGGCCGCCGCACAGGAAGAACGCTTCACCCGCATCAAGCACGATCCCCGCTTCCCCGAGAACGCCATCGCCTACTGTCTGCAGGAAGCCGGCGTTACCCTCGACGACATCGACCACATTGCGTTTTTTGAAAAGCCGCTGCTGAAATTCGAACGGCTGCTTGAAACCTACCTGGCCACGGCACCGCACGGTTTCAATTCGTTTCGCATGGCGATGCCGTTGTGGATCAAGGACAAGCTGTTCCAGAAGCCCGGCCTTGTTCGCGACCTGAAGCGCTTCTCGCCTTCGGGAAAAGGCATCGAGGAAAAGCTGCTGTTTGCCGAGCACCACGAGAGCCACGCCGCCTCGGCCTACTATGCATCACCATTCGACGAAGCCGTCGTGTTGACCATGGACGGTGTGGGCGAGTGGGCAACCTCGTCCGTCGCCATTGGCCGTGGCAACGCTCTCGAAACGGTCAAGGAAATCCACTGGCCGCACTCGCTGGGCCTGCTCTACTCCGCCTTCACCTACTACACCGGCTTCCGCGTCAACTCCGGCGAATACAAGGTGATGGGGCTTGCCCCCTACGGCACGCCGCGCTTCGCCTCGATCATTCGCGACAACCTCATCGACATCCGGCCCGACGGTTCGTTCTGGCTCGACCAGCGCTATTTCGACTACGCCACCGGCCTGACCATGACAACCGAGGCGTTCCACCGCCTGTTCGGAGGCAAGCCGCGCGATCCCGATCAGCCGCTGACCCAACGAGACATGGACCTCGCCGCCTCCGTACAGGCCGTCACCGAAGATGTGATGCTGAAAATCACCCGTGATCTTCATCGCACGCATGGCATCGATAACTTGTGCCTCGCCGGTGGCGTTGCGCTCAATTGTGTCGCCAACGGCAAGGTCCTTCGCGATGGTGCATTCAAGAACGTATACGTCCAGCCCGCGGCTGGCGATGCCGGTGGTGCGCTAGGCGCCGCGTTTGCCGCGCACGCACGCCACACTTCAACACCGCGCGCTGAAGTCTTGCCAAACGAACTTGACCTGATGTCAGGCGCCTACCTTGGACCGGCATTCGGCCAGGATGAGATCGAAGGGCGTCTCATCAAGTCGGGCGCACGCTTCACGGTCCACGGCGATGACGATCTTTATGCGCGCACCATCGATTGCCTCGATCGTGGCGATGCTGTCGGCTGGTTCCAGGGGCGCATGGAATTCGGACCGCGCGCGCTCGGCAATCGCTCGATCCTCGGCGACCCGCGCAAGCCCGATATGCAAAAGACGCTCAATCTGAAGATCAAATTCCGCGAGAGCTTCCGCCCCTTCGCGCCGTCAGTATTGGCGGAGGACGTTGCCGATTACTTCGAGATCGACGTTGCCAGCCCCTATATGCTCATGGTCGCCGACGTTAAACGCAATCGCCGCCGCCACCTGTCCACAGAGGAAAAGCTGCTTTTCGGCATCAACCAGCTCAACGTGCCGCGCTCAGACATTCCAGCCGTAACGCATGTCGACCATTCCGCGCGGGTGCAGACCGTGCACGCCGAGACCAACGCGCGCTATCACGCCTTAATATCCCGCTTCAAGGAGCGCACGGGCTGCGGCGTTCTCGTCAACACCAGCTTCAACGTGCGCGGCGAACCGATCGTAGGCAGTCCCGAGGATGCCTTCCGCTGTTTCATGGGGACTGGGATGGAGACGCTCGCCATCGGCAACTGCCTTTTGTCCAAGGCCAATCAGAACCCTGATCTTGTTAGCGACTACAGCGCCCAGTTCGCTCCCGACTGACGATCCGGGCAGAATGCTGTCTTCGCCCACACCCGTTGAGCTTGAATTTTCCGCGTTCGCTCAACCGCTTCTCGCATAAGCGCCTCGCCACTTGACTTTCCGCCCGCAAGCGTGCGCGATTTACCATGAATCGCTGTAAAATCCGGGCGTATGCGGCCCTATTAACAGCGTCTCAACCATCTGTGGCGCTATCGTTGCGGCCGCGGCGAACAACGGAGATTCGTTTATGCCATCCATGATTGTGTGGGGAATAGCCTTCGCAACTTGCCTTTCGATGATGATGCTGACGGCCGGTGCGAAGCTGCCTTTGGTTCACCTTGCAATGGGAGTCATTATCGCACTGGGCATCGCCTTTGCCGCCATTCTGGAGAATCAGAAACTGCGCCGCGAAGGTGCGCCGAAGTCCGTTATCGCATCGGCGACAGCGCGCAGCATGGGCTTCATCTACATGTGGGCCGCCGTCGTCATCGCGCTTACATACCTCACACTCTTCAACTGGCACGAGTGGTGGCAGTGGTTCCTCGCCCTGGCGCTCGTGGGCACCATGTGTATTTTCTACTCCAACCTTCTGACCCGCGACGCGGAAGCCCACCAAGACGACAAGACCATGATCGCAATCGGCAATAAGCTGACATGGGTACAGTTTATCGGCATGGGCATCGCGATTGTCGGCATGCTCGTCGACGGCAAGCTCACGCGCTACACCAACCCGCAGCTCAAGGACTGGGCGGCACAGAACGTCTTCTTTACGGGAGCCGTTGGCCTGATGGTGCTGTCAGCCTATGTCCTGTGGGCATCGCGCAACGACCGCGTCGCCTAACCTCGGTCGATCTGCTAAGTAGCACGCGCCCGGTTCAACGGACCGGGCGCGTTGCCATTTCCGGCGGCAGGACGATCAAGCAGAGGTGGAGTTGATGCCAGGCAACCAGATGCCGATCCGATTGTTTGCCATATTGGCGGCGAGCATCGCCGGCATGACATGGGCAGGCTGGGATGGTCTGCGCTCAGCCTCTGCCATAGCAGCGGCACTGGCCGCCATTGCCCTGGCGATGGTCGCTCAGGACATCAACTCGCACGCGCGCGACGGCACGGCGTCCATCGATGCGATCGTTCCGGCTCGTGCGAATGCTCAACTCTTGGGCTACACGTATGGCTGGGGCGGCCTCGCCATGCTGGCTGTCTATCTGCTGTCCGGCCTGTCGTGGCGGCATGGCTGGCAATATGGCTCGGGCATGCTTCTGATCGCACTGGGCCTCATCGCCTATGCGCGCCACCTCAATGAGCAAACCGATCCGAAGGCGGCCAGCGGCACCATGGACATCATGGCGATTGCAGCGCTTCTGCAGGCCATCGCCGCCAGCGTCGCGCTGGCCATCGTGTTCTTCAGCGGCAAGCTGCGGACACCCAAAGACGACTGGGCCGCCAACCACATCTTCGTGGCAGGCGGCCTCGCGATCGTTGTCATTTCACTCCAGGCATATGCGACCCACCGCCGGCTGAAGGCGCGCAGCTGATAGCACCGCCGGTTTCAGCTCAGCTATGCTTGAAGGCAGGCTTGCGCTTCTCGACGAACGCCGCCATGCCCTCTTTCTGATCGTCGGTTGCAAACATCGCGTGGAACACGCGCCGCTCGAAGCGCACACCTTCGGTGAGCGTCGTCTCGTAGGCGCGGTTGATCGTCTCCTTGGTCATCATGACCGCTGGCAACGACATGGCGGCGATCTTGCTCGCAGCCTTCATGACTTCCGCCTGAAGATCTGCCGCCGGCACCACGCGGCTGACAAGACCTGAGCGCTCGGCTTCAGCTGCATCCATCATGCGTCCGGTGAGGCACATTTCCATGGCCTTCGACTTGCCGACGAAGCGCGTCAGGCGCTGCGTACCGCCCGCACCCGGCATGATGCCAAGCGTGATCTCCGGCTGGCCGAACTTGGCGGTATCGGCGGCAATGATGAAGTCGCACATCATGGCAAGCTCGCAGCCGCCACCCAGCGCGAAACCGGAAACGGCAGCGATGATCGGTTTGCGGCAACGGGTGATGCGCTCCCATGTGGAGATGAAGTCTTCGCCATAAACGTCGGTGTAGCTCTTCGACGCCATTTCCTTGATGTCCGCCCCGGCTGCAAAGGCCTTCTCCGAACCGGTGATGACGACGGCGCCTATTGCCGCATCCGCCTCGAATGCATCAAGCGCCTGGTTAAGCTCCGCGACGAGGGCACTGTTCAAGGCATTGAGCGCATTCGGCCTGTTAAGCGTAATGACGCCGACCCGATCCTTCGTCTCGACAATGATGTTCTCAAAGGCCATGCTCTAATCTCCAGTTTCTGATCTTGTTGAGCGAAAGGCCCGGCAGGGCTAAGCAAATCGACCTCAGCGGATCGTGTTGTCAGTTGCCGGGAGCTAGGAATGTTCCGCCGCCTGTTCTATTTCGTCTTTCTCGTCATCTTCGGCACCGCTGCCGCCTTCTCCGCCTACTTCCTGCACAAGCACGCCCTGGTCTGGTGGAGCTGCAAGGACGAGTGGGGACTGTGTTTCGCGGATGCCGTTAAACCTCTGGACCGCATTGCGCCCATGGGCATTCCGCTGGCCTACGCGGGTCTGACGCTTGTGCTGGGCCTCCTGTCACTAAAGGCGCTCTGGGGCGTGCTCCGGCCTGCTCGCCGCCGCTACGCCCAAGAACCGGTGGGAGCCGTTCAGCGCTGACAGGCTGGGCAATGGAAGGTCGAGCGCCCGGCATGAATGCTGCGTCGCACAATGCCCCGACAACCCGGCCCCGCGCAAGGCTCTCCGGCCCTGCCGTAGACCAAAAACTGATGCTGGAAGTAGCCCAGCGCCCCTTCCGCCGAGCGATAATCGCGTAGCGTCGAGCCGCCCGCCGCGATTGCATCCCCCAGAACCTGCCGTATCGCCGGAACCAGCCGTTCCGCCCTGGCCGTTGGCAGTCCCCGCCGGTCTGCCAGACTGGAAGCTGCGCGGTTGGGCGAAAGCCCGGCCCTGAATAGCGCCTCCGCGACGTAGATATTGCCAAGACCGGCAACGGTTTTCTGGTCCATCAGGAAGGCTTTGAGATCCACCTTCCGCCCCGCCGCCCGCTCCGCGAGATACTGTGCCGTCAACCCATTCCCCAGCGGCTCAGGTCCGAGATCCCGGATCAACGCATGCGCCTCGAACTCTCCTTCCGGCACCATCACCATGAATCCGAACCGGCGCGGATCGTTGTAGACGATGCGGCGTGCCTCAGCCGCAGTCCCCCGAAGGCCCTTCGCCTTTGACATCTCGAATACGACATGATCGTGCTTGGGATCGGAACCCGTCTCATGCACGAACTGGCCTGGCTGAACGCCGCCGATCGTGAACCGCCCGCTCATGCCCAGATGCATGATGAGAACGTCACCGCCAGATACCCTGCCGATGAGATACTTCGAACGCCGCCCCAGGTGCTCTAGAATCCGCCCCTGAAGTCGCTCGGCCATGCGCTCAGGCAAGGGAAACCGCAGATCCGGCCGGCGCGCCTCCACGCGCGCGAATGCACGCCCCACCATTGCCGGCTCCAGCCCCCGCCGGACTGTTTCCACTTCAGGCAGCTCAGGCATGAAACACCTTCACCGCGCGCACGCCCGCCTGCCTCATATCTCCGCCACGAGCCCCGCCGCTGCGATACCCGCACAGCACGCTGCCTCGTCGTTCTCCGAGGTGTCACCGGAAATACCGATGGCACCCAGAAGCTCGCCTTCCGCGTTGCGGATCAGGACACCACCGGGAACCGGCACAAGCTTTCCCCCTGTAATGCGCCCGCAGGCATCGATGAAATAGGCTTGCCTGTCCGCCCGCTCGCCAAGCTTGCGCGATGATTGCCCGAACGCGATCCCGCCATAGGCCTTTCCGATGGCGACGTCCGTCCGGTGCAGGCTGGTTCCATCTTCGTTGATGAGCGCCTTGATCGCCCCGCGAAGATCGAGTACCGCGATCGCCACGGGCTTCAGGTTGGCCGCCCGCGCGTGCTTGCGCGCTCCAGCGACAATGGCCTCTGCCTGTTCCAGACGGATCATATTCTGCTCCCTACCCAACACTCCAACCACGACGCCGGTATTGCCATAAAATCCCGCCGCACGCACAGCCATCTGGCCAGGGCACGCCACCTTCTGACCCATGGCCCAGCCGTTACCCCTGGGCTATGGTGCCGCCAAATCGTGCCGGCAATCCGTAACAGCCACCCCACCGGCCAATCACAGCGAGTCCGCTCCATGTCAGATACGCCACGGCCCGAAACCACGTCATTTGGCTACCGCGAAGTACCCAAGGGAGAACGCCAGGGCCTCGTCAATGACGTCTTCGCCAAGGTCGCCGACCGCTACGATGTCATGAACGACCTGATGTCGGGCGGCCTGCACCGGCTTTGGAAGCGCGACTTCATCGCTTGGCTGGCGCCGCCCAAAGGCGACCGGCCGTTCCGCCTCCTGGACGTGGCGGGCGGCACCGGCGACATCGCGCTCCGCTACGCCGACAAGACCTCAGACTCCGCAACCGCCGTCATCTGCGACATCAGCCGTGAGATGCTCGACGTTGGCCAGCGCCGCGTGAACAATGCCGGGCTGGCGCACCGCATCGAATGCGTCGAGGGCAATGCCGAGACGCTGCCCTTCCCCGACAAATCATTCGACGCCTACACGATCGCATTCGGCATCCGCAACGTGACCAACATCGACAAGGCGCTTGCCGAAGCCCACCGCGTGCTCAAGACCGGCGGCCGCTTCATGTGCCTGGAGTTCTCAGAAGTTCAGATGCCGGTCCTGGACAAGTTGTACGAACTACACTCGTTCCACATTATCCCACGCATGGGCAAGCTGATCGCTGGTGATGACCAGCCCTATCAGTACCTAGTGGAATCGATCCGCAAGTTCCCCAAGCAGGAGGCCTTTGCGACAATGATCCGCGCCGCCGGCTTCGAGCGCGTCAGCTATCGCAATCTCACCGGCGGCATCGCCGCCATGCACTCGGGCTGGAAGATCTAGAACATGTTTAGCTGAAGTGTGTAGCGGTTCAGCGTGAAAAAAATGCTCAATACAAGAAGATGGAGTGCGCTCCCGAGTTTATCAGAAGTGAACGCGCTCTAAGACAACGATCCGCGTACTGCTACACCGCATAGCAAAACGAAGTGGCGCACAAAGGAGCGCGCCGCCATCGACACGAGATGCCCAAGAAAGCAGTCGGACGGAGCGCGCCTATCCGCAGCCGCAGCCACCGCCGCATGAGTGCCCGCCAGGGCTGCCCCCGCCTGAGAACGAGCCTGCATCCTCGCCGCCCCTGCCCGGTGATGCGATCAGCGCGAGTTGCTGCGTCAGTTCCGTACTCCCACAGCTGGGACATTCCGGCGTGTCCGAGGAGCGCACAAGCGTCTCAAACTCTTTCTTGCATGAGTTGCAGCTAAACGCATAGATCGGCATGGCGAAAATCCCTGAAATTGTCAGCTCTCGGCCGCGCTGCAATGCGGGCCATGTCATGGGCTGCAAGATCGGCGCGTCGCCACGCGCAATCAAGTGACACGATGGCGCGGCAAGCCTGTGTATGCTGGCATAGGTAAACAATCCGGCGGTCCGCACGCGCGTGCCGCCTCACTCCTGCGGCTTCAGCCGCACGGCGACGACCGTAGCGTTATCCTGATGCGGCTCGCGCATCAGTTCAACCTCCCGGATCAGCGCCTTGGCCACGGCCTCCGCACCCTCCGAGCCATAGGCCGCGACCAGCCGTGCGATCTCCGCCGTATCGAGCGTATGCAGGCCGTCGCTGGCAAGGATTACATAGTCGCCTGGCTCCAGCTTCAATGGCCGCCGCGATACGTCAACCATGTCGATCTCGTCGCCTGTAACGGCCGAGCGCAGCATGTGCCGGCGCGGATCGTGCCTAGCCTCTTCCTCCGTCATGCGGCCTGCCGCAACCAGGCGGTCGAGCTCAGGCGCCAGCGAATGATCTTCGTTGAGAAGCGCGATCTCGCCGCCGCGGTAGAGCAGCAACGGACTGTCGCCGACGCTGACCCACTCGACGCCCGCGGCGCTGAAGCATGCGCCAATCAGCGTCGAACCCATGCCCGACAGCATGGGCTCTTCCGCCACCTTGGTGGCTACCGCTGCATTTGCTTCTTCCAGAGCGGCAATCAGCCGCTCTGGAATGGGCCCGTTGCGGGTCGTGCAGGTATCCAGAAAATTCTCGCACACCATCCGGCTGGCCAGCGCACCACCCGCGTGGCCGCCCATGCCGTCGGCAAGTACCGCGACGATGCCGGCATCCTGACTGGACACGGCGGAAGGCCCGCGCGCGAAGGCATCGCCTTCCCCGGGCCAGACCGCCGCCGTGTCTTCCTGGTAGTTGCGCGCGCCCTGGGTCGAGCAGCGCGCATATTCGAAATGCACCATCAATCCTTGACTTCCGCGAGCTCCGCCCAATCGAAATCCGCGCCGCAGAATGGCACGAACACAAGCTGGGTCCGCCCCATCGTTATCACATCCATATGTGCCAGTTCGACAGCCCCCGTCGGCCGCTTGTCATTGACCGAAACGACATTGGTTTTTGCCAGGTTGGGCACGAACAGGAAGCTGCGATCGGTGGAATCATAGCGGATATAGGCCTGCGCTTCAGCGGAGATTGCATCATCGCCGAAATCAACGGCAATTCTGTTCGACGCCGCGCGCCCGACCGTGTTGTTGCCCTCGAATACCGGCCTGAATGCACCGAGACCCGGCCCGCCGACCACCACCAGCCAGCCCACCACCGGGTCCTGGGAAAAGTCGGTCCGGGCCAGCTTCTGGCGCCCGCGAACGAGTTGCGTGCGGGGTTCGCCCGTCTCTTCCTTGCTCACTTTGGCTTCCACAGGTTTGCGAACCACGCGCGTGGTCGGCGGATCGCCGAGTTCCGCATGCCGCTCTTCCCGGCGCAAGGTCACACTGCCGCGCACCGCCCGCGCGGCCTCTTCAGCCGATGGCAGGGAGGCGCCTGCTTCCCGCGGGCTCTTGGCAGCGACCGGTGCATTTTCGCTGCCGGCAACAGCAGTGCTTTCGCTGGCAGCCACCGAAGTGCTTGGCACCGGCGGAGGTGCCAGCGCGATCACCGCTGGCAGCGTTGCATTGGTAGACTGTGGCGCCGACTGCGCGTCTGCCGCCTTCGACCGGCCAGCAAAAGCTGCAAGCGCCGCACCGGCATGCTCCTCACGGCTCGCCGCCGCCAGAGCATCCTTCAATGATCCAAACAGGCCGGAGCCGCGTTGTCCCGCCTCCCTTGCCTTTGCAGATTCCGACATGGCTTAAACCTCCTCCTCGTTATCCTGTCCGGCTCCGCGCCAACACCCGCACAACGGCAAGCGAAACCTCAAAAACTCAAGCTTTCGATGTTCGATAGATGAGTTTCACACCGGCGATGACGATGACGTCGCCGTTTCGCAGGCGGGCGCACCGCGTGCGCCGTCCATTGACCTTGATCGCGCCTTTTGCAGATCCGGTCAGATCATTCACATAGGTGTCGTGCTCGCGCGTTCGGTTAACCGCGGCGTGATAGCGCTCGACACCAGCCGAACTCATCACCAGATCGTTGTCGGCCGCACTGCCGATTCGAACGAGCCCACCGCCCAACGCAACGCCGGGTGTCCCCGGCTCGTGCGCGTATTCGAGCCAGGCGCGGCGCGGTCGCGAAAAACCTGTGACCGCAACCGTATCGTCTGCTGCCGTTGAGGACGTTGCTGCCAGGGCCAAGCGCAGATCCTCGCCGCTTGCGCCGCGCCCCGCGAAGAGTCGCCGCGCAATCATGGTCACAATGGCGAGCGGCAGCGCCGCGAAAACGAATGTCACGCCGATGCTGAGCGCTGGCGCATGCGCAATGAACGACCTTATCCAGGCAACCATTAAGGACGCCCGTTCGAGCGCCAATGAAAGTGGCGCCGCGGATGTCAGCAGGCTTTTTGCGCCGCCCCCTGAAAACAGCCAGAAGAAGGCAATCAGCAAGCATGCGCCTGCGAAAAGCTGCACGATGATCGGCGGGCGCCGCCGCGCGCCATTAGACGCCGGAACCTGTACGTTCCGCCCCCCTGCCCGTGTGTTTGCCGCCATCAGGGCCACGACGCTTCATCCCCCCACTTGCCACTGAGAATCGCCGTTGCACGGTGCGGCGCATTGGCGGCAACACCGTGACCGTGATCGGGCAAAGGCAAGATTTGTTCATCTCGGGTTCATCGCCCGCGAGCATGCCACATTCTTGCGCCAGTTATGGCGCGGGAGGCACGAATCGCAGTCTCGTCCCAGGTAGGGGGACGCGCAATTCGTCGCGACGAACGTGCGCATGTGACGAGAATTCATGACGAATCTGATCGCGTTACCGTCAGGAACCGAATTGGTCGGAGATTACCGCATCGAGCGCGTGCTCGGTGCCGGCGGCTTCGGCATTACCTATCTCGCCGACGAGATCGCGCTCGACCGTGCCGTGACGATCAAGGAATATTTCCCGTCTGACTTCGCCGCGCGAAACAACAGCCGCGAGGCCGTGCCGCGCTCCAAGGACTGCTCGGGCGACTACCGTTGGGGCCTCGACCGCTTCATCGAGGAAGCCCAGATCCTTGCCCGCTTCGATCACCCCAATATCGTGCGCGTCTATCGCTATTTCCGCGCGAACAACACCGGCTACATGGTGTTGCAGTGGGAGGAAGGCAAAAGTCTCAAGACCTGGCTCAAGGAACTGAAGCGCGCACCGCGCCAGAAAGAACTCGACACCATCATCGCGCCGCTGCTCGACGCCCTGGAAATGATCCACAAGGCGGACTTTCTGCATCGTGACATTGCGCCTGACAACATCATCGTCCGGAAATCCGGTGCCCCCGTCCTCATCGACTTCGGCTCGGCGCGCGGCGAAATCGCGGCACACTCCAAGACGGTTTCGGCGCTCGTCAAGCCCGGCTACAGCCCCTACGAGCAGTATGCCGAAACGAGCCGGCGCCAGGGGCCGTGGACCGACATCTACGCGCTCGGCGCCACCCTCTATCATGCAGTCACCGGCAAACGGCCCCCCGATGCGCCATCCCGCATGGTGCACGACGAACTGGTGTCCGCGCGCGAAGCTGCTCTGAGTTCATACCGGCCCGGCTTCCTGGCTGCCATCGATCGTGCCCTCGCCCTCGAAATCAAGGACCGCCCGCAATCGATTGCCGCCTGGCGCGGCGATCTGCTGGCGCCCGAACCCGCGCGGCAGGGTTGGCTGTCCAAGGCGCTGGACAAGGCACGCGAAGAAGAAGCAAACCATCTCCAGAACGGCATCGAGGCGGCAGCAGCGGCCGGAGCCGCCCCACAAGCCACCATGCCGCCACCGCCGGACCTTCCCGGTCCGCAGGGCGGTCTTTTGGATTTCCTGGATCGCTTGGCGGCACCCACACCTGCAGGCAAACGGCAAGACGCCAAACAGGACCCCGCTGCACCGGCGAAGAATGGCAAGAAGCCAGCTTCCGCGAGCAACGCCAAGGCCGCAGCCGAACAGCCGGCCGCGACGCAAATGCCGCCCAAAATGGATGCCAAGGCAGCAGCCCAGGAGCAGCAGCCAACAAAAGCCAAGCCACGCAAGGCAGCAGTAGGCGACAAGCCAAATCCGCCGGCTGCGGCAAAGGCGAAATCGTCCCAACCTGAACGCGAAGCCGCAGCCAAACCGGGCAAGGGCGAAATCGTTCCGGTGCCACGCCAGCGTCTGCCACGCCTCTTCACCGGCAACAGCGCGCCCAAGCCCCACAAACCCAAATCCGCACGTCGCTTGCCGCCACTTCTGGCAAAGCTGGCAATAGGTGCATGCGTGGCGGCGGCCGCCGTGATGCTGCAGAACCGTCTGCCGCAGATCGTCACCGTAACAAAGCTCACGCCGATGACGGCGACGGCGCCAGCAGCTGCACCAACCACACCGGTGTCTCCGCAAGTCTCAACGGTCTTGGCGCACAAAGGCGGCGTCGCGGCCATGCAGTACAGTGTCGACGGTTCTCGCCTCTATACGACCGGAGCCGACGAGACTCTGAAGTCTTGGAACACCTCGAACCTCGGGTTGATCCGACAGATCCCGCTCGACGCTGGTCCCGCATCCTCTATCGCCGTCAACGGCGACGTCGCGCTCACTGGCCATGCCGATGGCCAAGTGGTCGCCTGGGATCTTGCAACAGCCCGCAAGCGCGCCAGCTATCGCCGCAACGAGGCTGACGTCTGGTCATTGACCTTCGCCGGTAACGACCATCGATTTCTTGCCGCCACGCACGACTGGAAGATCACGCTGTGGGATGCCGACCAGGCGGCATCGCCACTCCATGTCTTTGACGGCCACGACAACGCGGTCCAGGCACTCGCTTACGCCGACCATGGATCTCTCATCGCTTCCGGCGGCGCCGATCGCACCGTCAAACTGTGGAACCTGTCCACGCTCGATCTCGTCCGCACCTACAAGGGCGCAAAGGACTTCATCACCTCGACCGCGATCTCTCCGGATGGCAAGCTCGTTGCTGCGGCCAGCTTGGACGGCAGCATCAGGCTGTGGAGCACCTCATCACAACGCCAGCGCCGCCGCTATCTCGGACATACCGGCGCCATCAACCAGATCGCGTTCGCGCCAGATAGCCGTCGCCTCGTTTCTGCTGGCAGCGACGGCACGGTCAGGCTTTGGGACATAGACCGGCGGCGCGCTGTCCGCGCCTTTACCGGGCATCAAGGCCAGGTCAAGGCCGTTGCGTTCTCGCCAGACGGCTCGCAGGTTGCTTCTGGCGGAGCCGACGGCACCGTTCGCATCTGGACGGCCAAGGTCGCGGCAGGCAGTGGAAGTTGATGGCTACCGCTGCCTTATCCCGCTAGTCCAGCATCACCCGCGCGCGCTACCTATGCGAGCAACATTGCGCGCCAGTTCATCATAGGCCGCGCACGTCGCGCCACACCGGCGCGCAATCTCGGCAAGCTCATGCTTTGCACCGGCCACATCGCCAACCGTCAAAAGCGCCTCACCCAGATAGGCGCGCGCTACGACATAGTCGGGTTCCATAGCGAGCGCCTTGCGATAGAGCGGGAAGGCACCAGCCACATCGCCGGACTTGCGCGTGGCAAAACCCAGATAAGTAAGGCTGCGGGCATCAGGCTCCTTGGCCTGCTTCAGATAGCCGATGGCTTCCTCGTAGCGACCGAGCCGCGCCAACCAATAACCAGCATAAAACAGGTCATCGTCCGACAACCGCGCTGAAACCGCGCCGACACAGCCGTTCCAGGCAGGCGAACCCTTGGCGAGCCCGTCGCAGCCGCCAGAGGGTCCGAGATCTTTCCCGGCGCTGGCGATGGTTGCCCCGCCCACCAGCAACGAGAACGCCAGCACGGCACCACAGACCAGAAAAACACCGCGGATATGTCCACCCAAGCCATAAGCTGCCGTCATGTTTTTTCCATCCTTGTTATTGATTGCACTCGGCCTTTTGGGGAGCCAGTGGAGCCATATATGCGCCAACAGTCCAACAATCGCCAGCCAGCGCCGATTGGTTGTGGGCAACCCATGCTTTGCGGCTTATTGCGGCGCCTGGACTGCTGGCCACGCACCCCAACTTAGCACACAATTCCCGCCTTGGAATCTAGCGGCTGTGAGGCGTGGGTCGCAGCCCCCGGCACCACGGCGAGCCCTGCCATAGAGCGCCACCGGACAACGGCGTGGAGTTTCCGCTCCGGGCACAGCATGGAGGCAGCCGGGCCAGCCCGTACAGCTAAATCCGCCGCGAAACTGGGCCGCGGTCAAGAACCGGACAATTTGACGGGGCAGAAAGCAACGATGCTGGGCTGGCGAAAGAAGCGCGAAGGATTCGAGTGGCACGACTACGTGCGCACGACGATTCTCGTCCGCCGTGCCAATCGTCGCCAAAAGGTCGACGATGCACGCAAGGCGGCGGCGGAAGGTTTGAAGGAGGCGGGCGCCGCAGCCGCTCACGGGATCAACGATGCGCGCCAAGCCGCAGCTGAAGGCATGCGCCGCGCTGGCAAGGCGGGCAGTGCCCTCGGCGCATCGGGAATTTCCGGCACCGGCGCCCTGCTGGGCAGGCTGAAGCATGTACTCGCGCGCGCAGCCGCTGCCACCTGGACCAAGGGCGGCGAACTGTTCGCGCGCTTCGCGGCCGGCTCCGCATCCGTAGGTGGCAGCGCCCTGGTTCCCCTATTGCGCCAACTGGCCGATCGCCGACGTCGCATCGCCATCGGTGCAGCCGGCATCGCGGCGCTTCTGGGCGCCAGCTATCGCATTTGGAAATTCGGCCCCGACATCACAGCAGCCTTGATCGGCGGCCTTGCCGTTGCGGCATTGGCGCTGGTGGCAATTGCCGAGCGCGAACGCGGAGATGCCACCCAGCGCGTGTCCGGCGGCAACGCTGACGCGCCCCAAGGCCCAGCCCCCATATCCATGCGTCTTCTCAAGCCAGCGCTTGGCTGGGGTACGTTCGCAATCATCGTCGTGCTTGGACTGGGCAGCCTGCTCGACCAGGGCGGCGGGGCTATCATGCAAGCGAAGGAGCCGCGAACAGCAACCGCCAAGAGCCCGCCCACACCTGTTCAATCGTCCGCCAACGCAGCCGCCACCGGCGACATTTCAGGACGCGCCGTTGCCGTGACTGGCGACACGCTGCGCATCGCTCGCCGCACGGTTCGGCTGGCCCACATCGCGGCGCCGGAGCGCAGTCAGAGCTGCCAGCGGAGCGACGGCCGCCGCTGGCAATGCGGAGAAAGTGCACGCTCCGCATTGGCTCAGATGGTGCGCGGCAAATCGATAACCTGCACGCTCTCATCCACTGGACCAGATGACAGCGCCACGGGCGATTGCCGGCTAGGAGACAAGGACCTGGCAGCCGAACTGGTCGGCGAAGGAAACGTGTTCGCCGAAACAGGCTTCTTTGCACGCTACTCCAGCCTGGAGGATGAGGCACGCCAAGCTGGCCGCGGACTATGGGGAGGCAAGGCCGAACGTCCCGAAGACTACCGGGCCACCGCCTGGAAGGAGGCCAAGAGCAAGGCCCCCGACGGCTGCCCCATCAAGGGCGAGCCCCCGTCCAGGGGAAAGCGCTACGTCATGCCGTGGTCGCGCGGCTACGATCGCATGCAGGTTCGCGTTTCGCGCGGCGGCCGCTGGTTCTGCTCGGAAGAAGAAGCCCGTGAGGCCGGCTGGCGCCCATCTGGCGATACTTGAATCGACCACTAAATGGAAAGCCCGCGGCCGGAGGGAACAGCCGCGGGCGAAGGTCGTGTGCCATGGGGGGGGGACGGCGTCACGACGTAGGAAAAAATATAGCGTCGTTTCCGCCCGGGCTGAACGCATTCCCAACAATGACGTTTCCAAAGTGTAAAGAGTTGCGAATAGAGGGACCACCACCACTACAGCGAACGCGCGCACCCGTCAGTTCACGCGGAGGCGCTAGGTCGCGCCCGCACTGACAGAATAACGGTCTCCCGAGCGATAGTGAGGATTAGCTGCGTGAGCGAAGAAATCTGGATCGTTTCGACGCAAGTCTGAAACGATCTAGCGCCAGCCGATGTCGACGGAAGTGATGCGCAGCTTTCCCTGGGCGCCCGACGGCGCAGTTTGAGCTGCCCCCATGAAGCCCACCGTGTTCGCGACGCCATCAATTGCCGGGAATTCCTCATTGCGCAGGTTCAGGGCCTTGTCCTCCAGCATCTTCTCGCCATCGACCCAGACGTTCATCTGGCCATTGGCATGCCCCGGCGTGTTGAGAACAAGTTCCTGCTCGATCGTCGTCCACCGTCCGCGCGGCAGGCGCAACCGCCCCTTCGGATTGCTGATAATGCGCCAGCCTTGTTCGCCAACAGGCTTGGCCTGTGCCAGAACGATGCCCGAACCGTCCTTGGTCCACATCATGCGTGCAGCAAAGCTCCGGTCGACGGGCTGCTCCGAGCGTGCTGGAACATCGCCACCGAAAAAGCCTGGGAGATAACCGCCAAAGCCGAATTCAAAGTCCTCGGGCAGAAAGACCGAATAGCGCAGGCAGGCCGACTGTGCATTGCGCAGTGACTGCGGACGCCACGGAAAATTGATGCCGATGGTCGAGGCAGGGTTCTGCGCATCGGCGCGGCCGGCCTGAATCTCTAGGCCCGTGGAGACCGGGGCATCATCCAGCCGCACGACGCTGGCGTTCTTCATCAGCCCCTGTTCCTCGTTGCCCGCGCGCGCCTGCAACTCGATGGCCGAGATCGGCCCGCCTTCGCGGTTGGCTAGGTTGAAGCGGACCGCCTGATGATAGGCCTCCATGCAGCCCGTCGGCGGCACGTCGATATACCGGTACTTCACGAACATGTAGCCGAACATCAGCACGGCGAGAACGCCACCGCTGACATTGACGATCATTTGCGCGGATGTCTTTTTGGCCATCTTCCACCCCATAGAGCGCATTCGTAGCGCGCGAACCGGACCGTAGTACCTGCCACCACGGTGGTTTCACGCTTGTGGCGCTCCGGTCCGTTCACACAAGCCAGTCGTGCGGCCGGTGCAAAATTTGTTGCCCCCGATGCAAGTGCCTTCCGAGGGTCAATCCATCAACCGTTAGCAAATCAAGTTGAAGGAACGGCTAACGTCACGGTCAGGGCTTGCCCGCATCCCCGGTGAACCGACCAAGACGCACATCGGGGAACAGGCCGAAACCTGTTCCCCGTGGCGCGTCGCTCCAATGCTGTCTGGGGTGTTAAGCCAGTACGTGGCCGCCACCCAGGAGATCGTCGAGACCCAGCCCATGCACGCCACCCAGCAGCACGACATCGACCAGCCCGCTATTGCCGCCCAGATCGACCGAGACAAGAGTGCCGTTGTCGTACTCCGTCAGGTGTATGGCGGTCGCGAGGTTGAGCCCACCTTTACCGTTGACCAGTCCGCGGAAGTCGAGCGTGTCGCCCGCGCCAAAATCCATGATCGTATCGTAAGGCAGTTGCGTATTGCCGGTCAGGATATCGCTCCGGTCGAACACGAATACGTCGTCGCCCAGCCCGCCAATCAGGATATCGGCACCGCGACCGCCCTGGATGACATCATTGCCGGCTCCGCCGTTGAGCGTATCGTCGTCTTTGGAACCCAGTATTGTATCATCGCCCGCACCGCCGATAACACTTTCGATGCTGAACAGCAGGTCGTTGCCCGCCGCCCCGCGCACCAGGCCATTGCCGAGATTGACCACGATAGAGCCTTCAACAGCGGAATAATCGACGGTGTCGAAGCCGCCGTCGCCATGGTACTGGTCATTCGAGCTGCCGTTGTCCGACACCATCGTGTCGTTGCCGTCGCCGGCGAAGACCTGGTCGTTACCCGCCCCGTCAAAGATCACGTCATCGCCGCCGAGTGTGCGCACGGTATCGTTGCCGCCGCCGGCATAGATGACGTTGGCTCCGCTGTCGCCGATGAGCGTATCGATATATTCCGAACCGATAATGCCCTCGATACCTGAGAACGTATCGAAGCCGTCACCAATGGCATAGCCGGCCGAAAGCGACACGTAGACACCGTTGCCGGTCGTGCTGTAGTCGACGAACTCGAGCCCGCTGCCTCCAAACATCTGGTCGTTGCCGGCACCGCCGCGCAGAATGTCGGCGCCGCCATCGTCAATGCCCTCGAAAGTGACTGCGATCTCCGCGCTCACAGTCACCGCCGATCCACTCTGCTCGCTTGACGTCGCTGTCACGACGAGCGTCATGTCGACAGGATCCACGACGGTCATGCTGAGCCCGGCAAGCTGGGTGGCATCGACCACCCACACTCCATCCGCCACCATTTGCCCCGCCGACAGCCTGGCGCCGGAAGGCACGCCGGATATGGCAACCGTCAGCGTCTCCGAGCCGTCAAGATCGGTGAGTGCTGCATTGATGTCGAGCATGACGACATAGTCGTTGACGCCGCCATCAGCATAGAGGATGTCATCGCCGCCATTGCCAATGATGAGGTCCGCGCCAAGCGTGCCATAGAGAACGTCCTTCGCGTCGGTCCCCACGATCGTCTGGCCGCTCACCATGACGGTCGTATCGTTGACCGTCAGCACCGGCGCATCAGCCACCGCGCCAATCGAAACATCGACGACTTGAACAGCACTGGCACCGCTTGGATCGGATACGACGATTTCAAAGCGATCGGCACCTGAGAAGTTTGCAAAAGGCGTGTAGACAAACACACCGGTGTTTTCATCGAGCACGACTGTGCCGTGCTGGGGTCCGAGCGACAGCGCATAGGTAAGCGGGTCGCCATCAGGATCGCTTGCGGCAGCCGCTTTACCGGTCACTTTGGAAGTTGCGCTGCTCGACTGGACAAATCCCGACAAAGCAACGTCTTCGCTTGTTGCAAGTTCTTGCAGTGCCGCAACAGCAGGCGGAGAGTTGCGGAGCGTAGCGATGTCGACGTGCTGGCCATCGACAATGAGATTCACGGTCTCGACCGCTGCAACCGTCAAGGTCATCGCCGTGAATGTGAATGCCGGCCCTGTAGCCAGCGCCGACAGTACTGCCACATTGCCACCAGCCGCCACAAGCTGCGCATCGAGCCAGTCGGCAAACGCAATGATATCCGCCGTCGTCGCCGCGAGATCACTCCCGGAAAGAACCAGTTCGAGCGTGTCGACGCCAACGCCGCCGATCATCTGGTCGACGCCCGTGCCGAACTGATAGACGAGCGTATCGTTGCCCGTCTGGCCATCGATCACATCATCGCCGACGCCGCCGAAAATGCGATCGTTCCCCGATCCGCCATAGAGCTTATCGTTATCGGCACCGCCGTCGATATTGTCGTCGCCGCCATCGCCATAGATTGTATCAGTACCGGCTTCGCCCACAATCAGGTCGTTGCCGCCACCGCCAAACACGCCGTCATTGCCGTCGCCGCCATAGATCGTATCGCTGCCGGCATCGCCAACCAGCGTGTCATTGCCGGCCTCGCCGTAGAGCACGTCGTCACCGGCATCGCCATAGACATAGTCGTTGCCAGCACCGCCATAGAGGTTGTCGTTGCCGTCGCCGCC
Source organism: Hyphomicrobiaceae bacterium (assembly GCA_020442165.1). Lineage (GTDB taxonomy): Bacteria > Pseudomonadota > Alphaproteobacteria > Rhizobiales > Hyphomicrobiaceae > JAEUMD01. The sequence goes on along the minus strand of JAGRKV010000008.1, from coordinate 90,193 downwards.
GTTGATGCGGTCTTTGCCGTCACCACCAAGGATGACATCAGCCGAGGCCGTACCTACGAGTACGTCATCTGCAGCTGTACCAACGATGTTGCTCATATCGCCTCAAGCAAAAAAATGTATTTCATCACTCTGGCCATAATAGGCGGCGCGACCTGAGAAACATTTATCGGAGCAAGTACAATTGTAGGGACTTTGGGTTTTGCGCAAGCTATTGAAATTGCATGGAAATAAAACATGTAGAGTTTCTACAAAGTCTCGAAGACAGCAAGCCTTCTGGCGCTCATGCATCGAAATGCGACACTCGTAAAAACAGTCAAAACCATTGAGCGCCGCCAACCCAGCGCGCACCTAATCTACGCGCGGCATCGCACCGACCAAGACGTAGCTCCAAACCGCTCCGCAGCGTGGATCAAAGCACGCCCGGTCTTGAGGCCGGGAGAGCTGAAACATGCGTGTTCCAGGCTGAAGGGCATGCCTGAGAAGGCCGCCAGACCGACCACGATCCGCAGCTCCACCAAAGCAACGGCACCACGCTAGGGGTAAAGGCCCTACACAAACAGCTTGCCGGGATTGAGTATGCCAACAGGATCAAGCGCGTTCTTCAGCGCGCGCATCACGGCCACGCCCTCCGGACCGAATTCCTTTTCCAGATAGCGTATCTTGCCTTGACCGATGCCATGTTCGCCGGTGCAGGTCCCCTCCATCGCGATCGCCCGCGCCGCAAGCCTGTCAAGAAATTCATGGAGCGCCGCAAGCTCTCCCGCATCATCCGGATTGATGACTGGCGTCGCATGAAAATTGCCGTCACCCACATGACCGACAATTGGCGAGATCAGGCCGAGCCGCTTAATGTCCGCCTCTGTTTCTGCAATGCAATCGGCCAACCGCGAGATCGGCACGCAGACATCCGTGGCAAGCGTCTGCCGCCCCGGCCAGGTCGCGCGCGTTGCCCAATAGGCATCGTGACGCGCCTTCCACAAACGCCGGCGATCCTCCTCGCGCTCTGCGAATTCGAAAGACTGGGCGCCCGCACCTTCAGCAATCTACCGGAACATGGCGAACTGCTCGTCAACCGCGGCACTCGTGCCATGGAATTCGAGGAACAATGTCGGCTGCCGCTCAAGATTCATCTTCGAGTAGGCATTGACCGCCTCGATCTGCATCGCATCGAGCAACTCGATTCGCGCCAGGCCGAGCCCGCCCAACTGCACGGCTGCAATAGTCGTCTCCGCGGCCTGGCGGATCGTCGGAAAACGCACGACGGCTGCAACGACGCGCTCGGGCTGGCCATGCAGCCTCACCGTCAATTCGGTGATGATACCGAGCGTTCCTTCCGAGCCGACCAGCAGCCGCGTAAGATCATAGCCCGCCGCCGACTTGCGCGCCCGCCCTCCCGTCTTGACGATCCGCCCGTCCGCCAGCACCGCGGTTGCTGAGACAACGGCATCGCGCATTGTGCCGTATCGCACTGCATTGGTGCCTGAGGCTCGCGTTGCCGCCATCCCTCCAAGGGTCGCTGTCTCAGCACCCGGGTCGACGGCAAAGAACAGACCGGTGTCCCGCAGATACTGGTTGAGCTGCACGCGCGTTACACCGGCTTCAACGGTAGCGTCGAGATCCTCCGCATGAACCTCCAGGATCTGCGTCATGCCGGAGAGATCTAGTGAAATGCCGCCCTCGGGCGCATTGATTTGTCCTTCAAGCGATGTGCCGCCGCCGAATGCGATAACCGGCACGCGATACTGCGCGCCAATGCGCACCACTGTCGCAACATCGCTAGTCGAGCGGGCGAACACGACAGCATCTGGCGGCTGATTATCGAGCCAGGTGACGGTATTGGCATGCTGGCGGCGCAACTCTGCACCGGTTTCGACACGTCCGGACAACTGTTGTCGCAAGACGTTGACGGCTATCGCCACAGCCTCCGGTTCAAAACGCTTCATCAGGGTCTCGCCAATCCATTGCAACGCACGCAACCTGTGCTCGTTGACCGCTCACTGGGCAACTGACATACCCCCCTGTTGCTGAATTGCATCTCCAACCAAAGCCAATCGATCGCCACGACGACTGCTACATTTTTCCCGGCGCGGACATGCACTAGAACTAGCCACACCGACCCACATAGTAGCCCAGACCCAAGGGGGTTCGTCATGTCTTTCAAGTGGTTTGCGTCCTGCAGCGCGGCCCTTGCCGTTGCGCTTGCTCTCGTCCTGTCCACACCGGAGGCTTCCGCTCAGCGCGGCGAACTGGTCCGCATGGCAGATACCGAGGCCGACATTGGCAGCGGCAAGTTATCGATCAATACAGAGCGCGTGCCCGGCTCTTTCGGCGAATTGCGTATCTATAATCGCGGCGCCGACGTCATGATAGATAACGTCAAAGTAATCTACTCCGACGGATCGGTTCACAACGAGAACCGTACGATCGACCTGCGCCGTGGCGAACGCACCCGACCGATCGACCCCGGCCGCGACAACAAGTTCGTCGATGAAGTCATCATCACCTTCAAGCCGACGAAGGCAACGAGCGGCGACGCGAGACTGCAGGTTTACGGCATGCAGGATCGCAAGGCCGCCCGCGACGTTCGCCCCGCCAAGAAGAAGGTCGCAGCTCCTGCCAAACCGGCAGCTCCCGCCGCACCAGAAAAACCGCTGAAGCCAACGCCCGACGCCCCGGCAAAGCCGGCTGAGCCCGCCGCGCCCGCGCCGGTTGCGAAAAAGCCGATCGAGACGACCAAGGCAGCGTCTGAAACACGGTGCGTCGGCGAAGGCAGTCAGCTTCTGCGCCGGGCCAATGTCGGCTTTGGTAACGACCGCGATCGCCTGAAGATCGGCGGCCAGGCAGGCAAGTTCGACAAGATCCGGCTCTGCGTATTCGGTCACGACATCGACCTGCTCGACATCAAGGTGGTCTTTGCCAACGGCGAAGTGCTGCCGTTGCCATATGAAGGCGCGATCAAAGCCGGCTACCGCACGCAGGGCATGAGCCTGCGCGGCGACCGCTTCATCGACACAATCGACATCACCTACAAGAAGCGCGAGGGTGTAACGGCCTTCGCCAATGTCGAGATTTGGGGCGAAGTCTCCGAGAAGTGGATCGACGAGGAATCAGAGCTCTTCAACGACGGTTGGGTACGCCTGACCACGGGGCTGACCGCGGGATTCGTTGGCTTCGATACCGAGCGCGCACCCGTGCGGCCCCACAAGAAGGGCTTCAGCAAGATCCGCGTCGTCACGAAGGACCGCGACATCACCCTTGACTATGTCGATCTGATTTTCGCCGACGGCACGTCACAGAAGATCCCAGCAAACCGCGCCAAGGTCGAACCGAACGTCGGATTTGGTCCCGTCGACATCAACGGCGGCCCCAAAGTGATTAAGGAAATCGAGGCCCGTTACCGCTCGCGCTTCTTTGACAAGGAAGCCAAGAGCACCGACCGCGCCACGGTCGAGATCTGGGCCAAGCGCTAAGCCGGCGAATTCATAGTCGGCTCCGGATGACATTACGAAGGGGCGGCGCGAGCCGCCCCTTTTCTATTCGTAACTACCTCGACTCCGTTCCCCCACCGAGCCAGCGCCAATCGCCCGCCGGCACAAATCACCCCACAATCACCAGATTGCATATGCATGCATGTGCGGCGTAGTTCGCGCTGGCACGCTACTTGCCAATTCTCCAGCCGTGCTACCCGGTGCGGTCTCGTTTGCGCGCCCTCCCCGCCCGCTTGGATTTCCAGGCCGCAGGCTCCATAGCAACGAAACAACAACCTATTCGATGTAGGCCCCGATAGGGATCGAGAAGCGAGGTGAAAATCAATGATGCTGCGAGCCGTGGCCACGGGAGCCATGCTGGCCGTGCTGTCAGCATTCACAACAACGCAGGTGCTCGCCCAGACCGTCGCCGGCACCACCGTCAAATGGGTGAAGATCGAACAGCGCACAATAAAATCGCAGCTGCTGAAGGATGTGTTCGATTTGCGCGATGTGGAAGGACGGACAAAAGCTCTGCGTCTCATCGCCGACCACGGGACTATCGAGATTGCCCGTGTGATCGTAGCCTTCAAGGAAGGCGCGCCCCTCATCAGCAATCGCTTCGCCGTGCTGTCTCCAAAAACCCCGCCCTATCGCCTGCCGATCGACGCCCACGGTCGCGCAATCGATCGCATAACCATCGTCTCAAGCACTGCCCGCCGCTCGGCGGGGTTCGGACGCCTCACACTGCACACTCAGCAGGCGATCGAAATTGTCTCGCCGCCGCTGCCAGGGTCCGCGGCCGTGCGGCCTGCCCACACGCGCGCCGCCATGGAGCGGTAGTAGACCGCCCCGCCCCGATACCGGGATGCCGGCCACCTCATTCCGCCCCCACGGGATCTTGCCACGCCATGTGCAACGCCTTGCACAACGCGGCAAGATGCACGATTACGCCTGAAAATGCTCCTCAGCACATGTGCCAGGGCAAAGATGCGTCCGCCAAAACGCCGCAAATGCGTCCTTTTTCCATGCCCGAGTAGTGTGCGTGATATCGAGTCCTGCAGATGGGGCACCTCGTAACGGCAGCAAGCTGCCCACGGTGCCAAGTAGGCCGCATCGAAAAAAACGCGGCATCTGCAAAGACAGCTGGCATTCGGGAGGTCTGAACCATGAAGGCTTTGATTAGAATTTGCGCGCTTGCGCTGGTCGCAATCGGATTGGTTTTACCGGCTCAGGCGCAGCGCCGTGGCGGCGGCGAAGAGCTTATCCTGCTCGGCGAACAGGAAGTTGGATTCCGCATCGATCGCGACACCATCAACGTCACCCGTGAAGGTGTGCGCTTCTCTGGACTTCGCATTGAAGCCCTCCGTAACGACGTCAACCTGATCTCCATCCGCCTCGTCTACCAGAATGGCTATGCAGAAGACTTCCAAGCCAATCGTGATTTACGCGCGGGCGCACCAGCCCTTCCGATCGAGCTCAACGGCGAACGCAGCTATTTGAAAAAGATCGAATTGGTCTATCGCGCACGCCCGAATTTCCAGGGACGTGCCGTTGTTCGTGTTTATGGCGAGGCCCGCCCATCGCGCGGTGATCGCGGCCATTTCGCCGACAGGCGTGGCACCAATGACGATCGCGGCTTTGCAGAAATCGAAAGCCAAACGATCTACCGCCACGCGCGCGATGCCACGATCTTCGACGTTGGTCGCCGCGAAGGGCGATTTGCCAGCCTCCGGTTTCAGGCAAAGGACGGCGACGTTCATATCCAGAGCGTCCGCATCGTCTTCGGCAATGGCGAAACGCAGAATGTAAGCGTCGAAGACCGCTTGCGTGAAGGCGAGCTCACCCGCGTTATCGATCTCGAAGGCGACCGCCGATTCATCCGGCAGATCCACGTCGAGGCCCGCCCCGCCCGTGGCAACCGCTCGGCCACGCTAGTACTGCTCGGCAAGTCGGACATGGGCCGGGATGACCGCCGTCGCCCTGCACCCGATCTGGGCCGTTTCACCAAGATCGACACCCAACGCATAACACGCCGTGACGACGACGGTGTCGTCGAATTCGACGTTGGCCGCGACGAAGGCCGTCTCGCCGAACTACGCCTGCTTGCCGAAGACGGCGACTTCCTGATCCGCGAGGCTACTATCCTGTTCGGCAACGGCGAAACACAACGCGCAAGGATCGGCGAGCGGCTAGGGGAGAACGAACTCTCCGACATCATCGACCTGCAGGGAGAACAGCGCTTTGTCCGCAAGGTCCGAGTGACCGCGCGCCTCGCCAGGGGCGAGCGTTCTGCAAATCTCGTCCTGCTTGGCCGTGAGGATGCTGGACGCCGTGGCTACCGCGGCAACCGTGACCGCCGGGACGCCGCCCGCGAAGAGTGGCTCACGCTGGGTACGCAACGCGCCGCCCTGTTCAAGATCGACACCGATACATTCAGGGTGGGACGCGACAAGGGCACTTTCCGCGCCATCCGTGCGGCCGTAGCCAAACAGGAGGTCACCTTCTATGGCATGACCATCCGCTACGGCGACGGCGAAGTTGAAGACGTGCCGCTCTCCGGCGTGATCGGCCCCGGCGAGATTTCCAAACCCTATGACTTGAGGGGTCGCGATCGCTTCATCGACAGCATCACATTCAAATACCGCTCGAAGATCAGCCTTCGCGGATCGGGAGTGATCGAAATCCAGGGCCTGAAGCACGGTTCCTACCGGGGCCGCTGAACCGGAAGCAGCAAGCAGTAGCGAAGACGGCACGGGGCGCCTTAATGGTGCCCCTATGCCTGTCCAGTCCGCCCCGTCTTACCAGCCCGCATCCACCGCCACCGCAACATGCACTCAGTCAGGTTTTTCAAGACGCCGCACAGTGGGCGAGTGCGAAAAAGCAACTGAGCAGAGTAGCAATACGGCGGGTCCTTCCACGCGAACGCTAAGACTGCCAAAATACGCGGACCCGGATGGGCGGCATAACCGGCAAGAGGGCAAGCAGCAATGGAAGAGGGACCTAGGTTCCCCGATTCCGCTTCAATTGATTTGACGCGCACTTACGATGCCGTCGTCGTTGGATCGGGCGCGGCTGGCGGCATGGCGGCTAATGTACTGACCGCGCGCGGCCTCGACGTTCTACTGCTGGAGGCGGGGCGCCATGTCGACACCACCAACACTCTAAAGAGCACCGAATGGCCCTATCAGCACCCACGGCAAGGCAAGCTGGGGCCTGAAACATATGTTCTCGATGAAGGCGACTACTACAAATACAAGCCGCCCTACGGACGTCACTTCCCGCGCTACACCAACGTCGTCAACTGGCAGCAGCTGGGCGAAGGTCCCGACTACACCAAGGAATACTTCGTCGACGAAAAGGAGCACCCCTACACCGGGACGCAGTTTTCGTGGGTCAGAGCGCGTGCGCTCGGCGGCAAGACAAATGTTTGGGGCAGGCTGGCGCTCAGGCTGTCGGACTACGACTTCAAGGCGGCAAGCCGTGATGGCTATGGCGATGACTGGCCGATCACATACGCGGACATCGCACCCTACTATGACAAGGTGGACCGTTACCTCGGCATATCAGGCATCAATGAAAACATTCCGTGGCTTCCGGACTCGATCTATCAGCGCCCCATGCGCCTCAACGAGCCTGAAGTCGCCATCCGCGAAAAACTCGCCCCGTCAGGCCGCGTGCTGACGCCCTTTCGCCTCGGTGTCACGACCGATGGCCTCTCGCACAACAAGTACCGGCACCGCTGCATGGGGCGCGGAGCCTGCCAGCGCCGCGTCGGTGGTTGCGACATCCATGCTGCCTTCGACAGCCCGACCGGCCTGATCTATCCGGCCTACGACACAGGCAAGCTCACCGTGCGCACCAATGCCGTCGTCCATGAAGTCGAGGTCGATACCAAGACCGGCAAGGCAAAGGGAGTGGCGTTTCTCGATGCCGTGACGCGCCAGTCCTATTCGGTGCGCGCCAAAGTCGTTGTGCTCGGTGCCTCCACGCTGGAATCGACACGCATCATGTTGAATTCACGGTCCCGACTTTATCCCAACGGCATCGCGAATTCCTCCGGCCACCTTGGCCACAATCTTTGCGAACATGTCATGGGTCCGCGCGTCGAGGGAATCTATAAGCCCCGCATCGGCGGTGATCGCCGCAACGAGGATGGCCGCCCGGGCGGCTTCTACATCCCGCGTTTCCGCAACATCGATAAGTCGAACACATCGAAAGATTTCATTCGCGGCTATGGATTGGAAGGCGCGGGCGGCCAGGAAATGTTCCCCGAGCAGGCGATCCTGATGCCGGGCTTCGGTGCCTCCTACAAGAAGAAGGTCCGCGATCATGCCGGCGCCTTCGTCTATATGTACGGACTGGGTGAAGTGCTGCCCCGCTTCGAGAACCAGGTCTCGCTCGATCCGGACGTGAAGGATGTGCATGGCGTGCCTGTGTTGCGCTTTTCCTACCGCCACGGCGATAACGAAAAGAAGATGTGCGCCGACATGACAACGCACATGCAGGAAATTTTCAGCGATTGCGGCCTTGAAATCACAAAGGTCAGCGGCAACCGTCTGGCCGAGGGCTCCTCCGTCCACGAGGTCGGCACCGCACGCATGGGCAACGATCCCAAGAGCAGCGTGTTGAATGCATTCTGCCAGTCGCACGACGTCAAGAACCTGTACGTCGTCGACGGCTCCTCGTTTGTTTCGGCAGGCAACCAGAACCCGACTTGGACCATCCTGGCTCTGGCTTGGCGCGCATGCGATCACCTTGCCGAAGCGTTGCAAAGGGGTGAGCTGTGATACGCCCAAAAGAAAACTCCGACATTGGCCGCCCCAGCCGCCGCATCATCATCACCAGCGCGGCAGCGGCTGCCGCATATCTGTGGGCACCCAAAGCGATTCGCGCCCAACCGCCCGCGGGGCTGGCCGCCGTCGTCACTCCGCCGGTAAGAAGTCCATTCCCCCGTCTGGCGTTCTTTTCCGCCGACGAGTTCCTGTTACTCGACGCTTTCGCCGAAATGCTGATACCTGCAGACTCAAAGTCCGGCGGCGCACGCGAGGCCAAGGTTGCATGGATGCTCGACGCGCGTCTGGCCGAGAGCCGGGATCTCGACTGGAGGCAGAGCTGGCACGACGACCTGGCCGAGATCGACAGGCTATCCCGCCTCTGGCACGGACGAAAGTTTGTCGAAGCTTCTGAACAACAACGCACCAGCCTGATGGACCGAATATCGAAAAACGAGGCTGATCCGAAAGAGCCAGGCGAATACGCATTCGGCACCATCAAGTGGTCCGTTGCCGACATCTACTACAGGACCCGCATCGGCATACACGACGACCTTGAGTACCAGGGCAATGTCTACCAGGACGAGTTCTCCGGCACCGATGTATCCAAGCGCGGTTGACGTGGCAGGGCCAAGCCGCAAGTTGAAAGTTGCTCTTGCCTCCGCCTTTCTGGCAATGGCAACTGCTGCAACACCACCGTTAGCGGCACAAGACATCCAATCCGCAGACCTGCTGCGTCGCGCCACAACATGGGGCTACCTGCTCCAGAACATCGACGCCAGCAAACTGGACACGACGGACTACGATGTCCTCGTCGTTGATGCCGGCTCCGGCGATGGAGAATGGGGCCTCTCCCGCGGACAAATATCAAAACTTAGCACCAAGCCCGACGGCAGCCGTCGTATTGTCCTTGCCTACATGAATATCGGCGAGGCGGAGGACTACCGCTACTACTGGAAGAAGGCCTGGAACCGCAAACCGCCAACCTGGATGGGCAGTGAGAACTGCCGCTGGCAGGGCGATCACCGCGTACGCCATTGGATGGCCGAATGGCAGGCAATTCTGTTCGGAACCAAGCAGTCCTATCTGGGCCGCCTTATCGATGCTGGTTACGACGGCGTCTATCTCGATCGCGTCGACATCTTCTACCACTGGCGCCCGACGCGCTGGCAGGCCGCAACCGAAATGGTCGATCTCGTTTCGGCGCTGTCACGCTGGGCAAAAAGTCGCCGCCCGGGCTTTCTCATTGTCCCACAGAATGGTGAAGAGCTGTTGTCCGAGCCGCGCTACCGCGCCGCCATCGACGCCATCGGCAAGGAGGACATGCTCTTTGGCGATCGCGGCAACAACACTCCCAACGCTTCAGACCGCATAGCCCGCGCGGTACGCAATTTTGCGCCGGCGCGCAAGTCAGGGTTGCCCGTCTTCTCCGTCGAGTACGCGACCAACAAAAAACATCACGAAGAAATCCGTGCTCGCCACAGCGAGTTGGGCTTCACCCTTTATTTTGGCCCCCGCTCGCTCGCATACCTCGGCCAGGACGGTCCCCGCCACGCCGAGGATAGCGACACCGAGACGGCGTTGACCGAAGAAACAACAGCAACTTGTGAATAGCGAGCAGCGCCAAGAAGAGCGTCCGCCGCACAATTCTCACAAAAACAACGGCAACGGCATTTACCCCGCCGCCGGTCGCTCCGTCAGTGCATCTTGCGGCAAGCATCACCCGCTGGCACTCTGCGGCCGATGAGCGACCATGTCCCTGACTTCCCCGAACCCAAAAAGCCCGAACCGCTGGCACCCCGGCGCAATCGAACCGGCTTCCTTCTCGCTGTTCGCCTCGCGCGGCGGCCCGGCTTCTGCTGCTGCTGCTGGTGTCTTGGCCCGCGCGATGCGGCACGCGCGCGACGCATCTTCAAGATAACGCGCAAGATTATGCGGAGGCAGCGCTGGCGGGGCTGATATCAGCCCCCCGCCACCGGGATGCATGCTGTGACCTGACGCGCCAGGGGCTAACCGAACGCGCCGAAGTGGTGCGTGATCCCCGTTCCGATCTCGCGGATCAACTCGTACGCCTTCTCCATCGGCACCAGTATCTCGGTTTCCAGACGGCCATAATCGCCGATGCCGTGCGGTTGATAGGAAGCAACCTCGTCGAACGGCGTCGCATCCTGTCCGGCACTCACCTTGTAGGGGAACGCCTTGCGCATGAAGGCAACGACATCAGGGACATCCAGCGCCAGCGCAAGATTGAGAATCTGGCTGTGGCTGGTGTCGTTCTGAGACGCGAACCGCGGCAGCTGCGCCGCAAGAATGAACACCCTCATGATGACGGCAAGCCGCACCGCCTGCAGCAAGTCGAGTTCAAGCCGGTGATCGTCGGGAACCTTGCCACCCTCGATGCCCAGGGTTTCGAGAATCTGATGCAGGTCGATCGCATCCAATCGCAGGTGGTGAGCAAAGCCGTTGATCGCCGAAGCGCGCGTGTCGCTCAACAGGAAGGTCGAAAGGTTGCGTAGAGCCGGTTCGATCGCCGTCTCCCTTCCCCAGGACGCACGCAGTGCCCAGAAACCGGCATCAAACACAGCCGCATTCGCGGACAAGGCGTTGAGGCTCGACAGCCGCTTGCCGTGTGCGATCATGTCGAGAATGATCCGCAGGCGCGATGACTTTTCCGCCAGGCTCAAGAAGCGGTCACGATCCGCACCAACAGCAACGCCCAGACCAGCGACGACATTGGCAACATAGCCGAACTGCTGAAGGATCGCATTGTTGGGAATGGCCCGCATGCGCGAGGGATCGCCGCGATCCGCTGCCGTCGCTTGATCGCTCTGCCGCTTGACGGCGCGGCTTCCCGTTTTGAACAGCAGATTGGTGCCGAAGGCACCGAGCACCGTGCGGTATCCAGGATGCGCGAACAGGCTCTGCTGATAGGCCTTCAACCGAAGCATGAAATCCAGGGTGAGGCCGGAACGCTCATAAAACGCATCTTCCCCCTCCGCCGGCTGGGCACCATCCATGATGATGGTGGCAATCGCTCTCGACGCCATGGCCCGGTTGGAAAACCACATATAGCCGTCACCGCCCTGGAAGCTTGTCTCATGCTTCACCGGCAGATCAAGACGGCTGAACCGCCGACGCGCCTCATCGGAGAAAACGTAGCGCAGGCGTTGTTTCAAATCGTCCGGATGCGCGCCCCGTCCCATCGACTCGCCATGCGTGGAGAATATGAGTGCCTCGACTTCACCCAGCTTCGCCTGGCTCAGCATCTCGGCCAGCGCGAAGTGCAACCGCTCGATCGCCATCGTCGCCGAGATCTGGCCGATAAAGCGCCCGGCGTCAGAGAACCCGGTCTGGATGCTCATCCGACCGCGACCCTTGACGTATTCGCGGTAGGTTTCTTCCTCAAGCAGCCGCTCGAGCAGCCGCGCGCCCGTCTCAAGTCCCTCCGGCGTCTCGAACAGAGGCGAGATGTCGACGATGTCGGAGACCCCGAAGAGCTTCGCGAAGAACACCGCAATCAGCACAGTCGCCGGAGACTCGCACTCGGCGATCAGGAATCGAACGGGAGTATCGGCATCCACATATTTCTTGATCTGCGCGATCAGCGCGAACTGGCGGATTGCCGTCGCCGTTTCCAGCTCAAGTGTCTGGAAGTTGACGCTCTCCTCCTTCGCGTTCGCGATCATGTCAACGATACGCTGCAACGCTTGGCGCTCGGTGAGGTCGCGCGTCCACGGCTCATGCACGAATGCCCGGAAAGCATTATTGAGCTGCGTCGCGTTGATCCGCACATGGATGTGGGCGGTGCCCAGCCCCGTTGCATCGATCAACCCATTGAGTGATGCAAGCTGCCTCTTGATCTGCGGCATGTCGACGACGGCGATCATCTCGTCGATCAATTGCGTGATCTGCCGGGTGGACGTCAGATTGTAGCTGTCGCTTCGGGTGATGATGTTGGCCGCCCGCGCAAGTGCTCCCCCGCCAGACAATGCATTGGAAAGCGCCTTGATCTGTTCGTCGACGGCGGCAATCGCCAGATCGAGCTTTCCCGTGATCTGGCGCGCGATCCGCATGATGCCTTCTTCATTCGTGATGCGGTGCCGGATCGTCAAGAATCGCTCGCGGATATCGGTAAGGGCAGCGTGCTTCTCCTCCAGCTTGAGCAGAAACGAATTGGACCACAAGATATCCGTGCGCCCGTCAAGGTCATAGCCGACCCAGGAAGCGAACGTCGCGAACTTGGGTCGCAGCTTGTAGGCTCTATCGCCAAAGCGCTGCGCCGACGTACTGAAGAATGCGTTGAGTAGCTCGTAATAGCCGCTGCGTAGATTGCGGATCGCCTCCATCGCGCGGGCATGCTCGTAGGCAAGATCGATCTTTTCGTCGGGACGATGGGCAGCACGCAACTGCTCGCCGCTGAGATCGTCGTCCGCAAGCGCGATCTCGATCATCCGCCGCGTCAACGCCTCCGAAAGACCAAAGGTGGGATGCGCCGTCAGCACAATTCCGTTGCGCGGCCGCGACCACCGTTCGGCAAACAGTTCCAGTTCATCACCTTCCGCGCCCTCGGCGGGAAAGCGGCTTTCGACAAAGGCGCTGAATTCCTTGATTGTCTGCGCATGATCGACAAGCCCGATGCGCTCGCGGAGTCGCTGAGCCCGGTGCACGCAGGCGCGATCCATCAACCTGCCGGCCAGTGCCGCCAGTTCATCAAGCGTCAGCTGCCCGGCTTCCAGCTTCCGCGACAGGTCGAAAGCAACAGATACGATTGGGTTGAGCTGTGGCGTGTCGGGGATCTGCGCACGAAGGCGGCGTAGCTCTTCACGAAGGGAAATCTCGTTCACGGTGTCGGGGAGCATCGGCGCGACCTATTTGTGTTTCGCATCCAGATATACAAAGCGTCTGAACGGAGCAGCCGCCAGAACGGCCGGACATATGCAAGGGATATAAGACTCCAGGACGATGAAGTCCTGGAGTCTAGTCTCAGGCGGCTTGAGGCCAGCCCTACTTGTGTGCCGCGGGGTGGACCACGACACGCGGGTCGTTCAAGCGACCTTCTTCATTGTCGCGACCACCTTGGCGACGGTCGCCCCCATTTCGGCCGGGCTCGGGCAAATGGTGACGCCCGCGGCCGTGAGGATCTCGACTTTCTCTGCTGCCGACTCGCCGAATGCTGAAACAATGGCGCCGGCGTGTCCCATGCGGCGCCCTTTTGGCGCCGAAAGGCCTGCGATGTAGGCCATGACTGGCTTCTTCATGTGTTCCCGTGCGTATTGCGCGGCTTCGGCTTCCTGCGGCCCGCCGATCTCACCGATCATCAGCACGGCATCGGTTTCGGGATCGTTCTCGAAGTCCTCCAGGATGTCGCGGAACGACGAACCGTTGATGGGATCGCCGCCGATGCCGACGCTGGTCGAGATGCCGATGTCGAGCGCTTTCATCTGCGACGCGGCCTCATAGCCCAGCGTTCCAGACCGGCCGATGATACCGATGCGGCCGGGCTTGTAGATGTGCCCGGGCATGATACCGAGCATTGCCTTGCCCGGGCTGATCGTGCCTGCGCAGTTGGGGCCGGTGAGACGCATGCGCGTCGCCTTCTTGTAGCGGCGCATGTAGCGCTTCACGCGGATCATGTCCTGCGCCGGAATGCCGTCGGTGATGCACACGCAGTACTTGATGCCCGCATCCGCCGCTTCCATGATCGCATCGGCGGCAAATGGCGGCGGCACGAATACGATCGAAGCTTCTGCCCCCGTCTCATCGACGGCACCCTTCACCGTATTGAAAACCGGTCGACCGAGATGCGTGGTTCCACCTTTGCCAGGCGTGATACCGCCAACCACGTTGGTTCCGTAGTCGATCATCTCCTGCGCATGGAACGTACCGATGCGCCCGGTGAACCCCTGGATGAGTATCGGCGTATTCTCGTTGATATAGATAGCCATGTCCGGGATCCTCCTTAAGCTGCGGCCTTGGAGCCGTCTTTTGCTGCATTGACAGCCTTGATCGCGGCATCTCCCAGCGTCTCTGCCGTGATGATTGGAAGATTGGACTGTTCGAGGATCTTGCGCCCTTCCTCCACGTTCGTCCCGGCAAGGCGCACGACCACGGGAAGCTTGATGTCGAGATCCTTGATCGCCTCCACGACACCCTTCGCCACCCAGTCGCAACGATTGATGCCCGCGAAGACATTGACCAGAAGCGCCTTGACGTTCTTGTCCTTCAATACCGCGCGAAAGGCTTTCTGCACGCGCTCAGGCGAAGCGCCGCCGCCGATGTCGAGGAAGTTGGCTGGCTCGCCACCCGAAATCTTAATCATGTCGAGTGTCGCCATCGCGAGACCGGCACCGTTCACCACACAGCCGATGTCGCCTTCCAGGCCGACATAGGAAAGTCCGCGGTCAGAGGCGTAGGTTTCGCGTGGATCTTCCTGGCTCTTGTCGCGAAGCTCGGAAATCTGCGGCCTGCGGAAAAGCGCGTTCTCGTCGAATGACATCTTCGCGTCGAGCGCGATGATGTTGCGATCCTTGGTGATGACCAGCGGATTGATCTCCACCAGCGTCGCATCAAGATCGCGGAAGGCGCGATAGGCACCAAGAATGATGCGCTCCAGACGCTGGACAAGATCAGGCTCCATGCCCAGACCGAAGGCGATCTCACGGGCCTGGAAAGCCTGCATGCCGACCGCCGGATCGACGGCAACGCGCAAGATCGAGTCAGGTTCGTTGTGCGAGATTTCCTCGATGTCCATGCCGCCCGCCGCCGAAGCAACGACGACGATACGTTCAGCGGCGCGGTCCATCACGAAGGACAGATAGAACTCACGGTCGATGTCGGTGGCTTCCTCGATATAAAGGCGCGAAACGATCTTGCCCTGCGCACCCGTCTGCACCGTGACAAGACGCTTGCCCAGAAGCGTATCGGCAGCCTCCCACAACTCGTGGTCGGTGCGGCAAAGCTTGATGCCACCGGCCTTGCCGCGCGCACCTGAATGGATCTGCGCCTTGACCGCCCACTTGCCGCCACCAATTTCATTGGCGCGATAGGTCGCCTGCTCTGGGCTGTATGCCAATCCACCGCGAGGGATCGGCACGCCGAATTTCGAGAGCAGTTCCTTCGCCTGATATTCATGAATGTCCATCACGGACCTCCTTGGCAGAACGTTCCTCTAGCTTTTCATTCTTGGTACTATGAAGGGCTCGGCTCAGCCCCCCTGCTTGGCGGCAGCCTTCTTGATCTGCTCCGCCACGACCAGAATGTTCTTGGCCATCTTTTCTGAGGCTGCGTCGATCATCTTGCCGTCGAGCGAGGCGGCACCCTTGCCCTGCGCTTCTGCTTCTTTCAGCGCAACCAGGATCCGTTCGGCTTTCTCGACTTCGGCGGGCAGCGGCGAGAACACCGCGTTGGCCAGCTCGATCTGCGAAGGATGGATGGCCCACTTGCCTTCGACGCCCAGCGCCGCGGCGCGCTTGGCACCGGCCGTATAGCCATCGGGATCGGAGAAATCGCCAAACGGGCCGTCGATGGGACGCAGACCGTAGGCACGGCACGCAACCGTCATGCGTGACAATGCGAAGTGCCACTGGTCGCCCGGATAGTCGGGGTTGAGACCGCCGATGACAACTGTGCGGGCCTTGTTGAAGGCGGCATAGTCGGCAACACCGAAGTGCATTGCCTCAAGCCTGCTGGGAGCCGCCGCGATCGCCTCGACGTTGGCCATGCCCAACGGCGTCTCGATCAGCGCCTCCGTACCGACCGGAGTCGTGTACCCCTTGGCCATCTCGATCTGGCTCATGATGCACTCGACGGTATAAACGTCGGCAGGCGTTCCCACCTTGGGGATGAGGATCGTGTCGAGGCGCGAACCGGCCTGCTCCATGATGTCGACCACGTCGCGATACATGTAGTGCGTATCGAGGCCGTTGATGCGCACCGACACGGTCTTGCCAGCTCCCCGCCAATCAAGATCGTTGAGTGCCTGGATGATGTTCTTGCGTGCCTGCTCCTTGTCGGGCGGCGCAACGGCGTCCTCGCAATCGAGAAACACGAAATCTGCAGCGCTCTTGAAGGCGCGCTCGATCATGGTCGGGTTCGATCCGGGGCAAGCGAGTTCGGAACGCTGAAGGCGCTGCTTGCGGAGGGGATGAAGGGTGAAGCTCATTTATGGGGTTTCCTCGTTTTGGCGACAGGGCTCTACGGCCTTGGAATGCACCAGAGGCACGCACTGCCGCGTTTGTTATTGGATTTGCTGCAATAGCTAATGAGCGGCACCAGATGTGCCACCCGTCGCATCAAGCTGGCTTCTGGAGGTGGTTCACGCTGCTGGCGAACCTTATTGAGGGTGATGTCGTTGGTCCGGTCAGGATCAAGCGGGGCATGGCGATCATTCGTGTTTCCTCCAGTTGTTGTTTCTTATGCGCAGATCTTAGACGTCTGCGAGCGGCCCGCATATCGCCTTCACAGCACGGGCGACGATCTCAGCGTGTTCGCGAGCCGTTGCCTGAGAGTGAAGCGCGGCATTCTACGGATGATGCCGTCGTTTTTTTTCGGGAGGTGCGTGAGCAACCGGACGTGACAATCCAACGTATTGCCCCTCACGACAACACCCGTGCGGTGAAAGATGCGGTCTGCAAGGGTGGGAAAAACATGCCCAAAGGGATGGGGCCTGCGCGAGAAAGTAGGAAGGACCTACCCAATTGGGTAGGTTTTCCGGAGGGCGCGAGCTTCAGAGCGGCATTTCATGTGCGCGTGTGTCGCGCGCATCACCGATGGTGCGGCGCAAAATCATTTGCGCGCCAGCGAACAGTCCACGCAATTGCCGTTTGGTGGGAGATGAAATTCTGACCTGGGAGAGCCCCCGTAGGTACGCGTGCCATTGATCGAAAGTGGCCGGCGCAAAATGCCTCGGCTATCTTCGACTTCACCGTCAGCATGGAAGGCTAGGTGATGGGTGACAACACGATCGCCCCCGGCAAAATCAGCGCAGAGCTGATGGAGCTTTTGGGAACGGAAAAGCAGGTCGATCCATTCTCTCGTCGCTATCCTGATTTTGATTTGAATGCAGCATATGAGATCGTCGCTCAGGTTCGAGATCTAAGGCTTGCTCGGGGGGAGAAACCGGTCGGCCGCAAAATCGGGTTCACGAATCGATCGATCTGGGCGGGATACGGTATTTCGGCACCGATTTGGAACTATGTTTTCGATCGGACAGTCACTTTTTCTGCAGGTCAGGATTCTTCGTTGGTTTTAGCGGGAATGCCGGAACCTCGGATAGAGCCCGAGGTAGTTCTGCACTTGGCCGCGACCCCCGTGCCCGGCATGACCGCTGTCGAACTCGGTGAATGTATTGATTGGGTCGCCCCTGGCTTTGAAGTGGTCTACTCAATCTTTCCCGGTTGGGAGTTTACAGCGGCTGATGCAGCAGCAGCCTACGGTGTTCATGGAGCGCTGATAGTTGGCAAAAAGCTGGATGTAGCGACGGCACGAAGAGAAGCCTTCTCCGCAATCTCAACGTTCGAAGTCGAATTGCGCTCCAATAAGGGAGAACGCCGCAAAGGCCATGCGAGGAACGTCTTAGGTGGGCCGCTTGAGGCCTTGAAGTTCCTGGTTGAGGAAATCGCGCGTTATCCAATTTGCGAACCGCTCGTCGCGGGAGAGTTTGTGACCACTGGGACTTTGACAGAAGCTATGCCCGCTCACCCTGGCGAGACCTGGTCGGCGCAGTTTGAAGGCATCGCACTCGCGCCCCTGCAGCTTCACTTCGGTTAGGGTTGTTGTTCGCCCTCGGCTCAACGCCACTCAGCTCCCAAAATATTCAAGGGCCGGCGGCGTGTTCGAGAGCTGTCTGCCCGAACGCACCGCCGGCCCCAAGACCGTCAACCAGTGAATTTGCGATCGCCAAGATCCGCTCGCCCCTATGCCGGCGGCGAACTTGCGATCAAAACGCTACGCCGCCTTGGCGTAGTAACCCTTCAGACTGTTCAACACGTTGTTCTTGTCGAACTCGGCACCCATTTCGAGCATCGCATCCGCAAAACGGCTGACAATCTCGGTTATCTGTTCGGGGCTGAGCTGGTTGAGAATACCGATGCGGACCTGCACCGGCTCCGACAGCGTCGGCCAGATGCCGAAGCCTTTCGCACGAGCACCCTGCACCAGTTCCTTTTCCTTGCCGGCGAGCTTGCCCGGCAGATTCAGAACAACCAGGCTCGGCATGTTCGAGGTGACTTCGCAGCCCATCGCCTCGACGGCCTGGCGCAGCGCGGCCTCGTGATACTTGTAGTCGGACGCCTTGCGAGCGCGGCCATAGCTGAGAATGATCCGCAGCGCTTCGTGGAATGCGGCCACTGCGTAGCACGAATGGGTCTGGTGGTAGGCGGGAGCCTCGACATCCTTGCCGTCGACGATGCCCCAGTGGCGGGCGTCGAGGACCGGATGATGCACATACGTGCGGCAGCCCCGCTTCTTGACCATTTCGATGGCCTTGTCTGTGAAGCTCACCGGTGCGTAGGTCAGCGGCAGGGACAGCACACCCTTCTGCGGACACGACGCCCAGGCCACGATGCCGGGATAGTCGTCGATATTGAAGTCGCCGACGCCGAGGCTCGACACCGCATCGCAAATGCCCATCACGCCATGCTTGAGGCAGGCATCCGAGAAGCCCTTGAGGTCGTTGATGCGGCCCGAACCAGTCTCCCAGTGTGCCATGAAGGCCCACATCGGCTTGTGCTGGGCAAGCGCCTTGTCGATCGTCTCACCCGAGACCGACTGACCATGCGGAGTTTCGACAATGGTCACGCTCGCCGGCTTCGGATTCATGGAATCGGCGGCGAGTTCTTCGGCGGTGGAGGCCTTCATGCGGATGGTCAGGCTGTCGATGCCCGAGAACGTGCCGTTCGGGAACGCGACCACCTTGTCACCCGGCAGGATGAGCGACAGAACGCAATCGAGGCCGGAGAAGCCGGTTCCAGCAACGCCGTAGGTGTAGACGTTCTTGGTGCCCCACAGGTCGCGGAGCATAAACTTGGCTTCCTTCATGCCGCGCAGCACGTCAGCCTGCATGTGATCGGCGACGCCGGTCTTGGCAAAGGCCTCCAGAACGCGCGGGTCGGTGTTGCCCGGACCAGGCCCGGCAGCAAGAGTCTCAGGGATAACAAGGCTCGGATATATCTTCATTTTTTTGTCTCTCCGAATTCAACCTGGTCTGGGAAGTCAGGCTTCTCCTTTTGGCCAACGGTTACGACCAAAGTCGACCAACGGGATCGCACAATATGCATAGACGCGCCGTGCGGCAAGGTGTCTTGCCCCGGTGCGACGTCGAGTGATGCTCAGGAAGGTGAATGCCGACGGGCGCGTAAGATTCAAAGCGATGACGCAGCGACCTTCCTCCAACCGCGTGTGTTCCGCCAACCATGAGTTGATTGCTCACGGTTGCAGGATGGCTCGGACAAGCACGCTGCGCCCTGCCAAGCCGCAGCCGCCAATGCACGTCCGGCGCCAATCTACCACGCGTCATCGGGATCTCCGGGAGGGGCGGCAGATGGTGCTGACGGCGACGACATATACAAAGCAACGGCCATCGCACGGTTCTTGACGCCAAGCTTGTCGTAAAGATTCTTCAGATGATACTTCACCGTATTGCCGGAGATGCCGAACCGCGAACCGATCTGGAGGTTGGTCCAGCGCTTTGGGCAGCGCGTTGACTTTCACGTAGTCTTAGATACCTACCGCTTGTTGCGGCGTACGAACGCATGCACCCTCGCAACCGCATTTCGCCGCACGCTGTCATAAAACAAAGCGTAATCCAGGTTGTGGTAACTGCCGAGCTTTGTCAGCACGTCCTTAAAACCTTCACGCTTTGCGGAGGGAATCGAGACGACGGCTCTACCCCTGCTGCAGCGCGCCCCAGTCACACCGCGACGCAACGCAGGCACCGGCTTGCCCAAGCCCGCAAATGGCAGCGCACCTGCGTTCTTTGATGCGGACGTCTCGCTCTTCCGGTCCCAGCTTAGCGGATTTACGCAAAGCCAGCGTTTGAGGCCGACCGCCTGATACTTGCCCTTGTGCCAGGACACCATGAGGCCGCGTCCAAGAGCAAGCAACGTCAGACGCGAAGCACTATTCCAATCGACGATACAGCCGGTCTGTGTCGCCGAACCGCAAACCGGCAGCCCCACGTCGTACGTCTCCGGAAGTGAAGCACCAACGACATAGGCGACGATCAGCCGGCGCCGCATGGACGGATCATTTGCAATACGCTCCTGTATCAGCCGCGTTGCATGGAGAGAACCTTGGCTATGACTGGCCAGGACAAAGGGACGGCCGCCATTCTCGTTCCGCAAATAGTGATCGAAGGCTTTCGCGACATCCGAGTAGGCCAGATCATAGGCCTTGAAGCTGTCCGAAGTCGGACGCAGAAAAGCGCTGATCGTTGCCTGGCGATAGCGCGGCACAAACATGCGGCAGCAAGCGTTGAACATGCTGACCTGATAGCCAAGTACGGTTTCATTCAGTTGCTGGCCGGTGATGCCGTCCGCGTCGAATCGCGCATTCCAGGCATCATTGCCGAGATAGGTGGTCGGATGGATGAAGAAGACATCGGCCTCTGGAGCTGAGGCTCTGCCGGGGTTGGCGCCCTTGGGAACTGTATCAGCCGCACTGCGAACACCTGGCCACACGGCCCATGCCGCACGTTCGCGATAGTCGGGTGCTGGCGGAGGCTGTGTCTGGTCAAACGGCGTCTTTGGTGGCGAAAGATCGGCGAGTTGTGCCCTGGCCTCAGCAGCCCACGCCAAAACGAACGTGAAAAGGCAAAGGAACAACGGACAGCGCATCGCTTGTACTCCATGGCCGCATCAGGCGATACGCGATACCCAAATCACAATCGCACAATCAGAATTCTTCAGCGCAAAGGCATAAGGTTCATTTCTAACCGTCGCTACACTTGTGAAAAACCCAAGGCTTGCGCGCAACTCAAAATGACGCTGAAGAACAAGATCGGATCACATGAGCCGCCAATCTACCACTCGTCATCGGGATTACCGGGAGGGGCGGCAGATGGTGCTGACGGCGACGACATATACAAAGCAACGGCCATCGCACGGTTCTTGACGCCAAGCTTGTCGTAAAGATTCTTCAGATGATACTTGACGGTATTGCCGGAGATGCCGAACCGCGAACCGATCTGGAGGTTGGTCCATCCCTTGGCGAGCGCACCAAGCAGCTCTTTTTCTCGCTTCGTGAGTAGGTCGATGGGATCGGAGCTCAGCCTCTCGATGTCGATGTAGGGCAGGCAAAGACGTCCACGCCCAACCGTCGCGATTGTTTCAAGCAGCGCCGCTGGATCCTCGTTCTTCGAAATGAACCCCCAGGCCCCGGCGCGTACCGCCTGGCGCAGCGTCTCGGGACTGTCCTCGTTGGCGTAGATAATGACCCGCGCGGTCATCTGCCGGCGCTTGATGACCTCCAGCAGGTCGAGCGCACTCATGTCCGGAAGCGTCCAGCCAACGACTCCTACACACACACGGCGCGTCTGGCACAGGTCGAGAAACGCATTGCCTGTCTCAACCGGAGCCTCGACGTCGTAGCGGCCATCCCGGGAAAGGAAATCTTTCAGCCCCGCCCGCACCACAGGATTGCGATCGGCAATCAGCACGCTCGTCCGCGTTGCGCCCCCTTTCAAGCCTTGTTCCTGAAGTGCCGCCATCGTCAGTCTGACACCTGGGAGCCTGGACAATTCGGAGCAAGAAACTCGCAGACCTTGCCCGCAAGACCGGACGCCATTCGCGCCAAGTTCGCTCCCGCCGTCAGGCCGGTCAGTGACCACCCCGAGACATGCCAACCATAGCTATCCATGAAGCTCGCTTTTTTGTTTCTTGTTCTTGATGTCCAGGCTTTCAGCTGGCGAGGCCGCGGCCCCTTGGGCCGGCCTGGATTACTGACGCGACCTAGCACACTTGAGACTTTAGCCCAATACTGGTCTGGCTGACCAGACTTTACCAATTCGCGGTTATCGATCCGGCAAGATCCAAAAAGCCCGGCTGAATTACGCAAGCGCGCAACCATTGCAAGACGACCAGTAGACGCCATTCCGCATAACTGGTGTGGCCGGCACATGCGTACATCTACAAGATCATTCCTCGCGCTCAGTGTCCAAGAATGGGTTGCTGTCCCAACGCAGATTCTTGGATCAAGCCCCAGACATGTCCCGCATCTACGTCGAGCGGACCGGCGGCGCACATCTGCTGCAAAACGGAAGCGTCGCCAATATCAGTCTGAGGTCAAACCAAAAGCTCTGCCGCTCGGCATATTCCGCATCCACCGTGGCAAGCCATTCGGGGTTTGACATGTCAATTCTGTTGACCTGCGCCAATCCCGTGATCCCGGGCCGCATCGCCAGCACCCCGCGCGCGCGCCGTGCCTCGACCAGCTCCTCCTGAGACGGCAAACATGGCCTTGGCCCGACAAGGCTCATCTCGCCCGCAACCACATTCACGAGTTGCGGCAATTCATCGAGTTTCGATCGCCGCAGCCAGCGGCCAACCGGCGTAATGTCCGATGCGACGGATTCGTGGGTCGGCCGCTCCGGCGTTTCAATATACATCGACCGGAACTTGTGACAGCGGAACGGCGCCCCATCCCGTCCAGCGCGCACCTGCGAGAACACCGCCGGTCCTCTGCTGTCGAGCTTGATGGCAGCTGCCACGAGCAGCAGTATTGGCCACAGCACGGCCAGACCGATAACGCCCGCAGCAAGATCCAGACTACGCTTCATGTGGTCCGGACCGTGGACATTTCGGCCTGACAAATTTCGAGCCGGGCCGGGATCGCGCAAATATCTGCGGCTCGCCTGCTTGGCGGAACTCTAGATCCCAGCTGGGCTTGCGAATTGCCACGCACCGCGACGACAAACTCCCAATCATTCCGGCCACCCCGCAAGCGCGTTGTAGGCGGCGCTGACGATCTCCCAATTATGCTGCTCCGTGAAACGATCCAGCACGACGGTCCTCGCCACTTCACCGTGCGCTTCCAGGTCATCGAGCGTTGCGATCCGGCACAAGGCATCGGCAACAGCTTCAGGCGACTCGGGAGCAACACACCATCCTCCCGTCTCCTTCGCAAAGGACCTGCATCCCGGCACGTCCGTCGTCAATACCGGACGCCCGCACGACGACGCCTCGATCAGCGACTTGGGCAAACCCTCGCCGCCGCGAGACGGCAACAGGCAGAGGTGATGCTGCGCCCACAAACCGTTGATGTCTTCCACGCGTCCCAGCCACCGCACGCCGCCAGCACGCTCGAAAGCCTCGAGGTCGGCTGGCGAATAGGCGCGAGGATTGCCCGGATCAGTGCCGCCCGCCAGCGTCAATTCGACGTCCACGCCCCGCTCGCGGGCAATGCGAACGGCCTCGACGGCTGTGTCGATGCCCTTCGACCATATCATGCGCGCAACGACCGCAACCCGCAGCGGCGGCCGCGCCGGCATCGGCTCACGGGCAAATAGATCGGGATCAACGCCCGCACCACCGACGATCGCAGTACGCCCCTCTTCGACAGCCTTGGCAAGCCCGCACGAAGAAAGGTCCTCCGGGTTTTCCGCAAGCCACCTCACGCCAGGGCCGTCGGCGACGCCCGCACACACATGCCGGACGCCCGCCCTGACGACCCGTGCGTTGCTCGTGCTAGCGGCCGCACTATAGCCGAGGCCGGTGATCGTATAGACGTTGCGCTTGTATCTGCGCCGCCGTCCGGCCCAACTCCCCACAGCGATGCCGAATAGCCCGAACGCATGCATCACCGTTTGCGGATGCTGCATGAGATCGCTGGCAATGATGGAGGCGGCTGCAAAAAGTCCTGTCGGCGCAAGCCGGCCACGGCGCGCTGGCAGATCGATCAGCTCCAGCCCAGCTGCTGCTAGGCGCGGGCCCGCCTGATCGACGTGCGTGGCAAGCGCCACCTCGAAGCCATGCGAGCGAGCGCTGCGCGCCAGATGCAGAAAGTGTGATTCGAAAAACCAATCGACGTTGGCAACGTACAAGATCCGTTTTGCCATCTCAGGTCTTTCACATCCTCACCCGCCTGCACAAAGAGCCGTCCAGATCGAGAGGCCGCATGCTTGATCAATGTAGCACGATCTTCTCAGACGCGGCTGGACGCGCGTGAACGATGTCAGGTGCGACATAACCCTCCACGATCCGCTCCAGAGAGGCAAGCGCCAGCCCCGTATCGCGCACGGCCACTGCGGCGCGAAGTGCATCGATTTCCGGCCTCAAAGCCTGTGTATCTATGGATGGTTCGTGCGACTTGAAGATCCTGGGATGCTGTGTTTCCGAGGCGCCGTGTTCGGACAGGATCAGTTCCTCGATCAATTTCTCTCCGGGCCTGAGCCCGACGTAGACGATCTCTATATCACCATCGGGATTGGCAACCGTGCGCTCTTCAACCCCCATCAAACGGATCATCGACCGCGCCATGTCGTCGATCTTGACGGGAGATCCCATGTCGAGAACGAACACCTCTCCACCCTTGGCCATGCCGGCAGCCTGCAGAACGAGGTTGGTCGATTCTTCCAGTGACATGAAATAACGGACAACGTCGGGATGCGTCACCGTCACTGGTCCGCCGGCATTGATCTGGTCGCGGAAGAGACCAAACACCGAACCAGAACTTTCCAGCACGTTGCCGAAGCGCACCGAGGTGAAGATCGTATTCTCTGACGTTTGGGCCAGACTTTGGACAATCAATTCAGCGCAGCGCTTGGTCGCCCCCATGACACTCTTGGGGCGCACCGCCTTGTCGGATGAAATGAGCACAAAGCGCTCGACGCCTTGCACGGCGCAGGCACGCGCGAACAACTCGGTCGCCAGCACGTTGTTGGAGATGCCCGCAAGCGGATGCTCTTCGACGATCGGAACGTGTTTGAACGCCGCCGCATGAAACACCGTTTGCACATCGTTCTCGCGAAGCACCTCACCCACCAGTTCGGGACGCTGGATGCTTCCCAGGACGCTGTGAAGCTGGGGCGGATTGGCGACCTCGGACAATACCGCTTTGCAGGCGCGGTCGATTGTATAAAGCGCGGCCTCGGAATGATCGAGCAATATGACACGGCGCGGTTCGAGCAGCATGACATGATGGGCAAGCTGCGAGCCGATCGACCCGCCCGCTCCCGTGATGAGCACGTTCTTGCCTTTCACCGCTGCCGAAAGCAGCACTGGCTCCGGCGGAACCTCTTCGCGGCCCAACAGATCCCGTCCCTGGATGCCGCGCAGCTGCCCCAGACTGACGCGGCCGGATGCCAGCGCCTCCAGATCCGGAATGATGCGCACCCGCAGATTGAACGGCTCCAGGTACTTGAGCAGGAATCTGCGGTCCGACGAGGACTGATCGGGAACCGCGATATAGATTTCTTCAACGCCATGGGCATCGACAAGCCGCTGGAGGCGGTCCAGCCGATGCACCTTGTGGCGGCCGATAGAACGGCCGGCCATCGCCTTGGTATCGTCGATGAAACCGACCATGACACGGGTCTTGCTGCGGCGCGTCGCCTTGGCAAGTTGCACCGCCATTTCGTTGACACCGTAGATGAGCACCGGCACCGACGTCTGCGAGCCCTGCCACCTGCGCCGGATATTGATGCCGATACCGTTGAGCAGGCTCGCTGCGATCAGCCGCGCTGCGACAATAGCCAGCGTCCCAGCCGGGACATACGCGAAGATGACCGACCGCGGCACGCCGCTTTGGCCGTAAAACAGCAGCATTGTGGACCAGAGCGCGGCTGCGAGCGCAACGCAAGCGCCAAGCCGGAGGGCACCGAAATAGCCCAGATAACGGGCAACGATGTGGTAGACGCGAAATATCAGGAAAACAGCGACAGTCAGCAACGGGCCCGCGAAGGCCAGCAGGATCATGTCGACCCGCTCGGGTACGAAAAACTGTCCATACCGGGCGAAAATGAGCGCCCAGACCACAGCCGCCAGCAATACGAAGTCCAGCGTAACCATGATGATCCGCCTCTTACGCCGCGGCAGATCGGAAATCGAACGCAAGAACTTGTTCAGCCAAGATCGCAACATGGCTTACCCTCACAGCGGACAATAGCCGCCAACCACCCTCGTTGTACGGATAATCTCCGTCGATGTTCAAGTGCGAAAAGAGCAACTCTGTTTCTTTTGCAGCGCAACGTCGCGCCAGTGTCACTTATGCAACGAAGCAGCGCTGCACAGCGACAGCAAGGTATTCGTCAAGCGCATGGCGTGGGTTTTCGACAGCTATTTTATCGCCCATGTGACACACGCCTGAGCTACGAAGGAGTTACGTGCGACAACACGAAAATGCTTGCCCGCAGCAAGCGAATTCAAGGACTGCAAGGCGGAAGGCGAAGTTGAGATCAAGACAAGGCGAGGCAGGAGTACGCCAACCACCTCGCGCGCGCATCAGCGGTGTGCTTTAGATCCCGAAAATCAAAGACGAAAAAAGGGAAGTGGACACACACGGGCCAGCAACTAGATTGACAATGTGACTTTCGCCACGCCTAGGCTGATAAGCTGGGCCCGCCATGCTGGGCGCCCGCGATACCGGCCATTCGCTTCAAAGGTCTTGAATGCCCAGACAGACCACGCTTGAACATTCATCACAAATTGCCCGGCAGGAAACCCGAAGTGCCGATACGACTCGCACACGCCTCCTGGATGTCGCGTTCGAGGAAATCTATCTGAACGGCTATCAGGGGCTCCGCGTTGATGGGCTGTTGGAAAAGGCGGGTCTGACAAAGGGCGCCTTCTACCATCACTTCCCGAGCAAGCAGGCGCTCGGCCTCGCTGTGATCGATGAAATCCTGGCCGGCATGGTCGATCTGATCTGGAGCCAGCACCTAAAGCAGTTCGACGATCCGATCGAGGGCATTGCAGTGTCCAGTGAGTTTGCGCGCGGCATGCTTGGCGAGCGCACGATCACACTTGGTTGTCCGCTGAACAATCTCGCCCAGGAGATGAGCGGCCTTGACGAAGCCTTTCGCGCCCGGATCGAGAGCCTGTTCCGCAGCATCGTCGATAACATCGCAGGCGAGCTGGAGCGAGGCAAACGGCAAGGCTTCGTACGCCAGGACGTCGACAGCAATGCCGCAGCGATCTTCATTCTCGCGAGTTTGGAAGGCGCCATTGGGATAGCAAAGAGTCAGCGGTCAAGCGACGTTCTGAATTCGGCTATGAACGAATTCGGCCGCTACTTGAATTCTCTCCGTGCAACCGGCTCCCACCAGCGATAAATGGCAGCTGTGCCGCTCCCATCGCCACACGCAGGCATTCTTGCCAGATTACGCGCGCCCCGGGTTTGACTGCTCCTGATACGGCCAACACCCCACCACGATCATTAGCCTGAAGGCGTCATAATGAACGCAGACAACAACGAGCGACCCATCCTGGTCACCGGCGCTGCCGGCTTCATCGGCATGTTCGTTGCCAAAGCTCTGCTCGCGGCAGGCGAACGGGTCATTGGCGTAGACAACCTCAACAACTACTACGACCCCGCGCTGAAACGCGCACGGCTCGATGAAATCGGCCCGAAAGCCGCATTCTCGTTCCACGAGAATGATCTCGCCCAGCGCAACGCAACAGCCAGACTGTTCGAGGAGCAGCGTCCCCGCATCGTCATCCACCTGGCGGCACAGGCAGGCGTGCGCTATTCGCTCGTCAACCCGGCGGCTTACATCGATTCAAACCTCGTCGCGTTCGGCAACATACTGGAGGGCTGTAGACATAACGGCGTCGAACATCTGGCATTCGCCTCGTCGAGCTCGGTCTACGGCGCCAATGCGAAGATGCCGTTCTCCGTCCACGACAACGTCGATCATCCCGTCAGCCTGTATGCGGCAACCAAGAAAGCCAACGAGCTGATGGCTCACACCTACGCGCACCTCTACGCATTGCCGACGACAGGACTGCGCTTCTTCACCGTTTATGGACCTTGGGGCCGCCCCGACATGGCACCCATGCTCTTCACCAAGGCGATTCTGGAAGGCAAGCCCATCGACGTTTTCAACGAAGGCCGTATGTCGCGCGATTTCACCTACATCGACGACATCGTCGAGGGCGTTGTGAAGGTCGCCCTGAAACCAGCGCAAGGTTCACCGTCATACGATCCTGCCAATCCCGATCCGGGTTCAAGCTATGCACCTTTCCGCGTCTACAACATCGGCAACAACACACCCGTCGAGCTGATGACCTTCATCGAAACGCTTGAACAGGCGCTTGGCCGCAAGGCCATAAAGAACATGAAACCAATGCAGCCAGGTGACGTGCAGGCCACCTATGCCGACACCAGCGACCTTGAACGCGATTTTGGCTATCGCCCGAGCACGCGGCTTGAGGACGGCATCAAGGCTTTCGTAGATTGGTATCGCGCCTATTACACGGTGTGACTTGCGCGGACTGGCACCCATTTTCCCGTTGCCACGAAATCACGCGCGCTATAGCGCATCGTTGCGGCCTAATGGACGCCCAGTTGCGTATGCGGCCACACCGCTCACCTTGCGGCAGCCATCTTGTCTTGGCCCCCGTTGCCAGCTACAGCAAGACAGGATTGGCCCTCAATCGTCGCGGCGGCGCAGCTCCGGCGAAACGAGGTCTTGGCCCGAGGTCTTTGAATGAAGCGAATCCTCCGCCTTCTGCTGCAACTGCCGCAACGTATCGCCAACGCGGCAGCTCCTCTGTTCCGCTTCCTTGCGGCGTTGTTTCTGCTCGTGGCTGTCGTCCTGTTCGTGGCGGGCGCAACGAAGGGCGGCGCGCACATGTCCACCGCAGCGCACTGGCAGGCCATATCCCCTTCTTCTTTCGCAGCACTGGAGACGGGACTGCAAAATCGCTTAGGCGGTTGGCTCTGGAGTCCGTTCCTGACCACACTCTTGAATGCACCGGCCTACGTCCTCTTTGGCTCGCTTGCCGTGCTGTGCGGATTCGCTGGCCGCCGTCGCCGCGTCGTCAACGTGTTCGTGAACTAGATCATGTTGAGCTGATGTTTGGCCCGGTTCATCGCGAAAATGCGGCGATTTCGACATACTCACGAACGAGTGAATCGTGAGCAAGTCTTGGACTTGGAAGGTCGCATGAGCATATCGAATCAGCAGCCCTCACACGGGCTGCATGAGGTCGCCGATGATGCCGAAAGCGATGAGCACGACCAGCCCAAGGACAAGAGCACCCATCAGCCGCGCATGCTTTCGGTTCAACTCGCGCATCTGCTGCTCATCGATTGAAACCTTATCGCGCGGGCCGGATGCGATGCCGAGCATCTTCTTGGGCATCGATCGCCGCACGTTGCCCCCATCGATGAACCCCACACCCGCGCGGGCGGCGATCCGTTCCGCGATCTCCAGATAGGGGAAAGCAGGATCGACGTTGGCCTCATTGACGTAACCCAGGCGGATCTTTCGGCCGCTTTTTGTGACGATGCGCGCGCCCTTGAGCATCATGGGTGCCCACACCCCGCCATAGATCTCGCGCCGCATTTCGACGGCAGCGATTTCCTTGTAGGGAATTTCATGTGTCTGATAGCGCAACATAGGCTGCGGTCCGCGTCCCGAAGGTAGCGTCAGCCGTACAGCTGTGTTGCCCAGTTCCACGCGCGAGCGGATCGAATGCAGCATTTCGACCAGCACGAGGAACATCACGATGGCAAAGCCGACCGCGATAACCATGAGGCCGATCGTGCCTTCCCACAGTCCATGAGAGACGCGCGACCACAGCATCGGTCCAAGGCTGACGAAAAACGGCAACAACAGGAGAAAGATGAACGTGAAGGCGATGCGCCTGCCGCCGCTCGCACGATAGATGATGCGCTCACCAGTCGTTCTGGGGGCCGCAGCCTCCCTGAGTGCAACCGTGGGTTCCCCCAACGCGGCTGCAAGATCGTCGGCGTGGCCAGCAAGATTTGCGTTAGACATCGGGCAAGGGTCCCCCTGGACTTGCGCGGTCAGTTCCCCCCCGCCGCGCCTGGCTGCCTCCTCTACCGCCGCAACATTGAACAACATCGCGAAAAAGTGAGGCGCAACCAGGGCGAAAAGAGCAACTTCGGCGCATTATATGAGGCGGATCGAACTTCACGCGTATTCCTCACGAAAGTGCCATGTTGTTTAAGAAGAAATCACGGCTGCCAACCACCGCGGAGACGCTGCCGGGCCGCGACCAGCCCATTAGCACACCAGCTGAGCATTTCATTTTCGCGCGTCCACTGCGGGGCCCCTACCCGGCGGGCACCGAAGGAGCAATGTTCGGCTTGGGCTGCTTCTGGGGCGCCGAACGCAAATTCTGGCAGCTGGGAGCAGACATCTGGATCACTGCTGTGGGCTATGCCGGGGGAAGAACACCCAATCCCACCTATGAGGAAGTCTGCACCGGCCTGACTGGCCACAATGAGGTCGTCCGCGTCGTCTTCGACCCGAAGGTCATCAGCTACAAGATGCTGCTCAAGGCTTTCTGGGAGAGCCACAACCCGACTCAGGGCATGCGTCAGGGAAACGACTTCGGCACCCAGTACCGATCCGGCATCTATTGCACGACGGATGCGCAGCGCATTGCAGCAGAAGCTTCCCGCAAGGCCTATGAGCCCCTGCTGAAAGCACGCGGTTACGGCCCGATCACAACCGAAATCCTCACCGCGCCGGAGTTCTATTTCGCCGAAGACGACCACCAGCAGTATCTGGCGAAGGTTCCGCACGGATATTGCGGCCTGGGAGGCACCGGAGTGCCCTGTCCCCTACGGCATGATTAGCCGAAGTGCGGAACGGTTCAGCGTGAAGCAGGTCGTCACCCTGCGGGCGCCTGCCGCATTTGCAAGACGAATGAAAGCGAGCAGACAGGTTGCGCCAACGCCTCGCCGCAGCACGATGTTGCGGGCAGGGCCATAGGTGCTCGCCGGGGCTTGAGCCGGCCGAAAGCCGCGCCATGCTGGCACCACCCTACGATCAGAACCAACTCGATCAGCTCATAACCAGCCTCGCGGATCGTGGCTTTGCGGTGGCGGAGAATTTCGTCGCTCCCGCCCTTGTCGACCGATTGATCGCGGACTGCATGGCGCACGAAGAGCGGGGACAGATGGCGCTCGCGGGCGTCGGTCGCGATGAGGCCAACACGCTGGCCGAGCGAATCCGCCAGGTCAAATCCGTCTGGCTCAACGGGGCAAGCGATGGCGAAGCAGCTTTCCTCGCGCTGGCGGAGCACATCCGCAGTGCCATGAACCAGCGCCTCTACCTGGGCCTCTTCGAATTCGAATCCCAGTTCCTGACCTACCCGCCAGGCGGCTTCTACAAGCGCCACATCGATAGCCTCCAAGGCACGCGCAACCGGATCGTGTCGCTTGTTCATTATCTCAATCGCGATTGGCAGCTAGGCGACGGTGGCGAACTCGACATCTGGACATCCCGCGACGACCAGGGCGCACCCGCGGCAACCGTCGCGCCGCACGCGGGAACATTGGTGCTCATGCTATCGGAAGACATTCCCCACGCTGTACGCGCCGCCAACAAGACGCGCCGTGTGATCGCAGGCTGGTTCCGCCTCAACGCATCGACCGCGCGCAGAATTGACCCGGCAAGCTGAGCCGCCACTCTGTAGCGCCAGATCTGAACGCGCCTATCGCGCGAGCGCCCTGGATCGCAGCTTGCCGGAAATGTCTATGATATGCTTGGAACGCTCGATGCTCGACTTCACGAGCTCGGCTTGATTCTCGACAACATCGCTATCCCCGGCGCCAAGCACCACTTTGCATTCGGTAGGCAGATCCGCCAGCGATATTGGCGGCTTGGGCGGCGGTGGCTTGTAACCTGGCGGCTTCGGCTTGGGCTTGGACGGAGGCCGCGTCAACCGCACGAACCATTGGTCCAATTCCTTGCCGCAACCATCTTCTCCGCTCGGAGCTGTTTGCTTCCGGCAATTGTCGGAACCAGCCGGACAGCCGATCCGCACATGGAAGTGGTAGTAGTGCCCGAAATAGGGACGCACTTTGCCGAGCCAGGCGCGATCCTGTCCCGCCGCTTCACACAAGGCCTTCTTGATGGCCGGGTGCACCAATATGCGCTCGACTTCAGGATACGACGCGGCCCGCTTCACCACCTTCACATGGCTGGGCGTGAAAGCCGTCGGATCAACACGCAAGGGACCATCTATCATTGACGTCGCCGACAGGTTCTCGCGCTCACGCCGCGACAGACGGCGCGATGGCATCGGCGTGAACCAGATGTCCGCATCAAGTCCAATTTGATGGCTCGCATGTCCCGTGAGCATCGGACCACCTCGTGGCTGAGACATGTCGCCAACCAGCAGCCCAGGCCACCCGTCTTCCTTCTGTGCCTCGGTCGCAAGCCGCTCGATCATGGCAACCAGCTTCGGGTGGCCCCAATTGCGGTTACGCGACAAACGCATGGCCTGCCAAGCAGCACCGTCGATGGGCAACGCCTTTCCACCTGATAGGCAGCCACGCGAATAGTATCCAACGGCGCGCGAGGCGAGAGCTGCAGGTGTTTTGACGGCACCGAAGAGAAGTTTGGCCGCCACAGGCGGTTCCTTCTCCGGCACATCATTGGGCTTCTGTCCTGGAATCGGCGGCACGCCGGCCGCCGCAACGTCCGGAGCCGCTACGCCCTCGGCTGCATCACCCGATGCCGCATCCCCCTTGCCATCGTTATCCGCACGATCGTTGCCAGCTGCCTGGGCACCATCTGCTTCCTGCCGCGCACTGACCGCAGCATCCGAACCAGAGCTAGCCTGGACCGCGGGCACGGGAGCCGGCACGGGCGCCATAATTTTCGTGGAAGCCTCGGACGTATCCGTCGCCACAACAACGAGCGGCTCGCTAGCCTCTATGACGCGGCCACTATCGGGCCTCGCATCCAAATCGGAGGGCCGGGCGTCACTGACGACATGAGCAACCGGCCTCACTTCGGGAGCGGAAGTCGGCGTCGCCACTCCACCCTCGGCAGTATCGCGTGAAGCTAACGGCACCTCAGCGTCAGTGCCGCGCAGATTGACGAGATGCTGCCGCGCTTCCTCGCTGACAAGTGCGGGCCTTTCCACTGGGCGCGGCGCCGGCGCACGCACAACTTCCACACGTTGCTTCTCTGAGAAGTGGCTTTGCACAGGCTTGACGATGTGTTGATCGACTAGGTTCAAGGCCCGCGACGATGCTTCACCAGCCCCGGCCAGGAAACGCGCATAGTCCTCCGGCGGCAGCGCAACCAGCGCGCCAGCTCCACCCAGAACAATCAATGCGCGCAACATGCGCATGCCGCGCCAAACTCCGTCGTTAGCTTTTGCTGCCCCTCAGGCGAGACACTCAATTCATGCTCGCGCGCCGAACTCGAAATACCCGTTGCGGCAATACCGCAGCGCCGCCGAACGCCTTCGGCAATCTCCAATGCGAACAAAACAAGACGCGAGCTTATAGTCTTATTTGGCGAAATTTGGGTGGCAACAATGTTTCACTGCCACCAGCGATTGCGTTACGCGCCGAAACTCTTCGCGTTTCACGATTTCCAGCCAGAGCAGACAACCCAAAGTCGCACCCCGCTCCAAAACTGGCATGCCATGCCACAGCGCCAATCCACTGAATCACGACCGCCCATGGAACGGCAGCATCAAGCTCCAGATGAAGCGCGTCGGTGCCTCGCTCTGATAGGGCGTAAGGCCGATCGTCATGCCAT
This sequence comes from Hyphomicrobiaceae bacterium, assembly GCA_020442165.1. Lineage (GTDB taxonomy): Bacteria > Pseudomonadota > Alphaproteobacteria > Rhizobiales > Hyphomicrobiaceae > JAEUMD01. The sequence goes on along the minus strand of JAGRKV010000008.1, from coordinate 56,261 downwards.
CGTGCCCATGCTGCGGCGCGGGCCTATATGTGCCGAAGATTCGGTCCCACACCGAGAGATTGAAGCCGTAATTGCTGTCGTGTTCGGACCGTATCACCGAATGATGTACCCGGTGCATATCGGGTGTCACGACAATCAGCCGCAACAAACGGTCCACGCCGGCGGGCAACGCAACATTGGCGTGGTTGAACATGGCACACGCATTGAGAATGATCTCGAACAGCAGCACGGCTTCCGGTGATGCCCCAAGCGCCACCACGCACAAGATCTTCCACAACATCGACAAGCCGATCTCGATCGGATGAAAGCGGATCGCCGTTGTTACGTCGATGTCGACATCGGCATGATGCATCTGATGCAGACGCCACAGCAGCGGGACCTTGTGCGAGACGAGATGCTGAAACCAGATGGCGAGATCGAGGATCACGACCGCCAGCGCAATTTCCAGCCATATCGGCCAGTCGAGCCAGTTGAACAGTCCCCATCCCTGCCTGGCCGCAAACACAGCCGCGGCGACGGCCACCAGTGGAATGGCAAGCGCCCCCATCAACCGGACGAGAACGCTGTCGACAGCAACAATCGCGAGGTTGGTCAGCCAGCGCCGGCCCTTGGCATGGGCGAGCCGCCGCTTGGGCCGCAAGGCTTCGGCCGTTGCCATGATGCCAAAGACCGCGAGAAAAACGACGAGCCGCAACGTCGCCTCACTCATCGCGGATCCGCCTTCCATAGAGAACAGTTGCATACGCCGCGCCTCTCGAATTGGCTGATAAGATCGGAATAAAAGATTAGAACAACCGTTGGTCACATACGTTTCACATCGGTGTCAGTGCGTCAGGTTGCTGCGGGTGCCAGTTCTTCTGCGGCGTTTGTGCAGGCGCGATTGAACCGCGATGAACAAAATTTCCAACAACCAGCACAATCCCAGGCACGAGATGAGTAGAAAAAAGTCGCCGGTTGGCTCAGCACAAGCGCAGTCAGCGCATGACTTTCAGCAGATACACGACAGCCCACCGCCAGACCGGACCCTTGCTTGGCTGTTGCTCGCTCATGGTGCCGGGGCGCCGATGACGAGCCCCTTTCTGGAAAAGATGGCGTCCTTGTTGGTTGATCGCGGAATAGGCGTAACGCGCTTCGAGTTCTCCTACATGGCGATGCGCCGCATCGACGCCAAGCGGCGACCGCCACCCAAGGCGGACAAATTGGTCGATGAGTTCAGGAGCGCAATGGCCGCATTGTCTAGTCTAGCAGCGGCGCGGAACATACCCCTCTTGATCGGCGGAAAATCGATGGGAGGCCGCGTCGCCACCATGGCCGCAGACGCATTGTTCGCCGAACAAAAGATCCACGGCGCCGTTGTGCTCGGCTATCCATTCCATCCACCTGGAAAGCCGGAAAATCCACGTATCGCCCACCTGCAATCAATGGCCGCACCCCTGCTCATCATCCAGGGCGAACGTGATCCGTTCGGTAGCCGCGCCGAGGCTGAAGCCTACCGGCTGCCCCCCGCGATCCGCTTCGTCTGGGCGGTTGACGGCGACCATGATCTTGGCCCGCGCGGCGGCAAAGGCACCACACGCGCCGCCAATCTGTCCGCCGCCGCTGATGCCATCGCCGAATTCGCCCGCACGACCGTCAGCAAAAAATGATGACCGGAAATTCGCCCGGCAGGCGGCTGAAAGTCAAAAACAATGCCGATTGCAGCCGCCCGCTTGATCCTGACCATGGCCGCGCCACATGATCCCCGGTCACAATCACCCCGATGGCCCCCACCCTGAAGTTCTGCCCAGAAGACTTGGCCCCGAGACTCCACCATGGAAACCACCGAACTCTTCCAGCGCTTTTCCGTCGCTCTCGCCGTCGGCCTGCTGATCGGACTTGAGCGCGGCTGGCAGGAGCGCGAAGACAACAAGGGTGTATCGGCGGGGCTCAGGACACACGCCCTTTCCGCAATGTTGGGCGCGACATGGGGCGCTATCGCGTTAGGCACTGGCACAACCGGTCCAATAGCGCTTGGCCTTGCGTTCTTGGTCTTCTCCCTCATCATCGCGTTCTACCGCTTCCGCGAGATAAGCCACGAAGGCCAGTTCGGCACGACCACGGTCGTCGCGGCGATGATGGCGTTCGCACTGGGCGCCTACGCCATTGTCGGCAATTATCAAGTCGCTGCCGCCACCGGCGTAGCGGCTACTGCGCTGTTATCCTTGAAGCGGGCGTTGCAGGAATGGGTTCGCAAGCTCACCTGGATCGAGCTGCGTTCCGCCATCGTGCTGCTGGCGATGACCTTTATTCTCCTTCCCATCCTGCCCAACCGGCAGGTGCCGGCGCTGCTCAATCTCAACCCTTACGAAATCTGGCTTATGACGGTCATGATCGCCGCCATTTCTTTTGCGGGCTACATCGCCGTGCGCGTCGCCGGGCAAAAGCGCGGCCTACTCATCACCGGCGCAGCCGGCGGTCTGGTGTCTTCGACAGCCGTCACCGTAACGCTGGCCCACGTCGCCCACGATTATCCGCAACAGAAAAATCTGGCGACGGCAGCCGCGTTGATCGCCGGAGCGATTATGATGATCCGGGTGATCGTCGTCGTTGGTGTTTTCAACCAGCACGTCATGCTGGCTCTGATACCGCCATTGCTTTCCGCTGCTGCTGTCACCGCGATCGCCGCCTATATGCTGGCCGGTCGGGAACTGACGGGACCCGGCGCTGCCAGCGAGATTGAACTGAAGAACCCGTTCGAACTCAGCACGGTGTTGAAATTCGGGGCCTTGCTTGCTGTCATCATGTTGTTGGCAGATCTCGCCAAGGCTGCTGCTGGAACCAGCGGATTGTTAGGGCTGGCCGCGATCTCCGGCATCGCCGATGTCGACGCAATTACCCTCACCATGTCCCGTCAGGCCGGCGCCGATGTTTCGCACATCGTTGCCGCCCGCGCGATTGCCATCGCCGTTGGCGTCAACACCATTTCCAAGGCGGCAATTGCGTGGCTGACCGGTGGACGCGGACCTGGCCTGCCAATGGCGATCGTTGCCGCACTGGCAATTTTTGCAGCCGCTTTAGCACTCCTACTTGTGCCATTGGGCGTGGCGCCGTGAAACCGTTCCCGGAATGCACCCAGCGGATATGCAGACGGCCATCCAGCCCTGCCGGATGCCACAGCTCTGCCGGTGTCTAGAGCGATTACGCCCAAGGCAGAATCGCCAAGGCCGCGACTGCGGCCCGGCGCCGTGCGCCGCCCTCGCGGAGCAGCCCGAGCAATAGCGAGGGTTGGCTGCGTGAGCCAAGAAATCTGGATCGTTTCAACGTAAGTCTGAAACGATCTAAACCGTTTGCTGCCGCGCTGTCGCCGCGCGTTCCAACGCCGCGCACGTCAGCTTGTCGAGAGAAAGAGTCTCCGCCAACAAGTCCAGGAAGCGAATTTCTTCCGATGCAATCCGCCTGTCGCTTGCCGCCACCTCGGCGCACAACACATAGGCCGTTTCCCTGAGCCCCTCAGGCAGGCTCGCGGTAACAAGATCGAGCACCCGCCGCATTCCCCCGTCCATCGACAGCATCGCGCCGCATTCGCGCGATTCATCGAGTAGCCAGTTCTCGTCGTAATCTCGGAACACGGGCAGCTCGCGGACGATCGACCCGATACGCTTGAGTTCTGAGTCGGCCATCGAGCGGTCGACCGCCGAAACAGTAATCATCGCATAAATCAGGGCCTGCTGTGGCTTGAGGGTGGTCTGCATCTGTACCTCGTCATCTTCTGGCGGCACCTAAGCCGAAGTGCGCGGCCAGGTAAAGGGCGCGCACGATCCCGAGCATCATTTCAAACCGCACGCCCAGGCAACCGCGCGCTTCCCCTTGCGATTGACGTCGACTCCCGCCGTCAATAGGGTGCGCAGCCTGCGCTGCACCGCATCAATCCGAAGCGGCTCGAACCGCCGGCTACTCCTTCGTCGAATGGACCGTCCCGTCACGCCCAAACCCTCAATCGCCAAATCGAGCTTCCCAATGACCACCGCCGCCGAAACCATTTCTCCAGACCTCCTTGCCGACGCCAAGGCTTGGCCCTTCGAGGAGGCGCGCCGCCTTATAAAGCGCCTGGAGAAGATCCCCGGCGGCACCGAAAAGACTGTCATCTTCGAAACCGGCTACGGCCCGTCGGGCTTGCCCCACATCGGCACGTTCGGCGAAGTGGCACGCACCAGCATGGTCCGCCACGCCTTTGAGGTACTGACCGGCGGAACGCGCAAGACCCGTCTTGTCTGTTTTTCCGACGACATGGATGGACTGAGGAAGGTTCCCGAAAACGTCCCCAACAAGGAGCTTCTCGCAGCCGCACTCGAAAGACCGCTGACCAGCGTGCCCGATCCCTTCGGCACGCACGAAAGCTTCGCCCACCACAACAACGCCCGCCTTCGCGCGTTCCTCGATCAGTTCGGCTTCGAGTACGAATTCCTGTCGGCAACCGAATGCTACAAGTCCGGCATGATGGACGAGACGTTGCTGCGGATGCTTGCCGCATACGATGACGTCATGGCGATCATTCTGCCCACCCTCGGACCGGAACGGCAGGCCACGTACTCACCTTTCCTGCCTGTGTGCAAGCGCACCGGAAAGGTACTGCAGGTGCCCATGGTCGCGCGCGATGTCGCCAAGGGCACAGTCACCTACGTCGATCCCGAAACCGGCGAGCACATTGAAGCGCCCGTCACCGGCGGTCACGTCAAGTGTCAGTGGAAAGCCGATTGGGCGATGCGCTGGACGGCGCTCGGTGTGGACTACGAAATGGCCGGCAAGGATTTGATCGAGTCGGTCGTGCTCTCCTCACGCATCTGCAAGGCACTGGGTGGCACGCCGCCGGAGGGCTTCAATTACGAACTCTTCCTCGACGACAAGGGCCAGAAGATCTCGAAGTCCAAGGGCAACGGCCTCACCATCGAGGAATGGCTGACCTATGCCTCGCCCGAGAGCCTCTCGCTCTTCATGTACCAGAAGCCAAAGGCCGCAAAGCGCCTCTACTTCGACGTGATACCGCGCACGGTCGACGATTATCTGCAGTTCATCTCGTCCTATCCGGGACAGGACGGAAAACAGAAAATCGACAACCCAGTCTGGCACATCCACACCGGCAACCCGCCAAAGGCCGATCTGCCGATCACATTCGCGCTGCTGCTCAACCTCGTCGCCGCATCGAACGCGCACGACAAGGACGTGTTGTGGGGCTTCATCCGCCGCGTGGCACCAGGAGCAACGCCGGCAGAGCACCCGCTACTCGATCACCTCGCCGGCTATGCCGTGAAATATTACGAGGACTTCGTTGCGCCAACCAAGGTCTTCCGCGCAGCGACCGAGACCGAACGTACTGCACTCGAAGCACTCGACAGGACGCTTGCCGCTGCTCCCGCAGATGCCGATGCCGCAACCTTGCAAAACCTGGTCTACGAGGCAGGAAAGGAAAACGGCTACTCCAAGGAGACGCTGCGCCAGTGGTTCCAGGCCATCTACGAGGTGCTTCTGGGATCGAGCCAGGGTCCGCGCTTCGGTTCGTTCGTCGAGCTCTATGGAATCGAGAACACCCGCGCCCTGATCGCCAAGGGACTGTCAGGTGTACTCGTCAAAGGCGCGTGACGCACAGGAACACGCCCGATGCAGAAGCGTTCGCGCGACGACGGCCGTTCGCTCCTCGACTTCATAGATTGCATTGATGTGGCCTGCCCGCGATGCGGCCACCACGCACTCGTCCGCATGGAGCGGCGTCAAGGGACTGGTATCGTCACATCACCCCCGGCGCGGCTGAGCTGCCATCACTGCGGCCTCATCCGCACCCAGCGGCGCGACAAGACCAGCATGTGGCGCTACAGCTTGCGCGCTGATGGCCGCGACCCATATTTCGGCATTCAACTGTGGCTACAGGAACCAACCCGTCACGGACTGGTCTTCGCCTACAATGAGGCGCACCTCCAGGTCTTGGAAACATTTGTCGGCGCAGAGTTGCGCGAGCGGAACGCCAGTCGCGCCATCCGCTGGAACAACAGGTCAATGGCCTCGCGTCTTCCGCGTTGGATGAAACGCGCGCAAAATCGAGACGAAATGCTTGCAACCCTGGCGAGACTGCGTGCCCGGCTCAAGACCGCGCAGCCGTAACCGCGGTCGGCTCCCGCTCCCCAACGATCAGCGACACCGGCGAGATCTCCCGGCCTGTCGCAAGGCGCTCCTCTTCCGGCAGCACGTCCAGGCTCGGCCACCGTCCCGTGATAAGCGTCCGCGCATATTCGTTGGCATGTCCCGCGCGGCGCATGGAAGCTGCGGCAGCAACATTCTCATAGCCCAGCCTGTGCGTGGAAAGCGTGACGCCTCCCGTTGCCGCGTCAAAGGCAATGATCCCGTACCACCCATCCGGCGTCCCATCGTTCGCGGGCATACCTATGACACCGGGATTGAACCAGATGCCGTCATCTCGCCGCGCCACAAATGGCAGTCCGGCATGCCCGGCGATCGTGATCTCCGCGCCCGAAAGCGCGATCTCCTCATCCAGGACCCCATCTTGCGATTGAAACACCCAACGCGCAATCTCACGGCAGCCGCCATGCACGACACGGAACGTACGGCCTCCAAATTGAAAAGTCAGCGACGCAGGCAGCGCATTCATCCAGTCCCGCTCATCATCACCGATCGTCGCATCGGCATATGGATACCAGCCCTTGGACAGCAACGCGCATACGCTGCCCTCCTCGAAATTGCAGCCGCAATCGCCCGACCGCTCAGCCAGGCTTTCCTCGCAATTGCCCTTGATGACATGACAGCCCCAGGCGCGGATCAGCGCCACGGTCTCGACCGGCTCCGCACCATAGGCGACCACATCGCCCGTGCAGATCACCCGCTGCGGCTCTATCCCGAGACGCTCAGCCTCTAAGACAAGCGCCTGCATCGCTCTCAGGTTGGAATAGGGCCCACCGAACACCAGCAGTGGCTCCCCACCGCCGATATCGATGGTCATCGTGAACGCTCCAGAAAGGCCCAATCACGTCTACTTCGTGCCAGAAGCAACGCGTTGAGACAAGCAACTCGCCATGACGCCCCCGGATGACGTCACACCCCTCAGGGCCTGGCTGTGACATCCTGCTATCAACCGCTCGGGCCTCATTTGGACCGCCTGCGCGCCCCCCTACTCGGCGGCATCGATGCGCGGTTCCATGGCCGCATCGCTGACTTCCACACCGAGAATGCCGCTCAGTGCATTCAGGAACCGCCGTTCACGAGCGGCAACCACATTGAGACTCCAGTCAGACGACGTGACGACATCGTGAACGATCTCCATCATCGGCCCATTTCGGTAATGTTCCGCCATCAGCACGCGCTTTTCCTCGAAACTGCGGTTGCGCGCCTTGTCGTTGAGCCGTTCCGGAAGCAGCGTCAGATTGCCGAGACACTGCGTCGCCGCCTCCCGCACCTCTGGCTCTGGATAAAGCGACCGCCAGGCGCTGGTCGTCGATGGCCTGACCGGCAGAACGTGTTCGACGCTGAGTGTCGCCGGATCGATAGGCGTCAGCCGGCCTTGAATCTGATCGCTGATCCGCATCAGCAACAGTTTGCAGACGGGCGGATTGCGCCGGTGAAGATTGCGTAGATTGAACTTTGCGTTTCGCAACTCTTCACGGTTGAGTTCGAACACCTCCGCCGTCTCATCCACGGCGCTGCCGTTCTGAATGGCCTGAACGACTCGATTGAACCGCGTCGTTCGCCTTCCGCCGCCCTGACACTGAACACGCGACAGGTGCGCAAGCCGGTCGATCGCACGTACAAGCCCCAGCGCCCTGTCAGGTTCTTGACCATACTTGTGCAAGGCCACCATGACCGCCGGCAGCCATTCCTCGCCGCGCAGCCTGTTGAGGTAATGCAGGCGCTCCGATAATTCGTCACCCGATCGCGACGGCGCATCCTGGCACGAACGGATACGCACGAACACGCCGATATAGGGCACCAGAACCTTGTCGATGAAGGCGCGCGCACCGCCTGCTTCCGCAATCAAACTGCGCAGCCCTGTTACGACCGTCGCACGGCGCCGTCCATACACCGCCTTGAGATGTCCGAAAAACGCTTCGAAATCACCGCCCAGTTGTGCCTCTGCCGCTTCCCAGCGCCGGCGCGCGTGATCCGCATCGAACGGAGACAATCCGCCGAGCACTTCCACCTTGATGATGTCGTTCCGCCGCAGCGGCTTGCCGCGTTCGTTGAGCACGGTGAACAGCCGATGCGCACGGTCGATATCGTGCGACAGCGTCACCACCACATGGCACTTCTCCAGCAGGAAATCGGCCAGTTGCTTGCGCTGTCCCGCATCAAGTTGCGACAGGCTGGCAACCAACGCATCGCGCGCATCCAGAATGCGGCTCGACGACGATCCGTTTTCCTCCGCCTCGCTGTTTCCCGGCTGTTGCAGATTGGCTCCAACGCGCTGCACATGTCGGCGGAAGAGCGCCCGATCAACTCCGTTGAGCGTCAGCCGGAAATCCGTGGACGCGGAAGCCTCTTCGGCGCCCGAAGCTGCGCCAAGTGCCACCATGGTCTGCAAGGCATCATAGGCCTGTCCCACGCCGAGATCGCGTAGAATGGCGAACAGCATTGTCAGGGTCGTCAGCCGTTGCTGGCCGTCGATGACCTCATAGCTGTGCCGCACACCTTCAGCCCGCTCCGCAATCACGGCACTCCCAGGCAGCTCAACAGCCTCTTCTGCAAGGAGCAGCAACGTGCCCAAGAAATAATCCGGCTCTGCGGAGTCAGGAGCATCGATACCGGCCGCACGCGACACGTCGTCCAAAAGCTGGAGCGCCTCCTCAGGTCCCCAATCGAATGGCCGTTGGAATGACGGAATACTGAACGTGGAGCCGTGAGCAAAAAGCTCGCCCAGCGCCACTGACGCCACTTGCAAACGCGCAAACATCAATCCCGCTCTTCTAAATCCCGCCACCGGCGGGTTCCCGCTACCGACGGGCACCGCAAAACGAACAGGTAAGGCAATCGTGTCGATCCAAAATCGTCACAGAATCAGAGCGCGGCTGGAAATCGATCAAGAATATTTCCCCCGCAACCGCTGAAGCTCGCCCCCGAGCAGTGCCACATCCCACCTCTATGAATGACTATATACTTCCACTGAGCCTAGCGCACGTCTATTAACTGCCCCGAACAATGTTCTTTCTGCATGCGAGATAGTGTTTTGCCTGACGCAATGGAAGAGTCGTCACCTACCCGGTCAGACCGTACAATCTACAAGATTGCATCGCGAACATCGTGGAATGCGGCGTGCCAAACGGGCACGTACGCGGGCTCCCCTGATGATCTTCGCGATGGCTTCATTCATTTCTCGACTGAAGTTCAGCTGCAAGAAACGGCCCGCAAACACTTCGCAGGTCAAACGGATTTGGTACTGATCGCAGTTGACGTAAAGCGCCTTGGCGACGCTCTCAAATGGGAAACCTCACGCGGCGGCGCTTTGTTTCCTCATCTTTTTGCCACGCTGGATACGGATGCGGCGGAATGGGTGCGAAAACTGAGCAACGATCAGTCGGGCGTGCCGGATGTCAAAGCAGCTCTGACCGGAGTACAACGCTGACATGTCGCTACTATTCCGGCTAACCCGACCGCTGCTGTTTGCGCTACCGCCTGAAGAGGCCCACGAGGCAACACTGAAGGCGCTTGAGCGCGGACTCTATGCCCGCGATATGGCGGCAGATCCCGCCGCGCTCACAGTCAATGTTGCTGGGCTGACGTTTCCCAATCCCATCGGAATCGCCGCCGGATTTGACAAGGATGCGCGCGTGCCCGCAGCCGTGCTGGGCCTCGGTTGCGGCTTTGCTGAAATCGGTACGGTGACGCCGCGACCGCAATCGGGCAACCCGAAACCACGCGTCTTCCGGCTGCCAGCGGATCGTGGTGTCATCAACAGGCTCGGCTTCAATAATGGTGGCCATGCCGCAGCACTTGCACGACTAGCGCGCCGCCCCGCGAATGGCATCGTGGGTGTCAACATTGGTGCCAACAAGGATACCACCGACCGCACCGCCGACTACGTCAAGGGCATCGAAACCTTCTACGAAGTCGCGAGCTATTTCACCGTCAACATCTCATCGCCAAATACACCCGGTTTGCGAGATCTGCAGGCGCCTGCCGCACTCGACGAGTTGCTCTCCCGCGTCATGGCGGCTCGCGCGGAACAGGTAGCCAGTGGCAAGCCGCAGCGACCGGTCTTCGTCAAGATTGCGCCAGATGTCGCCATGGACGATTTGCCCGCGATCACCGAGCGACTAACAGCACACAACGTCGACGCGATTGCCGTATCCAACACGACGCTCGCCCGCAACGGCCTCAACGACGCAAACCGCAAGGAAGGTGGCGGACTGTCCGGGCGGCCGCTATTCCGCCGCGCCACCGTCGTCCTGGCGCGTGTCCATCAAATGATGCAAGGCGGCATCCCGCTGATCGGCATCGGCGGCATCGACAGCCCTAAAACTGCCCTGGAGAAGATCGAGGCGGGCGCCACGCTGATCCAGCTCTATACCGGTTTGATCTACGAAGGCCCGCAGCTCATCGGCTCCATTAAGCGGCATCTGGCCGACACCGTGAAACGCGAAGGCGCTACCAGCATCACTGAGCTGACCGGCCGCCGCGCAGCAGACTGGGCCGCTCGCGATCCCGCCTCTTAAGCTTCAGCAACAGCTCTTGTCGTACAGTTCCGGCCGACGGTCGCGGAAGAAGCCCCAGTCGGCGCGATAGCTCTCGATCATGGAAAGATCGAACGTGTGCACCAGCACGCCCTCATCCTTCGCGCCGAATTTTTGCACGAGTTCGCCGGTGTGGTCAGCAATGAACGAGTGACCATAGAACCGTTGCTTGGCGCCTGAGTTATCCTCCAGCCCGATACGGTTCGAAGCCACCACCGGTACCGCATTCGAAACCGCGTGCCCCTGCATGGCACGCTGCCACATGCGATGCGTATCGAGCGCATCATCGTAAGGCTCCGACCCGATCGCCGTCGGATAAAATAGCAGCTCGGCGCCCTGAAGCATCATCGCCCGCGCGGCCTCCGGATACCACTGGTCCCAGCATATGCCGACGCCGATACGGCCAAAGCGGGTCGTCCACGCCTTGAAGCCGGTGTCGCCAGGACGGAAATAATACTTCTCCTGATAGCCGGGCCCATCGGGAATATGGCTCTTGCGGTATACGCCGAGGATTTCGCCGTCCGCATCAATCATCGCCATTGAGTTGTAGTAGCGCGGGCCATCCTTCTCGAAGAACGAGGTAGGGATTGCGACCTTCAGTTCCCTTGCCAGCTTCTGCATGGCAATCACGCACGGGTGCTCCGCCGTCGCATACGCCGTCTCGAACCACCTCGGGTTCTGCTCGGTGCAAAAGTAGATCCCCTGGAACAGCTCCGACGGCAGGATGACCTGCGCCCCTGCCTTCGCCGCTTCGCGAACCAACGCCTCGGTCTTGGCTATGTTGGCCTTGAGGTCCGGACCATAGGCGGTCTGCAGGGCGGCAACCGTGATCGTGCGACTAGACATAGAAAAAGCCTCGAACATCCGGACACGAGCGCCCGGACCGCCTAAATGGCAGTGCTTTGCGCCACAATCAAGCATGCCCGGCGGATGCAGCGGCCATGATGGTGAACGGCCCACCGCCAGGACTGTTGCAGACAGCGGGGTTCGGGGCTATCGAAGCAGCATGAGCCTCAAGATCCGCATTATCCCATGCCTCGACGTCAAGGACGGTCGCGTCGTCAAGGGCATCAACTTCGTCGATCTGATCGACGCAGGCGATCCCGTCGAAGCCGCCGCCGCTTATGACGCTGCCGGCGCCGACGAGCTGTGCTTCCTCGACATTACGGCGAGCCATGAGAACCGCGACACCATTTTCCACATTGTCGAGGCAACCGCCGAGCGCTGCTTCATGCCGCTGACCGTAGGTGGCGGCGTCCGCACCGTTGATGACATCCGCAAGCTCCTTGAAGCCGGTGCCGACAAGGTTTCCATCAACACCGCTGCCGTCTTCAATCGCCAGTTTGTGAAGGAGGCCTCCGAGAAATTCGGCGCCCAGTGCATCGTCGTTGCCATAGATGCCAAGAAGGTTTCCGGCGAGGGCGAACCGCCACGCTGGGAGATCTTCACCCACGGCGGCCGCAAACCGACCGGCATTGACGCCGTGGAGTACGCCAAGGAGGTCGTGGCACTTGGTGCTGGCGAAATCCTGCTCACCTCGATGGACCGCGACGGCACCAAGGCCGGCTTTGACCTAGCGCTCACCCGCGCCATATCCGATGCCGTGTCGGTTCCGGTGATCGCCTCCGGCGGTGTCGGCACCCTCGATCATCTGGTCGACGGCGTGCGGGAAGGCCACGCCAGTGCCGTGCTCGCTGCCTCAATCTTTCACTTCGGCACATATTCGATTGGCGAAGCCAAACGCTGCATGGCCGATGCGGGCCTTGCCATGCGCATGGACGGCGTCGAAACCTGATCGGCGTAGATGTGGCGCCTCGATGCCTCCGCCTCGGGCATATTCGCAATGTCCACCCTGCAAACCGGATTTTGAAGAACGCTGGCGAGCTTGAGACCTTCAGTGTCTCATCCCAAACAGCAAACGCGGTCGCACGCGCACCTATTCGGGTTTGACTGGCGCGGCATTCGCCGGTGTCGAGGGCGAAAGGCTCGACGGCGGCGAGGCTGCGGCCGGCGCTTCCGTATCGGTTACAGGCTGGGCCGCGGCCATCACCTTTTCAAGCCGCTCCAGATCGCCTTTCGCCTCGGTGTTGCCCAGCAGGATGGCACGCCGATACATGCGGCGCGCCTGCTCGGCATCGGGAATGACGTCGGGAAACGCGACCGTCTTCAGATACGATGGATCCATCGACCGGCCCTGGCCGAGACTAGCCTCTGGGGCATCGGCCTTCATGGCCAGTTCGAATTTCTCGCGTGCCTTCTTGACGAAGCCCGCACGCAGCAGGCGATAGCCATCCGAAATCTGCTTTTGCGCAACCTTTGCGGCTGCTTCGTCAACCGGCGCAGCTGCGGCTGCCACGGGCGGTACAGCAGGTGCGACCGCCGGTGGCCGCGCTACAGGCTGCGCACGCACCTGTTCAGCAGCGGCCGGTGGAGCACGCACGGGCTCTGGATCGATCGCCACTTCCGCAGTTTCGCGGCGTGAAGACTGGGTTGGGCGAGGAGCTGTCATAGGAGCATGCTGCCGGGCCGACGACTGGCGGACCTTGCGGGCTTTGCGCTTCTTCTCCCGAGCAGCGCGGGCACGTTCGTAGCGATCCTCATACCGATCGCCCTCGTCATAATAACTGTAGTCCTGCCGTGACGGACCGCACCCGGTCAACGCAACGAGACAAGCAACAAACACCGACAAGGTCGAGACAACACGCACGCCGATACTTCCCCAATCACCGAACCGGGCGGCAGACGCAAACCAAGCACTGCATGGTCAACGCAGTCCGTTCCCCGCCGCCAGCCGCCACCGCACGCCATGCTTCCAAACGGTCTGGCACGGCAGGACAACAAGACCCGGCAGGCTCACTCGTTCACCAGAAACACGCCGGGAATTTGATCGCGACACGGCGAACTGAGGGCAATCGCGGCTCAATTGGCTGCGTTTGGGTGGTAAGACACCGGAATTGGGCGGATTCTTCCGAGCTCCACAGCTCGCCTGGGCCGTATGCAAAAAACGCCAAACATGGTGAATCATGGCAATCCTGGGAGGCCAGCCACCGGCGCTCACGCATGCGGCGTTTTGGGCTCGAACCTGCACAATTCGCGGATCGGACACCGGTAGCATTCCGGCTTGCGGGCCTTGCATAGATAACGCCCATGCAGGATCAGCCAGTGATGTGCCGGAACCCCATACTCGGCCGGGATGATGCGAACGAGATCTTCTTCAACCTTCAGCGGCGTCTTGCCGCTGCTGAGACCAACACGGTTGGCTATGCGAAAGACGTGCGTGTCAACCGCCATCGTTGGCTGACCGAAGGCAACGTTCATCACCACGTTCGCTGTCTTGCGCCCGACACCCGGCAATGTTTCGAGCGCATCACGGTCCTCGGGCACCTCGCCCCCATACTTGGCAATGAGCCTTTCCGACAACGCGATGACGTTCTTGGCCTTGTTGCGATAAAGACCGATCGTCTTGATGAAATCGCGCACCCGATCCTCGCCAAGCGCCACCATCTTTTCCGGCGTGTCGGCCAGCTTGAACAGCGCGCGCGTCGCCTTGTTGACACCAGCGTCCGTCGCCTGCGCGGACAGAACCACCGCCACGAGCAGCGTATAGGGATTGGAGTGCTCCAGTTCGCCCTTAGGCGCTGGCTCGATGTCATGAAACCGCCGGAAGATCTCAGCGATCTCGGCACCCGTCAGACGGGCGCGCTTCTTCCGCGCGGTGACAACCTGGCGCTGCACGCCGTCCGCGATGCCGCCCCCATGATCTTGGGCGTCATTGTCCACCGCGCGCTTACTCCCAGGCTTCGAAGCCGCTTTGCCGCCACCCATCCCGCTCGTCTTGACCGAGTTACCCGGCGCCGACCCTTTTTCCGCTTGGCCCGCCCCGCCGACGACGGGCCGCTTCTTGGCCGCTGCCTGCAGCTCAGACCGGCGGCGTTGCGTCGCTTTCCGTTGGGACGGAACCTTTGCAATCATGTTATACCCAAGCTTCCAGATCAGGCTTTACGCGCGACATCCATGAACGCCCCTGCTCCAACACCAGCACCGCCAACGCCCGAAACACACTCACGGTGGGTCCTGACGTCATACCGTTCACTGAGCCCTCACGGCTTCCTGATTCTGATGTCGGCACTCGGATTTGTCAGTTTTGTCGCCGGCATTGCCTTCGTAATGATGGGAGCCTGGCCGGTTTTCGGCTTTTTCGGCCTGGACGTCCTGCTCGTGTATATCGCATTTCGTCTCAACTATCGCGACGGGCGTCTCTACGAAACAGTCGACCTTGCGCCCGGCCTCCTGACGGTCACACGCATCCACCCTTCGGGGAAGGAGGAGAAATTCGACTTCAATCCCTATTGGGTTCGGGTTCAATGCGCCGAGGCTGTCGACGGGCGCACGGCGCTCTCACTTATTTCCCATGGCAAGCGGATGCCGTTCGGCCAATTCCTCACCGATGGCGAACGCAAGGAGTTTGCGTCCGTGCTGACGGACGCCATTCAAGTGGCCCGGGCAGCGACGCATTAGGCCATCGCAGCGTCGGCGCATCCATTCCAGCTCGGCCAAATTTCGTAGACGCCAAAGTGGATATATCCAGCGGCCGCAGCCCGCAGTCATTGAGCCAGCGCGACGGTGACGGAAACTCAGAAGCTGTTTTTGGGGATATATCGAGCGGCGCGGCAATCAATGTGCGCTGAAGCACACAACACAATCGCCGCGCCATGCGGCGCGCGGTACGCGAAACATCATCCGCTGCCACGAAGAACATTCTGCACCGGAATGGTTTCCACATTCGTAACGAAGAGACGCCCCATCACGAATATTGCTTAGGGCACGAAGTCGCATGGGATGGCGGCGGATGCCTGTGAGCATCACGGACGCTGGCGGAGAAGCCAGCCCGTCAGCGGGACAGTAAGCGGATGAGGAAGAATGCGCAGCGCGACACTAAGGAAGCGGGCGGAGAAACCAGGGACGATCACGCCTTGCCCGAACGAATATCCCCGATAGATGGATCGGGCGATGGCTTCAGGCTCCATCGCCGGCAAGAACCGGCGATAGAACGCGGTCTCGGCCTTCATATCGGCATGAAAGTCCGTTCGGACCGGACCGGGCACAACCACGCTGACACGCACACCGCTACCGGAGAGTTCCCAATCGACCGCTTCCGAAAGCGAAATGACATAAGATTTGCTGGCGTAGTACGCGGCCTGATTGGGGCCGGGGACATAACCTCCAAGAGAGGCGATGTTGATGACGTGCCCCTTGCCACGCGGCCTCATGACCTTGACGGCATGATGTGTCAGCCGCGTCAGCGCCGTGATGTTCAAGGCGATGAGCCGTTCAAGGTCCGCCGGCGACTGCTCGACAAGCGGCCCGCCCAAACCCATGCCAGCGTTATTGATGAGTATATCAAGCGCGAGCCCATGCTGGGCCAGTGTCTCATCGATCCGGACAGTTGCATCGTCATGCGTGACATCGAGCGCCAGCGGCACAACGATGCAGCCGTGCCGAGCAAGCGCGCGCAACCCCTCTGCGACGGCATCAAGACGCTGCTGATCGCGTGCGATTACCACCACCGAATGGCTGCGCCTGACAAACAGCCGAGCCAGGGCGAGCCCGATACCCTTGGTCGCACCCGTTATGACCACAGTTCCCGCGGACGCTACCCCATCGCCACCGCTCCCTTGAAGGCTGGACATCCCTTGAACCCGCTAGATTTGTATATCGGCACTCGGCTGAGGCCCGCACAAATCGGATGGAAGCCTGGCAACGCACCCAGCAACGAGGCAGTACCAATCACGCCATGCTGACATTGACCTCACGACAAGTTTCGATGTCGTAGCAGACAAGGGCGGCTAGTGTGCCGTTGAATTTGAAGAACGCAGTCAAGCGATAGGGAAGATAGAATGCGTGCAAGCCGCCGCAATACACCTTCAATGAACATCATGTGTGCCATTTCAGTGATTCTGGCCGCTGTTGAACTGGTCCCGGCATCATCGAGCGCAGCCGAACGCACAAAGATCCGTTTCGCCGTCGGCCCCTATCAACCCACTGCGGGTGACACGCGCAAGGCCTATGAGCCGTTCTTCAAGTACATTGCCGATGCCGTCGGCGCCGATTACGAATTGACGGTGACGACCGACTGGGCCGGCATCGCCATCGCCCTCACCAACGGACAAGCTGACGTGACCTGGATGGGGCCATGGGGCTACGTCCTTGCACATCACCAGGGTGGGGCTGAAGCGATCGCCACCGTCAAGTACGACGGCAAGCCCACCTATCATTCAATCATCATTGCCCGTCCAGACCTCACAATTAAAAACTATCCCGATGACGCAAAGGGCATGAGCCTGTCGTTGGCCGACGTTGGCTCGACATCGGGCTGGCTCATTCCGACATACTACCTGTCGCAAAAGGGTATCGACCCCAAGACCTACTTCAAGTACCGCGACGGCGCCTCGCACGCCGCCAACGTCACGGCTGTCGCCAATGGTCAGGTCGATCTCGCTTCAGATTACAATCGCAATCTCGACGCCATGATCGCCAAAGGCTTGGTCAGCAAGGAGCAGGTCAAGGTGGTCTGGCAATCCGAACCGCTGCCTAATGACGCACTCGTCGTCCGCAAGGGGCTTGCCCAGGAGCTGACCGAAAAGATCCGCGCAGCCGTGCTCGCAATCGACGAAGACAAAGCCAAGGAGATCATGCCCCCGCGTTACACCGGCTGGGTTGCTGCCACGCACGCCAGCTACAAATATATTGAAGATGCCGGACGCACGCTCGGACGTATAAAGGACGGCAATTAGGGCGGTACGGCACCTCCCCCCTCCAACACGGAAAAATAGGCGCATGCACCCTGCCGGCCAGTTCGCCAACGAAGCTGACAACGCACGCTACCGAGACCTGCTCGGCAAAGAGCGCAGCAAAGGCGGCAAGCGATTGGCGGTCGCGGCGGCCGTGCTCGTTTTCTATGCATTCTGCATCGCTGTCTCGAATGTCGAGCCTGCGCGCCTGATCGATGGCATCCCGCGCCTCTTCGGCTGGCTGGCGAGAAGCTGGCCACCCGACCTGACGGACTTCGACGCCGTGCTTCGCGCTGCCGCCGAGACCGTTGCCATTGCCACCTTGGGGACCACTCTTGGTGCGATCATTGCCATTCCGCTCACCATACTGGCGTCCGCAAACGTCACGCCATCGCGCACGCTCTACTGGCCGGCACGCTCCATACTCAATGTCCTGCGATCGATCGACACCTTCGTCTTCGCCCTCCTGTTCGTCGCCGCTGTCGGCCTCGGTCCCTTTTCGGGCATCCTTGGCGTCGCCTTCCATGTCGCGGGCTCCATCGCCAAACTCTGGTCGGAGGACATCGAAGCCGTCGATCCCCGCCCGCTCGAAGCGTTGACGGCCACCGGCTCGTCTCGCCTCCTCGTCTTGCGTTATGGCCTATTGCCGATGGTCTTGCCGGGTCTCACCTCCACCTTGCTCTACATGTGGGAGTTCAACATCCGCTCATCGACAGTGCTCGGTCTTGTCGGCGCAGGGGGGATCGGCCAGCAGTTGAAGAACGCCGTCGACCTGCTTGACTTCCCGCGCCTGGTGCCAATCATCGCCGTCATCCTCGTCATGGTGGCCATCTGCGATGGTCTCTCCGCAATCCTCCGCAGGAGGCTCGTGGCACCATGATCCGGCTGGAGCACGTTTCGGTTGAGTTCGCGGCGGATCGCACCGCCCTCGACGACATCTGCCTGTCGCTTGGCAAACACCGCTTCACGGTTCTGCTTGGTCCATCCGGTGCCGGCAAGTCGACCATGCTGCGCGTTGCCAATGGACTGGTGGCGCCAACGCGCGGCACCGTGCGCAACCGTCATGGCATACCGATTGACGCCACCCGGTCGACGCTCAAGACACACCGCCGCGATACCGGCATGGTGTTTCAGCAGCACCATCTCGTCGGCCGCCTGTCGGCGCTGGCAAATGTCGTCAACGGGCGCTTGGGCCGCCTCGGCCGCATCCATGCCCTCCTTCCACCGCCACAACGCGATCGCCTGCTGGCGCTCGCCATGCTGGATCGCGTGGGCCTCCTCGACCGCGCTTACACCCCGGCGCAGCAACTGTCCGGCGGCGAGCAGCAGCGCGTGGGTATTGCCCGTGCGCTCGCCCAGGAACCCTCGCTCATCCTCGCCGACGAGCCCGTGGCGAGCCTCGACCCCGCCACGGCAGCCCAGATCCTCACGCTGATCGATACGCTGACGCGGCACGACGGAATAAGGGCGGTCGTGAGCCTGCATCAGGTCGAGCTGGCCACGCGCTTTGCCGATTGGATCGTCGGCCTCAACCAGGGGCGGATTGTCTTCGAGGGTCCAACCAGCAAGCTAGACCCAGCGGTACTCGATCGGATCTATCAGGGTTCGACACCCGAACGCGAACAGGCCCTCGGCCGCGCTGCGCAATGATCGGGTTCGCCACAGGCCACCGCCGCCACTGGCATTGCAAAGCCAGATCGCAACTCAGGCGGAAACGAAGGAAAGCCCCGTGCCGCAGCCAGATCCGGAGCCAGGCAATGATTGGTCAAACGCCGTCGCCCCCAGTCTCGATGACATCGAGCGCCTTGCCATCGCAGCGTGGAACCGGCTTCCCGATTTCGTCCGCAACATAAGTGGCGATATCGCTATCCGCATAGAGGACTACGCGACGGACGAAGTCCTGGATGAACTTGGCATCGACGATGCTTTGGACCTCATGGGCCTTTATCAGGGCGTCAGCGTCAATCGCCAGTCGACGGCGGACCTGCCACGCACGCCCGACATGGTCTTTCTCTATCGTCGCGCAATTCTCGATTACTGGGCCGAAACAGGCGACGAGCCGCTGGGCGATCTTGTAACGCACGTTCTCGTCCACGAAATCGGCCACCACTTCGGCCTGTCCGATGACGACATGCACAATATTGAGGCCGCAGCCAGCAGCGGCAACAAAGATCTCCTGACCACTTGAGGCTTTCGCCCGACGCGACCAGTTGCATCCAACCGCCAAATCAAAACTGAACGCCGTCTTGAAATAGAGGTGTCACCGCCATGAAACCCGCGACAGGGACACTTCGCCAAGCTCAATAACCTTGCCCTGGCGGCTCCACGAGATTGGATTGGCCTCCCTGGATCGCTTAATGTAACATTTAGATATGGCCGAAACGCGCAATTCCGAGGAAGGCCTTGCAAACGGGTAACCAAACCGAGCTGCGAAAGATCCCGCTTTTCGACAAGGCGCCGGACTCGAGTTTGGAGCGGATCGCCCGCGCCTGCGTCTTTCGCGACTTTGCACCCGGCCAACAGATCATCAGCTATTTGGACCAGGATACGGACGTCTATTTCGTCCTGGCAGGCTTCGCCAAGGTGCGGATCTATTCGCCGCAAGGAAAGATCGTCGGCCTGCGCAAGATTGCGCAAGGAGACCTCTTTGGCGAGTTCGCGGCGATTGACGGCGCACCGCGATCCGCCAGCGTGGAGGCGGAGCAGCACTGCCGCGTCGCCATCCTTCCCGCCGAACAGTTCAACAAGTTGATGATGAGCGAGCTTGAAATCGCGCATGCCATCATCCGCCATCTCGTCACGCAGCTCAGATGTTTGACAGCGCGCGTGTTCGAATTCTCCACGCTCGCCGTCAACGATCGCATAGAGGCAGAGCTGCTTCGCCTGTCACGGGAGCATGGCCGCCAGATCCAGAATCAGCCCAACAAGACTTACATCGAGAATGCGCCGTCACAAACGGAACTCGCCGCGCAGATCAGCACGCATCGCGAAGCGGTGAGCCGTCACCTCAGCTATCTAACGCGCAAGGGTATCGTCAGCCGGCGTGGACGGACGCTGTGGATCGAAGACATGGACCGCCTCACGAACATGGTTCGGCAAGCAGCGGGGGAACAACCATCAAAGTAATGGATGCGCATTGCATTGATTGCGATGTACCCAACGTGGCGCAAAACTGAACGGTTGTGACCTAACACACAGCGCAACGCCACGGACGGACCTAACCTTTAATCTGTTTTGGGGATCTCTAAGAACGGTCATGCACTCCCCCGCATGACCACCGGCAAGAGAGAGACTCGGGCGGGAAGGGCCATTTTGTCATTCCCGCGGCGTGCCGAGCCGCCTACATGGCAAAGACGTGCTGGGAAACGTCCCTGGCACGTCGGTCTCACCCAAGAAGTCATAGGATAAAGCAAGCCGGCAATACTGCCGACGACACTTGGCGGCGAAGCGCGGCCCCAGTCACTGTACTTGAGCGCCCTTATCAAAAGAACTATTTGGCGGTCCATCGGCCCGGCCCCCTGGCAAGTTAACGCGCCGATTTCTCAAATCACCAAGAGGCGGCAGGCAACTAATCCACCAAGTCTCACCTGTATCGTTTCAAGGCAGCGGGTTTCTGGATAAGTTCGGCAAATCGGAGAACTCACCCAATAGTTTGCGTTTCGGGAATCCAGCTCATGACCGTGGTGAAACGTCACCTCTCCTTCGTAATTGCTTCGTTGCTGGCGGTATTGAGCACTGCCGCGCCAACCGCTGGCTGGGCACAAACTTCAGACCAGCCGAGCGCCGTCGATCAAGGACCAGTCTGGACCCCTGAAAAGAGGAGCCGCTTCTATTCCCTCGATCAGGGTTCACGCATCATACCGCTGAACTGGTTGCGGGCGTTCAAGTCGCCTGACGGAAAGCCCTTCCTTCACGACGGCCTTGTCCGTTACGGCTACCTGCCGGACGCGGGCAGCCTTCACAACCTTCCGCTCGGCCTGACGGCAACGGGCCCCTTCGGCGAAGAAATGCTCGGCATCACCTGTGCCGCATGCCACACACGCGACATTCGACATGATGGCAAAACGTACCGGGTCGATGGCGCCCCGGCGATGATCGACTTCCAGGCCTTCTTGCGCGACATCGACATCGCCGCCACGGCGGTCGCGGTGGACCCGAACGCCTACAAGGAGTTTTCACGCGCGCTGCTTGGTCCCAACACCGGCACCGCTGTCGAAGACCAGCTGCGGTGGTCGTTCCGCTATTGGTACAACCGCTATCACACACTGGTCAGGGGCTCGCTTCCCGAAGTGGGCCGCTGGGGCGTCGGCAGGCTCGATGCGGTTGCAATGATTTTCAACCGCCTAGCGGGGCTCGATTTGGGCCTGCCGGCGCACGACATCCTGGAGCAGAACATTGAGCCTGCACTGGCCCCTGTCCGTTATCCGTTTCTTTGGAATGTCCATCGCCAGACCCGCGTGCAGTGGACGGGGATCGCCGATAACACCACGCCGGTCGGCATTCTGGCTCGCAATATTGGCCAAGCGATCGGCGTATTCGCCGAGTTCCAGCCCGGCAAAAAAAACGAACCCAACGGTGACCGTTCACTCGATTTCTTCGCCGTCAACTCCGTTCAGTTCGCCAACCTCCAGGAACTAGAAGTTCTCATGTCGCAACTCGGCTCTCCGAAATGGCCGTGGGACCTCGACGAGACGATGGCGGTCCGAGGCGAAGAAATCTTCAAGCAGCAGTGCGATGGATGCCACGGCATCAAGGAACAAGGCGGTTTCTGGAAAACCTGCGTCCTGGCTCCTAATGTAATTAGAACGGATGCGCGCGCCGTCATGCTGCTCAATCGCGACGTCGACACAGGGATTCTGGCCGACGCCGGCATGGCGCAACGGGAAAAAGCTGCCAAGGTATTGAAGTTCACGACCGACACCCTGGCAATGCTCGTACTCCAGAAACCCGGAGTGCGGACCAGGATCCACGCCGGGCCATCGCACGCTGAAGCGGTCAACTCACTGCAGATGTTGCTGCAGTCACAAAATGCGGCACCACCACCCGAGGGCACCGACTGTTCATTACCGCCAAATGAACCGGGATACGCGGCCAAGGTTCTAAACGGCATCTGGGCCGCAGCCCCCTATCTGCATAACGGCTCCGTACCCACCCTGCGCGATTTGCTCGAACCCTCCACGAAGCGTCCTCCCGCCTTCGAGGTGGGACCCTTCTATGATCCCAAGCGTGTTGGCTTGGCCGCTCAGCAGACAGGTCTCACCTCGACTTTGACCACGACGTCATGCACCGAGATTGCCTCGGGCAATAGCCGCTGCGGGCACGAATACGGAACCAATCTGCCCGATGAAGACAAGAACGCATTGCTCGAATATCTCAAGAAGCTATAACAGAGCCACCAAGCGGAACCGGGTGCTGGTTTCGCTGTCTGGGTTCGGGACTTAGCTTCTCGGGTGACAGGTGCAATGTCGACGCCGGACGTCAGCAAACGCGATCTGCTGCCGGCTGGCCGCCAGCGCCGGTTTCTCGTGGTTTTGTTTGCCGACCTTTCACGCTCCACCCGGCTGGCGGCGCGGATGGAGGCCGAAGATTATGCCGAGCTTCTCACCACGTTGCGGGCAACATACGACGATGTAATCAGCCGCCACGGTGGCAACGTCCTTCGTGTGCAGGGTGATGGGCTGCTTGCATGTTTTGGCTACCCCAACGCGAGAGAAAATGACGGGCGCCGCGCAACAGAGGCTGCGCTGGAGCTGCACGCAGCCGTCCGAGACCTCGCACCGGATGGACAGCCGCTCAGCTTGCACACAGGCATCCATGCCGGCCTCGTGCTCCTGGAGCGCGGCGACGACGTCAGCGGCCGTATGGTGGTGTTTGGCACGGCCACCAACATTGCCGCGCGCATTTCAGACAAGGCCAAGGATGACGAGATCCTGGTGAGCAAGGAAACACTGGGAGCCGAACGCCATTTCTTCGTGACCGATGGCGGCCGCACGCTCCATCTCGCCGACATCGATGACCCCATCGGGGTGTGGCAGATCAAGGCAACCTCGGCCACCGGCTCACTCTTCGAGGCGCGGTCCAGAAGCGGCCTCACGCCCTTCGTCGGCCGCCAGACAGAACTCGATACACTCAACCAGCGGCTCAAGGCGACGATTGCAGACAACCCAAAGTATCTTGCCATTTCCGCACCACCCGGCCAGGGCAAGTCTCGGCTGGCAGAAGAATTCTTGTGCCGCATAACGCCAACACAGGCACGAGTCCTGCGTGGCCACTGCGAAAGCTACCTGAGCGCACCGCCGCTACAGCCCTTCCTGCACATGCTTCGCTCACTCTGTGGCATCCAATACGGCATGTCCCCGGCCACTGCTGCTCTGGCGCTCGAAGCGACATTGCAGTCAATCGACCCATCCCTGCTCGAGCACAAGTCCGCTCTCCTCGCTGCCCTGTCATTGTCGAGTGCCAACCAGCAGGACAATACCACTCAGACCGTGGCGGCACGCAGCATGACAGCGGCAATGAAGCTATTCGATACGCTGGCTGCGCGTTCACCTCTGGTCCTTTTCATCGATGACTGGCAGTGGGCCGACGACGCGACCCGCCAACTCCTGGCAGCGATCAGGAGCCTGCCGGGTCGGCGGATTTTCTCGCTGGTCGCCACGCGGCAGATCCCGCATGCGAGCGTGGGACTGGCAGGTGCCGAAATCCTCACACTGACCCCGCTCGGCTCAGCCGAGTCCGAAACCGCGATTCGACACCTCCTCAAAGGAGCCAACACGTTCGAGGTTTCCGAGATTCGCGCCGACTCGGGCGGCAATCCACTCTTTCTGGAAGAGTTGTGCCACTCCGCAACCCATGACCGCACCAGCTCGCGCCGGAAAGGAATACAATCCACGTCTGCGTGGCTCAACAAGCTCATCGAGGCGCGCGTCGAAAGGCTTCCCCATGCCCAAAAGGAACTGGTGCGAATTGCCGCCGTGATCGGCAACATCATCCCCGCCCGGATCCTTCAGCTTGTTACTGGCTATGGCCCAGACCATCCGATGCTCGCTGATCTCGCGGAACAAGATCTCATTTATCCTGCCGGCCAGCCCGACATGCTGCGCTTCAAGCACGGCATCGCGCGCGATGTCATCTATGAGACCGTAGGTATCCATCTGCGCAAGGCACTCCACCTGCGCATAGCCGAAGCCCTGCGAAATCTGGCGTCACGGGAAGACACCGAAGAGGAGCTTTACGAGCACCTCGCCTATCACTTCGGCGCAGCCCAGCAATGGAATGATGCCGCCCGCTATGCCGAAAGCGCCGGCGACAAGGCCATAGCCGTATCCGCCCTTGATCGCGCGCAGATTCAATACCAGGCCGCTCTCAATGCCCTCGACCGCACAGATCTCGACGAGGCGAGCTATCGGCAATGGAAACAGATTGCTCAGCGCCTGGGCCTCGTCTGCGTCTTCGATCCCTCGAACGAACAACTCCAAGTCCTACAGCGCGCGATAAAGCTCGCAATCCGCTTCGAGGACGACATTGGCCGCGGCCATGCGGAATATTGGGTCGGCTACATCTATTATGGTCTCGGCAACTTCAAGGAGGCAACGCGCTACCTCGAAATCGCGTTGCGTCGAGCCAAGAGCAACAAGGACGACGCACTTATAAAGTGGTGCAGCGCGACGCTGGGGCAGGCGAGCGCGGCCGCAGGCGACTATGACCAGGCGCTGAACCTGCTGGGGCAGGCCATCGATGAAAAGCGCAAGCGGGGACGCATCTCCCGCCCTGCCGTAGGCTACGCCTATACCTTGGCCTGTAACGGTTCCGTGCTTGGCGACCAAGGCCGCTTCGAGGAAGCCGACGATTGTTTCAAGGAAGCGGTTTCTCTGGTGCGCGGATCAGGTCACGAAGTGGAAGGCTCTGTGCTGTGCTGGCGCAGCGGAGTGCAGCTTTGGCGCGGCCATTGGGACGCAGCCATCGATACCGCAGACCAGGCACAGCGCGTGGCCGAACGGGTGAAGAGCCTCTATCTGTATTCCATGAGCCGTTCCCTCGGCGGCTATGCGAAATGGATGGGCCGGCAGGATCCTGACGCTCTCCAGGCCATTCTGGAGGCTACGACGTGGCTCGAACGCGACGGCAAATCGCTCTTCATTTCGCTGAATTACGGCTGGCTGTCTGAAATCCTGGTTGCCAGGGGCCAGTTCCATGCAGCCCGCCAGTATGCGGCGCGTGCGTTAAAGCGTGCCCGTAGCCACGATCGCATTGGCGGCGCCATGGCTTGCCGAGCTATGGCGCGTGCCGCGGCAGCAGGACAACATCACAAGTCGCCCGGCCATTACCTGGTTTTCGCGGCGCAAAACGCCATGACGAGAAATTCCATGCACGAGACCGCGCTCAACAGCCTGTGCCAGGCGGAGTTGTTCCTTGCTATCGACCATCGCGCCGCCGCCAATGAGCATCTTCAAATGGCTCTGCAGATTTTCGACAGGCTTGACATGACATGGCACGCCGAGCGCACCCGGAGCCTGCTCGCGTCCTGACTGCCCCCCGCACTGCGGAACTGCGGTCCGGCATCCGCGCCGCCCTGTTTGAACCCTGCCGCCATTGCGATCTACAGCTGCACAGAAACCAGAGCACAGGTCCGTCGCCATAGAGCGATTCCGACCAAGGCAGAATCGTTAAGGCCGCGACTGCAGCCCGGCGCCTTGCGCCACCTCCGCGGAGCAGCCCGAGCGATAGCGAGGGTTAGCTGCGTCAACGAAGAAGTCTTGCTCGTCTCAACATAAGTCTGAAACGATCTAGGGTTCCATCAAGCCATTGAGCGTTCCGAGCATGAGAGCAATCGCCACCTCATAACCCGGGCAGGCATGTGTTGGCGGATTGAGGGAATTGCGATCGCCGCCAAAGATCGTGAAGACATCGGTTTTCCCGCGCGCCAGATCAGCTGCTGTCACCACACCGATATCAACGACGACGCGATCGCCAGTCTTCACTTGGATTGGACCCAGCATGTGGTCTTGCGTCGCTGTTCGCCAGACCTCCGGCGGCATGGGACTACCCTGCATCGCCTGCATCATTGGCTGCGCGAGCACGGAATATGCGCGGGCATATGGATCGCTGCCCGTATGCTGTCGCAGCTCGTCTTGCAGTCTGCAAAACGTATTGCTGCCATTCGCGCGCCAAGACTTGAGGACGGAAACCAGATTGAAATAGGTCGTCGGCAGCATCCCCATCATGACGCCGATGATAGTGCGCGCAATAAGATCGTCCTCTGCCGGCGAAAACGCCTCGAATATTGCGCGTGACAATTGCCCCTTTGGCTCTTTTCCGGCGGCGCGCAGCTGCGCCACGTATTGCGCATGGGTTTGCTTCAGGACGGCTCCGGTCGCACGCGCGACATCGCCGATCAGTTCATCACCGCATGAATAGAACATGCACGCCGAAGGCAAGGCGTAGTCGCCAGGACATTGCGCCGGAGGCACGGGAAGACCCGCGCGTCCACCACCGGGCACGACCAGCGTACCGTCAGGAAGATCGAACCAGCGCGAGCAGGCACTGGCAAGCACCGCGGCAATGATCTTGACATCCGTCGCCCCTGGATCTGCGCGTAATACCTCGCGAACGGTCTGCACTGCTGCCTGGAAAGCGTCTCTCGCCGACAGCATCTGGATGACACTGTTGACCCTTGTTGCCTGCCGGTCGTATTCCGGCCCCTTGTCGAGACCTAGGTAGATCTCACCGAAAAGATGGTGTGCACGCTCATTGTAGCCCTTGACCGAGTAACGCCCGTTGGGATCGGTGAGAACCTCATTCGCGAGATCTTTCGTATCGACGATGATGTCCCCTTCTCCGCTACAATCGATCAACGATCCAATCGGACTGCCGGATTGCTGGGGATGAGGTTCATTGGAGGCCCCGTGCGCGCAGGCATCCTCCCGGCAGCGCTCCACGAAATCTGTCAGGTTTGACCGCTGCTGCGAGATGCGTGGATTGCCATCCCCCGTGTCAGCTGGATCTGCGCTGTCATTGTCGGACATCAAACTCACCTGTAGGATTTGGCATCGGCAACGCGGGGAAAAGCACGTCGGCTAGATGGCATGGGCAAAAAATGTAGCGTGACATGCTTCTTTTTGCTTCTCGCATTCTTCGCTCAGCCCGCACCCAAATAAAATCCAGAACCGTTGGGCGGCGGACTGGCGTCCGGAAAAACATCTCATTTTGCAATGTCGCACTCCACAAGGACTCTCGCGTCCTGCCATGCAATCGATGGCAAGCCTATGACGCAAAGGTAAGGACGGCGTGTGGCAATGCCCACAAACAGGTACAGAAATTCAATGGCCGAGCGAAACCGCACGCCGCCACTGCGATTGGCCAGTAAGACGCCGGTAAGACGGTTGACGAGTTCAGGTTCGAGCCCCGCCCTCCGCGGCTTCGTTGATGGCCCGAGCATGCTTGACTGACACAGCGGCATCATCCGCGGTGGTTGGGCGAATTTGTCCTCGCCGAGCAAACTCTGGTAATGAGAAGCCGCTATTCGCTACAGCTGGCACATCAAAGCTCCACGAATTTCAGCAATTTTGTCGGAACCTCCCCATGCGCCGCCTCATCACGCTCACACTGATGGTAATATTATTGCCGCTGGCACCGCTTTCGGCTCACGAAATCCGCCGCAAGACCTTTGACATCCGCCATCCATGGGTGAGGGCAACGCCCAAGGGAACCGCCACCACCGCCGGTTACGTGAAGATCACCAACATCGGCAAATCAGCGGATCGCTTGATCGGCGCCACGCTTGAAGGCGCGGCGAAGGCCGAGCTGCACCAGACTGTCATTCAAAATGGCGTTGCCTCGTCGAAAGAGGTGGAAGGCGGCATTTTGATTGAGCCCGGCAAGACCGTCGAACTGAAGCCTGGCGGCCTGCACATCATGTTCCTCAGCCTGTCCAAATCCAGCACCGAAGACACCTACCTCAACGGTACCCTCACCTTCGAAAAGACGGGCCGTATCGAAGTTGAGTTCTTCGTCGAAGCCGCAAAAGCCAGTTCGGATGAAACCAGGAAGGAAACACCTCCCAGGCATTCCGATCCGGCTCAACACCAGCATCAGTGACGGTTCAATTAGCAGGAGTTGCCCGTCCTGGGCTGTGCCAGCTGCAGGCGGATTGCGAGCCTGCGGGGCTCAGCGTGAAGGCTCAGCTGTTCACATCCACGCCGCGCGAGGCCAGCAGCATCTCGATGACCGGCGTCGTGCGATTTTCAGATGTGGCAGCCTTCATGAACAACACCACCCGCTCGATGTCGCGCACGGCGCCCAGTAGCTTCTGGGCTTCCTCGTGGCGGGAGCTGATTGCGGACCAGGCAAAGGAAATGAGATCCTCGTCGTGGCGGGCAACGCCAATAGCATAGCCGATGTAGCTTGGCACATCGCGGTATTCCAGCGGGATCGCGCGCACGAAGCGTAACCACTCGTAGGACCAAGCCGCCCATTCGGCATTCGAGATTTCACGCCTGGTCGTGCGCGTGAACAGCACCGCTTTGATGATGGCTTGCTTCCACGCCCAGTCTGGTTGCCGGGCGCGGCGCAGCTCCCTTTCGATGGCATCGCTGTGATGCTGCTGGCAATGTTCGCAGCGGTAATAATAGGCAAGCGCCAGGGCGGTATATTCGCGTTCCAGGATGCCGAGTGTGAATGGATCGGAAGCGCCGGGCACACCCGTGAAGGCATGCTGGTAAAGTTCACCCAAGACGTCCTTGAACCCGTTGCCGGAAATGCTGGCCTGTTGCTTCATGATCGTGGCGCTCTTTTTGGCACTCTCGCCGATCGAAACGCGCGTCGGCCAGAGTGGTTGCTCCGTTTGCCGTCAGTTTGCAGCCGGTGCCTCGGCCTTCCGCAAGGGTGGATCTAGCGAGGCTTTGACACAGTGCAGCATATCATAATGCACCGCAATATCACGCCCCCTCTGCTGATCGATGCAAAGTCGCGAAAAGGCGCACGCCGGAGAGGGCGCCGCATCAAAAAGCCATTGGCGAAAATTGCTTCGGGTCGGGTGGCAACGGGCGCCGGACCGTGCCGCCACTGGTCACGTTCTGGCCTGACACCACGGTCGCACCCTGCACCGCCGTAACGAGCTGCCTAAAATGGAAAACCGGGCAGCGAGGCCCGGTCATCCGAAATCCGTTCCTGCTAGACAGCTGGCTATTTCGCCTTGGCTTTCTTGGCGGGCGCCTTCTTGGCCGGTGCCTTTGCTGCGGCCTTCTTGCCGACCTTCTGGGTCAATGCCGAAGCCGCAACAGTCTTTTCAGCCTTCGACGCCTTGGGATCCTTCAGGACCTTTGCCGCCTTGGAGGCCACAGCCGCGCTCGTCTTCTCGTCCGAACCCTTCTGGGTCAGCGCGGAAGCCGCCGCCGACTTGGCATTTTTTGAAGCCTTGGGATCTTTCAACACTTTTGCCGCCGCCGAGGCGACCTTGCCACTCGTCTTCTCGCTTGCCGGTTTCTTGGCCATGGCCGTATCTCGCTTGGAAAACCGCACCCCTCGTGCGGCGAATCGAAGCTAGAGAGATTCGCGATTTAGCAAATGGAAATTTGCAGAAGAACACGCGAATGCTCGCGCCATGTAACCACGCAGAGTCACAAACAGCCCTCCGCTACATCGCCGGCAGGCTTCCAGCGTAGCTTCCTGGCAGGAGGGGGGTAGATTGACACCTCGGGCCGCGCACGCCACAACCGGCGCCGGAAAACGCCATGCAAAGAACGACCAGGGAGCCCCAGCCGATGTCGCACGCCGACCTCCAGCAGACGATCGAAGCCGCCTTTGAGGCTCGCGACACGATAAACATCGCGACCAAGGGGGCCGTGAGGGAGGCGGTAGAAACTGCGCTTTCTCTGCTCGATTCCGGCAAGGTCAGGGTTGCTGAGAAAAAGGATGGCCAGTGGGTCGTCAACCAGTGGCTCAAGAAGGCCGTGCTGCTGTCGTTCCGTCTCAACGACAACGAGATCATCCCGTTCCAGAAGAGCGGCACATTCGCCAGCCGCGTACATGGCTACGACAAGGTGCCACTGAAGTATGGCGACTGGGGCAACAACCAGTTCAAGGACGCCGGCTTCCGTGCGGTGCCGGGCGCGATCGTGCGGCACTCGGCCTACATTGCACCTGGCGTGGTGCTGATGCCCTCTTTCGTCAACCTGGGTGCCTATGTGGACTCAGGGACCATGGTCGACACCTGGGCCACGGTTGGCTCATGCGCACAGATCGGCAAGAATTGCCATATCTCGGGCGGCGCCGGCATTGGCGGTGTTCTGGAGCCGCTGCAGGCAGGACCGGTGGTGATCGAGGACAACTGCTTCATCGGCGCGCGAGCCGAAGTGGCTGAAGGCGTCCGCGTCGGTGAGGGATCGGTTCTTTCCATGGGTGTCTACATTGGCGCTTCGACCACGATCATTGACCGCGCCACGGGCGAGAAGTTCTTCGGTCAGGTGCCGCCCTATTCCGTCGTGGTGTCGGGCACCCTGCCCGGTAAGCCGCTGCCCGATGGTTCGCCGGGTCCGGGCCTCTATTGCGCTGTGATCGTGAAAAGGGTCGACGAGAAGACGCGGTCAAAAACATCGATCAATGAGCTGCTGCGCGACTGATCTCCGCCGCGACACCTCGGGTGCGCATGGGGCCGGAGCAGTAGCAATCTACATTTTCGAGCGAGCACGCTGGACGTAGTGGCGGGCGTCATGTGACACTGCGTCCGGAACCTCGGGCAGTTGGTGTTATCCCATGCGTTTGCCGGTCCGGCCAGTCCTACGCAGTGTTTCCCTGGCGATGATCGGGGCGGCAGCGCTCGTTCCGGCTTACGCGACACCCGCGCAGGCCTTCTTCTGCTTTTCGTTCTCTTTCGGTGGCGGTCCAAGATTTTCCGGCTGGGGAGGACGCGGGCCAGCCTTTGCACCGGGCTTTTACGGACCGCGTTTTGCTCCCTACCCCGGTCCTGCAGGCTACCCGCCAGCGTTCTCCCTATGGAACCGCGGCGGTTACAGCGCGCGGCCCTGGTCAATGCCACCGCCTTATCCTGCTGCCCAACCCTGGCGCGGCTACCCTGGCCGCTGGTGAAGACATCAAGCTATCGGGCATCGCAGGCCTGACGCGAGACAGCGAACGCCCGCCTGAAGCTGCAGCCCGCCACCATAGTTAATGTTTGAGAAGGCATTCCGACCGGTTCAGCTGGACGCGGCGGAGGACTGGCGCGACACTTGCCGGGTGACTAAGCATCGATCGCGGGGGCGATACGATCATGCCTTGCACTGTTCACATCCGGCGTAGCGCCGTTCTGGCGATGCTGGCCGTTGTTGCCGTGTTGGCGATACCGCGCCCGGCGGAAGCCTTCCTGGGCACATCGATCTGCTTCTCTTTTTCGATCGGCAACGGACCGCGCTACACGTTCCTCGCGCCGCAAGGGATGTTCGGCCCGTGGATTGGGCCACTCACTGACAACGGCTTCTATGGCGTGCCGGGCGCGGGCTGCGGGTCCGCCAACGCCTATGGCCCGGGTTACCAGGGGTTAGGATACCCAGGCAGCTCCGGATATGGATTTCCGGGTTCAGGTTATCCCGGCTGGGGCAAGACAGGGCTTGGCTATCCAGGCTACGGCGGGTACGGCAGCAGCTATCCGTGGGGCGGCTATCACGGTTCCGGATTTCCGGTCGGAGGCTTTCCTGGCTACGGCGGCCCATGGGCTTCGCCCTACGCCATGAGCAGCCCATGGGGCAATTCCTGGCAATCGCCCTGGGACGCATCACCCCTCGAGATGGGTGTACCTGCTGGTGGCCTGCCTTGGGGCACGCCATGGGCAAGTCCGGCAGGCGTTCCTTGGTCGAACTTTGGCACGCCAGGGCTGATGTCGCCGATGTCGCTGCCCTAAAGCGATTCCGACCAAGACGGAATCGCTAAGGCCGCGACTGCGGCCCGGCGCCTTGCGCCGCCCCCGCGGAGCAGCCCGAGCGTTAGCGAGGGTTAGCTGCGTGAGCAAAGAAGTATGGATCGTTTCAACGTAAGGCTGAAACGATCTAGAAACCTGACCTTGGTGCGCGAACTTCGAGCCCCTCTCGACATTGATTGGGCGTCACGCGACGGCGCAATTGCCTTTGCCCATTTCCTGAACACATCAGCCGCGCATGCAACGCATTCTTCACCAATCGAGCAGGTTGCTCTCCTGAGGCCGTTGTCTGAAAGATTTTCTTGTAAACTAAAATCCACAATCACTGCATGACCGTACTTTGGTGATTGCAGCTATGTTTTTTCATGCGTCCAAGAGACTGACCTCCGCCGAGCTGCGGCGCTTCAGCCATAATGCGCGAGGCAACGTCAACTTGATGTTTGCACTGCTGCTCGTCCCGCTGGTGGTGCTGACGATCACCGCGCTCGACTACGGGCATGCAAACAGCACACGCCGCCAGCTCCAATTGGCACTCGATGCCGGTCTCGGCTTTGCCGCCAACAGCCTCGGCTCGGACGATCAGGAGGTGAAATCGGCATTCCATCAGGCGTTCATGGCAAACCTGCCGCCCGAGCTGCGAGCAACACCGGTGTCACTTGTCGTCAATCGGGAAGAGGGCAAGCTCGCGGCCTCAGCCAACACCCACGTTGCCGCGAACCTCGCCGGATACCTGCGCGACAACAGGATCGAAATCGCGGCCAGCAGCGAATATCGCATTCCCAGGCCACCAACGATGCGCGAAGCCATCAAACGGCTGCAGCGGGATGGCAGACGTCACGCGGCAGACCCGCAAACGCTGCGGCAGGAGGAGCAGGCTCGGCTGCGCGAAACATTGCAGCGGCATTTTCCGCAACTCGAACGCTTTGCATCCGAGGATTTTGGCGAACCCCAAATCGACCAGGCCGAAGCCGAGCGGCTGGCGCGCCGCATCCTGGAACAGCTGTCGCGATGAGCAAGGGCGGCACAAACCTCGTTTGCACCGCCCCGCCCTACTTCCGATTATTTCAGACTTCTAATCGAGGCCCGATACACACACCCGCGCCGTGCCTTGGAAGTTCGGCTTCGAGCGGTAGACCATCTCGATGCGGTCGATAGCCCGGTCGCGTCCCTTCAGATCGAGCGGCCCAGAGGAACGGCCCTGCCTGATCTCAGCGCGCACGGGGATGTCATCGGGTGAGCCGTTGCCATAGACCACCCTCACATCGTTGAAGAAGACGTCATTGCCTGAAACGTCGAGACGAATGGCCCTGAAGCGGCCTTCCTTGCGGCCAACTCTGATGACGTCGCGGTCGACCAGGAAGCCGACCTTCTGGCAGCCGAGTTCCACCCACTTGCCACCGCCGCGCGGACCGTCTCCCCGCGGACCGTCACCTCGGGGACCTTCACCTCGGGGACCATCGCCGCGCCTGTCGCGGTTCTGCAGGCCGAACGCGCAAAGCTTGGCACGGCCGCGTCCGCCGAACAGCTTTCCACCCCTGTCTTTCTTGGATGCGATAACGATGTCCTTGATGAAACGCTCACGCCCCTTGAGGTCGATCGCCCGCGTCTCTGTGTTCTCCCGCATCAGCGTGCGCACCTGGATGTCATCGGGCTCGCCATTGCCGTAGATCACCTTGAGATCGAGCACATCGATGTCGTGGCCAATGGCCTTGAGTTTGATTGCCTTGAATGTGCCTTCGCGTCTGCCAACTGAAATGGTATCGCGGTCGGCGCGGCGGCTGACGGAAACGCAGCCGAGATCCTCCCAGCCGTCATTGCTGACTCTCGGCCGAGCTTCGGCGAAGCTGGCGAGAAGGCTCGCACCAAACAGGGCGGCAACGCCCACCCAGGCGATGTTACGCTTTGACATCTTCCTTCGTCCTCCAATGGAAAATGGCCGGCGGAGCGCCTGACCGGCCGGAGTGCAGCTTCCATTGAGAAGAGCCCCGGTTACCGGGATCATCAGCATAGTTAATGGTTTTCGCATAGCGCGAAGTTGGCCGTTCGGTGTTCACCAACCGGTCGGCCACGAATTCACCCTCGCGACAATTGGAACAGCCCTCGGCGGGCTGCCTGGGCCAGAGAGCTACCACGCTCTCAAACCTGATCCGGGCATGTGCCGTCAGTCGCGCCCCGATCCCACCAGCCACTTCGGATCGAACCAGCGGTCGGCTGGGCCGTCGTAGGGAAGACGGGTGATGTCCCAGTGGCGGATAAAGGGCGCGTAGACATCCCAGACGGGCGGCCCCCCGCCGATAAAGACGCGGCGCCCCCTGTAGCGTGCCAATACGTCCTCAGGCCGTTCGTGCGAGCGGATGATGGCGATGGTTCGGTCCTCGAACGCCCACTTGGGCACAGCACCGATAGTCTTGGGACCGGCAAGCAGAACATGCCCCTTGGTCATGAAAAAGAAGCGTTCGACGTCGGCGCGAAACTCCGGACGTTCATCACCCTCCCATGGCAACCAGCCGTTGAGACCAAGCTGGCCGCGCAGGCCGATGGCGCACATGGATCGAACGTCAGGCATCGCCGCTTTGGTCTCCTCACATTATCGCGCAGCTGCGCGTGCAACCATCAGCCCAGTGCGGCAAACGCCGGAGCATAGTCCACCGGCCCACTCGTCACGTCGAGCCCGGCCTTGGTCAGTGGCCGAACCATCAGGTAGGGACCGGCATAAGGCGAGGTGAAGCCCGCGGCAAGTTCCGCATCAAAACCGAAGCGCTGGTAGAACCCCGGATCACCCAGCACGAAGACCGATTTCCAATCTCTCTCCCTCGCGAGGGACAAGGCTGTGTCGACGAGGCGTGACGCGATACCCTGGTGCTGGTGGTTGGCTGAAACGGCAAGTGGCGCAAGACCCAGCGCTCGCTGTGGTGCCAGCATGCGCGACAACAGGATAAAGCCGGCGACTTCATCTCCCACGATTGCGACGAGCGAGATGACAGCATCGCCATCCTTGTGCAACTGCTCGACCAGATCGGCTTCGGCAGCCGTTGGAAACGCCGCCGTAAGCAGGCTGCGAATGGAAGCCGCATCACGCGCCTCCTGCGCCCTCAATTCCACTGCGGAATTCATTATGGACGCCAGGGCTTGGCGGGTTCGGCACTCTCTTGCTCTTCACGCTTCTCGGCCCGGCCGATCTCGCGGGTCAATGCAAAGAGCGCATCCTGGACGCCTTGGCCGGAGACAGCCGACAGCAGCAGAGGCTTCTTGCGCGCCGCCTTCTGCAGCGCGTCAGCCTTGGCCTGGCGTGTGTCCTCGTCAAGCGCGTCGATCTTGGACAGTGCCACGATCTCCTTCTTGGACTCGAGGTCATGACCATAGGCGCGTAACTCGCGGCGCACGGTGCGATAAGCATCCGCGACATCCTCCTGCGTCGCATCGACCAGATGCAGGAGTACCCGGCAACGCTCGACATGACCAAGAAATCGGGTGCCGAGCCCCGCACCGTCATGGGCGCCTTCGATCAGACCCGGAATGTCCGCAAGCACGAAGTCGGTATCTCCGGCGCGAACGACGCCGAGGTTCGGATGCAGCGTCGTGAAGGGATAGTCGGCAATCTTCGGCTT
Organism: Hyphomicrobiaceae bacterium; assembly: GCA_020442165.1. Taxonomy (GTDB): domain Bacteria; phylum Pseudomonadota; class Alphaproteobacteria; order Rhizobiales; family Hyphomicrobiaceae; genus JAEUMD01. Next base: position 20,248 of record JAGRKV010000008.1, on the reverse strand, counting down.
GGCGGCCGAGACAGCAGCCAGGAACGTCGACTTGCCAGCGTTTGGCAGACCGACGAGACCGGCATCTGCTATCAGCTTCAAGCGCAGCCAGATCGTCAGCTCATCACCGGCAAGCCCGGGGTTGGCGTGACGTGGTGCCTGATTGGTGGCCGACTTGAAATGCGCGTTGCCAAACCCGCCGTTGCCGCCCTTTGCAATGACGACACGCTGCCCGGGCTCCAACAATTCGGCCAGCAATGTCTCGTTGTCCTCCGCATAGATCTCGGTGCCCGGTGGCACCTTGACGACAACCTCCGCACCGTTGGGTCCTGACCGGTTGCGACCCATGCCCGGCGTCCCGTTCTTCGCCTTGAAGTGCTGCTGGTAGCGGTAATCGATGAGCGTATTGAGATTGGCGACACATTGGATGACGACATCGCCGCCCTTGCCACCATCACCACCGTCCGGACCACCGAACTCGATGAATTTCTCGCGGCGAAAGCCGATGCACCCGGCACCACCATCACCTGCCTTGATGTAGATTTTCGCCTGATCGAGAAACTTCACGGCTCACTCTTCTTTGTCATTCGGCCTGTCGCGTGCTGCGTAGGGCGCGGCTGTTTCATTTTCCGCTCGACGCTTGGCCGAGCATGGCCGCCTGGAACTCCGCCCGTGTCAATACCGTCTTGACACCAGGCAGCTCGGCATCGCGGGATGCGATCTGCAAGACGCAGGGGCCAGTCTGGACAAACCCGAGCTTCTGCTGCACCCGCCACGACGCCGGGTTGTCAGCAAGGTAGGATGAATTAAGCGCGACGTCGCCAACATCAGCAAAGAACGCGGTTATGAGCGCCGCCGCCGCCTCCGTCATGAAGCCCTGGCCCCAATAGCGCTTACCCAGCCAGAAACCAAGATTATGGCCATGGGAGCGAGCCGCAATGCCCACCGCGCCGATCACCTCACCTTTATACTCAATGACCGAAGCCGAAGACGTGCGGACGAACTCATCGGCCAGAGAACGCGGATAGGGCCAGGGCGGGCGAGCGATCATCCGCACCACGTCCCAGTCGGCGATGTTCCGGTAAACATCCGCCGCATCGGCTGGCTTGGGCGGCCGCAGAAGTAGCCGCTTGGTCAAATAGGTCTGGTCCGGCATCAAACCCACTTCTCAGGTCGACTTGAAACCGCGCCTCAACCCGCGCGGCTTATGCATGACGTAATGCAATGCCGGTGCTTCGCGCCGTCTGGCCTCACACCAGCAGCTGCACGAACCGGCAAGCGCAAAGCCAAGCTTTTCGACCACGCGGCCTGATGCCGGGTTGTCTGTGAAGTGGCAGCACGTCAGGTGAGTGAAATTGGTCTGCGCAAAGCACCTGCGGATCAGTGCGGTGGCTGCCTCGGTTGCGTATCCGTGCCCCCAGAACGGCTTGCCGATCCAGTATCCGATCTCCGCCGATGCGCCATCCTCTGAGGGCAGAAAACCGGTGAGGCCGATCATCTCGCCTTCGCGATCAATAGCGTATACGACTTCACCCGGCTCCAGGTGATCGAGCCATTGGCGCGCATCGTCCTGCGTGTAGGGATAGGGGACACGCGCTGTCATCGAGGCAACATCCCAGTCCCCCGCCAGCCTGGCGATAACCGTGATGTCTCGATCTTCCAACGATCGGAGCACCAGACGCTCGGTACGGATCACCGCGCCGTTGCTGGCGTCGCGCCGGAAAAGACGCGCCAAGCGAGCCATCTCACCCCCGCAGACGACAAAAGGGGAGACGCTGGCGCCTCCCCTTCAACCACACTTGCGACAGCCCCAGCCCCAGCGGACTGCGCACTACATCAACGACCCGGCTACTCGGCAGCCTCTGGCACCGCTGGCCTGATTGAAACGAAAACACGCCCGTTCCGACGGGTGCGGAACTCGACAGCTCCCTCCGTCTTGGCAAACAGCGTGTGATCGGTACCCATGCCGACGTTCTCGCCGGGATGCACCTTGGTGCCGCGCTGACGGACCAGGATGTTACCCGGAATGACGTGCTCGCCACCGTAGCGCTTGACGCCGAGCATCTTGGGATTGGAGTCGCGGCCGTTCTTAGATGAACCGCCGGCCTTTTTCTGTGCCATGACTTGGTATCCTTCCTATCTGACGCGACCGGCTGCCGTTCAGGCGCCGACGATCGACGTGATGCGGACCTTGGTCAGATCCTGGCGGTGACCACGCTTGCGGCGTGAATTCTTGCGGCGGCGCTTCTTGAAGGCGATCACCTTCGGGCCGCGCGTCTGCTCGACGAGTTCGCCGGTAACTTTCGCTCCCGCGACGGTCGGCGCGCCAACCTTTACGGATGTACCCTCTCCGACCATGAGAACTTCACCGAATTCCAGGGAGGCACCAGCCTCACCGTCAAGCTTCTCAATGGTAATGATATCGTCCTTGGCGACACGGTACTGCTTGCCGCCTGTCTTGATGACAGCGTACATGGGCTCCTAGCCTTTCTGTTAGCCGCGCCCTGTGGCGCCCCTCACGTCCCATGGCGCAAAAAGGCCAGGTTGCAGAGGGGACTTTCGAGCCGTGTGCGACCAGATTTAGTCGCCGGAGAGCCTCGGGCAGCGCATTTCGCGCGCTCGGCGGCACCGAACGCGTTGGCGGGGTTATCATCGCAACCGCAATGAATGTCAACGCCTGGGTGCAATTTGCCGATCACGCACTAGCCGGACACAAATCGCCTTATGGACAGAACATTTTGACGTCTGAATGGTTTATAGATGTGATCTAACTACTTATAAACAGTATTATGGACAATCAAATACCTCCTGCCGAGCGAATTGGCTCAGAAGGCTGACCAGCGCCTATGAACGAAATCCCGCAAAACGCCCCCTCGGCCAAAGTGGCCAGCCTTCCGGATATCCCGCTCATGGACGTTGGACGCGACTTCCCGATGGAAACATTGGAGCGCGATTTGCCGAGGGCGCACCAACTCCTCGACCTGGCGACCCGCATTGTGCCCAAGTCCGCCCTGGTCTCGCTCGATCATCTGTCGCGGCGCTGGCTTGCACGCTGGGAGAACGCGCATCTGCCGGAAATCGACAGCATAGCGAAGCGCCTGGGGCGACCCGGCGCCTATTTTCTTTCAGTCAACTACGAGTGGGGTTGTACCTGTCGCGTGGCACCTTCCCCCGATGGGTCGGCGGCGCGGCTCGTGCGCGTGCTGGACTGGCGCACCGACGGTCTCGGCAAGAATATCGTTGCCGCCCGCGTTGCCTCCGAGGCTGGCCCGTTCGTGACATTGACCTGGCCGGGCTATACGGGCGTGTTGCAAGCCGTGGCGAAAGGGCGTTTTGCCGCCGCCCTCAACCAGGCCCCCATGAGAAAATCCGTCGGCTACTACTATCTCGATTGGGCCGCCAACCGGCACCGCGTATGGAGCATGCCGCATGGCACGCCTGCGCACTTGCTGCGGCAGGTGTTCGAGACTGCGATCAATTTCGAGCAGGCCCGCGACATGCTGCGCAAGACACGCATCAGCACGCCTGCGATATTTTCACTCGCGGGTCTGGCGCCCGAAGAAACCTGCGTGATCGAGCGGACCGAGACGGAAGCGCAAATCTACGACGGCGCTCATGCGGCAGCCAACCATTGGCGCACAATCGGTTGGAGCGGCCATGCTCGCGGCAATGACAGCGCCAGCCGGGCGCGTCTGATGGCAGGCATCCCGACGGAATTTGACGACACGTTCCGCTGGCTTGCCGATCCGGTACTCAATCCCCAAACGCGCCTGGTGATGATCGCGGAGCCAAAAAGCGGACGGTTCATGGCACAGGGTTATGAACGCGACGGCGCAGCAACAATGCTGTTGGACGCTGTTTGTTGATCGCATAGGGGCGCCGACAACCATCAACGGCGCATCGCGACATGCCGTCGCGGATCACCTCAGCAGGTCGCCAACTCGGAGCGCAATTGCAGTTGGAGACGGATTCAAAATCTCCCGACGGCCGCTCGATTTGCACTAAGGCTTGGTGCAAATCCATCAAAGTCTGGAATTGTTCTACAGTGCCTTAACATGCCGTCCGCGGGTTGACACCGCACGGCCGGATAGGCTTCTGTCCGGCAGGGTGCGCTCTGCGCCCGAATGAACAATATCCTTAATCCTTGTCGGGGCCTTGAACCCCGAGTCTTGGAGGACAAGATGACGACCGTCCGCGCCGCGGCGCGCAGCACTGCCCTTTCCCTGACAATCATGGCCACCTCCGCAGCGTTCTCGCTGGCGGCTCCCGCATGGGCTTCCAACCCAGGTGAGAAAAACAAGGCCTCTTCGGAAATGTCGATCCCCAGCCCTGTCGCCGGCTCGGGAGGCGAGGTCAACATCTACTCGTATCGCGAGCCGGGCCTGATCGCGCCGCTGATCGAGGCATTCGCCAAGAAGACAGGGATCAAGGCCAATGTCGTCTATGCCAAGGATGGCCTGACCGAACGCATCAGCGCGGAAGGCGCCAACAGCCCGGCCGATGTCCTTCTGAGCGTCGACATTGGACGGCTGACCGAGGCGAAGGACAAAGGCATTTCGCAGCCGATCGTCTCCAAGGAGGTTGAAGAGGAAATTCCAGCGGCCTATCGCGACCCGGATGGCGCCTGGGTAGGGCTGTCGCAGCGCGCGCGTGTCGTCTATGCGTCGAAGGATCGGGTCAAGCAGGACACGATCACATACGAAGAGCTTGCCGACCCGAAGTGGAAGGGCAAGATCTGCATGCGCTCGGGCCAGCACACCTACAACATCGGCCTGCTCGCTTCGATCATCGCGCACGAAGGCGCGGAGAAGGCGGCCAAGTGGGCCGAAGCGGTCAAGAACAACCTGGCGCGCAAGCCGGCCGGAGGCGATCGCGATCAGGTCAAGGCGATCTACTCAGGTGAATGCGACATCGCCGTCGGCAACACGTACTACATGGCCGCCATGGAAACGAGCGACAAGCCCGAGCAACGCGAGTGGGCAAAATCGGTCAAGTTGCTGTTCCCCAATGCGGCTGACCGCGGCACCCACGTCAACATCTCCGGTGCCGTGCTCGCAAAGCACGCCCCGCACAAGGAACAAGGCCTGAAACTGATCGACTTCCTCGCCTCGCACGAAGGCCAGATGATCTACGCAGAACAGGTCAACGAGTACCCGCTCGACAAGGATGTGCCGATATCGAAGCAGGTCCAGGCCTGGGGCGAGATGAAACCCGACACCTTGCCTCTTACCGAGGTCGCCAAGAACCGGAAGCAGGCCTCCGAGATCATGGACAAAGTCGGCTTCGATCAGGGACCGGGCGCCTGACGCCTACGGAAAGTCGCCGTCAACGGATCACATCATGCCGCGTGCGCCACCCGCACGCGGCATTTTTTTATCCTAGCCTTTGCCCCACTGCTGCGCACGCCATGCACTCCGCGCTATAACGGCGGTGGCTGGCAAACCCAGCTTGTCAACAAGCAGAAACAACACCAAAGAAAACGAGGAGCCGAACCATGAAGCTTGTGCGATTTGGAGAGCCTGGACACGAGAAGCCAGGCCTGTTGGATTCGCAAGGCACCATTCGTGATCTTTCGGCTCACATCCCCGATATTGATGGGCGCACGCTGGGCGCCGAAACGATCGCACGGTTCAAGTCGCTCGACCCATCATCACTCCCCGCGGCACCAAAGGGCGCAAGACTCGGCGCTCCCGTCGGCGATGTCCGCAACTACATGGCGATCGGCCTCAACTATGCCGACCACGCGGCGGAAGCGGGCTTGAGGGTTCCGCGCGAACCCGTCATCTTCAACAAGATCGGCAACTGTATCGTCGGCCCCAACGACAACATCATGATGCCGCGCGATTGCCAGAAGCTCGACTACGAAGTGGAAATCGGGTTCGTCATCTCGAAGCGTGCGCGCTACGTGGAGGAGGCGGACGCCATGGACTACATCGCCGGCTACCTGTGCTGCAATGACGTGTCGGAACGCCATTTCCAGACCGAGCGCTCTGGCCAATGGGTGAAGGGCAAGGCAGCCGAGACGTTCGGCCCGCTCGGACCGTGGCTCGTGACACCAGACGAGGTTGGCGACGTGAACAACCTTGCCATGTGGCTCAACGTCAATGGCGAACGGCGCCAGACCGGCAGCACGTCGACCATGATCTTCAAGATCCCCTACATCCTGTCCTACATGACGCGTTTCATGGTTCTCGAACCTGGCGACGTCGTCGCAACGGGCACACCGCCTGGCGTCGCGCTCGGCATGAAGGAGCCCAAATGGCTGCAGGCGGGCGATGTGATTACGCTTGGCATCGACAAGCTCGGCGAACAGCGATCGGTGGTGGTTGACTTCAAGCTTTAAGTAGCACGCGCCCCCGTTCGCATTCACCGCGCCGATATGCTGCCTTTGATTAGACAAGCGTCAACGGCGCGCATTCTCCATGCAGTAATAGTAGGATGGTGAATCCCAACTGAAGGTCGCAGCACAATGCTGTTCCTTTTGCCGGCGAATACCATCGAGTTGCATTTCAAGCACCTCAAGCTTCTGCCGGGCGCGAGCCTTGGCGGCGTCATAACTGAAGTAGTCCATCGCGCCGAACGCGCTGCCACTGCCTGAGCTTTCCTGGGTCGAGGACCAGAGGCTCGCAGGCACGAAGTTTAGATATGCGAAGATGGCTGCCACAGCCAAGACGGCACCAACCAGCCAAACGCGCATGGCGGCTATAGTGCGACGATGCTCTGCCGCCTCGATGTATTGTTGAAGCCGCTCGATCTCGTCGGACATGAGGCACTCCGATTAGCGAGGCGGCTTCCGCCCTGAAATGCGATGCGGCCCGCAATACTTTGACGCAAAAAATAATCCCGTTACGGACAGTCGTATTTGAAAATTCCTAAAAATCGGTTGACCAGCATCTGCATGTTTCGTGCGGAGGCGCTCAAGATTCTTCATCTAAAATGAAAGATGCGGCCAGCGTGAAGCGCTGGCCGCATCTACTTTCAAAATCGAGGATGCGCTCAGTAGCTCTGCTGCATCTTCGACTTGTGCTGGTCGTAGCGCATCGACTTGCGGGTCTTTTCCCAGGCCTGCGCATCTAGGTTGCTGGCCGCCTCGTTCTGCTTCTTCTCCAGCTCCTTGAGCGCACCGATCGAAGCTGGCGCTGCGGCTCCAGCGCCCGAGCCGTACTGCTCACGCGCATCTTTCAAATAGGTGGCGTTACCTTCAAGCAGCTTCTTCGCACCGCTGATGTCACCCTTGTCGCGCAGCTCGACGGCCTTCTCGCTCGTCTCGGTGGCAATCTGCGTCGTGACCTGGGTCATCACCGACTTGTTGATGCTTTTCGAGGCCTCGTCCGTTGACGCGGAGTAGCGGCCCGTGGCCCTGACGTCCGCCTGTTTGCGGCCACCCGATGCCAGATCCAGGTAGTCGATGGAGACACTCGCGATCTCGACATCGCCTTCCTTCTTCACGTCCGGCGATTCAATCTCGACGACGAAGTAGCGTTCGTTGGAGCCCTGGAGCTGGTTGAGCTTCATACGGATACGATTGCCGTCGATGGCAGCTTCGCGTCCGAGCACGCGCACCGGCTTGTAGCCAACCTTGCACTCAATGATGATTTCGATGTCCTTGGCTGTGATCGACAGTGCATCGCCGAACTCGGATGCGAAAATGCCGCTGAGGTCTTCGGGGTCTTCCACGAAGGCGTGATTGCCATCGCTCGACGCGGCAAGCCGGCTCATCAGGTCCTCGTTGTAGTCGAGGCCGAGACCGATTGTCGTGACCGATATGCCTTTCGCACCCAGCTTGCGCCCAAGCTCCGCAAGCTCGCGCGGAGACGAAGGACCGACGTTGGCCAGTCCGTCAGACAGCAGGATGACGCGGTTCACCTTCGTTTCATCGAGATAGCGCTCCACCTCCTTGGCACCGGCCACAACGCCTGAATGCAGCGCCGTGCGGCCATCCGCCTCCAACCGGTTGATCGCGGCCTGCAGCGCATGCTCCGATCCAAGCGGAGACGCCGGCCGTAGAATATCGACCTCATGGTTGTAGGCGACGAGCGCAACGACATCATCGGGAGCAAGACGTTCCAGCGCTGCCCTGGCCGCGGCCTTTGCAGAGGCGATCCGCTCACCTTTCATGGAGCCGGAACGGTCGAGCACCAATGCGATGTTGACCGGCGGCCGCTTGGTTCGCGAGGCAATCGGCTGCCCTTTAAGCGACAGTCTGAGATAGACCTTGCCGGATTGACCGGTGGGCAGCACCGACTGGCCGAGTTGGGCATCGACCTCGAGAGCGGCGACAGATGTCGTGAGCATTGCGGCTGCGGCAGGCAGCATTGCTGCTAGACCCAATGCGCGGGCAACCATGGCACAGCCGTGTCGGAATATCGTCATGACGGCATATCTCCTCCTTGAAAATCAAGGGCACGTTATGCCGCCGATCGGGCGGAAACTGGCTTGGCAAACGGCCAAAATGAGGAAATCCGGCAACGGCAGATGAACGGCGCGGAAAGCAGCGGCAAGTTGGTAGAGTGACAGGAAAGAAGCGGAAGCATTTTCTCCCCGGCGAGGAATTATGCTCCCGCGCCTCACTTTCCTGATTCCGCGCCATTCAACACATGCTTGCGCCCGCTTCCGCCGAAAGCCTCAGGGCGCCTTCGACTGCGACATCTCCATGATGCGATAGACCTTGTCGCGACCGAGCTTCAGCCGGAACGTCACCTTGTCTCCGGCCTTGACGCCATCGAGATCGACCTTCCCGGTAACCGGCAGATCCATTGTCATCGACGGCCAGCCCAGCTCTGGCATTGGCTCGTGCGTGAGGTTGACCTGCTTCTTGGCGCCGTCGATGGTGTTGATGACACCAACCCCTTGCGCCTCCGTGGCGCCAGGCTTGGCCTCATGGTTCATGTTGCCGTGGTCCATCTTCGAATGGTCCATCTGGCTGTGATCCGGCTTCCCGTGATCCATCGTGCCGTGGTCCATTTTTCCATGATCCATCTCGGCCGCGTCCACACCGGTCACGAACAGGCATGCGCCGACAGCGAGCGTAGCGGTTGCCATGAGAATCTTGAGCATGATGCGTGCGTTCCTTTCGGTTTGAGTGCTTCAGTGGTTGTGATTTATCAAGTTGTCATGCCGAGGGCATTTCGGCGATTGCCGGAGTTGCACTGGCTTCCTCTCCGTCAGCGTTATCCTTGTAGTGCCGGGATTCCCAGATCAGATAGATGACGGGAATCACGATCAAGGTAAGCACGGTCGTCGAAACCATGCCGCCAACCATCGGCAGCGCAATGCGGCGCGTGACGTCGGAACCAAGCCCATCGGTAAAGAAGATCGGCAATAGGCCGGCGACGATGACAGCCACCGTCATGAGCTTCGGCCGAACGCGCATGACAGCACCAGCAACGATGGCCTCAGTCAGCTCCTTTCGCGAGGCCGGCGGATGCGCGCGCACCTGATTGTCGATGTAAAGAAGCATGACAAGGGCGGTCTCCACCGCGATGCCGCCGAGCGCAATGAAGCCGACGGCAACGGCAACTGACATATCATAGCCTGCGAGATAAACCGCCCACAGTCCTCCGATGAGTCCGAACGGCAGCGACAGCATGATAATCAAGGTGCGGTCGAGTTTGCCGAAATGCAGCATCAGGAGAACGAAGATGATGGCGATGACGCTCGGCACCGCGATCGCGAGACGCTTTCGCGCCTCCAGCATCTGCTCGAACTGACCTGACCATGTGATTGCATATCCAGGTGGCAGGTCTACGGTCTCCGCAATCTCCTTTTGCGCTTCCGCGACGAAGCTGCCGATGTCACGTCCGGCAATGTCGACGAACACCCATCCAGTGAGCCGCGCATTCTCGGATTTGACCATCGGCGGCCCGTCGACGATTTCGATGTCAGCCAATTCCGCCAGCGGAATGTGCTGGCCCTCGGGCGTCGGAACCAGGATTTCCCCGAGCTGGCTAGTCGCCTCTCTAAACGGCCGGTCGTAGCGCAGGATGATGTCGTAGCGCTCGCGCCCCTGGACGGACTCGGTCAATTTCATGCCGCCGAGCGCTGTCTGGATTACCGACTGGAAGATGGCCAGATCGATATTGCGTCGCGCCAGCTCGCGCCTGTTGGGACGTATCTCGATATATCGACCTCCTTGCACGCGATCCGCAAACGCCGACCGCGTGCCCGGCACCTTCTTGACCGCGGATTCGACCGACAGTGCCACACGCTCGATGGTTGCCAGATCATCGCCCGAAATCTTGATGCCGACCGGCGTGCGGATACCCGTCGAGATCATGTCCATCCGGATCTTGATCGGATAGCCCCAGGAATTGACAAGCCCGGGCAGCTTGTTGCGCTGGTCGAGTTCCGCAATGAGCTTATCGATGGTCATGCCTGGCCGCCACTCGGTTTTCGGCTTCAGCCGGATCCAGGTCTCGATCATCGAGATCGGTGCCGGATCGGTCGCCGTATCCGCGCGCCCGAGCTTCCCGAAGACACGCTCGACCTCGGGCACCGTGCCGATCAGCCGATTTGTCTGCGACAGGATCTCCTTGGCCTTCGTGATGGAAACACTTGGCAGCGTCGTTGGCATGTAGAGCAGCTCGCCCTCATAGAGCGCCGGCATGAACTCCGAACCCAGCCGCGACAACGGCAAGGCGACGGATGTTATCGCGGCAAGCGTCAAGGCCAGCACCAGCCAGCGCGCCTTCAAGGAACCGAGCAGCAGTGGACGATAGACCGCAACGAACAGCCGGTTCAGCGGATTGCGCTCCTCTGGCACGATACGGCCGCGAATGAGCCAAAGCATCAACACCGGCACCAGTGTCACCGAAAGCAACGCCGCAAAAGCCATCGCATAGGTCTTGGTGAATGCAAGCGGTGCGAATAGCCGATAGCTCTGCCCCGTCAAGGCGAGGACCGGCAGGAACGACACTGTAATGATGAGGAGCGAGAAAAACAGCCCCGGCCCCACTTCCTTTGCAGCCAGGAGAATGGCGGCACGGCGGCTTTGAGGATTCTCTGCCTCACCGGACGGAAGGTCTGCGAGTTTGCGATGTGCGTTCTCGACCATCACGATGGATGCATCGACCATCGCGCCGATGGCGATCGCTATGCCGCCAAGCGACATGATGTTCGCGGTGATGCCCTGCAGCGACATGACGAGGAAAGCGCCAAGCACGCCCAGCGGCAACGTGATGATTGCAACGAAAGCCGACCGGACGTGCAGCAGGAAAATCAGGCAGACGATCGCAACCGCAATGCCTTCCTCGATCAGCTTGGTGTTGAGATAATCGACGGCGCCGCGGATCAGCGGAGCGCGGTCATAGACCGTCGTGATTTCGACGCCTTCGGGCAGTGAACGCCGTAAAGTCTCGATCTTGCGTTTCACGGCATCGATCACGTTGAGCGCATTCTCGCCCGAGCGCATCACGATGATGCCGCCGACGACCTCGCCCTTGCCGTCCAGCTCGACGACACCGCGCCGCAACTCCGGTCCCTCGACGACGTTTGCAACATCCGACAGCAGAACGGGCGTGCCGGCATCTGAAAAGACGACGACATTTCGCAATTGATCGAGGTTCCTGATGTAGCCCGACGAACGGATCATCAATTCCGTTTCGGCCTGTTCGATGACACGCCCGCCAACATCGCTCGATGCGGCACGAACGGCCTGGCTGATGCGCGATATTGGAATGTTGTAGGCCCTGAGCCGATTGGGATCGACCAGCACCTGATACTCCTTCACGAACCCGCCGACCGATGCAACCTCCGAAACACCGGGCACCGTGGCCAGTTCAAACTTCAAGAACCAGTCCTGGAGCGAGCGCAGCTGGGCAAGATCGTGGCGGCCGGTCTTGTCGATGAGCGCATACTGGTAGACCCAGCCAACGCCAGTTGCATCGGGACCGATCTGCGGTGCGGCATTGGCCGGCAGCGTGCCCGAAACTTTCGACAGCGCCTCGATGACGCGCGAGCGCGCCCAGTACTGGTCGACACCATCCTGGAAGATGACATAGACGAAGCTGGTGCCGAACATCGAGTAGCCGCGTACCGCTGTTGTCTTCGGCAGCCCCAGCACCGTGGTCGAAAGCGGATAGGTAACGAGATCCTCGACGATCTGCGGCGATTGCCCGGCGAATTCGGTGCGGATGATGACCTGCGTGTCAGACATATCTGGAATGGCGTCGAGCGGTGTCCGCTGGATCGCCAGCCAGCCCGCCGCGATGAGCGCCACGGCACCAACAAGTACCAGCAGCTGGTTGGAAATCGACCACTCGATGAGCCCGGCGACGCCCGATCGCGTCGGATCCTTGCCCGTGAAATCCTGCGGAGCATGAGACATTGCGTTAATCCCTTGAGCGATGCTGCGCGATCAGTGCTGATGGTGGCCCGTCGCGGCAGCGGCAGGCGGATCGCCCTTCACTCCGGAAACTTCTGGCGTGGGTTGCTGACCCGCTGCTTGCTCCGGCCATGCCGTCAGCTCGGCCTCACCTTGCCCGTAGGGATTGAGCGGCTTGCCGGCCATCTGCAGCCACATGCGGCCACCGTTGGCCTGCTGGTAGAGTGCGAGCTTCTTTTCCGCGTAGTGCCGTGGCGCACCCTCCAGCAGCCACGGCCGCATGGCGGTGACCAGATTGGCCAGAGCGGCCTGCACCTCGGTTGACGTGCGCGCCAGTTGCGCCTTTTCAAGCGCCTTGACGCTGTCCTGCATGATGAACGCGAGCTTGGTGTGCTGAAACGCCGGCCACAGCAGCGTTTTCACGTCGATCGCAGGCGCGAGAACTTTGGGATCGATGTCATAGCCATCGGTCAACGCCTCATGCAGATAGAGTGCGGCATCGACGAAATGATCGACCATGGCGTACTGCCCTTCGGTCAGCTTCAGAACCGACAGCGGCAATTGAAGCCGCTCCAGCTTACGGAAGCTCTCTCTGAGCGCGCTTTCCGAATCGATCAGGAACTGGCCCGAGACGACGATCTCCTCGCCGGGCTGGATCTCACCTGAAATCTCTGTCCACAAACCCGATGACAGACCGGTGGAGACAGCGCGCGGTTCAAAGCGCCCGTTGCCGAGGGAAGCGACGACATATCGTCCACCGCCGCTCATGAGGATCGACTCGGTGGGAACCGAAAGCCGCTGCTCCGTTGCAACCTCGAAGGCGACATCGGCATAAGCCCCCGGACGGAGCTGACCGTCGGCGTTATCGAGCACGAGACGCACCTTACCCGTTCGCGTCTTTGCATCGACCGTCGGATAGACATATTCCACCTTCGACAGGAGCTCGCGGCCGGGAAGGTTGGGAAAGGTGATCCGCGCCGGTGTGCCGACCGATACGAAGCTCAGGTCCTTTTCGGGTACCGACACCATCAGCCAGACCTGGGAGTAGTCCTGAATCCGGGTCAGCATGGTGCCACGCTTGACATAGCTGCCCGGCCGCAAGTCGATCATGGCAACGGTGCCCGTGCGGTCAGCATAGTAGGGCACGAATTCGAGAACGGCGCCCTTGCTGACAAGCTCCTTGATGGCGGGTTCCTGCATGCCGAAAGCGCGCAACCGCGTTTTCACCGACTCGATGCGTGTGCGATCGCGTCCCTTCAGGGCATCGAGGTAGTCGCGCTGCGATACCGCAAACTCTGGCGCATAGAGCGTGAAGAGGAGGTCACCTTCCCGGACCTCGTCGCCCACCGCACGGATCTTCAATTCCTCGATCCAGCCTTCAAGGCGTGCCGTCAATTCCGTTTGCAGTCGCTCATTGTCGGCAACAATTCCGTAACTGCGGATGATGCGGCCGAAGCTCGACATTTCCGCCTTCGCCAGCCGCACGCCCATGGTTTGCAGCGTCTCTGGTGCGATCGAGATCGCCGTGCGACCGGGCCCTGTCGCAGCCTCCTCGCTGCCGCCACTATCGAGCTTGACCAGATCCATACCGCATATGGGACAGGTCCCCGACGCCTCGGCGATATAGTGCGGGTGCATCGGGCAGGTCCATTTCTGCACCTTGCCTCCCGCGTCCGGTTGGGCAGCCAGCACGCTTGTTGCGGTGCCGCCTAGCAGAGGCAGGCAAACATTTGCGGCTACCGCGACGAAAATGGTCGCAAACGCAACGACGATTGGATGACGGGGCATGTCGAGATCTCCTGTAGAACCCATCGCACCAGAGACATCCGGCGCGCAAAAGCCCACAAGCCGCCGAAGCGGCCGTGGCGCAGTTCTTCAGGAGATCAAATCCTCAGGTGGGAATAGCGCGCGAGGACGCCCGCACCGCCGGATCCCGCATCGTTCCAGCCATCAGGTGGCGCGGCAGGCCAGTAAGCCAGACGGGTAACGAGCTGCGGATCGATCGCCGTCGCAGCAGCGTGAAACGAGAGTGAGACAACCGGTGCTTCCGGCGCCTTCACGATCACGATCGACGGTGCAAGCTTAGCGGCAACGACATCCAAACATGCAGCCGCACAATCACGATCCGGCGGCTGGCCACCCTGAGCATGTTGCCCGGTTTGCTGCGCGTCATGCGATGGTGCGTGATGTGCGTGACGGCTCGACTTCTTCGCCTGCAAGGTGCGCGTATGGTGCTGCCAGTGCCCTGCTTGTTTGGCGTCAGGCGCTGACGCCGCAATAACGCTCCCCGCCACGCTCAGCCATACGAGCGCAGCGGTAACCATCAGGGCGATCAATTGGCGGAACTTCACCATCCTGGGAAGGGACCAGAACCCAACTCCGCCGTCAAGTGGCAAAGGGGACCGCTCACGTTAACCTGACTTTGGCCGAGCAGGCCAATGCACTCGACAATATGACTGAGCCGAACAAATTCAATTACCCGACCTTGCCGGATCGAGACCAAGATCGAGCTGCTGTTCAGGCAGCTTTGTGCAGAGCTTGGAAATGGTTACCCCGACCAGGCGAACACCCTTCGTCGCCGGAAAGATTGTATCTGCTAGTAGCGAAACGCTGACCTCATGTAACCGCTCGCGCGTTGCAACTGGAGTCTCAAAGGTCCGGCTGCGGGTCACTTGCTTGAAGTCGGCATACTTAACCTTGACGGTTACAGTTTGCCCGAACACCTGATGCTTTTCACACCAACCCCACACGTCGTCCGCCATGGCTTTGACGCCTTCCTCGATGGCGGCCGGACACGTGAGGTCCTCATTGAATGTCGTCTCCGAACCGGAGGACTTGCGTTGCCGGTCCGGCCTCACGGGGCGTTCATCTTCACCTCGTGCAATTGCGTAGTACCACGCACCGCTTTTGCCGAAGTGCCGTTGCAGAAACACGAGCGACTGCATGCGCAGGTCCGCGCCAGTATGAATGCCAAGCGACTTCATCTTGTCGGCGGTCACGGGACCTACCCCGTGAAAGTCCCTGACCGCCAACCCTTCAATGAACGCAGGCCCCATCTCGGGCGTGATGACAAACTGGCCGTTGGGCTTTCGATGATCCGACGCCAGCTTGGCCAGAAATTTGTTGTAGGAAATGCCCGCTGATGCCGTGAGGCCCGTCTCCGCCAGGATGCGGGCACGTATCGCTTTTGCAGTGGCCGATGCGGTGGGGAGCGCAGACAGATTCTCCGACACATCGAGATAGGCTTCATCAAGCGACAATGGTTCGATCAACGCCGTATAATCTTCGAAGATGCCTCGGATCTGCCGGGAAACCGCACGATAAATTTCGAAACGTGGCGGAACGAACACGAGTTCGGGACATTGCCGGAGTGCCGTCGTTGAAGGCATGGCCGATCGAACGCCGAACCGCCGCGCCTCGTAACTGGCCGCGGCCACCACACCTCGTTTCGCCGGGTGGCCCACCGCCACCGGCCTGCCGCGAAGATGGGGATTATCCCGCTGCTCGACCGACGCATAAAAAGCATCCATGTCGATGTGGATGATCTTCCGGACAGCCATGTAGTTCATAGCCCACTTTTCAACTGTGGCCGCACCCGGGATGAATTGTACCTGCGCCGATCCTACCAAGTCGAGCCGGTGTTTCTGATCGGCTTGGATGCGTCACTTATCCCCTGATACCTAGTGCGAATGCTGCACCGTTTGATCTACCAGATCAAAAGCACGCTCCACTGTGCATCCACGATCCACCGCCGGGCTTGTGCGTAGATTTACGCGCTTCCTCCGTGTTTGGCTCGCTAGACGGCATCCAGATCAAATTCCTACCTTCTCTTGTCGCGGCCTCGAACGCTGCGATCACGAGCAATAATTCTGGGAGGTCCCAATGATCCGCAAAGTCGCTTTATCCTTGGCCATGCTAATGCTGTTTGCGCCCGCCGCGTCGGCAGACAGGTCGACCAAAGCACTCGCGATACCCACATCTGACGCAAATATCAAATGGGGCAACTGCCCGCCATTTTTCCCAACTGGCTGTCAGATCGGCGTTCTCAACGGCGATCCCAAACAGCCTAACTCGGATCTCTTCTTCAAGATGCCCAAGGGCGCGGTGCTGCCATATCATTCGCACACCTCAGCTGAGCGCATGGTTCTCGTGTCGGGCGAACTGAAGATTACATATGACGGCCAGGATGAGGTGACGCTCAAGCCGGGCATGTATGCCTACGGCCCACCAGGACTGGCGCATAAGGGCCAATGCGTCGATACCGGTGAACCCTGCATTCTGTTCATCGCCTTCGAGGGGCCGGTTGACGCCACGGAAAAGCACTAGCGGCACTGCCATCCGAACAGTCACTAAAGCGCGCAGGGAACACCTGCGCGTTTGCGGCTTGGCGGGCGCTCTAGGCCATCACGCCAGAACATCAATTCCTATCGATAAGGAAAACAGCAATGCGCAAGTACATTATCGAACGCGCCATTCCCGAGGTCGGTTCGTTTGAACGACAGCAGCTGCGCGAGGCCGCTGCGAAATCGAATGACGTCCTGCGGCAACTGGGTGCTGGCATCCAGTGGGTCGAGAGCTACGTGGCCGGAGACAAGACGTTTTGCGTCTATCTGGCGGAGAACGAAGACATCATCAGAAAACACGCCGAAATCAGCGGTTTTCCTGCGACCACGATCTCGGAAATCCGCAAGATGATCGACCCCACGACGGCCACGGGTTGACCGCCGCGGCAGAACGCAACGACGTAATTCTACGGTGGCCAGCAAGTACTCTTGCAGGCTTAGTTTCTCACTGCCACTAGGCTAAAATTTCCAAAGAAGGGTGGCGCCCTCTCAGCCGGATGCCGTTAGACCGGCAGCCACGATAAGAATGCTGACAGGAGCGTGTGGACACCATCGCTCTGAAAAGAAGAGCAACACTTCCCCGGAAGAAATTGCTGTTGGTGTCCCGTTCATCGGTTGCGCTCACTCAAGCGACCAACGACTGAACCTCAAATCAAGAAGGCCCAGCAGCAATGACCAGTTCAACCAGCAAATCCGAGACGCTGTCCCTCATTAAGGAAGCTGCATACGATCTGCAAATTGGACCTACCGAAATCTCGTACTCGAACTCCGAACCCGCGATGTGCTGCGTCAAGTTTGAAGACAGGCGAGGTACGGAGCGAGAGATATTCGTTCCCGTTGCTTCGACGTATCGGTGGATTCACGACACCCTGAAATTTGCTCACAGCTGATAGGCGATCCACGCGGCAAGTCCTTCAGATGCAACAGGTGCGCAAGATGTCCGCCCCAATCCCCATTACCCTGAAGTTATATGCCTCGTTGGCCGCATACCTTCCCGATGGCCACCAACGTAACGAAGCTCACGTCCACGTTCTGGATGGCACGACGGTCGAGCAACTTCTCGACGCTCATAAGATGCCGCGAGAAGCTTGCCATCTCGTCCTGGTCAACGGCGTGTATCAATCGCCCAAAGCACGCACCGGCCTTTGCCTCAAGACTGACGACGCTGTTGCCGTTTGGCCCCCTGTTGCCGGCGGCTGAACACACCACCGAATAGATCTGAAGAACATCCCCGGGAAGGTGCATTTGGCGACGCCTCGCTAGACCAGAAAGATCCGCGCCAAAGACCACCGGCAAAAAATGCCCGCAGCGCTGCCAACCGGCGGAACAACATTAAGCTGTCCCGAAAACTGGCAACACTGCGGGCAGGGGGGAATCTCCAACTATCTACGCTAACTCACGATTGGCGCTTTTTTTTATCCGGTCCGCAAACGCTCCAAAGTTGGCTTGATGCGCGAATAATCCCGCTGCACCACATGCATAGGCTGCACCACGGTGCCCGCAACCTAGCTTGACGAGTTTCTGACCGTGAGCGCACCGGAAGGGCATTTGGCGACCTGGGCGCGAACCGCATCGGCGTCTGCCTTGTCGGGATCAATCCACGGCGTGCGACTGGAGTCGAACACCAGCGGAAGTCCACGCACGCACTCACCTGCGTGAGAGCATTTGCCCGGGTCATATTCGACCTCAAGGACTTTTCCTTTGAAGGTATTCATAGGGTCTCTCCTCTGCTCCATATTTGTTGTTTGTATTGTGGCTTGGTTCTCGAAGCGCTCCCGTACCGCTCAACCCAGATCGAAGCGGTCTGCGTTCATCACCTTTGTCCAGGCCGCGACGAAGTCCTTCACGAACTTCTCCTTGGCGTCCGCCTGGGCGTAGACCTCTGAGATGGCGCGCAGCTGCGAGTTGGCGCCGAACACCAGGTCCACTCGCGTACCGGTGAACTTCACCGCCCCCGTCTTGCGGCAGCGCGCCTCAAACAGGTTTGGATCGTCGGCAGAGGGCTTCCACTCGACGCCCATGTCGACAAGGTTGACGAAGAAGTCGTTGCTGAGCGTACCGGGCTTGTCAGTGAAGACACCATGTTTGGTGCCACCGTGGTTGGTGCCAAGAACGCGCAGGCCGCCGATCAGCGCGGTCATCTGCGGCGCCGACAGCTTCAAGAGCTGCGCCCGGTCGATCAGCATTTCCTCCGCCGAGAACGCATAGTCCTTCTTGGCGAAGTTGCGGAAGCCGTCAGCCTCGGGCTCCATCGGCTCGAACGATTCAGCATCCGTCTGCTCTTGCGATGCATCCATGCGGCCAGCCGCGAAGGGCACCTCGATGGCGTGCCCGCCAGCCTTCGCCGCCTGTTCGATGGCAGCGCCACCGCCCAGCACGATGAGGTCTGCGAGCGATACTTTCTTGCCGCCCGACGCCGCGGCATTGAAGGCCTTCTGGATGCCTTCCAGCGCGGCAAGCACCTTGGCGAGCTTGGCGGGCTCGTTGGCTTCCCAGTCCTTCTGGGGCGCAAGCCTGACGCGCGCACCATTGGCGCCACCGCGATAATCCGAGCCGCGGAACGTCGAGGCTGAAGCCCACGCCGCCGAGACGAGATCGGCAATGGAAAGTCCCGAAGCGAGGATCTTGGCCTTGAGATCGGCAACGTCCTTTGCATCGACCAGCGGATGATCGACGGCGGGAATGGGATCCTGCCAGATCAGGTCCTCGCCTGGGACTTCAGGTCCGAGGTAGCGCGCCTTCGGCCCCATGTCGCGATGGGTAAGCTTGAACCAGGCGCGCGCGAAGGCATCGGCGAACTCTTCAGGATTCTTGTGGAAGTGACGCGAGATCTTCTCGTACGCCGGATCCATCCGCATCGCCATGTCGGCATCCGTCATGATGATCGGCACCTTCTTGGACGCATCGTTCGCGGCCGGCGCCATGTTGGCGTCGGTGTGCGTCTTGGTGGTCCACTGCGATGCGCCAGCGGGGCTCTTTTCCTGTTCCCATTCGTTGCCGAACAGCACGTCGAAATAGCCCATGTCCCAACGGGTCGGGTTGGTGGTCCATGAGCCCTCCAGACCCGACGTGATCGCATCGCCGCCCTTGCCCGAAGCGTACGTGCTCATCCAGCCAAAGCCCATCGTCTCAAGGCCGGCAGCCTCTGGAGCCGGACCGCAATGGGATGCGGAAGCCGCGCCATGACACTTGCCGAAGGTGTGGCCGCCAGCCGTCAGCGCCACGGTCTCGTAGTCGTTCATCGCCATGCGCTTGAACGTCTCGCGCACGTCGCGGCCCGATGCGATCGGATCAGGCTTGCCGTCCGGTCCTTCCGGGTTGACGTAGATGAGGCCCATCTGCACGGCGGCAAGCGGGTTCTCCAGATCGCGCTCACCCGAGTAGCGGCTGTTGGCCTTGTCGCTGGTCGCCAGCCACTCGCTTTCAGCACCCCAGTAGATGTCTTCTTCAGGCTCCCAGATGTCCTCGCGTCCGCCGCCGAAGCCGAACGTCTTCCCGCCCATCGACTCGATGGCGACGTTGGCGGCGAGGATGTAGAGGTCCGCCCATGAAATCTTGTTGCCGTACTTCTGCTTGATCCGCCACCACAGGCGCCGCGCCTTGT
>JAGRKV010000069.1 GCA_020442165.1 Hyphomicrobiaceae bacterium | reverse complement strand
GGATGCGATCTGTCCGGCGATGGAACGAGTGTGGTGCTTCGCAATGGTGTGGGCCAGCAGACCGCCGATGCCACCACCGACGGCACCCGACAGGAGCAGCGCTGACAGCGCGACAGCCAGCGAGCCGCCCGATGCAAGGACGAGGGCATAGCTGCCGACACTGGCAACAAAAACCGGAAGCCCCACAGAGGCTGCCTCGATTTCGGTGCGGGAACTGGGTGACATATAGGCGCCGAGTGGTGCCACGGGATCGTCTTCCAGTGCGGTCACGGACCGGGGAAGCATCGCACTTTCGGCCAGCACGCTGATCTGGGCGCGATCGATGCCGCGAGAGAACAGGGTATCGATTGCAGCATCGAGCGATTTCTCGTCGGGAAGTACCGCGACCACCTCTCGCGAGGTGTAGTCATATGTGCCGTCCCAGTGCTCGACAGTTGTTTCTCTGTTGGCACCGCTGTTCTTGCGAGTGTCGCGTTCAGCTGTTGTTTTCATGACTTTGGACTCCATCAATGCCGTCCAGTACAGGTTTGGGCGGGGGATGTGGCGGTGCGTCACGCAGCGTTACTCAGGACTTCGACGGAGTTCGCCTTGGCGCGTTCAATGATCTGACGCGCCTTGGTGACTTCTCCGGCGGCGGCGTGGGCGATGACGACGAACTTGTCGGCCTTGATCGCCGTTTCGAAGCGGATGATGCTTTCCTTCGACATGCCGATGCTGGCAAGCGCGGCGCCAAGGGCGGAGATGCCGCCGACAATCGCGGCGCCTTCCAGTGCTCCGACCAGGAGTGCGACCAGTGGCCCGCCGATCGCCAATGGGCCAATGCCTGGGACCCAGAAGAAGGCCGCGCCGAACAGCATGCCCCAAAGGCCACCCCACAGAGCGCCGTTGCCGCCCCAGTACTTGATGCGCTCGCCGGTCGTGTAGAAGCCGACCGGATGCTCCTCGGTGTAGTAGCCCTTGCCGACGATCGACAGCTTCTTCATGTCGAAGCCCGACCGCTGCAGCTCCTTCACGGCGTCTTCGGCGGCATGGTGTGTGTCGAAAATCGCGACGATGGCGTTCTCTTGGGATTGTTCAACTGTCATGGCCGTGTGCTCCTGTGCTCAAGTCGGCGAGGCGGCCGTCGTGGCGGTCAGCGACTACCAATTCTTGAGCCGCACCCGTGCCAAGGCGTTAACTCATTGATTATCTGGTTCGAATTGCCATTCATCTGGGATGCGCTGACGGGCGCTGGTGCAATTGCACCGCCTGTGAGGCTGCGCTCAACCAGCGATGCTGCGAAGCAGCTTGCGTGCGACCAGTGCGACGACGCCGAGCAAGACGAGCGCAGAAACAACGATCAACATCTTGTGGCTAAGTGAACCGTCCCAGGCCCGGGCGAGTTCCGGCACCAACGGGTCGAGGATCCAGACAGTGGCAATCCACATTGACACCCAGGCAAATGCGCCGGCAGTGTTTGCCGCAAGGAAGCGGGGCCAGGACATGCCGATGGAGCCCGCTCCAAGGCCTCCGATTTGGCGCAACACGGGAAAGAAGCGCGCGATTACAATCAGCCAAGGTCCCCACCGTCGCAGCAGGCCCTCGGTCTGTTCCAGCCTTTCGGTCGTGATGCCGAACCGGCTACTAACGCGAACGATGGCCCCGCGACCGGCATACCGGCCTGCGGCATATCCGATGTTGTCACCAGCAATGGCTCCTGCAAGCGCGGCGACGAACACGTGCGACAATTGGAGCTGGCCCGACATGGCCAGAACCACCGCTGAAACAAGCGCCGATTCACCGGGCATAGGCAAGCCTGCTGCTTCCAGCAGAATTGTCACAAAAAGCGCTACGGCACCATATGTGTGTAGGTATGCTGCAAAGTCATGGATAAGTGGCGCAGCGGACATTTCGGCAACCTTCATTCGGAATTGGTGTTGTCAGGTCGGTGCTTGTTCGCTCCTGCCCGCGCCACCGTATAACGACGCATAACGTCACGGTGAAGTGTTACTCGGCAATGTCAAAGCGACCTCCAGTCCATTTCCGCATTGTCACGTT
>JAGRKV010000068.1 GCA_020442165.1 Hyphomicrobiaceae bacterium | reverse complement strand
TCGTCAGGGTATTGGCCCCCGACACCCGCCAGTCAGGGCCTTCGTGCCCCGACACCCAGACCATTCCATGGAGGCCAAGGAGGGGAGCATTCGCGCTGCCCTTCCTTGGAACCTTCCCATCGACCAGAGCTTGGAGACGTGCCTCTCCATCTGGACTGAACCATGCAGCAAAGGGGGATGTTGGCTCCCCCTTGTGCAATCCCCTCAACCA
The DNA here is from genome assembly GCA_020442165.1 of Hyphomicrobiaceae bacterium. GTDB lineage: Bacteria > Pseudomonadota > Alphaproteobacteria > Rhizobiales > Hyphomicrobiaceae > JAEUMD01. Next base: position 1,445 of record JAGRKV010000068.1, on the reverse strand, counting down.
ACCATCCGCCGGTTGGAACCCGCCAGCATTTCGCCGCTGGATCACGCCCGAGAGTTCCGCCCCTGGAGACGGGCAAACGGTGCTTCGTGCGCTGAATATCCATGTGAATGACTCAGGTATGTTGCATCGCAAACCGATCTTGCCTCTCCGCGACGTTTTGGCCATTATATCCATTATGGCTACTCAGGAATCGACGATGAAGCACATCTCCGCTAAGGACGCCAAGAACGGTTTTGGTCTGCTCCTGGATACGGCACGTGCTGAGCCGGTTGTTATCGAAAAACACGGGCGAGCAGTCGTCGTGGTTCTTTCGATTGAGGAATATGACAGGTTGACGTCCAAGGACAGCAATCCAAAACAATCAGTGGTTCACAGCAGGGAAGGCACCTGAGGATTTCATGCCGAACGAGATCGAATCTCTCAACTTCGAGTTTCTTGCCGCATACGAGGCCCGGCTCGTGCGTTTTGGAGCGCTGGCCGAGAGATACTTCCCTGACGATCCGAATACGTGCCTGATCAAACTGCGTCAGTTCGGCGAGGAGCTGGCGCGTCAGGTCGCCGCGCGTAACGGGTTATTGCCCCAAGCCGATGAGCCCCAATCCGATCTTCTGCGCCGCCTGAAATTCGAGCGTGCTGTTCCTGCCGATCTTCTCGACCTCTTTCATCAACTGCGCATTGCCGGGAACCGTGCTGCGCATGACCATCATGGCGACCACCGGGAAGCTCTGACCACCCTGAAGATCGCCCGGCAGCTAGCGATCTGGTTTCATCGTACGTTCGGCCAGGATATCGCCTTCAAACCCGGTCCGTTCCGGCCACCGGCTCGCCCGGAGACAGCGCCGGTTGACCTGATCGAGGAACTCGAACGCCTGCGCGCCGAACGGACCGCGCTTCTTGATTCAGCCGCCAAAGCACGGGAAGAGGCACAGGAAGCATCCCTTGCCCGCGAAAGCGCCGAGGAACGGGCTAAGCGGATGGCCGATGAGCGCTCGGTTTGGGAGCAGCTCGCGCAGGAAGCCGAAGAGCGAAAGAACGAGGCAGTTGCGGGACTTTCGGCGCTACAGGCCGCTGCCGCGCAAGCGACCGCAGAGCAGCAGCGCACCCTGCGCGAAAAATCCGACCGCGCGGCCCTCGCGATTGATCTTGATGAAGCGGCAACCCGTTCTCTCATTGACGAGCAGCTTCGTGCACGCGGCTGGGACGTCGATACCCAGATCATGCGCTACAGCAAGGGCGCGCGCCCTGTCAAAGGCCGGGCCATGGCGATTGCCGAATGGCCGACGCAAAGCGGACCGTCGGACTACGCGCTGTTTGTGGGCCTGGAGTGCCTGGGCACGGTCGAAGCAAAACGCGCCCGCAAAAACGTCTCGGCAGCCATAGATCAGGCCGAGCGGTATGCGCGAACCATCACCTTGCGTGAGGGTGAAGCTGCGCCTTGCGGCGGG
>JAGRKV010000067.1 GCA_020442165.1 Hyphomicrobiaceae bacterium | reverse complement strand
GCGACCAGCGCGACGAGAAGGAAGAAAATTGCCCATCCAAACATGCGTTGTCCTTTCTTCGTTGAGGGTGTCAGCGCCACTTGCTGACCTTGGCGAATAAACGCCCGGCCCTCGAACGAGTTCCCACAATCACGAAAAGACACGGCGTGGACTTCATGTTCGCCACGCGCACCCGCGCGCCGCGCTGTTATCGATTGGGTGGAGCAGCGGAACTTCAGCCCCAAGTTGCGCGTTATCCAACGTTGGTGCCGACGCCACGCCTGTCGTGCGATCGAACAACGGTGTCGACCCAACCTAACAATGTGACAGTGATGCAGATGGGGCGGCCGGCACTGAGTGCGAAGGCACATCCACTATCACCAACCCGATTGGGTATTCGTAACTCCGCTCCAGTCACACAGGGCAACCATTCGTGGCGCAACGGCCAGAGAATAGAACAATGAACAAGGCGACTTTCCCGCGTTCCACGTGCCAACACCTGCAAAAAGTCAGCGGCAACAGAATAAGAGCACATCAATGGGTAAACCTGCAAAGGTGCCACGTACGCCTCGATCAACGCCCGCACTGAGGTACTTGCGGTTCCTTATGTTCGGAATAGCGCTGGCGCTCCCGATCCTCTCACTTGTTGTGCTCGGTTCCCTCTGGCTCTGGCAAAACGGATACTTGCTGTATTGGTCTGCTGCGGCATTTGGCACGACGGCGATCGCCTTTTCTGCCGAACGGTGGGTTCTGCGCGAAGCATTCCAAAATCGACCGATCGTCGTCCCTGCCGTCGATACCACAATGCCTGAGCAGACTGCACGTGAGGCGGCCGCGTGGCGCGCCGTAGTTGCACTATCCGAATCCGTCGATCCTCAGACAATCGACAGCCGTGACGCGTTCCTCGACCTAGGCAAAAAGACGATCGACGTCGTGGCCCGGCACATGCACCCCGATCACAAGGATCCATTTTACCGCTTCACTTTACCGGAGCTGCTTGCGTTGACAGCCAAGGTGAGTGCCAAGCTTGGTCCGTTCGTGCGGGAAAACATACCGCTTGGCGACCGCCTTACGGTCGGACAGATCTTGGTCATCTATAGATGGCGTGGTGTCTTAAATGTCGCCGACAAGGCCTACGATATCTGGCGCATCATTCGCCTGATGAATCCTGCCACTGCCATCACGCAGGAACTTCGCGAGAAACTTACGCGTCAACTCTACGATTGGGGACGCAACGAAGCCGCACGACGGTTGAACAACGCCTACGTGCGCGAAATCGGCCGCGCCGCAATTGATCTCTACAGCGGTCGCCTCCGCCATACAGGCCAGACCGACGAGTTTGAAGAGAGAAACTCAAGGACGGCGACACTTTCGCCAGTGGATCGCACCGCAAACGAGCATGCCGCTGATGTAGAGTCGGCTCCGAACCCAGCGGGGCGTCCGAAAACAAGAGGCGCCCGCTCTCTGTTCAGGCAGATCGGCAACGCGGCAAAGCTGATCTTTCGAAGAAGCGATGATGATCCGGCGCGCTGATCGAGGACCGGAAATAGCATGCCGGGATCTGGCTCGGGCGAAAGCCCAGTCAGTCCATCACAAAGACCGGGTGAAAGGGCGTCATGCTAGAACGCTGATCTGAGCAGTCCGATCTGCCCGCGCCAAGTTGGAACTGCTGACATGCGCGATGATGCGGCTCGTGGTGTCCCGCAAATTGACGATCACGCGTTCAGACATTTCTGGATAGCTGTCCGCAAAGGCAGCCGCCTTTTCTTCGTCTGCGCCCAACAGGACGATGAACAAGGCAGCATCCTTATGCCGCCGGGCAACGCGTCGTGCCAAGTATCTCGTCGGTGCCAACTGCGCGCTGACAGAAACAATGCAAATCAAGCGCGCGCGTTTTGCCGAGTGCTCACTGCCATGCTCTTGAATATTGCCGCCATCGACAACTTCGGCGCTGATCCCATGGGCATAAAGGACTTGTGACAAGACATGAGCGGCGGCGCGATCAATAGGCGTGTGTGCCGCCACGCACAGCACACTATTTGGCTGCCTCCAACTGTCGGCCAATTCATGCTGCTGCAGCACCGGTAGGTCAGCAGTCCCAATGATGCGACAGTCGACGTCGTTGTATTCGTCCAAATCATCCCCACCAGCCACCGCATCTCCCGATTGCTTTGTGTGCTTGGGGAACTGGTCGGGATACTCCCAGAGGTTGTCGACCATCGTCTCCACAGTACGCTCGATGCGTTCCATGTGCTCGGTCTCGATTAGGGCCCCATCGGCGTCGATTTGTGCCAATCTCAATGCACCAATGGCAATCTCGCTATAGTAGCAGCTGAGCGGTCGCTCCTTGATGTGTTGTTCTGCGAGTTCTGTGATCTCGGTCGCATCTCCCGCCAGCGTCCGCTGATAGAAGCGCTCCTGCAACGAAAACGCCGGTTCGTCCCCTAGCATCACATGAATGAAATTCAGGTTGTCGACATGCTGACCGATCACCACAAGGCAAAGCGTAATGGGTATCGCAAGCAGCAAACCGACGGGGCCCCACAGCAATGTCCAGAATGCTGTAGCGATCAGGATGGCAAACGGTGAAAGGCCGGTTGACTTACCTTGCACCAGCGGCTCGATGACCTGCCCCATCAGAGCTTCGCTGATGACGAACAAGCCCAGTGCAAGCAGCATTGTCGTCCAGCCAGGCGTGACGGCGGCCGCCAGCACAACGGGGAACGCCGCCGCGATGAACGATCCCACAATCGGCACAAAACGCATCAGCGCCGCGAGAATTCCCCACAAGACCGGTGCGGGAACGCCGAGTGCCCACAGCGCCAACGAGATGAAAAGGCCATAAGCCACGTTGAGGACGGTCATTGTCAGGAAGAAGCGGCTCAACCGTTGACCCGCATCCGTCATCGCTGCGGTCGCGCGCTGCATGTCCGTTGCGCCCGTCAACCTAATAAACCGATCGCGAAGCTCCTCCTTCTGCATCAGCATGAAGAGCACCAGGACGACAACGATCGCCAACATTGCCGCTGGTTCAATTAGGGGACTCAGCAGCGACAATAGGTTGTCGATAGGAGACGGATTCGGATAGTGGATCTCGACCGGGATCGGTGTTGTGTCTGGCGTCTGCGCCGCCGGAGGGTCGGCAGGCGTCAGACGACCCGGTGCCAATCGAGAAGAATCGGTGCTCGGAGCCTTTGGCTGCTGCTTGTCGCCGTCACCCTTGAGTTCCGACTGGAGGTCCTTCAGCGTCTCGGCAGCACGTTCCATCGCTGGATTTGCAGTGAGTGTGCTGCGGATTGCCCGGACCTTTTCCCGAAGCGAATACTCAAAACGCGGCAAGTCCTCTGCGAGATCCCGAATCTGGTCGCTAAGGACGACACCGATGGAAAAAAGTAGTGCGAACGTGGCGACAACGACGGTCGGGGCCGCAACGATCCGGGGAAGCTTGAGCCGTCGCAGTATGGCGACGATCGGCGAAAGAACAAACGCGACGAGTACGGCTATGGCCAACGGAATGAAGACGGCTTTGCCGTAGTACAACGCCGCGATCGTAAAGGCCGTCACAATGACCATATTAGCCGTCGCAGTTCTGATCCCGCTGGCGGAGCGTCTGGCTCCAACTGCAATCTGCGAAGCTGGTGAACCGACGTCATGGGCCGTTGATTGTGGCATTCGCTTTCTCCACCACGCGCCCCGGCGGCAAGGGCCCGAAACTTCCTGAACTCGGCAGTTCGCCTCGGATCGCACTTAAGCGCTGGCTATACCGGCAAAGCTGCACCAGTTCTGTCGAATTCCATGCTGCGTCATGACCAGCTCAGCGAGCGAACTATTGTCTTATTTTTCTGGCGGCGCTGAAACCGAACATGAATGCCGTCGCGAGAACCTTGGCCGCGCCAAAGTAGTCGATCGCATCTCGCGCCTCTTCGTCGACAGCTGCCAGAGCCGACTGAGTATCTGCGCCGTTCTCTGAAGACGCGCGGGAGGCCTTGCGAAATGCCCACGGCACCACCAACAGCGTCAGTGCCAAGAGCGTGCACGCACCTGCAATCGCGAGTGCCGCGTGGAGACTTCCGTAGATCGATGCAAGGTAAGTGTGCAGCGCCGAAAGCCCGAAGACCAAACCGGCAACACCAAACATGACGATCGCCACGCCCCAAATAACCTTGGGCCCCACGCGATCGGCAGCGCTTTCGGCTGCGCTCGCCGCGATACGATCCGTCACATAGGTCGCTGCATCGACAATCATTGATCTCGATCCCTGCCTTTACGGATTGCAACTGGAAGTCCTGGAATGCGATCTTGTCTATCGCCGTGCGAGCGCGGCCAGAAAGAAGCCCACGCCCGCTGCGATCGCTGTTGAAGCAAGAGGGTTCCGCCGTATGGTGACGCTCAAGCGGTCCACACCATCAGATGCAAATTCTCGCAGTTGTTCCGCCGCCGGGCTGATTTCGTGCGCCAAACGCTGTGCTGCTTGCTCGACGCTGTTCACCGCGCGCTCGCTTTGAGCCGTCACCTTCCCGGCGATGTCTTCCATGCTTTTGCCAATCTGCGTAATCATTGTCATTTCTCCGTGTCGCAGAACTACATCGAACCAACTGGGCTCAGCGGATCATGATCAGGCCGACCATGAATCCAATGCCAGCTGCAATGAGCGCAGCTTGAGTCGGATTCTTTCTGATTGCCCGCTCAGCAGCGGTGATCTGCTCGCTTGCCTTCGCGTTCAAATCTTCGACCTGCGCTCCCAATTCATTGGCAGCCATCTGCTGCACGGACGCTGCAAGGCGCGAGATGTCGGATCGTAACGCAGTGAAGTCTGTCGCGACCGTCTCAGCGGATTTCTGCACGTCATCTTTCAGATGATCCCTTGCTGTCGCTTCCATCTGCCATCTCCTTTGAGCTTACCGCTGCACGTTCATCAACATCACAAAGCGCCATCACCAGGCTTTGACGCAGCGGCGTGTTTTCGTCGTCGAGAAGCCAAACTCCGTTCCATCGGAATGGTTCCCGCCGCCGACTACCGCGACGTTGGAATATCAACGGCGGCAAAAAAGAAGCGCATGATTGGCGGAACGACCGGAGCCCTCGCACGTTTTGAACCAGTTGGCAGAACGCAAGACGGTGGAGTTCGACGCCATCGGCTAGCGCCGAGACGGTATTCCGTGTGAGCGTCACCACAGCCACCCTGCACGGCAATTGAAGAGGTCAAAAGCCATGTCTCACCAGTCGACCAGCTCGTCGCCGAGCAACGCAGCAAAGAAGGAATGGGCCCGCAGCAACGAGACCCCAGGTGCTGCGAGGTCGGCCGGTCAGGACATCGGCGAGAATTTCTCGGAAATGAAAGCCGAGATCGAGCGACTGACCAACATCGTCGCCGAAGTCGCAGCGCATCGTGCTCGGCAGGCCTCGGACATGGCGGAACAGGGAATTGACGCCGCCCGCCAACACGTCCGGGCCTATCCCTGGACAAGCGTCGCAGTTGCGGGCATCGCCGGCGCGCTCATCGCTGTTGCCACACAGTCCGCTCGACAGAACGAACCTAACAGCTGGAGACAGCTCAGGCGCTCAGCGCGCCGCCAGCTCAACGACCTGAAAAGATTTACGCCACTAGTTCAGGTCGCCGACGTGAGTTCAGTTCTTCCAAACGTGCGCATGCCGTCGATCGATTTAGCTTCAAAAACACGATCGCTGGCGGACGGCATTGAAAGAATGGTCACGGCGCTGGCCGACTTTGATCCAAGAGCGGCGAAAGGACCATTCATTGACGCCATACAGCAGGTCATGAAGTCGCTGCCGACATCACGCGCCTGACCACGTGGACGACCAAAGCTGCCACATCGCGCAGACCAAACCACCTGCGACCTCCGACGAGATGCTCCGAGTCGTTG
>JAGRKV010000066.1 GCA_020442165.1 Hyphomicrobiaceae bacterium | reverse complement strand
GAGGTGAGCACGATCTTGTTGATCGTCTCGATCATGTGAAAGGGGATGCGGATGGTGAGCGACTGGTCGGCGATCGAGCGGGTGATAGCCTGCCTGATCCACCACGTCGCATAGGTCGAGAACTTGTAGCCGCGGCGGTACTCGAACTTGTCGACCGCCTTCATCAAACCGATGTTGCCTTCCTGGATGAGATCCAGGAACTGCAGGCCGCGGTTGGTGTATTTCTTCGCGATCGAGATGACGAGGCGCAGGTTGGCTTCCACCATTTCCTTCTTCGCCTGACGGGCCTCGCGCTCGCCCTTCTGCACCGCGCGCACGATGCGGCGGTATTCGGCGATCTCAAGGCCCGTGGCGGAAGCGAGTTCGTGGATGTCGTTGCGGATCTTGTCGATCTGCTTGCGTTCCGCCTTGACGAAGTTGCCCCACTTCTTGTTGGCGTTGGCTGCACGGTCGAGCCATGTCTGGTCGAGTTCGTTGCCATAATACTCGTCGATGAAGCCCTGACGCGGAACGCCATAGCTTTCCGCAAGCCGCATCAGGCGGCCTTCCAGACCGACAAGCCGCTTGTTGATGGCGTAGAGCTGTTCGACCAGGCTCTCGATACGGTTATTGTTGAGTGACAGGCTCTTGACGTCGATGATGATCTCTTCGCGCAACTTGTCGTAGGCGCGCTGCTGCTGGCGCGATCCAGTCTCACCGGCGACCTGCTGTTCGAGCTTCTTGTCCTGCTGTTTCCTGAGCTTCTTGTAGGTCGAGGCGATGCGATCGAAGGTTTCGAGCACCTTCGGCTTCAGTTCCGCTTCCATCGCGGCGAGAGACATCGAGTTCTCGAAGTCGTCTTCTTCCTCGCCTTCGCCCTCTCCTTCGGCCTTCTCTTCGTCGCCACCCTCTGAGTCCGCGTCCTCACTGTCAGCGCCATCCTCGGCGTTGGCGACCTTGGCGTCGGGGCCCTCGTAGGTGGCCTCCAGATCGATAATGTCGCGCAGCAGAATCTTGCCGTCGTTGAGTTCGTCGCGCCAGATGATGATGGCCTGGAAGGTCAGCGGGCTTTCGCACAAGCCAGCGATCATTGCCTCGCGGCCAGCCTCGATACGCTTGGCGATGGCGATTTCGCCCTCGCGTGACAGCAGTTCGACCGAGCCCATCTCGCGCAGGTACATGCGGACGGGATCGTCGGTGCGCTCGGTCGGCTCGGCGCGGGTTGTCGTCGTGGTCGGCATCGACTGCGTGGTGAGCGCGCGGCTCTCCTCCTCGTCGCCGCCGCCGAGCTCTTCGTCCTCTTCGGCCGCCTCCTCGCTCTCCTCGTTCTCGACGACGTTGATGCCCATGTCGGAGAGCATCGCCAGGATGTCCTCGATCTGGTCGGGCAGTGTCTCTTCAGAGGGGAGCACGGCATTGAGCTCGTCGAGCGTTACATAGCCGCGCGCCTTTGCCGTCTTCAGGAGCTTCTTGACCGAGGAATCCGACAGATCGAGCAGCGGGCGATCACGATCGGGCTGCTCCGTTGTTTCCTCGGTATTTGCGTTCGCCATGGCGTTTTGTTCCGGTTTGATCGGGAATTGCTGTCAGGGGAGCAGCGGTACGGGCGAGCAGCGACGTAGCGCTGGCCCTTGATGGCCGTCGCCGGTATTGGGAGCAAGATCCTGGCCAGCCGCAGCTTCGCACAGGCGTCCCATGCTGCCTTCAGTGGTCTTCGCCACTGCCATCGAGCCCCCCAAGACTATTCACGCGTTCAATCTGTTGCTGGATTTCGCGAATTCGCGCCAGCGCCGTCTCGTTGCCGTCCTCTTGCCAATCACGCTCCGCGGCATCGAGAGAACGCCTCAGATCAACGTGCCGTTCGTGCATTGCGAGGGCGTGGCGCCAGCCAGCTTCCACCTCGGCTCTGTCGGCTTCCGGATCTGTGAACCTGTCACTTCGGTGCGTGATGGTGCGTTCGACCAGGGGTATGATCCGGCCGACGCCTAAAGCGTCCAATTGGGAGCGCAATTCCAGTCTGTCAAGTGCAATATCGAGCGCAAGGACCTCTAAAAGTGCGGTGCGCAGCTGATTCATGGGGCCATTCGTCAGGGTCAGGCGGTCCAGCGTCTCGGCTTCCTGCTCGATCAGCCAGGGATGGTTGAGCAGGGTCATCATCAGCAATGCCTCCCTGTAGGGTGGGGCTGAAGCCTCCCCCGAGACCAGGGCGCTGGCCTTCAGGCTGGCACTGGGGGCTAAATGCAACCCATTGTTTGCTTGATGAAAACCAGATCCGGTGCGCGACAGCTGCCCAGCGCGATTGGCGCCCGCGAGCTTCGCCTGGCCGGTGGTCCATCCACCACCTCGGGTTCGGCGCATACCGTCGCCCCCGGCGTTGCGGCCGCCGGTCCGTTGCGCGCCGGCACCACCCCAGGCGGTAAAGAGACGCTGGCGCATGTCTCGCTCGTAGTGACCGCGGACGCCGGCATCGGTGATCTGGCCGATCAGAGTGCGGATCTGTTGCTCCAGCCGCGCGCGCCGCTCCGGAGTCGTCCAGTCCCCCGACATCCATTCCCGTTCAAACAGCACATCGGCGAGGGGGCGGGCCCGTTTCAGAACGGCTTCCATCGCCTGGGCACCCTGTTGCCTGATGAGGTCGTCGGGATCGAGGCCATCGGGCAGGAAAGCGAAGGCGACGGAGATGCCGGGGCGCAGATGGGGAAGCACTGTGTCGACGGCACGGAAGGCCGCCTTGCGGCCGGCGCTGTCACCATCGAAGCATAAGATGGGCTCGGGCACGAAGCGCCACATGAGCTTGACCTGATCCTCGGTCAAAGCCGTGCCCAGGGGGGCTACGGATTCGGCAAAGCCTGCTTCAGCCAGCGCCACGACATCCATGTAGCCCTCGACCGCGATGATGCGGTCGTTGTCGTGGGCATGGGGGCGGGCGCGGGCGGCGTTGAACAGCACATGGCCTTTGTGGAAGAGGGGTGTCTCGGGTGAGTTCAGATATTTGGCTGGTGCGTCGGGATCGAGCGCGCGCCCGCCAAACGCAATCACGCGGCCTTTCAGATCGGCGATGGGGAACATGACGCGGTTGCGGAACCGGTCGTAGGGCACGGGAATGTCATCGCCCGAAATGAGCATGCCAGAGCGTGCCATGTCGCTCGCGCTGAAGCCTTCGCGCGCCAGATGTTCCTTGAGCGCGTTGCGCGAGTTTGGCGCGAAGCCAATGCCGAAGCCGTCGATCGTTTCGCGTGCAAGGCCGCGCTTGTAGAGGTAGCGGCGCGCTGCATCACCTTCCGGGCGTTTCAGCGCCGCGCGGAAGAAGGCAGCAGATGATTCCAGCAGTCGGTAGAGCCGCTGGCGTTCGTCTTCGCGTTCGACCTGCGCTTCGCTCGGCTCCTCGCGCTTGGGCAGGGCCACGCCGGCTTCCTCGGCAAGGCGCTCAACTGCTTCAGGGAAACTCAGCCCTTCCGTCGTCATTACGAACTTGAAGATGTCGCCGTGCTCGCCGGTGGCGAAGCAGTGATAAAAACCCTTGGTGTCGTTGACCGTGAACGAGGGCGTCTTTTCACTCTTGAACGGGGACAGGCCGACGAATTCGCGACCCTTCTTTTTCAAGGCGACCTTGCGCGAGACGACCGCGCTCACCGGCAGGCGGGCGCGGATCTCGTCCAGCAATTGCGGTGCATAGCGCATCGGTCCGGTCAGTGCCTTGATTTTAGTTTCTGTCGCGTTCTTTTCGGGGCCGCCGCGCACGCTGCCCGGTGGTATCCTTTGCGTGCAGGGTTAAATGATTCGCGCCGTGCTCCCGTTCACATGCTGTTCTCGTCTGCGGCAATGCCCGTAATCCACAGGACCTAAGTCTTCGGGATTGGAGGTAAGGCGCGGCCTTGGCTCCTAACCGGCAGAGTGAGTCAATCGTTGAACCCATTTCTCACAGAGAGCGACACCTAGGGTAGCCAATCCCATGGGAGGTCAGAATGGGAATCTATGAACACATACGAATGCACCCTTACGGCTATCTTTGCGGCCTCGCGGTGGCGCCAGAGGCAATGCAATTGACGGAAGCAGCACAAATTCTGGGTGAGAAACTGGCGCCTGGGCTGGGCGCCGCTGCACCTCTCGCCACGTTTTCAATTGCTGGGTTTTTGTTCGCAGTACCACTCGTTCTGGCACTGTGGCTGGACCATCAATTGCGCGGTGAATTTCCCAGAATTGTTCCACTGGCAGAATGCGAAACGCGCACTTGGCTGATTGCAATATTTCTTGTGGGTCTAGGGGCGGTGCTTTCCCATCTTGTTCAGTCCGCTGCTGTCACATCGTTTTTCGGCGGCGCCGAGCAAGTGATCCCCTCACGCTATGTTGTTGCATTCGTGTTGCTCGCCATCGTTGCCGTGCTTCCACTTTCCCTCGCTGCCGCGCTGATGGGTCGTGCGGCTATCCCAAGGATTGAACCAGCCTCGTCGTAAGCGCGACCAATAGGCATGGATAGACAACCTGGAAGCATGACATGTCCGCTCTTGCAGAAGCCGCAGCCAATATAGCCGCCGAAGTCGCAAGCCATGTGCCGTTGCGCACCATCGGGCGGATTGCCAGAGCTGGCGTCAGGCTCCTGGCCTATGTGTTCTATGTTCTGGGCCGGAGCCTGTTGAAGCTCGTCCGTGCTCCGCGCTCCGAGACCGGTGTCCCCGAGGCCATAGTTGGCTTCCTCATCGTGGCGGGTCTCGTGACGGCTCTCGTCAAATTGCCTTTCCGCCTGCTTGCAGCTGTCATGCGGTGAGCGCGTCGCGCCGTCGTTGACTTACAGCTGACATGATATCGAACTTGTCAATTGATGTGCCGGGACAGGTCTTGAGCGTTTGCGGCACTTCGCGATGAAACAGCAGTGCCTGCACGGGTAACCGGAATTGGCGTTGCACGGTGTCGATGACCGCGACCACCGCAGCAAGCTGCACTCCTTCCAGTCTGTCGTTGCCCTCGTCGAAATTGCCGACCGTTTCGAACATGAAGACGTTCGCGTTCATGTTGCAGCCGATGCTTGCCGGTGTCTTGTTCCAGTCGCGCCCCGACCAGATGATGCCGTCGGGCGCGATCGAAACGTGCTGGGCGATGTCCTCGAAGTTCCGGTCGCGGGTGTGGTAGGTCCACATGCCATCGACACTTTCCGCCCCTTTCCAGTCGGCGTGGGATGGAAACCAGGTGTGGTGCATGTCGACACGGAAAACCGGGCGCGCCCATGGAAAGGCTGCGACCTCGTTTGCGAATTCATCGATCGTCATGGCGCGAAACGGCGGTGGCATCGGACGCGATTTTGGCTAGAGGGCAACAAGTTCGATGGCGGGAGACGGATGCGGGCGTTGGGCCGCCTGGACTGGCGGAGGCCAGCTGCCTCCTACTTCAGCGCTTCCTTGACCATTGCGGATGCCTTGGAGAAATCCATCTGGCCCGTGTACTTTTCCTTCAGTGCCGCCATGACCCGGCCCATGTCCTTAAGTCCGGTGGCACCCAGGTCGGCAACGACGGATTTGGCGGCGGCGCGTATCTCGTCTTCGCCCATCTGCGCCGGCAAGAATTCCTCGATGATGGCGATTTCCGCCGTCTCCTGCTCGGCCAGCTCCTGGCGGCCACCCTGGGTATAGATCTCCACCGATTCCCGGCGCTGCTTAATCATCTTCTGGAGCAGCGCGAGGATGTCTGAATCCTCCACCCGGTCCTTGCCCGTGGACTGGCCCTTGTCGTCGACCCGGCCCGCGATGTCGCGGTCCTTGATCGCGGCAGTGACCAGCCGCAACGTCGACAGACGGCGCTTGTCGCCGGACTTCATCGCATCTTTCATCGCCTGCTGGATGCGTTCGCGCATGGACTGCACTCTCCTTGCAATTTGGGCGGCCTTGCCAATCAAGGCTGGCATATTGGGTGCGGCACCTGGACGGGGGCGTCCCATCTGGCCGGTTGGGCGGGGTTTTAGTCCTCCCAGCCCGCACCTTCAACCGTGGCGGACTGGAATAGACCGGGAGCGGAGCGGCATTTGGGCTTGCGGCGACCATGAGATTGACCCAATCCCGGCCTTCTTCTAGGGTCCGCGCCGATCGCGCCCCAAAGCCTCTTTTTCGCTGGGAGAGGAGCCTTGCGGTGCCGATCGGCGATCTGATGATGCCACCGGCTGGACGGTGGCAAGGTTTGTGGAGCCCCCGGATGAGCGATACTGCGATGAAGTCCACTCCGCCCGCCTGGACGGAGCCGAAGACGACCGCGCGGCTGGTGCTGGCGGATGGCACCGTGATTGCCGGTAAGGGGCTCGGCGCGACCGGCAGTGCCGTGGGCGAGGTCTGCTTCAACACGGCGATGACGGGCTACCAGGAGATCCTGACGGACCCCTCCTATGCCGGTCAGATTGTGACCTTCACCTTTCCCCACATCGGCAACATCGGCACCAATGCCGAAGATACCGAAACGTCCAATCTTGCTTCGCGTTCGGGTGTACGCGGCGCGGTGCTGCGCGCCGACATCACGGAGCCGTCGAACTACCGGGCGCATGAACATTTCAATGATTGGCTGAAGGCGCGTGGCATCGTCGCGATCTCGGGCATCGACACCCGCGCGCTGACAACGCTCATTCGTGAGAATGGGATGCCCAATGCGGTCATCGCGCACGAGCCTTCGGGGGTCTTCGATCTCGACGAACTCAAGGCCGAAGCGAAGGCATGGCCGGGTCTTGTCGGACTCGATCTCGTCCCCGACGTGACGAGCGGGCAATCCTACTCCTGGGATGAGACGCGCTGGGCGTGGGGTGAGGGCTATGGCCAGTTGAGCGACCCTGAATTCCACGTCGTCGCGCTCGACTTCGGCTTGAAGCGCAACATCCTGCGCTGTCTTGCATCGACGGGCTGCAAGGTGACGGTGGTGCCGGCAACGACGAGCGCTGAAGACGTGCTCGCCCGCAAGCCCGATGGCATCTTCCTGTCGAATGGTCCAGGCGATCCGGCGGCGACAGGGCAATATGCGGTGCCTGAGATTCGCAAGCTCGTTGATAGCGGTTTGCCGGTATTTGGCATCTGCCTTGGCCACCAGATGCTGGCGCTGGCCTTGGGCGGCACAACGCGCAAGATGCACCAGGGCCATCATGGCGCCAATCACCCGGTCAAGGATCACACCACCAACAAGGTGGAGATCGTGTCCATGAACCATGGCTTCACGGTTGATCGCGAATCATTGCCTTCCGGAGTTGAAGAGACGCATGTTTCGCTGTTCGACGGCACCAACTGCGGCATACGCTTGAAAGAGCGGCCGGTGTTCTCGGTGCAGCATCACCCCGAGGCGTCGCCCGGACCGCAGGACAGCCATTACCTGTTCCGCCGTTTCACCAACATGATGCGCAACGCCAAGGGTATCCCTGAGGTGGCCGAGCGCTAGAGCGCGCTCATTTCAGATGGAATAGGGACCGCGCTCGATCTTCTTGTCTTGAGCATGTATTTCACGCTGAACCGCCACACACTTCAGCTAAACATGCGCTAACGGGCGAAGACCGCCCAGCGGAATGATGATGCGTATCTCGACATCAATGGTGAAGCGAAAGTACTGGATCTGGAGCCGGTTCAGGTGGATGACCCTGGCCTGTCTGGCCGTGGGCTTTGCCGTTGCGACGCTATCGGGATCGCAAACTGTCCACGCGGATAACCGCGACGTCCCGGCATTGCCCGAGTGGCAGGCACCTGAGCTGCGCGATCATCCGCTTGCCGGCAAGATCTGGTCGCGAGCCAAGGGTGATTTTGTAGCACCGCAGGAGTATGGCACAGCGCTGGCCAGGTCCCGCTTCGTGCTGCTGGGCGAAGTTCACGACAACCCCGATCATCATCGTCTGCAGGCGTGGGCGATCAATACCATTTCCAAGCTTCGCGGTGCCCGGCTGGTGGAGGGGGCGCCGCAGATGGATGTGATCGCTATGGAGATGCTGACATCCGATCAGTTGGTGCTGCTTGATCGCTTCTACAGCCGGAACGCGCGCGTGCCGCGCTCACGCACGGCTGAAGACTTCGGCCGCATCGTCAAGTGGGACAAGCTCGGCTGGCCCGACTACAAGATCTATGAGCCGATCATCGCGGCGGCCATCGATGGCCACCTGGTGGTGACGCCGGCCAGCCCACCGCGTGCTGAAAACCGCAAGATCTCCACGGAAGGGCTCGGCGCTTTGCCGGACGGCGAGGCCGGGCGGCTTGCACTTGATCGGCCGCTGCCCGAGGCGCTTGCGGAAGATCTTGCTGCCGAGATCGAAGAGAGCCATTGCGGCATGCTGCCAAAGCAGGCGGTGCCCAACATGAGCCTTGTGCAGCGGTTGCGCGATGCGCGCATGGCCGATGCCTTGATGGTTTCGGAATGGAAGGGCGCGGCGCTGATTGCTGGCAACGGCCATGTGCGGCGCGACCGTGGCGTGCCCTGGTATCTCGCCCAGCGCAATATCACGGACAATAGCATTGCGGTGGTCAGGCACATCGAGGTCGAGGAGGGCAAGACGGCGCCCAAGGACTACGATCTGGTTGGCGGGGCAGCTACAGCCCTTGCCGATTTCGTGGTCTTCACGCCGCGCCAGCCTCGTCCAGAGCCTTGCGAGGAAATGAAACGCCAGATGGAGGCCATCAAGGCGCAGCGCAATTCTCCCGCCAAGCCGCCTGAAGCGCCACCTGCGGGCGATGGCAAGGCAGAGGCCGGGCGCCGATCACCATAACGGCTGAATTCTTGCCTTCGTGCCGGCATTCCTGCCAATAAGACCGTTCAACAAGAGCAAAAAAGACGAGCCCAGATGACGATCCCAGCACCATCCCGAATGACCAGTGTCCTTGTTGTGTTTGCGGTGGTGGCGGCATTGCCAAGCATTGCGGACGCTGCTGACGACGCTTGCCGCATCGCCGTGCAGACGGCTTTCGACAAGCAACGCCAGTCGAAGGGCTATCGCTTCGCGGCGTCGATGCCTGGACCGCAGGGCGCAACCAAAATGACGATCGATTATCTGCCGCCTGACCGTATGTATCAAAAGGTTGAGGCGCCAGGGCACCCGGCTCCTGTCGAGACCATCGCCATCCAGCGCTGGGCGTGGGGCACGATGGGCGGCGGCTGGGAGGAGCTACAACCTCAGTTCGCACAGAGCATCATCTCGCATGTACGCGAGACGCTGGTTAGTCCGCCGCCGATCACCGCTGCGTTCGCCTGTCTGGGCAAGGTCAAGCTGGGCGACAAGGACTACCTCGCTTACCGGGCCGACCAGCCAAGCCAAGCGGCAGCCGATCTCAAGGCGCCGCAGCTGGCCCGCACGGTCTATGTGGACGAAGCAACGGGCTTGCCCGCTGCCAACATCGTCGCTGAAAACGACGGCAAGGGCGCGCCTGTGTTCGACGGCCGCTATTCCTATCCAACCGACATCGTTATTGAAGCGCCTGTCGGCGGTCATGACATTCCGCCCAAGAATTGAGCCACAGAATGCGCTCGCCATCCGGAGCCACTCACATGCGAATCCGTTTTCCGCTTTTTGCCGTCATGGCCACAGTTCTGATGGCCCAGAGCGCATTAGCCGACTGCAAGCAGGAGGTGGCGGATGCCTTTGCCAAGCAACGTCAGGCGAGCAGCTTCCGTCTGGAAACGCGCATGCTGAGCGAGCGGGGGCCCCTCAACATGACCGTCGACTATCTGCTGCCCGACCGCATGCATCAAACGGTCAAGGCCGTTATCGATCCCGCGGCGACCGAGACCATCCTGGTGGGCCGGCGGGCCTGGGTGTCGAACGGCAAGGGCTGGCAGGAGCTGCCGATGGAGGATGCGCTGACGCTGGCGGAGGAGATGGAAAAGACGGTGGTCAAGGGGGAGGGGGAGCAGCCGAAATTTGATTGTCTCGGCGGCACCGAACTCGAAGGCCGCAGGCTCAAGGTCTACGAGGCCATGAAGGACAATACGGCACCTGCAGGATCGCCTGTTCGCATGGTCTATATCGATCCGGTGACAGGACTTCCCGCCCGCTCGATCGTGGCGCAGAAAGACAAGCTCGACCGGCCATTTTTCCGGCAGGATTACAGCTATCCGCAGGACATCAAGATCGAGCCGCCGGAGACGGCGAAATAGCCTGGCGGGCGTGAGCGTTCAGGCAACGCCGACTTTGCGAACCGCGACAGCTCGTTCCTCAGGCATCAGCTCGCAGGCGCTGGCAAGAGCGGCGGTACGAATATCCTCGGCCAGAGCGCTGTCAGAAACCGTGCTCGAAAGCGTCATCGCACCGACGCACAAGGATGCCAGGGTCAACGCCTTGCGGCGTGCTTCGGTATCCTCGCCAAAGCCGCGCTCGAACAGTTGCGCCATTGCGACCAGGACATTCTGGTAGGCTTCGCGCACGGTTTGGCTGGCGCGCGCCACGTCGGAGGGGAGCGCAAAGAGCGCGCAGTGCTCCTCGGTGTTGTCCAGATGCGCTCGCGACAGATAGGCCTCCACCATTGCGCGCATCATCGCATTGCCCGAGCCGCCGGGGCACATTGGCTTTCCTGAAATGCGTTCGACGGGATCGCAGGTCAGCGCGATGGCAACGGCCTCGGCATAGAGTTCGTCCTTGGTCTTGAAATGGTGGTAGAAGCCGCCCCGCGTAAGCCCGGCACCCGCCATGATCTCTTCGATCGATACGTCGCCGAAGCCTTTCTGGTTGAACAGGCGCCGTGCGCTTTCGACGATCCGGCGGCGCGTCTCTGGGGCGTGGCTGGCAGCGTACGGCATGAGCAAATCCTCGTCGTGGTCTTGCACCTCTTGGCGACCTTAGCAGCGCTCAGAATATGTTCTTGAACATAAAATGATCCAGGCCACGGTCATTCGCGTCCCAAGTGACGTTGCAGGAGAAAAGACCGATGGATCTTTATTATTTCGAGACCCCGAATGCGCGTAAGCCGGTTGCAATTGCCCACTTGCTTGAGCTGCCGGTGACATACCGGTTTGTCGATCTGACGCGCGGGGAACAGAAGACGCCGGAATATCTGGCAATCAATCCCAATGGACGGGTTCCGGCCCTTGTCGATGGCGACGTCAAGCTGTGGGAGTCGCACGCCATCATGATCTACCTGGCGCAGAAGGCCGGCTCGCCGCTGTGGCCGTTCGATCCGGTCCAGCAGATTGACGTCATCCGCTGGCTGTTGTGGGACACATGCCATTTCTCGCGCCACGCGGGGCGGCTGTTCTGGCAGAACCACATCAAGGCGAAGTTCGGTCTGGGAGAGGCCGATCCGGCCGAAGTCGAGGACGCGATGACCTACTTCCGGCAGTTCGCCAAGGTGCTCGACGCGCACCTGGTGGGTCGTAACCACGTTGCCGGCGATGGTCTCAGCATTGCCGATTTCGGTATCGCTTCTGTGCTGCCGACCGCCGCCGAGGCCAAACTACCGATGGCGGAATTCCCGGAAATCAGGCGTTGGCACGACAACTTGATGCAAATCCCGTCGTGGCGGGAGCCCTGGCCAATGGCACAGCGGGCGGCATGAGTCCGGCAATGGCTGGGGTGCCGGGCGGGCGGGCTGCCCTACCCGGCGCTTTTGCCTGTGGCAGTCTTGCTCTTTGAAGCCTATAGCCAAAGGCCGTCTCCTCCTCTAGAAGACGGCCCCGACATGCCGAAAAGAACAGACATCAAGTCCATCCTCATCATTGGCGCGGGCCCCATTGTCATTGGACAGGCCTGCGAGTTCGATTATTCCGGCACCCAGGCCTGTAAGGCCTTGAAAGCCGAAGGTTATCGGATCATCCTGGTTAACTCCAATCCGGCGACGATCATGACCGATCCGGAGGTGGCGGACGCCACCTACGTGGAGCCGATCACGCCGGAAGTGGTGGCCAAGATCATCGCCAGGGAGCGCGCGGAGCGTCCTGACGACAAACTGGTGGTGCTTCCCACCATGGGCGGGCAGACCGCGCTCAACACAGCGCTGGCGCTCGACAGGGACGGTACGCTGGCCAAATTCGATGTTGAGCTGATCGGTGCCAACGCCGAGGCCATCGACAAGGCCGAGGACCGCAAGCTGTTCCGCGAGGCCATGGATCGCATCGGGCTTGAGAGCCCGCGCGCGGCGATCGCGTCCTCACCTGAGATCAGGAACGATGAAGGCCATATCGTCGGCTATAACCGCGAAATGGGTTTCATCGAGGCGATGCGTCAGGTCGACAAGGTCGGTCTGCCGGCGATCATCCGCCCGGCCTTCACGTTGGGTGGAACCGGCGGAGGTGTTGCCTACAATCGCGAGGAATTCGAGCAGATCGCGCGATCGGGCATCGATGCGTCGCCCGTTGGTCAGATTCTCATCGACGAAAGCCTGCTCGGCTGGAAGGAATTCGAGATGGAGGTCGTCCGCGACAAAGCGGACAACTGCATCATCGTCTGTTCGATCGAAAACGTCGACCCGATGGGTGTGCATACCGGCGACTCGATCACCGTGGCTCCGGCACTGACGCTGACCGACAAGGAATATCAGGTCATGCGCGATGCCTCGATCGCGGTTTTGCGGGAGATCGGTGTCGAGACGGGCGGCTCCAACGTCCAGTTCGCCGTCAGCCCCGACACCGGCCGCCTCGTCGTCATCGAGATGAACCCGCGCGTGTCGCGTTCTTCGGCGCTGGCTTCCAAGGCAACCGGCTTCCCGATTGCCAAGGTCGCGGCGCGGCTCGCCGTTGGCTACACGCTGGATGAGTTGGAGAACGACATTACCGGCGGAGCGACGCCTGCCTCGTTCGAGCCGACCATCGATTACGTCGTCACCAAGATTCCGCGCTTTGCCTTCGAGAAATTCGCTGGAGCAGACCCGACGCTGACGACGGCGATGAAGTCGGTCGGTGAGGTGATGGCGATCGGGCGCACCTTTGCAGAAAGCCTTCAGAAGGCGCTCAGATCGATGGAGACGGGGCTTAACGGCCTCGACGATATCGAGCTGGAAGGGCTGGGCCTGGGTGACGACAAGAACGTCATCCGTGCCGCCATCGCTCGGCCGGCGCCCGACCGTTTGTTGAAGGTCGCGCAGGTGATGCGCCTTGGCGTCGATCACGAACAGATCCATGCCTACTGCAAGATCGATCCCTGGTTCCTGTCCCGCATCCAGGAAGTCATCGACGCGGAAGCGCGGGTTATCGCGCATGGCCTGCCTGCCGATACGGCCAACCTGCGCAGCCTCAAGGCCATGGGTTTCTCGGACGCGCGCCTTGCCAAGCTCGCTTCGCGTGAAGGTGCGCCGGTCAGCGAAGCCGATGTAAGGTCACTGCGGGTCAAGAACCTCGTCTATCCGGTCTATAAGCGCATCGATACCTGCGCGGCCGAGTTCGCCTCGCCAACGGCCTACATGTACTCGACCTACGAATCGGGGCTCACGGGTGTCCCACACTCGGAGGCACAGCCGTCGGATCGTGAGAAGGTCATCATTCTCGGTGGCGGACCCAACCGGATCGGGCAGGGGATCGAATTCGACTACTGCTGCTGTCACGCCTGCTTTGCGCTGACCAAGGCCGGTTTCGAGACCATCATGGTCAACTGCAACCCCGAGACGGTCTCGACCGACTACGATACCTCGGACCGGCTCTACTTCGAGCCTCTGACGGCCGAGGATGTGCTGGAAATCATCGCGGCGGAACAGCAGAACGGCCGCCTCAAAGGGGTAATCGTTCAGTTCGGCGGCCAGACCCCGCTGAAGCTCGCCGAGCCTCTCGAGGCCGCCGGTGTGCCGATCCTTGGCACGTCGCCCGATGCCATCGACCTCGCCGAGGACCGCGACCGCTTCAAGGCGCTGATCGACAAGCTTGGCCTGCAGCAGCCCAACTCCGGTATCGCCCGGTCGCCCCAGGAAGCCCGCGCGGTGGCCGATGGCGTTGGCTATCCGGTGGTGATCCGCCCATCCTTCGTGCTGGGCGGCCGCGCCATGGAAATCCTGCACGACAGCTCCGAGATCGACCGCTACATCGCCCGGCTGTCCGCCACGCTGGACAGGCCGTCGGAGCTGATCGTGTCTGCCAAGCGTCCGCTGCTCATCGACAGCTACCTGACCGATGCTGTGGAGGTCGACGTCGACGTGCTCTCGGATGGCCGGAATGTCTTCATCGCCGGTATCATGGAGCACATCGAGGAGGCAGGCATCCATTCGGGTGACAGCGCCTGCTCGTTGCCGCCTCATTCGTTGTCCGACAGCGTGATTGCCGAGCTTGAGCGCCAGGCGGGGGAACTGGCACTGGCGCTGAACGTCGTTGGCCTCATGAACGTGCAGTTCGCGATCAAGGATGGCGTCGTCTATATCCTCGAGGTCAACCCGCGCGCGTCGCGGACGGTGCCGTTTGTCGCCAAGGTGATAGGCCGTCCGATTGCGGCGATCGCATCGCGCATCATGGCCGGCGAGCCGCTCGCGGAATTCGGGTTGAAGCCCGTCAAGCTGGAGCACATCGCCGTCAAGGAGGCTGTGTTCCCGTTCGCACGCTTCCCCGGTGTGGACCCCATTCTGGGACCGGAAATGCGTTCCACTGGTGAGGTGATGGGCATCGATCGCGACTTTGCCATGGCGTTCGGCAAGAGCCAGATCGGCGCCGGGCAGGCCATGCCGATGTCGGGAACCGTGTTCGTATCGGTGAAGGAGAATGACAAGGACCGCATTATTGCCCCGGTCCGCGAACTCCAGCAGATGGGTTACAGTGTCATTGCCACCCGCGGCACCGCCCGCCATCTGAGTGCGAACGGCGTTCAGTGTCGGGTTGTCAACAAGGTTCTGGAGGGGCGGCCGCATATCGTCGACCTAATGAAGAACGGCGAAGTGGCGCTGGTTTTTAATACAACCGAAGGTGCCAAGGCGCTGGCTGACAGCAAGGACATCCGGCGGACCGCCTTGCTTCACCATATTCCATATTATACAACGCTGGCCGGTGCTGTGGCCGTTACGCGCGCAATCCGGGCGTTGAAAGCCGGTATATTGGAAGTCGCGCCATTGCAGACGTACACGAGCCGCATATCATGAAATCCCTGTCATGATCCCTGGCTCCCGGGCAATCGTCCGGCGGGCATCTCATACGAGCATGACGCACTAAAATCTGGTGCCTGCCGGCAAGCAGGGCCATGTGGGAGACGTTAGCGATGAGCATGGAACGGGTTCCGATGACGATTGAGGGGTACAAGCGGCTGGAGGCCGAATTGCACCGTCTCAAATCGGAAGAGCGCCCCCGGATCATCCAGGCGATTTCGGAAGCGCGCGCCCACGGCGACCTTTCGGAGAATGCCGAATACCATTCCGCCAAGGAGGCGCAGGGCCTCAACGAGGCGAAGGTTGCTGATCTCGAAGACAAGCTGTCCCGCGCGGATATCGTCGACACCACATCGCTGTCAGGCGACACCGTGAAGTTCGGCGCCACCGTCACACTTGTCGACGAAGACACCGATGAAAAAGTGAAGTACCAGATCGTCGGCGACCTGGAGGCAAACCTCAAGGAAGGCAAGATCTCGATTTCATCGCCGATAGCGCGGGCCTTGATCGGCAAGACGAAGGGCAATTCCTGCGAGGTGACGACGCCGAAGGGATCGCGGTCGTTCGAGATCCTGAAAGTGGAATGGAAGTAGGAGAGCGGTGATGCTGGAACTGCGGCCCAACTGCGAATGTTGCGGCAAGGACTTGCCGCCGGATGCCGACGATGCGCGCATCTGCACATTCGAGTGCACCTTCTGCGCCGACTGCGTTGCTCATCGCTTGCCGAACGGGGTATGCCCCAATTGCGGTGGTGAGCTAGTGACGCGCCCAAAGCGCCCAGCCGGCAAGCTTGTCACCTCGCCGGCATCGACGGTTCGCGTCTTCAAGCCTCATGCGGGCTGCCCGGGCGCTTGATCCTGGATGGCGGTCTCATCTCGCTCCTGACCGCTCGTAAGTGCTCGTGCTCAGCGCAGCTCGGGGCCATGACGGCTTCATACCGGCTGCTACCACTTGAGCTTGACGAGCCTCCGGCAAACCGAGACCGGAGCAGGGTCGAGCAGGAACAAACGGTCGTCGCCATCGGCTTTGGCTATCATTTCCATTCCGCTCGCGCCTTCGACACCGATGCCATTCGGTCCTGGTTCGACCGCCAGCCGCTTGCTATTGCGGACTGAGAGCGTGACCGTGCCGCCATCGTCCTCGAGCTTGCAGGTCAGGGTTGCGGGACCGGGTGGACAGATCATGCCATTCGGCATGTAGTCAGCGCTGCCCTTGAGTTTTACGGCGAGCATGACGGAGAGCTGACCGGCCTCAGCGTTCAAGCCGTTCGGGGCCGGGATAAGGTAGATCTCGGCCACCTGCTGGCGGGGATGTGCCGCAAGGTGCGCGGCCGAATAGGCTCGTGAGAAGCAGGTGCTGGCTTTAGATGTCTCAAGCAATTTGGCGACGCTTTCGGAAGCGTGAACTGGCAATGCCCAAGGTGATGCCGCCACTAACATGAATGCGGTCAGTGTTCGTGCGATCTTGCCCGCGTGCGTGCGACTTGCGCCCTGCATGCTTCAATCCTCGACCTGGGCGCTCATTGGAACGCCGGGCTCTCGCTTGGCGCGGCGTATGGTCAAAAAGGTTTTCACGCTCGCCACGTTTGGCGCGGCGGTCAGGTCGTCCAGCACGAAAGCCTGAAACGCCCTGAGATCGGTCGCGACACACTTCAGGATGTAATCGCTTTCGCCAGACAGCATGTAGGCCTCGCGCACCATGGGCCAGCCGAGCACGGCGTTCTCGAAGGATCTCAGGTCGGCCTCTGACTGGTTATGCAACCCGACCATGGCGAAGGCGGTCAGCGTAAACCCCAGTGCGGCCTCGTCGAAAAGGACCGTGTAGCCGGCAATGAGGCCTGCTTCCTCCAGCGCGCGGACGCGGCGCAGACAGGGCGGTGCCGACAGCCCCACCTTGGCTGCGAGTGCAATATTGGTGATGCGGCCGTCGGTTTGCAGTTCTTTGAGAATGCGCCAATCGATGGCATCGAGACGAATGCGCATGTGGTCTAGAATTCCGCTATGAGAGGACGACGGACGCCACCGTTCTGCCGGGCTCGCCAGGATCGCTGCACTAGAGGGCCGAGTGCCTCACAGTTTCGTGGGTCTTTCGCGGTGGCGCAAGGATCAAGATGGATTTGGCTGCTATCCTTTCAACTAATTTCGCCGCTGACGGGAGATCACCGATGGACCGCAGCGTTCCGGCGGCGACATGCTACTCATGGTCCGGCGTTGGGGGAGCATTGTGAGCGAGTTGCCGGCAGCACGCGCCTGGCTGATTACTGATGGCAAGGCGGGGCATGAAACCCAGGCTCAAGGTGTCGCTGAGGCGCTGGGCGTCGACTATGTCTGGCACCGTGTCGCGCCGAAGGGTTTGGCGCGTTTGCTTTCTCCATGGGGGCCAGCACCTGCAGACTTCATTTGTGCGCCACCGTGGCCCGCCATTGCCATTGGCGTAGGGCGCACGGCGATGCCCGCGTTGAGGCGTCTGCATCGCATGGCAGGACCGGCGACCTTCACGGTCGCTCTTCAGGACCCGCGGACATCAGCGCGTATTGCCGATCTCATCTGGGTGCCAGAGCACGACAGGCGTCGGGGGCCCAATGTCATCACCACCCTGACTCCGCCGCATCGATTCACACCCGCGAAACTCGCGATGATCGCAGCCGAGCCTGATGCCGCTATCGATGCGCTGCCGGTGCCGCGCGTGATGGTGGCAGTCGGCGGCAGCAGCAAGGTCTGGAAGTTTACGGGCGCTGATATTCAGCGGCTGCTCGCTGCGATCGCGAGTGTGGCCGCGGCCGGCGCGAGCCTCATGATAACCACGTCGCGCAGGACGCCGCGGGACCTGGTGGAACGGCTTGGGAGCGGGGTCGCAGGCGGGCAGCACATTCTCTACACAGGGGAGGGGGACAATCCCTATGCGCGCTTCCTCGCAAAGGCTGACGCCATCATCGTCACGGCGGATAGCGTCTCCATGACGGGTGAGGCAGTTGCTACGGGGCGGCCGGTCTACGTGTTCCGCCCAAGTGGCGGGAGTGAGAAGTTCGTACGCTTCCATGATGCGCTCGAAGCCTGCGGAGCGACACGTCGGCTTGAGGCGGCAGCGCGCCTGGATCTGGACTGGGGACATCCGCCAATTCTCGCCGCCGAAACGATCGCTCAAGCGATAAAGGCGCGCATCCGCAACCGTTCCCGGTATCTTGCCGGGCAGATGCCGGCGAACTGAGTTTTATTATTTTTGTGCTTTCCCAATTCGTTTTTTGAGCAGCCGGTAGAAGCCGCGCATTCGACGGGAATTATCCACGAATTTACAGCCGCGTCATTTCGCCAAGAATGTATTGATTCTTGTCATTTGCGGCGGGAGACCGGTAGCAGCGCTCAAGGAATCGGCATCTGACAAGATGTTGTTTATGTTGGATTACTTTGCTGTCCTCAAAAAGCAGGATGGCAGCCATTGATTCATGGTCATTTCAAGCCGGATCGAATGCTTGTTGTGGTGGATCAGGCAATAGCGCGCCAAATGATCTCAGCGGCAATCAATGTGATTGCGGTTACAGAAGTGGCCGCCTAACTCCTCGATAAATGCGAACAACCTCGAAGAGGAGAGATCGTCATGAGCTTGACCGCACGCACCATCACCCCGATGCAGATCGTTGAAGATATGGACGCTGCTGCAGAAGCATTCGCTGCGCTTGGCTTTCAACCGACATCCGCCGACACTGGTTGCCCATGCACAGGCTGGCGGGCCGAGAACGGCTCGTCGGTGGTGGTCATGGCGCGGGCACTGATCGCGCAGGAGTTTGGCGATGAGGTCGCGGCGCGAATTGCCAACCGCGCACTGTCCTACGTTTTTGTCGAGTGCGTGCCTGATGCGCTTGAGGATCTGGGCGATAGCGCAAAGATCGTCGCGCAGACCGTGACGAGCTACGGCACGATGGAAGCCGTTGTCGAAACGGCTGGCGGGCCGATGATTATCGCTGAACGCCTGGCCGACTGACCACCGCTATCTAGGGGTGGAAATATTCAACGCCGACCGGTGCACGTAGCCGGTCGGCGTTATGCATTTCCTGGACGGCTCCGTGACGGACAGTGCTGCCGCAAGGCAAGTGATTGTGGGCAGGGCAGGGGACAAGCGGTTGCGGCTGTTAGGGTGGGTGGAGACGCTGAGGTGCCGGCTTTCAAGCGTGGCCGACTTGGCCAGTCGACGGTGTCGGCGGCATTGCGAGCCAGTCTTCCAGAATTTCAGGCAAGCCATCCAGCGGACGGTATCCGGTCGTCACCATCGCATAGCCCGACTCGGTGTCGCCGGCATAAAGAGTCGGAAAACCGGTGACGCCAGATGCGCGCGCTGTCTCGAAGTCCTGTTGTGTCGCGATCCGTGCCTGTTCGGTGCCGAGCGCCAGCAAGAACCGTTCGCGGTCAAGGCCATGTTCGGCGGCAATGTCGGCCAATACGGCATCGCTGGTGACGTCTCGATTTTCAGCGTAGAACGCCCGCTGGACTGAGTTCAGGTAGGCAAGCATCACACGGGGATTGAGCAGCCGCATGACGACGATGGCGCGATCGGCAGGCTCGGTGTCATAGACGAAACCTTGCCTGTCGAAGAACGAGAAGTCGAATGGTTGTCCGGTGCGGTTTTGAACGTGTTCCCAATGATTACGGATCTCGGATTTCATGGCATCGGTCATGGGGCTCTTGGTCCCGGGCCGCAGGCCGCCGATGATGATGGTCACGGGCAGCCTGTCGCCGAAATGATCGGCCAGTCCGTTGATGACGGGCGAAAAGCCCCAGCACCACGAGCACATGGGGTCGGCGAAATAGACCAGATGGCGGGGATGTTCGGTTTGTGTCTCCATGCGGCTGATCCTTGCATTGTTTTGGCCTCTGGCAAAGGCACTGCGCATTCTATCAACCTGCGCTTGAGGCTGATGCTCGCATGAGCTAGAACCCAGCCGAATTCCCGAGATTTCGGCAACCTCCAGGAGAGCGCCCCAAATGGCGAACCCGCAGTACGTCTACCACATGCACAAGCTGTCGAAGACCTATCCCGGCGGCAAACAGGTGCTGAAGGATATTTCACTGTCGTTCTTCCCCGGCGCCAAGATCGGCGTCGTCGGTCTCAACGGTGCCGGCAAATCGACGCTGCTCAAGATCATGGCCGGGCAGATGACCGACTTCGTGGGTGAGGCGTGGGCTGCGGACGGCATCAAGGTCGGCTACCTGCCTCAGGAGCCAGAACTCGACGCGGACAAGGATGTGCTTGGCAATGCCATGGAAGGCGTTGCGGAGAAGAAGGCGGTGGTTGATCGCTACAACGAGATTGCGGCCAACTATTCGGAAGAAACCGCCGACGAAATGACGGAGCTGCAGGACATCATCGACGCGCAGAACTTGTGGGACTTGGATACACAAGTCGAGCAGGCGCTCGATGCTCTTCGTTGTCCGCCGGGGGATTGGGATGTCGCGCAGCTGTCGGGCGGCGAGAAGCGCCGGGTGGCGTTGACACGTCTGTTGCTTTCCAAGCCAGACATCCTGCTGCTCGACGAGCCGACCAACCATCTGGACGCTGAATCGGTGGCGTGGCTTGAGCGCTATCTCAAGGAGTATGCCGGTTGCGTCATTCTCGTCACGCATGACCGCTACTTCCTCGACAACATCACCGAGTGGACGCTGGAACTCGATCGTGGCGAGGGCGTGCCCTACCACGGCAACTATTCGGGTTGGCTTGAGCAGAAAGCCAAGCGCCTGGAGGTGGAGAAGGGGCAGGAGGAGTCCAAGCAGCGCGCCTTGAAGCGCGAATTGGAATGGATCCGTTCAAGCCCGAAGGCGCGGCAGGCCAAGTCCAAGGCGCGCATCACGGCCTATGAAAAGCTCGCCGAGGAAGCGGGCCGCGAGGATGTTGGCCGCGCAACGATACACATCGCGACCGGGCCACGGCTCGGCGGTGTTGTCGTCGAGGCGGATGATCTGAAGAAGGGCTTTGGCGACAAGCTGCTGATCGATGGCTTGTCATTCAAGCTGCCGCCGGGCGGTATCGTCGGCGTTATCGGTCCCAATGGTGCTGGCAAGACGACGCTCTTTCGCATGCTGACCGGGCAGGAGGAGCCCGACGCCGGAACGATCCGTCTGGGTGAGACAGTCAAGCTCTCCTACGTTGACCAGTCGCGCGATCACCTGAACGATAAGAAGACAGTGTGGGAGGAAATCTCCGGCGGGCTCGACCAGATCCTTCTGGGCGGCAAGAAGGAAGTGCCGAGCCGAGCCTATTGCGGCTGGTTCAACTTCAAGGGTGCCGACCAGCAAAAGAAGGTCGGCCAATTGTCCGGCGGTGAACGCAACCGCGTACACCTTGCCAAGCTGCTCAAGGAAGGCGGCAACCTGCTGCTGCTCGACGAGCCGACCAACGATCTTGACACCGAGACGCTGTCGGCGCTCGAAGCCGCGCTGGAAGATTTCCCCGGCTGCGCGGTGGTCATCAGCCACGATCGCTTCTTCCTCGACCGCTTGGCGACGCACATCCTCGCCTTCGAGGGCGACAGCCATGTGGAATGGTTCGAAGGCAACTTCCAGTCCTACGAGGAAGACAAGAAGCGGCGTCTTGGCGACGCGGCTGTCGAACCCCACCGCATCAAGTTCCGCAAGTTCGAGCGTTAGACGTTTCAAATGTTCGCAGCGTGATCCAATCTGAAATCTTGATCATATATGTCTCGGTACGCAATCGTCGTCTTGATCTTGGGAAGAATTGCGACGAGTTCATCGTGAAGCTTTTTATTGCCTCCGCTGGCTTTGAAAAGAAGAATTGAGAAGCTTTCACCAGCACTTAAGACTTCGTCGCGGGTAGGAATCTCTGCACTAAATTGGTAGTGGTTCGGATCCACCCCGAGGCCGTGGAGCATCTGAGCAAGATCCTTGCGAGTTGGCATTTCATACATTCTGCCTTCCGTGCCGATTGCAAAGCAAGTGATCCGCGCAGGTCCGACGCCACGATTAAGCGCTCGCAGTTCCACATCATGGCCATCTCTAGTGTCTGCATCAATGCGCAGCAAAGGCCTCACGGATTTGCGGTTGTGCTGTTGGGTCAGCCTAGCCGTCCAAACAGTTAGTCCTAACGCGAGCGCTGCAACAACAGCGGAGGCGAGTGCAATTGCATCAGCGGTTTTCATGGTTCACCTCCGTTGATTTTAGGATGGTGTCGACAACTGCTATTTGTCCATACCAACACGATATTCGGCCTCTGTGAAAGAAAAGCCAAACGAATCTGAAATTGATCTCGATATCTGCCTCAGACCCGCCCGATTTCACACGTCAGTTCGCAATAGTTGCAGGGGGGGATCCGAATGTCGCCAGTAGCCGTATGACCAAGAACACCTGGACGGGCGGACCGCTCGATCCCAATGCACCCGACGACGTAGCGCAGAATGCTGCTCAATCCGCCACACAGGCGCGTAGTGAGGAACGGTCGGCGCATGGGCTTTCCGGCTGGATTGCCGCGCTCGTTTCTCTGATCGCGCTGCTGTTCTCGGCTTACAGTCTTTGGGAAACATCGCTCAAGCAGCCGGACCTGCAACTTTATGCATCGCCCGTGGTTCACTACACGCGTGACGGCGAGGATGCGGAAGTGTTCGCGGTGCCGATTACGATTTCCAATTCCGGTGCGCGGGACGGCGCGGTGCTGTCGCTCGATCTTCGGGTGAAGGCAAATGCCGGCGGCCTGGAGCGGGAGTTCTATTCGGCCTATTGGGTCGATGGCAGCTTCTTCGTGCCGCCGGGGCGCTTTGATCCCAACACGCGATCGTTCGAGCGTGTTGACCGGCCCAAGACGCCTTTCGCGCCGATCGCGGTGCCTGGGCGGGGCACCTATACGGGAACCATCCTGTTCTACAACAAGGGCTCGGCATGGCCAAAGCTCGTCGCAGACAAGGGCACGTTCGAATTGACCCTTGAGCCTTCGGTGCGTGTCGATGAAAGTCTAGGGATCATCGACAGGGTCTTCAAACCTCGCCGGGAGCCGGTCACTTTCACGGTACGCTTGCCGTGGTTTTCAGATTCCGAAGTCAAACGCGGCGGAACATTCCGCATGGTCAGTGCGAGCTGGGGCGGCAAGCCTGAGAACGACGCCAACAAGGCGGGTGGAGATGGCGCGTCAGGCAAACCCTGATTGATGGTTTGCGTGCCTGAGTGTGTCAGAACGGCAAGACGAGGCGTCCCTTGGCGCGCGATACGCACGGGCAGAATTCGTGTTGGCGCGTGCCTTCCGTCAGGCAGATGTCGTTGTGAATGACGTCGCCTTCCACGTATTCGGTGGCGCAGGTGCCGCATTCGCCATTTTCGCAGCCCATGTCGATTGGTACGCCGGCCTCCTGCAGAACCTGCAGCGCGGACTTGTCGGTCGGAACATGCAGCGTGCGTTCAGACCAGACCAGCCAGATGTCGAATGGCTCTTTGATGGTCCTGCCTCCTGGTGCGCTTCTGTGCGCAGGGGAAGGAACAAGATCTTCCCGAGCGCCGGCAACGGCTAGCGTGAGGCGGCGCGTCTACGAATGATGAAAGTCAAGAGCTGGCGATTCGCTGTGCGCCCAAAGTGCGGTTAGGCCGGCCAGAGTGGTGCAAGCACGACGATGAACGCTGCCACCGTCGGTGCCAGGTAGCCCAGAACGTGGATGTCCTTGATCGATTTGCGTTCCCAGCCGCGCCATTCGAGCCTCAGTGTGGAGAGGCGAACCAGCGTAGCGAGCAGCACGTATCCCGCCGCGATGCCAATCAGGGAGCGGGCATCGGGCTGCATCTGGGCGGGCAGCTGCTGGGCGAGGCGGTAGAGTTCCGGATCGAATGCGAGCCAGGCGATGCCGCCGCACAAGAATACAGCGGCCGCGATCACCAGCCACCATCTGCGCATGACGATGACAAGTCCATACAACGCGGGCGTGATGACAAGCAGAGCGGCAAACGCGCCCAGATGGAAGAGGATGGTGCCGGCTAGGGCGAAAAGAGTGGGCATGAGTGAGACTTCACGCAGCGGAACACAACGACACGAGCTCCGATGATGCCTCGGGACGGTGAATGGAATGCAAATGCGGGTGAGAATTCGTGACAAAAAAGGCCGGAGCATCGGCATGGAATGATGCCGTTGCTCCATGCGTGGCGTTACGTGGGGTGGGGTGGGGTGGCGTTACGTGGCTGGGTTCAAATTCCGTCGCTGCGGTCTGAACGCTTGACGGGTGCGCCATCGGTCTTGTCGGCCGCGCGGGCCTCGTCCCAAAGCTTGTCCATCTCGGCGAGATTGCTCTCGGCCGGCGTCTTGCCGATCTCGGCCAGCCTGCGTTCGATGTGCAGGAAACGGCGCTGGAATTTCTCGTTGGCGCCACGCAGGGCGGCCTCCGGATCGAGTTTCAGATGGCGGGCGACGTTGGCCATGACGAAAAGCAGATCGCCCAACTCCTCCTCGATCCTTTTCATCTCCTGAGGCGAGGGGGGCTCTTGCGCACCGCCGCCCCGAGGATCGGCTGAGACGGCTACTTCCTCCAGTTCGGACAGTTCCTCACGCATCTTGTCGAAGACCGGTCGTATCGATGGCCAGTCGAATCCGACGCGGGCGGCTTTGTCCTGCAACTTGATCGCGCGCGACAGCGCCGGCAGAGGGAGAGGGACATCCGCCAAGAGGGACGTTTCGCGCGTCGGCAAGCCAGATCGGGCTTGCGTCGCGGCACTGACGTTTGGCGACGTCTTCGGCCCAGAGGTTGTATGACCAGCCTGCCGTTCGGCGAGCGACCGACGCAACTCCTCCTTTGCGGCTTTCTCCTCGGCCTTGATGCGGGCCCAGAAGTCGGGCTGCGCACCTGCCGCGCGCTCCTCGGGCGTGCCAAAGACATGCGGGTGGCGGCGGATCATCTTGCGCGTCACGGCATTCGCGACGTCGTGGAAGTCGAACGCCCCTTGTTCTTCTGCCATGCGGGCGTGATAGACGACCTGCAGCAGCAGATCGCCCAGTTCTTCTTCAAGGTCCGGCAGGTCGTTGCGCGCGATCGCGTCGGCTACCTCGTAGGCTTCCTCGATGGTGTATGGGGCGATCGAGCGGAAGTCCTGTTCGAGGTCCCAGGGACAACCCGTAACGGGCGTGCGCAGCGCTGCCATCACTTCAAGCAGGTCTGCAAGCGTCTTGCGCGGATTGGCGGAGCTTTGGTCGGTCATTGTTCCCGGGCCGTCCATGCGGTAATCGAGGGTAGGGGCGTGGCGACCGGCCCCGGAGCCTCGGTCTCGAAACGCTGGTCTCAAAACGCATGCGAGGGGTATGGTCGACGTGCGCTATCTCGTCAACGCCCTCATCATGACCCTTGAGGTCGCAGCCGTCGTCGCCGTGTGCTGGCTGGCGCTGCATTATCCGTTCATCTTCGCGGCCGCAACGGCAGCGCTCGCATTCGTGGAAGGGCTGCTGCTGGAACACGCGCGCCTCAAACACGAATTGCCGTTCTATTTCGGGGCGAGGGGACCAAGCGCTGGGCTGCTCGTGCCGTTCGTGGCGCTGACCAGCGCCTTGGTCCGGGCGCTGGTGGCCGGCATCGTCGCCGTTCTCACGTTCTCAGGAACCGATCACGAGCGGCTGTTCTGGATCGCAGTAGTGTTCGGCGTGACGCTCTATCTTGCAACCTTCATTCTGCGCGGCATCTCGCATCGGCTCGATGCAAAGCCGGCAAGATGGGGGTATTTCCGTATAGCAGCTGCGCTAGGTCTCGTGTTCTCGGTCGGCATGTGGTTGCTGTCGAGTTTCGGTCGCATCACCACGCCAGCGATGAGCGAGCTGGGCCGCACGCTGATATTCGAGACGCCGGCGTTGCCCAGCGTGGACCAGGCGAGCGAGCTGCTGTTCCGCATGAAGCTCTATATCGACAGCGTGATGGTGGCACTGCTGAAGCCGCTGGTCGGAGCGGAATGGGCGCCGCTGGCGGGCATCGTGCTCTCGGTCAACGTGCTCACAGGTTTCGTGGTTGCCATCTATGCCGTCGTGATTGCGGAATTCGTCGTGCGTTCGGAAAATGCGCTGCTGTAGCTGAATGCCCTGCGGTCGAAGTTGCCAGCAGGGTTGGCTGGAAGGGGGCTTCATCTTCCTGCGAGCGCCAAGTTGGAGCTCAAACTGGCGCGCATCGAAAATTATGCCCAAACTGCCTTCGACAAGGCTGCAAAGCTGCCCAGCCGCACAACTTTCCCTCAATTCGCGTAAGACATATTATGGAAAATACTTTAGGGGATATGTGTAACCTCAATAATTTATGAGTTTGGCAATTTGGGTGTCCGGCAAAAATCGCGGGTCTATACGACGCACGAGCTTTGCCGGAGCCACCATTGTAACTTACGCCTCAGGTTCACCCTGCATGCGTCAGCCTGCTTCTCGCGATGCTACTTCTCGTAATGCTCCGCAACGAGTTGATCGAGCAACCGCACGCCCCAGCCAGAGCCCCAGCTCTGATTGATTTCGTTGCGACCTGAATCCATCGCCGTGCCCGCCAGGTCGATGTGCGCCCAAACGGTGTCCCCGACGAAGCGCTGCAGGAATGCTGCAGCGGTACATGCGCCCGCCCAGCGACCGCCGATGTTCTTCATGTCTGCGTTCTTGCTGTCGATGAGCTTGTCGTAGGCCTTGTCGAGCGGCATGCGCCAGACTTTCTCCCCCGTCGCTGTCGATGCGTCCGACAGTTCCTTCACCAGGTTGTCGTCGTTGCTGTAGAGACCAGCATACTCCTTGCCCAGCGCGACCATGATGGCGCCCGTCAGCGTGGCGAGGTCGATGACAAAGCGCGGCTTGAAGCGGTCAATCGCGTAGCTCATCACGTCCGCTAGAACGAGACGTCCCTCAGCGTCGGTGTTGAGTACCTCGATCGTCTGGCCCGACAAGGACGTGACGATGTCGCCCGGACGTGTCGCCGTGCCCGAGGGCATGTTTTCAACAAGTCCGATGAGCCCTACGGCATTGACGTTGGCCTTGCGCGCGGCGAGCGCGTGCATCAGGCCCGTCACACAGGCGGCGCCACCCATGTCGCCCTTCATGTCTTCCATGCCTTGTGCGGGCTTGATGGAGATGCCGCCGGTATCGAAGACGACGCCCTTGCCGACGAAACAGACGGGCTTTTGAGCCTTTTTGCCCTTGGCGCCGTGCCACTGCATGACAGCCACGCGAGCGGGCCGCACGCTGCCCTGCGCTACGGCCAACAGCGAGCCGAAGCCGAGTTTCTTCAGTTCCTTGTCGTCGAGGA
This sequence comes from Hyphomicrobiaceae bacterium, assembly GCA_020442165.1. Classification (GTDB taxonomy): domain Bacteria; phylum Pseudomonadota; class Alphaproteobacteria; order Rhizobiales; family Hyphomicrobiaceae; genus JAEUMD01. The sequence goes on along the minus strand of JAGRKV010000066.1, from coordinate 92,026 downwards.
TCTCGACATCGACGCCGACTTTCTCCAGCCGCTTGGCTTCGGCCGCGAACTCGACGGGGCCCAGCGCATTGGCTGGCTCGTTGACCAGATCGCGTGCGAGCATGACGCCATCCGCAATGGCCTTCAGGCGCTGGAATGCGGCTTTCGCCTTGTCTGGCTGGGCGCAATGGATGGTGAGCTTATGCAACCCTTCGCGGCGGGATGCAGCCTTCTTGGCCGAGCTGGTGGCCTCGGCACCGTTGTTGTTGTTTTCGTTGGAGGTGTCGCTGGCTTTGGTCTGATACTTGCGGAAGGTGTAATGGCGCAGCAGCGCGCCTTGCGCGATGAACGCGGCGATCTCGCTCACCGTCTCGTCTGTGCCATCCTCCAGATCGACGATGAGGCTTGCCGTCTCGCACTTGCGCGCGGTGATCTGTCCAAGAGCCGTTCCGCCGAGCAGCACCCAGTCGTTCTGCGTCTTCTCCGCGACCTTGCCGCAGCCCACAATTACGATGCGCTTTGCCGACAGGCCAGCGGGTGCCAGCACTTCGAGCGATTGCTTGCTGCGGCCCTTGAAATCCGCCGCCTCCGCCGCCTTCATCAACAAGCCGTCGGTCTTGCCGTCCAGCTCCTGGCCGGTGGCGCCGAGTTCCGGACCCTGCGCGGCGATGAGGCCGGTGACGCTTTCGAGGCGCTTGTCCAGTGCTGCAAACGTGATTTCAAGGCGATCAGTCATGAATTGAAAGGCTCCGTCATCGCTTTCGTTGTGCCCCATATCGAGGGCGTGCTTGTTGCTGCGCCAGCTAACCGGGCCGTTGGGCTCGGCCCAACTCCCAAAGCGTCCTGATGGAGCGCTCGGAAAAAGGAAGCGGGCGATGCTGTTTGAGTGCCGGACTGCGGCATGCGAGGCAGGGTTGCCGCATCCAGCCACAAATTCGGGTGCCAGCGGACACCGGCAGCGTGTTGGGATTAATCGAGTGCTGGATGGTCTGGACGGCCAAATGTTAGCGGCTCATGGCCAAAGTGCAAGCAAGTCGGGCTTCGGGCACAATGCTGTTCGCATGACGTTCTTGTGATTGGAAGTTGGCGCCCGGACGAATTTGCGCCCTGGGGTCGGATCGCCAACAGCCGAATTTCCGCCACCGTGGTATGGGACCGGAGTTCTGGGGTAAATGCCGAGTCGGAGGGGCCGCGACGGGGCTGCGGCCGGCGGAATGGCTCTGCTGGGGACTTTGGCGATCTGAGGCGCCAAGTGGCCCGCGTGCTAGGGGCAGCATGAAGATTATCTCTCGATACTTGTTCAGGCAGGCCGCTGGCGCGGTGTCGCTGATCCTTGGATCATTGAGCGGCATCGTCTGGATCGGACTGGCGCTCAAGGAGCTCAACGTCGTGACCTCCGAGGGTCAGGACGCGATCATGCTCATCAAGATCACCTCGCTGGCCCTGCCTAATCTCATTGCGATCATCGCCCCGTTTGCACTGCTGATCGCCACCATGCACACGCTCAACCGGCTGGGCTCCGACAGCGAACTCATCGTACTGACGGCTTCTGGCTCGACGACGTGGACGCTGGCCAGGCCGCTGCTGCTGTTGGCCCTCATCGTTTCGCTCGGCGTTGCCTACATCAATGTGATCGGGCAGCCCTGGAGCTTCCAGAAGCTTCGCACATACATCACCGAAATGCGGGCCGACTTGCTGTCCAAGGTCATCCAGCCGGGCCGCTTTTCAAGCCCCGAATCTGACCTGACCTTTCACATCCGCGAACGCGACGGCAACGGCGATCTGCGCGGCCTGCTCGTGGATGACCGGCGAAAGAACAAGCAGAACCAAGCCTATCTGGCCGAGAAAGCGGTAATAGTGAAGCAGGGCGATGCGGTTTATCTGATGATGAGCGACGGCCATATCCTGCGCCGCAACAAGCCCGATGAAGCCGCGCAGATCATCGTCTTCGACAACTACATCGTCGATCTGGATGACTTCGATAAACAAGCGTCGCCGAACGGGGGACGGATTGAGTACAAGCCGCGCGAACGGTATCTCAGCCAGCTGCTCCACCCGGACAAGAACAGCTTCTACTTCAAGAACTTTCCGGGGCAGTTCCGCTCTGAGTTGCATGAGCGCCTATCAAACCCGCTCTACCCTATAGCGTTCGTCATGATCGCCCTGGCGGCCGTCGGGCAGGCAAGAAGCACACGCGAGAATCGTACCGAGCTTCTGGTGATGGGTTTTGTCGGCGCGGTCGGCTTGCGGCTGGCGGGATTCGCCATCAACACGCTTGTTGCGGCGAAGGCGATCTACACCCCCCTACTCTACGTGCTGCCTCTCGGCGCCATCCTATTCTCGCTGATTTCGATCAAGCGTGGCGCCAGACCTCACCGGCCCATGGATGTTTCCAGCCGGCTCCGAGAGTGGTTTGCGCCCGTGCTCCGCCGATTGCCGCTGCGCTGGCGGCCGCAGGGCGCTGCAAGCGGAGCACGATAACCATGCGTCTGATGCCTGCGATTATCGACCGCTACATCGCCCACAAATTTCTGGTGGGCATCCTCAGCACTTTCTTTGTCTGTGCCCTGCTGATTTTCATGATCGACATGATCGAGTTGCTTCGCCAATCAGGCAAGTATGGCGAAGTGGCGCTGCCCAAACTGGTCAGGATTGCGCTGCTCAGGCTACCGACCTACACCGAATTCCTTGTCAGTTTCACTGTTCTGGTCGGTGCGATCGGTGCACTCATGCATCTGTCCCGCAAGAGCGAACTGACCGTCATGCGGGCGAGCGGCATGTCGGTCTGGCGTTTCCTCTGGCCCGGAATCATCGTGGCGTTCATCCTGGGGTCGCTCAGTGCCGCCGTCTATAATCCGCTGGCGGCGTCTTCGAGGACAAAAGCGGAACTTCTGCACGCGGAAGCATTCGGGAGAGAGGCCAACCTGCTGGCTTCCGGCCCGAGCGGCGCCTGGCTCCGGCAGAATGGCGCAGATGGACCTTCGGTCATCAACGCCAGTGCTGTCGCTGACCGGGGGCTGACGCTCAAAGCTGTCACAGTCATCGTCTTCAACGACCAGGGGCAGTTCAAGGAACGCGTCGATGCCAAGGAGGCGCGGCTCAAAGATGGCTACTGGGAGTTGCAGAAAGCTTGGGTTGTTCGCGCTGGTGAGCAGGCCCAGGAATTCTCCACATATCTGGTCTCAACCTACCTAACGCGTGACCGCGCATCCGAAGCTTTGGGCTCGGCCTATGGAGCCTCCTTCTGGGAGCTGCCGGACCTTATTCAAGATACGGAAAAAGCAGCGCTTTCGGCCACAGCCTTTCGCGTCCAGTACGAGTTGCTGCTGTCTCGACCGCTGCTGTGCGTGGCGATGGTTCTTTTGGCGGCTACTGTGTCGCTTAAGTCATTCCGCGCAGGTGGCATCCAGACTATGGTCGTCACTGGAATGATTGGGGGTTTCGGCTTCTTCTTGCTGGCAGAGGTTTCACGACAATTGGGTCTTGCTGGGCTGGCGCCGACTTGGGCGGCTGTCTGGCTCCCGTTGTTGCTGACCATATTCGTGTCGCTGACGGTGTTGATGCACCAGGAGGACGGCTGAGTGATGCGTGAATCGCGGTCACCGCAAGCGGGGTGCGGGACGGCACAGACGGGCTTGAATGCCCGCGTGCCGGCATGCGCACGCTTGTCCGCTCGCGCTGCCGTCACAGGTGCCGTGGCGGGGCGGGTGGTCGGCTGTCTCATCGCCATTGCCGTTTTCGCGCTGCAGCTGATCGTGATGTCGGCTCCCGTCTCCGCTCAAGATCCAAGCCTTGAGAAGAACCTCACTTCGGGGCGTGGCAACCGGAAAGGCAAAGGCGTTACCTCGCCCAGCGCCTTCCCGAAGACGACCAACAGCATGTTCGGCAAGGTGCGGGCGCCAGACAAGACGCAGCCGCTCTACCTGCAGGGCGATCAGCTGGTCTATGACAACAATTCCAACAGCGTCATCGCCCGCGGCAACGTCGAGATCTATTACTCGAACTATATTCTGACCGCCGACGAAGTGATTTACGATCAGGGCGCGCAAACGCTGACGGCGGCCGGCAACGTCGTGCTGAAGGAGCCCAATGGCAACGTCATTCGCGCCGACCGCTACACACTGACGGACGACTTCCGCGATGGTTTTGTGCAGTCGCTGAGTGTTGTCGCCCGCGATGAAACGCGCATTTCGGCTGAACGGGCAACCCGGCGCGACGGCAATGTGACGGAGTTCACGAACGGCAAGTTCACGCCTTGCAAAAGCGAAGGCGGCATGCCGCCGCTGTGGTGTATCTCGGCCGCCCGGATTATCCACGACAAGGATAAGGCAACGGTTAGCTATCAGGACGCCCAGTTCGAGGTGTTCGGTCAGCCTGTGCTCTTCCTTCCCTATTTCGAGCACGCAGACCCCTCGGTGAAGCGAAAGTCGGGTTTTCTGCCACCTAGTATCGGCGTGTCGTCTACCAACCTCGGCTTCCACGCCGAGGTTCCGTACTATTTTGCGCTCGCGCCGAATTACGATTTCCTGTTCCACCCGATGTATTCGGCCAAGCAGGGCGTGCTGTGGCAGGGCGAATGGCGCCATCGCCTCGCCAAGGGCCTCTACACGATCAAGTTCGCTGCGATCGACCAGGACTGGACGACGCTGCCCAAGCCCAAAACCGGAGCGGACAACCGCGAGGACGTCGATGGCTGGCGCGGCTCCATCGAAACGCGCGGCAAGTTCTCACTGGGGAGCTGGTGGAACTTCGGCTGGGACGCGACGATCGAGAGCGATGCCTCGTTCCGCCGGTTCTACAAGCTTGACGGCGTTTTGCTGACCGATCGCGTCAACGAGGTCTACCTGGAGGGGCTTTCCGACCGCAACTATGCGGCCGTGCGGCTCTATCATTTCGGCGGCCTGACGTTTGCGGATTCAGATACCGCCAACAGCCTCGTCCATCCGGTCATCGACCATAACTACATCTTCGCCAATCCTGTCCTGGGTGGCGAGTTGCAGTGGAATTCCAACGTCCTGAGCTTCTCGCGCGATGGCGAGTTCCTGAAGTATGATGGCAATGGCAATTTGGTTAATCCGCCGACCCGGATAGATGCCCATCATGACCTGACGCGCGCCGTCACAGAGCTGAAGTGGCGCCGGCAAATGACGGATGCACTGGGCATCACCTATACGCCGTTCGCGCATCTGCGTGGCGATGCCTACAGCTATGCCGGCTACAATCAGGACAACACCTCTGTCGATGAAAGCACCAGCTTCGTGCGCGGCCTGGCGGCTGGCGGTGCCACCGTCAGCTATCCGTGGGTGGCTACCGGGGGTGGCGGTTCGCACGTCATCGAGCCCATTGGACAGATCGTCGTGCGCCAAGCTCATGTGCAACAGCATGAGCTTCCCGTCGAGGATGCGCGCAGCTTGATCTTCGACGATACGACGCTTTTCGATATCGACAAGTTCTCTGGCTATGACCGCGTCGAGACCGGCACCCGCGCCAATGTCGGCGTCCAATACACCTTCCAGGCCTATAACGGGGCTTATCTGCGGCTGCTGGCCGGTCAGAGCTTCCACTTGGCCGGAGAGAACGCCTATGCCGACCCCGGCGTCGATTTCGACGGCCGCTCGAACTACAACCCCAACAGCGGTCTGGAAACAAACCGCTCCGATTTTGTGTTGGGCGCTTACGCTGCTCCTAACGACATTTTCAGGTTGGTTTCGCAGACGCGGTTCGATCAGGACAGTCTGACGCTGCGTCGCGCCGATGTTGCAGGCCAGTTTTCGCTTGGTCCGGTGCTCGCACAGGCGACCTATACGTTCTCGGCAATCGATCCGCAGCAGCCTGATGACGACCAGCAGGATGTGACGGCGATGCTGGGTCTGAAGCTGACCGACCACTGGAGTGTGCAGGGTTCGATGCGCTATGACATCGACGATGCATTCCGGCTCATGGATACGGTCCAGATCAAGTATTCGGATGAATGCTTCGTGCTGACAGCGAGCTATCAGGAAACCTTCATCAACGATCCATCGCGCGACCTCGTTCCTGACCGGACCGTGATGTTGCATTTCCAGTTCAAGCACCTGGGCTCATACCAGTACAAGACCGATGCCTTGGACTTCGTGTTCGGCGACCAGCAAAACACGCTAGGGAATTAGCCAAGGCTGCCGGTGCCGACCAAGGTTGCATGGTATGACCCGCGGCCGGCGGCACCGTCACATTGAACAAAATTCAGCGGCTGATCGCTTGATGGCGGGAACGTGAGGCCTTGTCTGCGCTATGCTGGTCCCCCCTGCCCTGGCCTTGCCACGGTTATGTGGATAAGCGACTGATCGGGCACTGGCTGCAGGGTAGGATTGAAAGATCACGAATCGGCGGCTCGGTCCGCCCTGCAAAGGCTTGGAAGAAACGCATGCCGATAACCAACAACCAGCGCGCACGGCTGCATGTGGCGGCAGCGGCCGCCTTTCTTGCCGGCAGCCTTCTGGCTCTCACCGATGCCGCGACAGGCGCCAGCAGCGGCCACGCCATTATCGCTCTCGTCAACGATGAGCCGATTACTGCCTACGAGGTGGAACAGCGCGGCCGTCTACTCGCGCTGAATGCCAACGTCGGCGACTACATCAAGAACAATATCAAGACACGCTGGGCAAAGATCGTCAAAGGCAAGGGCATCAACGACGAGTTCCGGGCCTATGCCACCAAGCGCAATCCGAAGTCGCGCGAGGAGCTGCAGAAGATCCAGCAGGAGTTCATCAAGGCGAAGCAGAAGTCGCTGGTGGATCAGCTTCAGTCCGAGGCACGCGCGCAGGCATCGCGAGGCACCGAGAAGCAGGCCATCAAGGAACTGGTTGAAGAGCGTCTGAAGCTGCAGGAGGCCAAGCGCAACAACGTCGAGGCCTCTGACGAGCAGATTTCAAAAATCATCTCGGGCATCGCCCAGCGCAACAAGATGACAGAGGATCAGTTCGCGAAGCACATGGCCAGCATGGGCGTCGACATCGCCACCATGCGTCAGCGCTTCCGTGCCATGATCTCCTGGAACGACGTCATCCGCCGCCGGTTCGGCTATCAGGTCGCGATTACCGAGCGTGATGTCGAGCGCTTCGTCGATCCGGCATTCTCAGGCGACGCCGCCGAAGCGGGTGGCGGCAATGTCGAACTTGTCGTGCAGCGGGTGATCCTGGCAGTGCCGGGAAATCTCGATCAGCGAGCTGTGACCGAGAAGCTCGCGCAAGCCGATCAGATCCGCCGCAAGTTTGCTGGCTGCAAATCAACCGCGAAGCTTGCCGCTTCGGTTGGCGGGAAGTTCGAGGATCTTGGGAAGCGGCGGCCCGAGACCATTTCCGAGCCCATGCGGACGTTGCTGCTCAATGCCAAGTCAGGCGAGATGGTTCCCCCTAACGTCGGACCCGACGGGGTCGAGCTATGGACCGTTTGCGATCGCAAGGAAATCGCTGGCGATAGCGGAAGCCAGGGGCCGGGCGCGGGCGACACTGGTTCGAACGCCAAGGAGGAACGCCGCCGCAAGGAACTCGATATCCTCGCGCGCAAGCACCTCAAGGACTTGCGGCAGGACGCGACCATCGATTGCCGCGCCGAACCCAAGAGCGGTCTATGCCAGGCGCTGTAGGCGGGCGCTCCGGGGCAGCGCTGGCGTTGACCATGGGTGATCCGGCTGGTGTGGGACTTGAACTCACCATTACAGCCTGGCAGCGAAGGGTTTCCGAAGGCTTGGCACCGTTCGCCTACTTCGGCAGCGCGGAAGCGATTGCGGACAGGGCAGCGGCACTCGGACAAGTGATAGACATTGTCCGGATCGCAAGCCCTTCAGAAGCAGCGGGCGTCTTTGGCCGCGCTCTTCCCGTCATCGACATGGCACTGCCGGCTCCGGCTGTTGCTGGAGTTGCAGATCCTTCCAATGGCGCAGTGGTCATCGCCTCCATCGAAAAGGCCGTTGCCGCTGTCGCGGCAGGGGAAGCCGCCGCCGTCGTCACCAACCCGATCGCCAAGAGCGTGCTCTATCGCGCTGGCTTTGCCCATCCCGGCCACACCGAATTCCTCGCTAGCCTGGCACGCGCGCATTACCCGGGTTCTGCCGCCGACCCGGTAATGATGATTGCATCCGATGCGCTCAATGTGGTGCCGCTGACCATCCACATTCCGTTGGCCGAAGTACCTGCCGCAATATCGTCGGAGATGATCGAGCGCACCTTGCGCATCATGGCGGCGTCGCTGTCACGCGAGTTTGGCTTTGCGCATCCACGGATCGCGGTCGCGGGGCTCAATCCGCATGCGGGCGAGGACGGCAGCATCGGGCTCGAAGACCGCGATGTCATCGCTCCCGTCATAGCCAAGCTTGCGGCAGAAGGTCTGCATGTGACCGGCCCTCATGCAGCCGACACTCTCTTTCATCCTGCCGCGCGGGCCACGTATGACGCGGTGCTGGCCATGTATCACGATCAGGCACTCATTCCGGTGAAGACGCTGGCGTTCGATACCGGCGTCAACGTCACGCTCGGTCTGCCGTTCGTTCGGACTTCGCCTGACCACGGCACGGCGTTCGACATCGCCGGCAAGGGCCGGGCCTCCGCGTCGAGCCTGATCGCGGCGTTGAAGCTTGCCCAGCGCATGAGCGAGCGGCGCTCTGCTGCCGCTGCTAACGCTCCGCTATGAGCAGTCCGGCGGACGACGCGCCAGATCGGGAGGGAGAAAAAGCACCGGCGGGGGGTGCAAGCCCCGATGGCCTGCCGCCGTTGCGCGATGTCATACGCACCTACGATCTCGCGCCGAAGAAGAGCCTTGGCCAGAATTTCCTGCTCGATCTCAACTTGACGCGCAAGCTCGCCCGAGAGGCGGGACCGCTCGCCGGCCGCACGGTGATTGAGATCGGCCCGGGTCCTGGCGGCCTGACACGCGCATTGCTGTTGGAAGGTGCTGAACGGATTATCGCAGTTGAGCGTGATGATCGCGCTGTTGCGGCCCTCACCCAGGTGCAGCAACGCTATCCGGGAAAGCTCGACGTTGTTGGCGCCGACGCGCTGTCGATTGACTGGCGTGGCGAACTCATCTCCCGTGGGATTTCCGATCATGTCGTGATCGCTGCCAACCTGCCCTACAACATCGCGACGCTTCTGCTGGTGGCGTGGCTTGAGGCTGAGCCCTGGCCGCCGTGGTATGATCGCATGGCGCTGATGTTCCAGAAGGAGGTGGCGGAACGCATTGTCGCTACTCCTGGCAACAAGGCCTATGGACGGCTTGCCGTGATTGCGCAGTGGCGGTGCGAAGCCCGCATCGTCTTCCGCCTTGGTCCAGAAGCCTTCACGCCGCCGCCCAAGGTTGCATCTGCCGTGGTGTTGCTGGTGCCGCGATCCGATCCGCAACCGGCCTGTTCGGTCAAAACGCTTGGCCGCGTGACGCAAGCCGCGTTCGGCCAGCGCCGCAAGATGCTACGCCAGAGCCTCAAGTCGCTGACGCCCGCACCTGAGCTGCTGCTGCGTGAGGCTGGAATATCGCCAGAGGAGCGGGCCGAACGACTGACGGTGGAGCAGTTCGCCACGTTAGCTGCAATCGTCGACCGCGGCATGGATTAGCTGGGATAACGCGCGAACATCGCTTCACAGTTCGCTTTCGATCTCGCGCACGAAAGCCGACAGACCAACCTGTCGCTCGCGGCGCAGGCGTTCTGCCGCAATGATCGCCTTCAAGCCGGAAAAACACGTCTCTATGTCGTCGTTGATGAGAACGTAATCGTATTCGGGCCAATGGCTGATTTCGTCTGCTGCCTTCGCCATGCGCTTGGCAACGACTTCGGGTGCGTCCTCGTTGCGGGTGTGCAGACGCGCCGCCAGTGCCTTGCCGGATGGCGGCAACACGAAGACGCGCACCAGATCCTGCGGCATCGATTCTGCGAGCTGGCGGGCGCCCTGCCAATCGATGTCGAACAGCACGTCGTGTCCTTGCTTGACGGCGCTTTCCACCTGCTGGCGTTCGGTGCCGTAGAAGTTTCCAAATACTTCGGCCCATTCCAGCAGCTCACCGTTATCGCGCATTGCCACGAAGCGAGCCTTTTCGACAAACTTGTAGTCGCGACCATCAACTTCGCCGGGGCGCGGCGTCCGCGTGGTGAGCGATACCGACATGAAAAAGGAATCTGGATCGTCGCCCAGCAGCCGCTTGACCAGTGTGGTCTTGCCGGCTCCCGACGGCGAAGAGAGTACCAACATGAGCCCGCGCCGTTTCACCCCCTGCACCGTCATTACCACCCCTTCCCTAGCCCGAAGTCCTGTCTGAGTACTGGCAGCCGATCTTCATTCGATGTTTTGGACCTGCTCGCGCATTTGATCGATCACAGTCTTCAGCGCAAGACCGGCGCGAGTAACATCGGTGGCGTTGGCCTTGGAGCAGAGTGTGTTGGCCTCGCGATTGAACTCCTGCGTCAGGAAGTCGAACTTGCGGCCAACAGGCCCGGTCTCGGCCATCAGTTCGCGCGCGGCGGCGACGTGGGCCTTCAGGCGCTGCAGTTCCTCTTCCACATCCGCGCGAGTCGCAATCAACACGGCTTCCTGGTGCAGCCGGTCGGAATCGAGCCCTGCTCCGGTTTCGAGGAGACGGTGCACCTGTTCGGCCAGGCGCTGCGTAATGGCCTCTACGCTGCGAGAGGGGCTCGCCTCGACCTGTTCTGCGAGGCGGGCAATCTCTGCGATCTGCTGTTCGAGAGCCACGGCCAGGCGCGCACCTTCAGATGCGCGGGCCTCGGCCAGGCCATCGAGTGCCTGGTCAAGTGTTTTCAGCATCGCATCTTGGCGCGCCTTCAACTGCTCATCGCTCTCGACCGGCTCGGCAGATTCCAAAACGCCCTTGAGACCCAAGAGCCCTTCGGCGCGTGGGCGCTCACAGCCTGTCAGGTGCTGAATGTGCTCGGCGGCGCGCAATACCTGCTCCAACGCCACTTCGTTGAGGCGGATCTCGGCACCGCCGGTCTCGCGCTGCACCTGGAGAGAGATGTTAAGGCTGCCGCGGGCAAAGCGTTTGGCGACAGCCTCGCGCACGCGCGGTTCCAGCGCGTCGCTACCCGGCGGCAGACGCAGGCGCGTATCCAATCCTCGCCCGTTGACGCTGCGGGCTTCCCAAGTCCAGGCGACGCCATGCAGTGAGCCGTCGGCGCGGCCAAATCCGGTCATGCTGTTGAGGCTCATGGCTATTCGTTCACCCGGGTGGGAGGGCTGCTTGACGATGCACGAAGTACGCATGCGGCAGCCCGATGTGGCAAGAAGCGAGCCCCGGTTGATACCGTCCTCGCGCGTGTGATGACCGCGAAATCGCGCGCTGCTGGAGGACAACATCGCGATCCCGAAACTCGCGGCTCGGACATTACTGGCTGGACTGCCCGGCAACAAGGCATGCGTCAGGGAAGGCGTCCGGCGGCGGTCTCGGTGCCCCTCACCTGCTTAGCGTTTTGGCTTGCGCTGGGGTAGCGGTGGCGCATCGGGGGCAGCCGCTTCGGCAGCCGCAGCCGTTGCAGCCTTTGCTGCGGTACTGGCGCCGTTGCCGGCGTTGAGCGTCGTAACGGTTGGCAGCTGGGGTTTGGCAGCCTTATCCAAGGTGTCACTGCCAGCTGGCGGCGGCGCTGGAATTGATACAGCACGCGTCTGCGCTCCGGTCGTCGGGATTGGAGCTGAATCGGGGGCTGCTGGTCCGGCCTCTTTCTCTTCCTCGCGCGCCTGTTTCTCGATCTTGCGCCAGTTGGCGACGGCGGCGTTGTGTTCCTTCAGGTTTTGCGAGAAGGCGTGCCCACCAGAGCCGTCGGCCACGAAGTATAGGTCCGACGTCGCTGCGGGATTGAGTGTCGCCTCGATCGCGGAACGTCCAGGGTTGCATATCGGCGTCGGAGGCAGGCCATTGATCTGATACGTATTGTATGGTGTCTTGCCGTCGATGTCGGCGCGGGTGATGGGCCGGCCAAGCGAGCCCTTGCCGCCCACCAGACCATAGATGATGGTGGGATCGGACTGCAGACGCATGTTCTTCTTCAGCCGGTTGACGAACACTGCCGCTACCCGGTCGCGTTCGTCGGCGCGGCCTGTTTCCTTCTCCACGATCGAAGCCAGGACCAGCGCCTGCTCGGGCGAACTGATCGGCAGATCGGCTTGGCGCTTCTCCCACATGCTGGCGAGAAAGCGCTGCTGTTCTGCGCGCATGCGATCAACCAGTTCCTGCCGGCTCATACCCTTGGAAAAGCGATAGGTGTCAGGCAGCAGGCTGCCCTCCGGCGGAATTTCGGCGATCTCCCCATCGAGATTTTCGTCGGCCTGCAAGCGCTCCACAATCTGGGCGGAGGTCAGCCCTTCGGGCAACGTCAGCTTCGACAGGATCGACTTGCCTTCGACCAGCGTGGCGTGGACGGCAGCCAGGCTCGCACCCTTCTTGAATTCGTATTCGCCAGCCTTCAGGTGCTGAGGCTTGCCCCGGCTCATGGCGACACGCGCGTAGTGGCTGGCGACGAACGCCCAGCGATTGGAAATGACGCCTTCGCGTTCCAGCCGCGCCGCGATTTCGATGGGGCCTTCGCCGCGCGGCACGCCGACTGTGCGGGAGACGGTGAGCGGACCTGGCTTTTCGAATTCGTGCGTGAACCAAAGTGTGAGACCAGCAACGGCGACCATGACAGCCAGCGCCAGCGTCATGATCCCGCTGACGAAACGTGCAAAACCTGAAGCTTTTCTGGTGCGCTGGCGCTTGGCGCTTTTGCGCGGACGGACTGGAGCGCGCGCCGGCTCAATTGCTTCAGACGGGCTCCTGGGACGGGTTCTGCTGGTTTCGACCGTCCCATCCCGGTCGATGCCACCGTTGGACTGCCTCTTGCTCATGCCCGGCTATTGTCCCGTCTGGCCCCGGATTGATCCGGGCGTTAAAGCAGTTCCCACTTGCCCCAGCAATTCGGCGCCAGCCTGCTGGCGCTCTGCGATATGGGCGAACCGAGCGCATCTGGCGCGGTTGGCGGCGCCGATCAGGGAATCGCCAAAATATGGCGAAACCGCGTAACGAAGCCGCCTTGGCAACAACTACGCCTATGCCACCCGGCGCATCACAATCGACGCATTGGTGCCGCCGAAACCAAACGAATTGGACAAAACGGTGTTGATCTCACGGGGCTTGGCCGTGTGGGGAATGAGATCAATCGATGTTTCGACCGAGGGATTGTCGAGATTGAGCGTTGGCGGGCAGATGTTGTCGCGCATCGCCAGGATGGAGAAGATTGCCTCCACCGCACCAGCTGCACCCAGCAAATGCCCGATCGCCGACTTGGTTGACGACATTGCCAGCTTGCCCGCGGCATTGCCGAAAAGCCGTTCGACAGCTCCCAGCTCGATCTCGTCGCCCATCGGTGTCGAAGTTCCGTGCGCATTGACGTAATCGATTTCGCTGGTCGATACGCCAGCGTTCTTGAGAGCGGCGCGCATGCAGCGGAAAGCACCATCTCCGGTCTCTTCCGGGGCGGTGATATGGTAGGCATCGCCCGACATGCCGTAGCCGATGACCTCGGCATAGATCTTCGCGCCGCGCGCCTTGGCATGCTCCAGTTCCTCAAGCACGACGACGCCAGCGCCCTCGCCCATCACGAAGCCGTCGCGGTCCTTGTCGTAAGGGCGGGAAGCCTTCTTGGGCGTATCGTTGAAGTTTGTCGACAGCGCGCGGCAAGCGATGAAGCCGGCCATGCCAATGCGGCAGATCGGGCTTTCCGTGCCGCCCGCAACCATCACGTCGGCATCGCCCAGCCCGACCAGCCGCGCAGCATCACCGATTGCATGCGTGCCTGTCGCGCAGGCCGTAACGACAGCATGGTTGGGGCCCTTCAGACCGTGGCGAATGGAAACGTAGCCGGCGGCCAGATTGATGAGGCGCCCTGGGATGAAGAACGGAGAGACGCGGCGCGGCCCTTTTTCCTTGAGCAGCAGCGACGTATCGGCAATGCCAGAAAGGCCGCCGATGCCAGAGCCGATCAGGACGCCCGTCGATTCCTGCTTTTCCCTGGTGTCGGCCTTGAAGCCAGAATCCGCGATCGCCTGTTCGGCGGCTGCCATCGCATAGATGATGTAGGGATCAACCTTGCGCTGTTCCTTTGGTTCCATCCAATCATCTGCATTGAACAGACCGTCGGCGGTTGGCCCGCGCGGGACGAAATTGGCGATCTGGCATGACAAATCGGACGCATCGAATTCTTCGATGCGACGGGCGCCATTCTCGCCGGCAAGGAGACGCTTCCATGAGGCTTCGACACCGCAGCCCAGCGGCGTAACGAGACCCAGACCAGTGACGACAACACGGCGCATGCTTCGACCTCGGGCGTGAAAATGCAGCTCTGAAACTTTGACCGGAAACCGGCGGGCAGCGCATGCCTCACCGGTGCGGCGCGCTAGGCTCCCGCGATGTCGCCATGCGGGCTCGCATCAAGAGCTACGGCTTGTCGCCGGATCGTCGAACGAAAAGAGATACGCGGCCGCTTGTGCGGATCGTGAGAGCCGGGTCCGGAACGGAGACACCATTGCAGCAATGCGCGCCGCCGATCCGAACCCGATTGGATCGATATTCCGATCAGGCAGCGGTGGCGTTCTTTTCGAGGAACTTCACCGCGTCACCAACCGTCAGAATGTGTTCTGCGGCATCATCGGGGATCTCGCATCCGAACTCTTCCTCGAACGCCATGACCAGCTCGACAGTATCCAAGCTGTCAGCGCCCAGGTCGTCGATGAAGCTGGCATTTTCAGAGACCTTTTCAGCCTCAACGCCCAAGTGCTCAATAACAATCTTCTTCACGCGCTCAGCGACATCGCTCATCGTCTTCCCTCGCGTCCTTCAAGCTCACTAGAGGTTCTTGTTTCTCGGTACCAGCCGATCATGTTCAGTGCCGGTGTCTCTTCCCAGCGTCCGCTTCCCGACAGGATCGAATGTTCGATGGTCTGCCGGTACACGAGTCCCGGGCCGGAGGCATCGGCTGAGCCCTTGGTCGCTGGGTCTTTTCCCCAGTTTCCGCAGCCGAAAACCGAGCGCTCGTTAACACACTTCCTGGCCCTTGACCAGCGCCGGGATGGTATGCCGCAGCTCCCAATTTCCCGGTCTGACCAGCAGATTTCTCGGGCGACGGCCTTTCATTGCCGGCACCTTAGGAAAAGGTCTTAGATCATCGCCATGCCGCCGTTGACGTGCAGCGTCTGGCCAGTGACGTAACGGGCCTCCTCGCTGGCAAGATATAGGGCCGCGGTGGCAATGTCTTCGGGCACGCCGAATGTCGCTGTGGGAATGTTCTTTTTGATTTCGCTCGTCAGCTTCTCGTCGAGCACGTCGGTCATCGCTGTCTGGATAAACCCTGGAGCGATGCAGTTCGCAGTGATGCCGCGTGAGGCAACCTCGCGCGCCAAGGATTTCGTCATGCCGATCATGCCGGCCTTGGACGCCGCATAGTTGCCCTGCCCGGGATTGCCGAAAACACCTGAAATAGAAGCAATATTGACGATGCGGCCGAAACCGCTCCGGTTACGCATCATGTGACGCGCGCCGGCGCGGCAGAGCATGAACGTGGAGGTCAGATTGACGGCTATGACGTCGTCCCACTGGTCGTCCTTCATCACCATGAACAGGTTGTCCTTGGTGAGCCCGGCGTTGTTGACGAGAATATCGAGACGGCCGCCCAGCGCCTTGACGGCTTCGTCGATCAGTTTTCCGACCGCTGATCGGTCTGCCAGATCGCAGGGCACGACGACAGCGCGTTCACCAAGTTCGGATTTCAGCGCTTCCAGCTTTTCGACCTTGCGGCCTGAGAGCGCCACGGTGGCGCCTGCCTTGTGGAAGGTACGGGCGATCGCTTCGCCAATGCCGCCCGTGGCGCCGGTCACGAGCGCCGTTTTGCCTGTCAGATCGAACATGGTTCAGGTCCCTTTTGGAATTGGCGCACTAGAGGAGCGCGCGGCATTAGCGATTTTCCGGTGTTGTCGGCGTCAGGCAAACAGTTCTGCCTGGGCGGCAATATCGTCGGGGGTGCCGATCGACGCCGTCTTGATGCTCTTTTCGATACGACCGACGAGGCCAGCCAATACCTTGCCGGCGCCGATCTCGTAGACCTCGTTGATTCCGTTGCTCGCCATATAGAGCACGCTCTCTCGCCAGCGGACGGTGCCTGTCACCTGCTCAATGAGCCGGTCGCGGATTTCATCGGGGTCGGAGATGGCGCGTGCCAGGACATTCGACACGACCGCAACTTTCGGGGCCCTGATCTCGACCTTCGACAGCGCTTCGGCCATTGCGTCGGCTGCAGGCTGCATCAACGCGCAATGAAACGGCGCTGAAACAGGAAGTGGCATGGCGCGGCGCACGCCCAGGGGCTTGCCCACTTCGGCGACGCGGTCGATGGCGCGCTTATGGCCGGACAGGACGACCTGCGAGGGATCGTTGTCATTGGCAATCTGGCAGACATCGCCCTGAGCGGCGGCCTCGGCGACCTTCTGGGCAACATCGAGACCGACGCCGAGCAATGCGGCCATGGCCCCCTCGCCCACCGGCACTGCCTTCTGCATCGCCTCTCCACGCAGGCGCAGAAGGCGCGCGGCATCCGCCAGCGAAAACGCTCCGGCAGCTGCCAGGGCTGAGTATTCGCCAAGCGAATGACCCGCTACGAACTTGACCTTGTCGACCAGCCTGAAGCCCTTTTCCATTTCGAGAACGCGCATCACCGCCATGGAAACGGCCATCAGCGCGGGCTGCGCATTGGCCGTCAGCGTCAGCGTTTCCTTGGGGCCTTCCCACATGATGGCGGAAAGCTTTTCGCCCAGCGCATCGTCGACCTCGTCGAAGACCTCACGGGCAGCAGCGAAGTTGTCGGCCAGCGCCTTGCCCATGCCGACGTCCTGACTGCCCTGGCCTGGAAATACGAATGCGACGCTCATGCTATCTGTTCCTCCTGGCCTTATGTTTGCGGCGCTTTAGGCAACATGGACCGGCGCAAGTCAAGCGCGGCAACGCGCAGGCTGCCATCATTGGATGGTCGCCGAGGGTCGTCGCTGGGGGCGGCGGCGTCTACCCTCCGGCGCGATACCGCCAAGGTGGAGCCACCGTCTCGCGGCCAGCGGAAATAGACGAAAGTACCTGGATAGACATGCCGCAGCCGGTTTGTCGCAGGATGGTTAACGTCCAGCCGTCCGGGCGGCTTCGCCGGCAGGTGGAGAATGTGGGGAATTTCAAGTCTCTGGGGTGTAGTCCAGGAGGTCTCCGAGGCTTATTTAACGTCGTTTACTTGCGTCACAATTGTTGCGAACTGTTTCGGCTATCTCACGAAAATCCTTGGCGTTTTGTCGCATAACCTCAAGCACAGCTTGAACTGCGACCAACTCTTGTTGCATGGGCCTCCTGTTCAAAAAAACGTACAGGGGAAGATGACATGATCAAGCGTATCCTGGCGGCACTGGTCGCAATGCTGATACTGCCCGTCTTGATTACGGACGCTGATGCCCGGCCGCGCAAGAAGCGGCACCACAGCAGCGACTACTCCTACAGCGACTCCTACAACGAGGACTCATCGGATGACGGCAACTACGCCGGCATCGAATATCGCCCGCGCAAGCACTCGTCGCGCCGCAAGGTAGCGCGCCGGCGCTACCGCGAGGACGAGCGCATGTCGCTTGGTTATTCCAACTACTCGTCGGGCTCTTCGGAGTCCTACTCTGGCGTTGGTCCCCGGCCCTCGAAATGGTGCGGCTGGTGGATGCGCACCCAGCGCGGTGGCGGCCCGGCCTATAACGTCGCCTGGAACTGGCGCAACTACGGCAGCGCGGCCTCGCCTCAGGTTGGTGCTGTTGTGGTGTGGCGTCACCACGTCGGCCAGATCGTGGGTCAGACCTCCGATGGCCGCTGGCTCGTGCAGTCTGGCAACGATGGCGGTGCAGTCCGCACCCGGCCGCGTTCGATCTCCGGTGCCGTCATTCGCATGTAGGCTCCAGAACCCTCAGGCTGTCACCCCCCGGCAGCCTACCCACGAAGCGTCCGGACAAGTCCCTCGTCCGGGCGCTTCTGCTTTTTTGGTGTCAGACGGCTTTCGGCTCCACCGCGCGTTGACAGCCGCGTGGCGGCCACTAGATTGCGGCGCAACATCCAGCCCAATTCCGCGGATAAATCGAGGACGCGCCAGCCACATGACCGCCACCCGCACGCCTGCCCGCCATTTCGCACCTCTCGCCATTGGTGCTCCCGAGCCCTACCGCGCGCTGCCTGTTCGGCTGGAACGCATGATCCACTTCGTGCCGCCGCACAACGCGAAGATCCTCGCCAAGCTCGGCGACATGATCGCCAAGGTGGATGTGATCCTGGGTAATCTGGAAGACGCCATTCCGGCTGGTGACAAGGAGGCAGCGCGCCAGGGCTTCATCAAGATGGCGCGGGAATACGACTACGGACAGACCGGGCTTTGGACGCGCATCAATTGCCTCAACAGCCCATGGGGCCTCGATGACATTCTCGAAGTCGTTCCGGCGGCGGGTAACAAGCTCGACGTCATCATGCTGCCCAAGGTGGAAGGGCCATGGGACATCCACTATCTCGACCAGTTGCTGGCGCAGCTGGAAGCCAAGCACAAGATCGACAAGCCGATCCTGATCCACGCCATCCTGGAGACAGCGGAGGGCGTCAAGAACGTGGAAGCCATCGCCGCTGCCTCACCGCGCATGCACGGCATGAGCCTTGGTCCTGCTGACCTTGCCGCCTCGCGCGGAATGAAGACGACACGGGTCGGCGGCGGTCATCCCGACTATGCAGTGCTTGCCGATCCGGGCAGCGATGCCAATGCGCCGCGAGCCGCCTACCAGCAGGACTTGTGGCACTACACCGTCGGCAAGATGGTCGATGCCTGTCTCTCCTACGGTCTGAAGCCCTTCTATGGGCCATTTGGTGATTTCGCCGACCTTGCGGCATGCGAAAGCCAGTTCCGCAATGCCTTCCTGCAGGGCTGTCTTGGTGCCTGGTCGCTGCATCCGACCCAGATCGACATCGCCAAGCGCGTCTTCTCGCCTGACGAGAAGGAAGTGGCGTTTGCCAAGCGCATTCTGGATGCCATGCCGGATGGCACGGGTGCAGTCATGATTGACGGCAAGATGCAGGATGACGCCACCTGGAAGCAAGCCAAGGTGATTGTCGACCTGGCGAAGCTCGTCGCCTCCAAGGACCCCGAGAAGGCCGCCGCTTACGGTCTTTAGATCGTTTCAGACTTACCGTTGAAACGATCCAGATTTCGTCGCTCACGCAGCATCCCTGGCCATCGCTCGGACTGCTCTGCGGGGGCGGCGCAAGGCGCCGGGCCGCAGTCGCGGCCTTAGCGTGCCGCCTTGGGCTGAGTGTTTGCGCTCGGATGCCTCTCGACGTTACCGGACCGATGAAAATCAAATGCGGCAGGGGGCGAACTGGGGCGACGCTTGGTGCGTTCAACCCATTGACAGAGGGGCGCTGCCTCAAGTCGAATGAACCCATGGTCCGGCTGGGCGAGGTTCGTTGCGTTCTGTCCTACCGTGATGAGGACCAGATCGCGCCGTGCCGTGCTCATCGGCGGGGGGAGACCTTGGCGCAAGAGTTAGCGCCAGCGAAGGAAGACCGGCATCAGCCAGATGGACATGCAGCAGGACGAGCGTACCAGGGAGGCGAAATATGCGGTGGGAGATGTTGTCCGCCATCGCATCTACCCGTTTCGTGGCATCGTCTTCGACATCGATCCGATCTTCGACAATACCGAAGAATGGTGGCTGGCGATCCCTGAGGAAATCCGGCCTGCCAAGAACCAGCCCTTCTATCACCTGCTCGCCGAAAACGAGGAGACGGAATACATCGCCTACGTCTCAGAGCAGAACCTGCTGCCCGACGAGACAGGCCGTCCGGTGCGCCACCCGAGGGTTGATGAATTGTTCGTGGTCGACGATCAGGGCCGCTATCGCGCTGTCTTTCTCAGCACGCATTGAGAGAACTACCGCCCGATCAGGAATCAGCCGTCGTGTGCCCACAGAAATGCTGCAACGCCTGATGCCAACCAAATATTTCCCCGGCGCGGCGGCAATCGATTGATGGGCAATGTTAGAACCCGGTTTAGGCTCGTTCTTGATCGGCTAGAGAATCAGGCAACGGCGGCAGCAAAAGGCCGTAGATCTTGCGATCCACGGCCCATTTGTCATCTTATTCTCACCCCGGAGGGTCGGGTTTCTTATTTCTTCTTTTCGCCACCTGGAGGCGGGTCGAGAAGCTGGGCGGCGTCGGCCTTGGCCTTCTGCTCTTCCTTCATCTTCTCGATCATCTTGGCCTGCCGCTCGCGAATCTGCTTCATCAGTTCGCCGCGTGCCTTGGCATACTGCTCGTTGTCGACGGGCGGACCATCGTAAGCCGTAGTGAAGCCCGTCAGCGGGACAGGGAAGCCGATCGGCTGAGCTGCCGCATTGAGCGCAAGCACCATCAGGCCGCCGCCCTTCTTCATCTGGTCGATGAGTTCGGGTTCGGCATCGATTTCAGCCGTGCAGCCGGCGGGGTGACACAGCGAATACTTCAGTGTCATCGGCTTCAGCTGTGATTCGTCGATCTTCTCGTTCTTGGACGCCTTCGCCCACTGATCGGTCGAATAGACCGCAGCGCGGACGCCGGGCGGAATAGCCATGCCGAGCGGCACCATCACCATGAGGCTCTTCTTGTCCTGGCCTTCGACTTCGCGAATAGCTGCGGAGACCAGAACCATGCCGGTGTTGCCATCAAGGCGCTCATGGTGCGTGAGGCAAATCTTCTTTTCCTCGACTTCCGGCTTTGCATCAGGCATTGCGTCGGGTTTCAAGGGCTTTGCGACCTTGGTGCTCTCGCACAGCTTTACCCAGGCGCTCTGCTTTTCGGCCGGTGCCGCCGCAGGAGCGGCTGCTTCTTTCTTTGCCTCGCCCTTCTTCTGGGCGAACGCCGGCGTTCCTGTACCGGTCATACCGAGCACCAGTGCAGCAGCGCAGAATGCAGCAAAACCGCGCCCGCTGCGCGGTGCACCCATCAAATGGCGACCTTGAATAGCCATGAACCTATGGACCTTTCGTCTTGAGAGCCGGCAACCCGGCTCTGCCCCTCGAATCCGCTGCCGTACCGATCAAGGCCGGCCCGGTCACCCCTCGGCAACCTCGTTTGCCGCACTAAGTCTCGGATTGCGGCAATCCCGTGGCCAAATTTCACGACTTGGAGAAATCCCCACAGCGATGCCATATCCAAGTGGCAAACCCGCCACGAACATCGCACGCCCCTTTCACCGATGGGGCCTGCACATTCCCATAGACGCGCCGAGTGGCAGAAAAAGTGGAGTTGCCAAGGACATGCCGAGGTTTGGCTTACACCAGCGACGTGGTCCGTGGACCCGGAGGCTGTCATGAAGCTGTCGGCGGTCCATTGGCGGCAACGGTCAACAGGACCTGCGCCTGCCGCGCCTCGATTGGCGTTTGTGGCGCTGGCAGCGGTGATTTGGCTTGCTGTTCTGCTGGCATGGTCGCCCGAGGCGCTCTCGACGTCATCAGGCGCGGCCTCAGCGCAGCAGATGCAGGCAGCCGAGCATGCTGGCGCGCGACATGCCATTGCCATGCATGGGGAACCAGCTGAGCCTGAGGGCTTTGCCCACTTTTCATACGCCAATCCGAATGCGCCAAAGGGCGGACGCATCACGATCGGCATGCCCGGCTCCTTCGACAGCCTCAATCCACTGATCGTCAAGGGAAACGCGGTCGCTGGAATGCGCGAGTACGTCTATGAAACGCTGCTCGCACGCGGTCTCGACGAGCCGTTCTCGCTCTATGGGCTCATCGCGCAGTTCGTCGAGATGCCAGACGACCGCAGCGAGATTATCTTCAACATCGATGCCAGGGCGCGCTTCTCGGACGGCAAGCCGATAACGGCGGACGATGTGCTGTTCTCGTGGGAACTCCTGAAGGACAAGGGCCGGCCCAATCACCGCTCCTATTACGCGAAGGTGAAGCAGGCGGAGAAGCTCAATGAGCATCGCGTGCGTTTCGTGCTGGAGGGTGGTGATCGGGAAATGCCGCTCATCCTGGGGCTGATGCCGGTGCTGCCCAAGCATGCCATCGATCCAGAGACCTTCGATCAGACCACGCTTGCCGCGCCAATTGGCTCAGGTCCCTATCGAGTCTCGCAGACGGAACCCGGCCGCTTCATCGTCTATAAGCGCAACCCCGATTATTGGGGGCGGGACCTGCCAGTCAACGCCGGGCGTTTCAATTTCGATGAGGTGCGTTTCGAATACTACCGTGACAGCATCGCCATGTTCGAGGCCTTCAAGAGTGGCTCGATCGATTTCTGGAACGAGGAAGATCCCGCACGCTGGGCGTCGGGCTATGACGTACCCGCCGTGCGTGATGGTCGCATCACACGCGCCGAGTTCGACATCGGCTTGCCTGCAGGTATGACATCACTGGCCTTCAACACACGCCGGGGGGTGTTTGCTGATCCGCGCGTGCGCCGCGCACTCATCACACTTTTTGATTTCGAGTGGGTCAATCGCAACCTCTATCACAGCTTGTATAAGCGCACGGAAAGCTACTTTGACCGCTCGGTGCTGTCGTCGCACGCGCGGCCCGCCGATGGACGCGAAAAAGATCTGCTTGTTCCCTTCCGCGACAAGGTCCGGCCAGAGATCATGGACGGAACCTTCAGTTTCCCTACTTCGGATGGCAGCGGCCAGGATCGGGTAAACCTGCGCACGGCTTTCGAGCTTTTGAAGAGTGCGGGCTATGTGCTCGACGGCCGGGCACTCATCAACGCCAAGACCCGCCAACCGCTGACGTTTGAGATCCTGGCGACTTCGGTGGCGCAGGAGCGTCTGGTCGCGGGGTTCGTCGGCACGCTTTCGCGGCTGGGCATTGCTGCCCGCATACGTGTGGTCGATAGCGCGCAATACCAGCAGCGCCTCAACGTCTACGACTTCGACATGATCCAGGCGAATTGGCCGTCCTCGCTGTCTCCCGGCAACGAGCAGGTCTTTCGCTGGAATTCGCGGATGGCCAGCCAGGACGGAACGTACAACTGGGCTGGCGTCTCAAATCCCGCTGCAGATGCCATGATCGAGGCCATGCTGGCGGCGCGCGACAAGGAAAGTTTTGTTTCGGCGACGCGCGCGCTCGACCGTGTGCTGCTGTCCGGCGATTATGTGATACCGCTGTTCTACCTGCCCCGGCAGTGGGTCGCCTACTGGAGCGGTCTCGCCTATCCTGAAAGGACGCCGCTATTCGGCTACAACATCGATTTGTGGTGGCGTAAGAGTGAGTGAGAGAAACACTGGCGGCGGCTCCTCATGGCAGCGGGAGCATGGATCACCTGCTGGTAGATTTTGCCGTGTGCCATGACAACGCATGATCGTTTTTTGGATTCGCCTTACGCCTTCACGGGTCCGCAGCCGCCGCAGGGCTTCAACATGGCGGCCTATGTCATTGGCCGTGCCGCGCGCGCCCAACCCGGCAAGACCGCCCTTATCGTCTATGACGACGCGGGTGCGCGTCAGGCCCTCGAGACGTGGACCTATGCCGATTTGGAAGGCGCGGTGCTGCGGCTCGCCGGTGGCTTGCTGGCGCGAGGATTGCGCAAGGGCGACCGGCTGCTGATCCGGCTTGACAATACCAGCAGCTACGCACTGCTGTTCTTCGCCGCCATCGCTGCTGGTCTTGTCCCCATTGCGACTTCGACGCAACTGACCGCAGCCGAGGCAGATTTCCTCTTGTCGGATAGCCAGTCGCGTGCCGTTGCCCTTGCCGATCATCTGTTGGACTGGAGGGTGCCTGGGGGCATCGACGTGATCGGCGCGGGCGATGTCGCGGAGATGCTGCGAAGCGCAGTGGCGCGGGGCTATGCGGCGACAGCTGTCGATGATCCTGCCTACATGGTCTACACCTCCGGCACCACCGCCAACCCCAAGGGCGTTCTGCATGCTCATCGCGCCGCCTGGGGGCGGCGGCCCATGTATCAGGGCTGGTATGGGATTTCCGCAGCTGACCGGATGCTGCATGCGGGCGCCTTCAATTGGACGTTCACGCTGGGGTCGGGACTGACCGATCCCTGGGCCAACGGGGCGACCGCCATCATCTATACGGGTGAGAAGTCTCCGGAGATCTGGCCCCGCCTCATCGAGGCCAGCGGTGCAACGCTATTTGCCGCCGTGCCGGGCGTCTACCGGCAGATCCTGAAATACGCCAGGCCAGAAGATCTCAATCGCCTCGCGACGCTCAGGCATGGGCTGATGGCTGGAGAGGCGCCTCCCGATGGTTTGTTCGATGCGTGGGCAGCGGCGACCGGACGGCAGATCCACGAAGCGCTCGGTATGAGTGAGATCTCGACTTTCATCTCGTGTTCGCCCGGCCTGCCCCGGCGGTCTGGCACGATTGGCCGCGCGCAGCCGGGCCGATCGGTAACGGTGCTGCCCGAGGGAGATGGCGAGACACCGCTGGCGCCGGGAGAGCCCGGGCTACTTGCGGTCCATCGCTCGGACCCGGGGCTGATGCTCGGATACTGGCAGCGCAGCGAAGAGGAACGTGATGTGTGGCGGGGCGAGTGGTTCGTTGGCGGTGACTTCGCCGCCATCGATCGGGACGGCTATGTCACCCATCACGGGCGAGCCAACGACATCATGAAGGCGCTGGGCTATCGCGTGGCGCCGCAGGAAGTCGAGGCGGTATTGGCACGGCACCCCAAGATTGCTGACGTTGGGTGCAGCGAACTGCGCGTGCGCGATGATCTGTCGGTGATTGCTGCCTACGTTGTCCCGCTTTCCTTGGAGGCCTTGCCCGACCGCGAGGAGATCATGTCTTTTGCGGCGAGCCGCTTGGCTCCCTACAAGTGTCCCCGCGAAATCGTCTTAGTCGAGGGTTTGCCGCGAACGGCAAATGGCAAGCTGCTGCGGCGGGCACTCGGCACCGCCCCGCGCGTCCACGAACACGAAGCCTGACGAGTGCCACTTCTTGCGGTGCCGCCACGCTGTATCGTGGCGGGCGAACCATCCAGGGTGACTGTAAAGTCGTGATTTCAGCGCCGCGATCGCGGCTTGACGCGCGTTGCCCGTCGCATGGCGGCCGCCACCTCATCTGGAGCCGGCACGGCGGAACCTGGCAACGGGCGGTCCACGGAGCCGGCTATTGTGCCTCCCGGCAAACCGGCACCGCCCGGCCCGTGCGGTGGTGTCACCATGCCGCCAGAGATGACGATCTTTGCCGCATCCTCGATCGTCATGTTGAGAAATATGACGTCGTTCTTGGGCACGAAGCAGATGAAGCCGGTGGGCGGGACAATTCCGGTCGGCATGAAAACCGTGAACAGTTCCTTGTGGCCGCCGGGCTCGACACGGCTGACTTCGCCACCCGCCTCGCCTGTCACGAACACGATCGACCACAGGCCCTTTGATGGAAACTCGATCAGACCGACCTTCTGCACACCCTGGCTTGGATCGGTTGCGGAGACGACGCTCTCGAAGATCTGCTTCAAGGCGCGATAGACGTTGCGCACGATCGGCATGCGGCCGAGCATCAGGTCGCCGTAGCTGATGAGCGTGCGGCCGAGCAGGTTAGCGGTCAGGGCGCCGATGATGGTGAGGGCGGTAATGCCGAACACGAGGCCCACACCAGGAACCGCGAACGGCAGATAAGTATCGGGCAGATACTGCTTGGGCACGAACGGCTTGAACCAGGCATCGGCTACGTTGATGAGCCACCAGATGATGTAGACCGTCAACGTGACCGGGCCGACAATGATAAGGCCGGTCAGAAAATAGTTGCGGAGCCGCGCACCGAGGTGCCAGCCGCTGTCGCCGCCCTCTTCGGCAAGCCGCTTCAGGCCGGCCCGCAGTTCAGCCTCGCGCCGCTCTATCAGCGTCTGTGTGGCCTCGCCGGCTTTCTTGGAAGACTTTTCACCCATGCTTCGTCCAGCGGACTGTCGCGCCTGCCTGCGCCGCGCCTAGTGTTGCCTCAACCCGTGCGTTCCGTGCATGTGGCTCGCGACGACAGCCAAAACCGGTAAGCCAATAACGAGTGCTGGGTGCGCGGGCGACGACGTCCTGACATTTTTTCATGAGCGGGCCTGCCAGAGAAGTCCCGAAACCTATCCACTTTCGCAGCACAGTGCGTCATCGGCAGACAGATTTCATCCCGGGCCCCGGATCAGTGCGTCACGACCAGGCAATCATACCCCGAGCCACGTACCGCCTTGCACAATTTGTCAGGCTCGGCAGCCGTTGCAAATGGCCCGACATTGACGCGATAGAAGGTGCCCATATTGCCGAAAACGGCCTCGTCGATGACTGCCGTTCGGGTGCCGATCTGGCCGCCATGCTGTGCCAGGAAGCGCTGGGCGATCTTGTCGGCTTCCGCCTTTGAACGAACCGCAGCCACCTGGAGCTTATATTTTCCAGCCGGAGCAGCGGTGTGTGTCGCTACCGCCGGCTGCACGGCAGCTACCCGCTGGCGTTTGCCTGCCGGGGAAGCGGAAACCGTATGGCTATTTTCAACTTCAGTTGCGCTGTTCCAAGAGGAAATCGCGTTGCTGCTGCCGGTCGATGCTGTCGTGACATCGGTTGGCCCAGGAGGCGGTGCCGCGGCCTGCTGCTGTTGCGCCTGATTGCCACCAAACAAATTACCGAAGAACGAACCGATACCCGAAAGCGGATTGGCGTTGCTCTCTGGCGGTGAAGGTTGGGGCACGTTCGCAGCGGCGGATCGTGTCGCGGGCGAGGTCGGCTGGCTGGGGGCCGGAGCTGCGGACAGCGACGTCGGTGCAGCTGGCGTCGTCGCAACTGGCGGGGCCGCAGGTGCAGAGGCGGCGGTCTGGGCTTCCGGCGCGCCAGGGTCGGCAATGCCCGCGTCCTTGTAGGCAGCGGACCGTGCCACGAGCGCATCCTTGCGTTCGGCTTCAGTGAGGCCGTTATTCAACCACAGCGCATTGGTGAGATCGGTGATGGCGAGCGCTGCGCGTCCCTGCTTGCGGTATGCGAGCCCACGGTAGTAGAGCGCCCGCGCCGTGCCCTGAGTATCCAGGCCACCGGAAGAGAGTGCCGAGCTGAAGGCACCGACCGCGCGTGCCAGCGCATTCTTTTTGTAAGCCGCAATGCCACGATCAAGCGCCTGCTGCGCCTTGCTGGGCGGGGCTGTGCGTGTCGCGGCAGCCGTATTCGGCTTGTCTCCCGATGGCGCGGCCCTCAGTGCGCCGGGGAACGAGATTGCGGCGCATGCGAGGATGATGCCGAGCGCGAGCACTGATCTCGCTTCAGTCATGGTTCCAGCCCTTATTAGGTCAATCCGTCGTGCCCTCTCGCGGACGACTCGACCCTATGTCAAGCAGACGCCCGAGGCAATTCCATGGCCGGAAAATCGTGCCTTTTCCCCTGCTGAGCGCCCTATTCCACCGTCACGGATTTGGCGAGATTGCGCGGCTGGTCGACGTCCGTGCCCATCTGAACGGCCGTGTGATAGGCGATCAGCTGGATAGGGACGGCGTAAACAATCGGGTTGGTGAAGTCATGTGCGGTGGGCATGGCGATGTGTGCAGCCAACTGACAACCCGCTGAATTCTCATCGGCGTTTGAGATCATCACGATCTGGCCACCCCGGGCCGCCACTTCCTGCATGTTTGACACGGTTTTGTCGAACAAGGCGTCGACGGGAGCGACCACGATCACAGGCACGATCTCGTCGATGAGTGCGATGGGCCCGTGCTTCAGCTCTCCTGCGGCATATCCCTCTGCGTGGAGGTAGGAAATTTCCTTCAACTTGAGAGCGCCTTCCATGGCCAGCGGATAGGACTGGCCACGGCCCAGATAGAGCACGTCGCGGGACTTCATCAGCTGGTGTGCGAGCGCTTCGTACTGGCTTTCGTCGGTCAGCTGATTTGCAATCTGACGCGGCACTTCCATCAGTTCCTTGACCAGCGCGCGCTCGGTTGCCTCGTCGATGGCGCCGCGGGCACGGCCAAGGGCCAGCGCGAAGCAGGCGAGTGCGGTCAACTGGCAGGTGAAAGCCTTGGTCGAGGCGACGCCGATTTCAGGCCCGGCGAGCGTCGGCAGCACGACGTCACTCTCGCGCGCGATGGTCGAGGTCCGCACGTTGACGACGGAGGCGATGCGCTGGCCGTTCTCCTTGCAGTAGCGCAGCGTCGCCAATGTGTCCGCCGTCTCTCCCGACTGCGATACGAAAATGGCGAGGCCGCCAGGCGGCAGCGGCGCTTCGCGGTAACGCAGCTCCGATGCAATATCGATCTCAACGGGAACGCGGGCAAAGCGCTCAATCCAGTACTTGCCGACAAGGCCTGCGTAATAGGCCGTGCCGCAGGCGGAGATCGTGACCCGCGGAATCGTAGCGAGATCTATGCCGACGTCGGGAATGCGGACGGTGCCGTCAGCCATGTCGAGGTAGTGCGCCAACGTGTGGCTGATGACTTCAGGCTGCTCGTGGATCTCCTTGGCCATGAAGTGGCGGTGGTTGCCCTTGTCGACCAAAAGCGCGTTCGCCTGCGATTTAACCGCGTTTCGTTCGACCGGCGCACCGCTCTTGTCGAAGACCTGCGCGCCGTTGTGCGACAGCACGGCAAAGTCGCCCTCTTCAAGGTAAGTGACGGTGTCGGTAAAAGGCGCTAGCGCGATTGCATCCGAGCCCAGGTACATCTCGCCTTCGCCGTGCCCGATCACCAGCGGGCTGCCGAGCCTGGCGGCCATCATGAGGTTGTCTTGACCGGCAAAGATGATCGCGAGCGCGAATGCGCCTTCCAGCTGCTTCAGCGTGGCCTTGACGGCATCAACGGGTCCCAGCCCCTTGTCCATCTCGTGGGTGATGAGGTGGACGACGGCCTCGGTGTCGGTCTCTGTCTCAAACACATGGCCCTTGGCCGTGAGGGCTTCGCGCAGCTCGCGGAAATTCTCGATGATGCCGTTATGAACGACGGACACGCGGGGGCTCATGTGCGGGTGCGCGTTGCGTTCGGTGGGCCGGCCATGTGTTGCCCATCGCGTGTGGCCGATGCCGACGTGCCCCTTCAGCGGTTCCTCGACCAGGCGATGTTCCAGATTGCGCAGCTTGCCTTCCGCGCGCCGTCTGCCAAGCCTGCCGTTCTCGACCGTTGCGATGCCGGCGGAATCATATCCCCGGTATTCGAGGCGACGGAGCGCATCGACCAAGTCCAACGCGACGGGTTTGGTGCCGAGAATGCCAACGATGCCACACATGATCTCATGCTCGCTTTTTTGCAGTGGAGTGCCGGCTCTTGCTGCCGGTCATTCGTTGCCGTCTATAGTTCAGCTCTTGCCGGCGGCCGCCTTCTTCTTGCGCATCATGATGCGGAATTTTTCCGCCCAGCCCTGCCGTTCCTCTTGTGATGAGCGTTCCAGTGCCAGACTGCCGGGCGCAACGTCCTTGGTGATGACGCTACCCGAACCCACAAAGGCACCATCGCCTATGGTCACGGGCGCGACCAGGGCCGAGTTGGAACCGACGAAAGCCTCCTCGCCCACGACAGTCTTGTGTTTGAAGAAGCCGTCATAGTTGCAAAAGATGGTGCCGGCGCCGATGTTCGCCTTGGCGCCGACGCTGCCGTCACCGAGATACGACAAATGGTTGGCCTTGGCGCCCGCTCCCATCGTCACGTTCTTCACCTCGACAAAATTGCCGACATGCACGTCGGTGCCCAGAGCGGCACCAGGCCGCAGGCGTGCGAACGGTCCGATACGGGCGTTCTTGCCGATGCGTGCGCCTTCGATATGGCAGTTGGCGAGAATTTCGACGCCATCCTCAACGACGACACCGGGACCGAAATAGACGTTGGGTTGTATCGCAACGTCTCGGCCCAGCTTCGTGTCATATGAAAACCAGACCGTTTCGGGTGCGATCAGGGTTACGCCCGCCGCCAAGGCTTCGCGCCGGCGCCGGCGCTGGAAGATTGCTTCGGCCTGAGCCAACTCTGCGCGGGAGTTGATGCCGAGGACTTCCGATTCGCGGCAGCGCACGACCGCGGCGCGGCCGCCGTCGCCACGAATGATCTCGACAGCGTCGGTCAGATAGTATTCGCCGTTGGCGTTGCGATTGCCGATGCGCTCCAGCACACCTGCCAAGTCGTCGACGCGGAAGGCCATGACGCCTGAGTTGCACATGCGCACATGCAGTTCGGCGAAATTGGCATCCTTGTGCTCGCGGATGGCCACGAGCTCGCCGTCCGCACTCGTCAACAATCGGCCATATCCTGCAGGGTCCTCGGCTTCAAAACCGAGCACGGCCACGGCGGCGCCGGTGTCGAGGGCGCGGCGCAAATGAGTGATGGTGGCAACCTCGATCAGCGGCGTATCGGCATAAAGCACGATGACGTCACCGTGATGATTGCGGATTGCAGGCAGTGCGGCTTTCACGGCATCGGCGGTGCCGAGCTGTTCGGTCTGGGTGAAAACCTCTGCCACCGGTGCCATCTTTTGCGCGGCATTGCGGACGTTGTCCATGCCGGGACCGACCACGACGGCAATGGAATTGGCCGCTGCTTCGCCGGCGAGAGCGAGGACATGGCCCAGCAAGGGCAATCCGGCGACCGCATGCAGGACCTTGGGGAGGTCTGAATTCATGCGGGTGCCTTTGCCTGCGGCCAGCACTACGATCATCAATGGCGTCGCCGTCATCAGTCCTCTCAGAACTTAATGTTCGAACCTAACCTGCTTCGGGGTTGTACCCCCCACCCACTGACTACAAGCCGCCAAGGTCACCTCTCGCCGCAACGTGAGACCGGCCGCCGTTGACCTGTGGCGGGCGCCGCCTAATCTCTCATGCGCGCCTAAATATGGAGAAAACGTAGCGAGACTCTATGCCTACAGAGCAAAACTCATACCGGTTCCGTGTGAACTGCCCATATCACAGCCCGTCCCATCCCGGCACATCGACGCCATCTGAGTGACCTCAAATCCAGCCACTTGCCCTAGCTGCCCGGTTTGGCTGGCGCAAAATAGGCAGAACCCCGGCACAATCAAGCGCCCGGTCAGCTGATCGCTCCACAGGCAGTTTTGCAACAGCCCTGCCCGGGCGATTGATTAGCTTTAGGGACTCAGACAGCGTGCAAACCAAGATGCAACCGCAACCAGACTGCGGATTTTGGCTCATTTGTACGGTTTGGACAACGACGGCAAGGGCGTGGCGGGCTGTTCCCGGATGTGGAGTGGCAGCCCGGCATGGTTGTTTTGCAGCCATCCACGCGCATTGCCGGGCGGCCACCACGAACAGCGAAAGAGCCTGATCGCGGTCCTGAGACGAGCAGGGATCCTGACGAGGAACGATGTCCGATACGTTGAGCCTTTCCCCCCCTGAAATGCCAGCCGACATGGTCCGCACGAGCGCGTCACGGCGCCCGCGCACGCTGCTTTACTATTCGCTGTGGGCGGTTTTGGCGCTTGCCGCCGGCATCTACGTCGTCGCGATGACGGCCAAGCCTGCTGTTCTGCTTGACTGGTTCCCGGCCCTTGGCCGCAGTCTCAGCCAGCCTCAAGGCAACGACGCGCGCAGTGCCAACATGCCGACGCCCGAAACCATCCAATTGCGCAAGACGCTTATCGCCACGCAGACGGAAGTGCGGCGGTTGCGCGGGCTGCTGGCGCAGCGCGATGCGGATCTGAGGGCGAAGGACCTCAGCATGGGTGAGATCAAGCGCGAGTTGGAAGCTGCGCGGAAATCCGCTGCGGGACCGCGCTCAACGGCAACCGATACGGCTGCCAATGACGCACCCAATGGCGCATTGGTGGCAGCCGATGCATCAGCTGAGCCGCCGGCCAGACTTGCTGCCACAGCTCCTGGCGCAACCCCGGCGGCGCCGCGCACCTTCGAGCTTGTCAACGCGACGCCCAAGGACACAGCGCCAACGCAGACGGCGGCTGCGGAACCGGCGCCGGAAATCGCGATACCCCCACCTGCCCGCCGGCCGGCCGAGGTTGCCGCCCGGATCGCGGCAGCACAAAAGTCTGCCGGGCCCATCAAGCAGATCGTGCGCGCAACGCTCCCTGTAACGCCGGGTGGTGAGCCGCGGTCTTCAGGTATCGAAACGGGCAGTGTGGCTTCGCCCCTCGCTCTCCAGGCGGCCAAGCCGAAGCCGGCAGATCCTGTAACGGATCCGATAGCCTTTGGGCCGGCGGTGGTGACGCGCTCACAAGCGCAAGTCGGTGTCCGGTTGACGGCTGGGCCTTCGATTGATGCCCTCCGTCTCAGCTGGAGTTTGATGACCGATCGGCATGGCAGCGCGCTGGGCGCCCTGGAGCCGCGCTACGTGACCGGCAGTTCGCCTTCGGCGCCCTATTCGCTGGTCGCAGGACCGCTGCAGAGTGAGAATGCGGCACACAATCTTTGCGCCGAGTTGATTTCGAAGGGGATCCCCTGCAGCGTCGATGCCTTCACAGGCAATGCGCTGTAGGTGTTGCATGGAGCAACGCACAAAAAAAGCAAGGCGGCTTGATTACCGCCTCGCCTGCTACTCAACGACATCAGCTGCTGACTCAATCGCAGGCTGGATCTCCTGCCTGCCTTTGCGTCGCGGATGTTACGCCCGCTTGCCGCATGAATTGATGCCGAGAATGGAATAGGCCGGGCAATAGCCGACCACGGCTGTCAGCAGCGGCACGACGCCAATCCAGCCCAATGGGTTTGGCGCAAAGCCCGGCAGATAACCCAGTGCCAAAGCGACAAGCGCTGCTCCGACGATGATGCGCAGCACGCGATCGATAGTACCGACGTTCGTAGACATGGGCGTTCCTTCGTCTTTGGGTGACAGCTTGCGGCAGAATTCCGAAGTTACGCCACGATAGCTGTGTTTTTCGAGGACCTTGGGCGCGTTTGCGGTCTCATCTGCTTTGGAATGGCGCGCAAATCGCTCAGGGTCTTCTATCGGCCTGCGGTGAAATTGTCCGTGACGCCGATCACATTGGCTCTTGGCGATTGCCGGAGAGCGACAGCACGCGCCGGCGATCACTTCCGCCTTATTCGCTGCTGAGAAACGACGCTAAAGCGCGTCCATTTTTCATGAAAACGAGCGCACGCTCTGTCGTTCTGCTTTATGCATGCTTTTCATGCTGAACCGCACCACACTTCAGCGAAACATGCTCTGCGCCGTCAGATCTCGGCGCCGGTCAGCGCGCTCAAGCCCACACGATCGAGAATTCGCACCCGGCCGCGTTCCAGCGCCACGAGGCCCTGCGTCTCGAACCGCTTCAACCTGCGGCTTACCACTTCGCGCGCGGTGCCGATGTCGAGCGCCAGCTCCTGGTGGGTCTCGGCCACGCTGTCGGTCTTATCGGCGCGCTGCAACAAACGGGAGGCAAGGCGCGATTCGGTGCGATGAAATGCCAGTTCATCGACGAGGCTGACCAGATCGAAGACGCGGCGTGTCTGCACGGTGATGACGGCATCGCGGAAGGCCGTCGATTCAGCCAGCATTTCGCGGAAAAGACCGCGGCTGATCGAAACGCCCTTGATGTCCTGGTCGGCAATACCTTCCGCCTGATAGGGCCGCTCGCCCATCATGCAGGCAATCGACATGACGCATGTCTCGCCTGGCCGCACGCGATAAAGCTCAATCTCGCGGCCAGACTCCGAGACCATGCGTACCCGTACAAGACCTTCCGTCAGCAACACCAGACGCTCGCACGCCTGCCCTGGCTGGAACAACACGGTTCCCTCCGGCGCCGATATGGGCTCGTACCGGCCAACCAGGAGACGCCGGGCCTCGTCGTCCAGCCCTGGTACGTCGAGCAGGTCGTTGATCTTATCTACCGAGCCCACGCGCGCATTCCTCGCTTGCTTCGATGCTACCCGTTCACGGCGTCACAGGTTGTCAGTCGAGAACGTGTCGCACGACTGCATCTGGCCGTTCTCGAAGCCCTTGCGGAACCAGCGCACGCGCTGGGCGGAAGAACCATGCGTGAAGGCGTCAGGCACGACGTAGCCTTGGGTCTTTCTCTGGATCATGTCGTCACCGATGGCGCTGGCGGCATTGAGGCCTTCCTCGATGTCACCCTGCTCCAGCCGTTTGTTGAGCTGGTTGTTGAGATTGGCCCATACGCCGGCGAGGCAATCTGCCTGGAGTTCCATGCGCACTTGCAGCGCATTGGAATCGCGCTCGCTCATGCGCGTCTTCAGGCTTTGCACCTTGTCCGCGATGCCGAGCAGTTTCTGCACATGGTGGCCAACCTCATGGGCGATCACGTAGGCCTGTGCGAAGTCACCTGGCGCCTGGAACCGGCGCTTCAACTGGTCATAGAAGGCGAGATCGACATAGATCTTCTGATCGATGGGGCAATAGAACGGCCCCATTGCAGACATGCCAGTGCCGCAGGCCGTGCTGGTCGCGCCCGAATAGAGCACGAGGCGGGGATCTGAATATTTCTTGCCGAACGACTGGAAGACACGATTCCAGACATCCTCGGTATCGGCCAGCACGCGCTTGATGAAGGTCCCCATCTGGTCGTTGCTGCTCTCGGTCTGTGACGGCGCCTGCTTGCTTCCTCCGGGGAGGCCGGGAATATCGAAAGGATTGCGGTTGGCGGTCGGGCGTTGCGACTGTTCCATGCGCGGCAAGCCAGGCACGTCAAATCCGCGCCCGCCACCACCCGTCAGGATGTCCAGCGGGTTGACGCCGAAGAAGAGCATAATGGCGCCAAGGATCAGCAGCGTCGTGATGCTGAATCCACCTTTGCCGCCGATCGGAATCTGGATACCTCTTCCGCCAGGGAAGGGAAAACCACCGCCGCCTTGACCGCGCCGGTCTTCCACATTGCTGCTTTCGCGGTCCTGATCGTCGTAGCGCATCGCATGTCCCTTAGATCGTAACGCCTTCGGCCATAAAAGCCGTTCGCAACGGCCCAATTGCTCAAGCCGCTGCGTGCCACATAAGTGCATGCCAGCCATCCCAAAACAAGACCGCGGCGCGCGTTGCAGCTTGTTCGTCCGGAGCGACGCCCTGGCGGCTGGCGCAGTGAAAATGGGGCAGCTCACGGCAAATTCAACCGGCCGGTTCAATCGCCGGTCATAACGCCCAGATTCACAGCGCATAATCCTGGCGAGAACGGGCGAAAATCAACGTCCAGCCAGCGGCTCGGTGTGTTAAGAGGGCAGTGCATCAATTCTTGGATGGGGGCTCGCCACGGGCCGGGACGGCGCGCGCTGATTCCAGTGCCAGGAGCACTTGCCGTCCGACCTCGGCGGTGCGCTTTGATGCATCTCCCGCGCGCAGCAGGCCGCGCACCTGCCGGGATGCTGCAACTGCGCCCTGGTTGGCATACGCCTCGTGGTTCTTTTCGATCTCCTTGAGATCGTACCGGTAGTTGACCATGACGCCGTGCGCCTGCGCTAGGCCCTTGGCCGAGGTATCGCCCAGGAAGTTGAGCCGTTCCAGCCGGGCGCCATTGCCCAGGTGGAAACGCGCCACCGGATCGACCGGGCGCCCGTCCGGTGATTTGGCGGTGAGGAAATAGGATGCAGCGAGGGCCATCAACGGTGTTTCCAGCACGTTGGTTGCCCGTTCCTTGTTCTGCCATCGCGGCCGATCGAGCAGGGAAAGTGCCGCTTTCTCATCGTCGGTCAGAGGATTGCGGCTCGCTTGGCCGTCTGCCGATTTCAGCCAGCGCGAGAAACCTGGAACTGGCGACAACGTCACGAACGTCTTCAGAGTGGGCAACTCGCGGACCAGGTCTTCAACAACCTGCTTGATGAGGAAATTGCCGAACGAGATGCCCTTCAGTCCCTCCTGGCAGTTGGATATTGAATAGAAAACCGCAGTGGTCGGCGCTTCGATTGCGGTCCCCTTGGGCGGTTCATTGAGAAGCGGGCCGATCGCATCGGAAATTTCATGCGTCAGCGCCACCTCCACGAAGATCAGCGGTTCGTCGATCAGAGCCGGGTGGAAATAGGCAAAGCACCGGCGGTCGCGGCTGTCCAGGCGGCGGCGCAGGTCATCCCAGCTCTCGATGCGATGCACGGCTTCGTAGGCAATGATCTTTTCGAGGATCGCGGCGGGCGTCTGCCAATCAATGCGTTTCAGTACAAGGAAGCCGCGATTGAACCAGGAATAGAGCAAGTGCTTCAGATCATCGTCAACGAGCTTGAGCATGGCGTCGCCCCGCCCCATGGCGAGCAGATCGCGGCGCATGCCAACGATGCCGGACGTAGCACCCGGCGCGAGGTTCAATCGCCGGAAGAATTCCTGGCGTGGGCTCTCGATTGCCTTTTGCAGGCGGGCAAGAGACAGCGGATCGGGCGCCTTCAGATAGGTGCCCGCGGCGGCAGCCACCGCGCTCTGATCCGGCTGCATCTCTTTGCCCAAAAACGTGAAGAAGGCGCGCCGCTCCTCAATATCCAGGGTCTTATAGAGTTCCAGGATCTGGCGTGCGATGGCGACACCCGCAGCCTCGCCACGGCTGGAGATCAATGCTCGCGATAGCGTCGTGATATCGGCCGACTCGGCTCCCCAGATGAGCCCCTTTGGGATCAGCGCCCGGCCCTGCTCGGCGACGGTCGTCATCAATTCCTGCAGAAACGAGACGTTCATGGGATTTTTGGAAGGGGCCATGCGGGTGCCCACTCCTCTCCTGAAAGGCTGTGGCTCAAGACCGTTAACTGGTTTGAATATCGGGTGCTAACGTGACGAAATCAATTCAAGATCTTGGCGTTCCACGCCCCGCCTGATGATGCGTTGCCTGATGGCCCTTCCCACATAGTTAACCGTCCGTTAACCGGCTCAGCCCACGATTCGGGCAATAAGCAGCAGCGACGCGGAATTCTTATGGCCGATCTCAGTCTTGCTCCCCGCCTAGCCAGCCAGCTCAATGAGGCGACAAACGATACCGGCCGCGTGGCGTTCTGCGGGCCATATGTCCTGTCGGCGATCACGGGATTCCCGATCTCGAAGGTCGAGGACGTGGTGCGCGACCTGCGCGATGTCCCGCAAGGCCGCAAGCCCATCGTCAAGGGCACCTACACGGAGGAGGTTCAGGAAGCCCTTTCGCGCTTCGGCTACAAGATGAAGCCGGTTTCCACGTTCGTGCACCTGCCGCGCAAGGAACGGCCTACCCTCTGGAGCTGGATGCAGAAGCCCAGGAACGCATGGGCGCACTACATCCTGGCCATTCACAAGGGCAAGGAAGGGCACTGGATTCTCGTGAAGGGCGTGAAGATGTGCGACACGTTCACGGAAGGGCGCTGGACCTTCGTCTGCGATGGCCCGCACCGTGGCTGCCGCATCATGGAAGTGTTCGAGGTCAGGCGGGATCTTGACGTGTGAGACGCGCGTTGGATCGCGTCAGGCGTGTACTGGCAATGCGCGTCTTCGCCGGACCCTGCGAACAGGTTTGGCGGCAACCTGCCAGTCGTCTTCATAAACGATAGTGCCTGGGGCGCTGCTGGTGATGACATCGATGGTGTAGCCGAATTCCTCAAGCAACGCCTTCAACGCCCGGACGCGCTTCATCGGTTCGTGCGCCCCGCTCTTGAACCAGCAGATGGCGGTCATGTTGTCGTTCAGCATCAGGACGTCGGGCACATGCAGATTGGCATTGAGCCAGCCCAGATGCGCTTGCACTTCGTCATGCACCCATGACGGTGTTTCGGGATGATCGCGCAGCTCTCCGGCCAACAGGAAGATGCCTAGCCGGCTGCGTGCGCCGACATTTGGCACCTGCCCTTCAAAACGCACGTACATGGGACTCTGCCTGCCTCTTTGCGCAACTCATGCCGGTTCGATCTGTTCCGACTGAAAAACACGCTCGGACTGAATTGCCAAGAAAGGGTTCCTGGTTTCATGAACGAATTGCGCACGCAATGCCGCCAATCGGTGCGACACGCCGTCATGGTTTGCGGGCGTTCATGGTTAGCGCAGAAAGTTAAACCGAATTCAGTGTTAATCAGCGCCAGCGCATGGCCTCTGAGGGAGGCTTCAACATTTCGAAGCCCAGGC
The DNA here is from genome assembly GCA_020442165.1 of Hyphomicrobiaceae bacterium. Lineage (GTDB taxonomy): Bacteria > Pseudomonadota > Alphaproteobacteria > Rhizobiales > Hyphomicrobiaceae > JAEUMD01. The sequence goes on along the minus strand of JAGRKV010000066.1, from coordinate 54,073 downwards.
CTGTGAAATCGGCAACCTTCAGCGCGTTTTCAGCGACTTTTTCAGGCGGCACCCTTCGCCAATCGTCGAGGGCGTAGATGGCGCCGTTCAATGCCATGTAGAGCGTTCCACTGGGGTGGGGCGCCAATTGCTGCACATCGTATCCAGCAGCCACTAGTTCTCCGTTTGCCGCCAGCAGGTCCGGCCTCATTTCTTCGAAACCTGCGCGTCGCGTGGCGAAGTCGCGGTTGCAGCGCGGATCGGACTCGGAGAATTGCGAAACGTGGAACGTCGATGGCTTGCGCACGTTCTCGATTGGCGTCAGACCATCCCCGCTTTCGAACAGTACGACTTCGTTGTCTGACCGGAAATAACCGCCGCCGGTCCAATGGCCGAAAGCGGGCCACAGTGCGAGCGCACTGAAATAAGGCGGGCGGGAGATTGCCGTCCAGACGCCTTCTATCCGGCGTGGGGGGCGCGCGCGCGGAGGAGCGCTCGATCCGGACACAGCTCGCATATATCGCGGGAGCCGGCGTTTGGGATGGCGCTTCTTGAACGCCTCTACGTCTGCCCGTGTCGGGCTTATCGGCTCGTAGGCGACAGGCTCTTCGCCTTCCTCTCGCAAACGGCCGACGCGCTTATGCTCGGGCTGGGAGGCGTGATACTGCGCCGCCCAATAAAGCAGCTTGTCGCCCGATGGTGACAGGTCACACAGCCGCACGGCGCCCTTCATCCACTGGCCATGCGTGAATGTGTTGGACTTCAAGTCCCAGGCGATCAGATGGTAGTGGCGCCGTGGCCCGCGCCTGAGGATGACAGCCTTCGGCGCGCTTGCTGCGAAGACGATCTCAAGGCGCGTGCGGTAGGGCTGCTGCATCGTGTGCCTCTCGGATGTGGCCCTCTACCGCGCTCGTCTTAGCGCCTCGGCACGGCGGGCGTCCCAGAGGTCGAAGGCATGCTGCTCTTCGGGTGTGCACCAGGGATTGCCATAGTAGCCGCGACGGCCATTTAGCCTGGTGCAATCTTTTGGCGGGGCCGCAAGATTTCCATCAGTTGGTCTGGTCATGGTCCTGTGACCTCGCCCATCCGCCCTGCTTGATGTGGCCGCTACTGCAATGGCCAGAACGATTACGGACAACGCGACGAAGCCCATTCCTGCTGCGGTTCTCATGGGTGTCTTCATCGTTGGCCTCGTTTGCTATTTGACGCTCATTGCCCGATCGGCGGCGGGACTGAGGGAACTCCAACGGCACCACGCTCGTTTCCAAAACGAACTGAAGAGCCTCGGATCGGGCTATGCGCCGTCGCGCCTGATCGGAACGATCCTCATGATCTTGCTCATTCTAGCATTGCTGGGCCGGATCTAACACCGCTCCAATATCAAAGAGGGCCGGCGCGACCAGGGCGCCGGCCCTCTTTCGATTCACATTTGGCCGCGAGACCCATCGAGCCAGCGCGCAGGCCGCTTCAGTCCTTTGCCCGCTCTACATAAGAGCCGTCCGCCGTCATGACGACGACGCGCGTGCCGGATTCGATGTGTGGCGGCACCATGATGCGCGCACCGTTGGAGAGCACGGCCGGCTTGTAGGATGACGACGCGGTCTGCCCCTTCACGACCGGGTCTGCCTCAACGATCTCAAACGTCACGCGCTGCGGCAGCTCGATGGCGATCGGGTTGCCTTCGTGCAGCGATAACTTGCACGACATACCTTCCTGCAGCCATTGCGCCATGTCACCACAGACATCACGCGAGACGAGGATCTGGTCGTATGTTTCCGGGTGCATGAAGGTGTAGCCGGTGTCGTCTTCGTAGAGGTAGTTGTAGTCGACCTCCTCCACGAAGGCGCGTTCGACCTGGTCGGTCGTGCGATAGCGCTCCACCAGCTTGACGCCGTCCGAGATGCGGCGCAGCTCCAGGTGGGTAACGGGCGTGCCCTTGCCGGGATGGATGTTCTCGGCGGAAATGACGACGGCAAGCCTGCCGTCGAGATCGAGCACGTTGCCCTTGCGGACTGAGCTGGCGATAATCTTGACCAAGGGTCGTACTCCGTTTGTTGGCTGTCAGGCTTCCGACAGGTTGCTTGCGCAAGCCCTGAATTTCAGACAGATTCGGCCGCGTTCATACTCTTTCCCTAGCCGATAGCCAAGGCCGGGCGGCGATTTCGCCGCTTAGGCAAGCTACATTGCCAAAAACCGCACTAATTCGACCTCTGATGCCCAAATTCCAAGAGACAACCCCTTGGTGGTCCGCCGACCGCCATCTTGATCGCCAGCCGCTCTTGCACTTGCGTGCGCGGATGAAGCGGCTGATACGCGCCTTGTTCGAGGCGCAGGGCTTCATCGAGGTCGATACGGCCTGCCTTCAGGTTTCGCCCGGAAATGAGACCCATCTGCATGCGTTCAGGACGGAAGCCATTGGGCCGGATTTGTCTCGCCGCAGCTATTACCTTCACACTTCTCCGGAATTTGCCTGCAAGAAGCTGCTGGCAGCTGGCGAACGCAAGATTTTCACTTTCGCACCCGTTTTCCGCAATCGCGAACGCGGCAAGCTGCACCATCCCGAATTCATGATGCTCGAATGGTATCGTGCCGGCGCGTCCTATGAGGCGGTGATGGCCGATTGCGATGAAATCCTGTCCATTGCCGCGCGCGCTGCCAACACCGAGCACTTTCTCCATCGTGGACGGCGGTGCGCTGCTTTCGCCGATGTGGAGAGGATCACTGTCGAGGACGCAATCAGGCAACATACCGGCATAGATATTCTGTCCACCGTTTCGGATGCCGGTACGAACCGCGCGGCCTTGGCCGAAGCTGCCTTGGCGGCGGGGCACAACGTCGCCTCTGATGAAACCTGGTCGGACATTTTCAGCCGCTTGATCGTCGAGATCGAGCCGAACCTTGGCGACCGGGTGCCCACCTTCCTTACCGAATATCCTGCCGCCGAGGCGGCTCTGGCACAGCTGAAGAAATCCGATCCGCGCGTTGCGGAGCGCTTTGAACTATTCGTGTGCGGCGTGGAACTGGCCAACGGTTTTGGCGAACTCAACGAAGGTTCGCGCCAACGCCAGCGGCTGCAGCGGCAAATGGATGAGAAAGAAAAGCGCTATGGCGAGCGCTATCCGATCGATGAGGATTTCATCGCCGCACTCGACCGGATGCCCGTGGCGGCAGGGTGCGCGCTGGGCTTTGACCGGCTGGTGATGCTTGCGGCGGGTGCTGAACGGATCGAGGACGTGATCTGGACGCCCTTGAGTGAATAGGGTGTTGTGGGTAGTCAGTAGCACCTCTTGGCACTGATCCTGGCGCCTGCCGGCGATCGAACGCGCCATTCTGCTCAAGGCTACCGCCGACACCCGATGACCAAGCCGCTAACCACCCTGCGAACACCCGCCCAACTCATCGAAGCCGGTTTGGCGCACGAAGGTGCGCGTGCCGAACTGGAGCGCATCGCCGCAAGGTATGCTGTCGCGATCACGCCGACGGTGGCGGCGCAGATTGACCGCGCCGATCCAACCGACCCGATCGCACTTCAGTTCGTCCCGACTGCGGCCGAGTTGCATACCTCAGTCGACGAGCAGGCCGACCCCATCGGCGACGATACCCACAGTCCGGTCAAGGGTATCGTCCACCGCTATCGCGACCGCGTGCTGCTGAAACTTGCCAACGTCTGCCCGGTTTATTGCCGTTTCTGCTTTCGCCGCGAAAACGTCGGCGTCGGTGCGGACGCTACGCTGTCTGGCAGTGAACTATGCGCCGCGCTCGATTATGTCGCGGGCCATCCGGAAATCTTCGAGGTGATCGTAACGGGCGGCGATCCATTGATCCTGGCGCCGCGCCGCATATCCGAAGTAACGCGCGCCATCGGCGCGATTTCCCATGTGAAGATCATTCGCTGGCACACGCGCGTGCCCGTGGTCGCGCCGGAACGGGTGACACCTGAATTGATCGGCGGACTTACCGCGACCTCCGGCAAGGCGGTCTATGTCGCGATACACGCCAATCATCCCAGGGAGTTGAACAGCGCGGCGCGAGCGGCGATCGCTGCGTTGCGATCAGCTGGCCTTGTCCTCATCAGCCAGACGGTGCTGCTGAAGGGGATCAACGATGATGTTGCGGCCCTGGCAGAGCTGATGCGGGCGCTGTTGGCATCGGGCGTCAAGCCCTACTACCTGCATCACGGCGATCTGGCACCGGGCACCGGGCATTTCCGGACGACCATTGAAGAGGGCCGCGAGCTGATGCGCGCGCTTCGCGGACGCCTCACTGGCATTGCGATGCCGGCCTATGTGCTCGACATTCCCGGCGGCTTTGGGAAAGTTCCAATTGACGACGACCACGTTGGCCCCGTCGATACACGCACAGGCGCGCGAACGGTCATTGATCCCAGGGGCAAGCCGCACATATACCGTGACCGCCTCAACCCCAGCCGCGTCAATAGCAACGGCTCATGAGCTGCTGCGTTTGGTTTTCAGCCGTGACTGCGACTGGTGGCTAGGCAGCCTCGCGGCCGTAGTAGAGCATCGAGACGTGCTCGGCTTCAGCGAAGAACAGCCAGCGTTCCATGACAAGGCCGGCCGCCGCGGACATCACCGCCAGCACAGCCAGGATGATGTTGATGACGGAACCGCCAGCCAGCATCAGCACGACCAGCACCGCGGGAACCACGAACGCCAGAACCACTGCGAAATGACGCAACTTGCAAGCATGCTTGCGGCCAACTTCGAAACCCATCTCGCGCATGACGAAATTGGGCATCGTGTGGGGCGGATCGAGTGGCCGCACTTGGCCAAGTCCGCCAAGCCCTGTCGCTTGTCCCACCGTATGGCGCGGTTTGTCCGAGTCGATCTTGCGCCAGTAGAGACGTTTTATCACCCAGCCTGCGGCAAGCGACGTAATCGCTAGCCATACCGCCCACGTCGGCACGTAATCAAACACCGCCAGCATCAACGCCATCAGCACCGCTCCCGATGCGAGACCGAGCACGATGTAGGCTGGAGCCGTCAGCGGCTGGTTCCAGGCGCGAATGGTCGGCAGCGAGGCGTAGATCATGCCCGTCGTATACAAGGTGACGAGGGCAAGGAGCGCTGCGACGGCTCCCGCCAGCGCCACATACCCCGAGTTGTCGCCCAGCCGGTCCCAGCCGATGGCGAAGGCGAGCGTGGGCAGATAGGTCGCGCTTGCCGCAAGTCCCTCGCGCGATAGCCATGACGAGCGCCATTGCGAAAATGCACGCCATGCGCGCTCTGGCCGCCCCAGATGGAACGTCGAGGACAGGAGCCCGATGCTCAACAATCCCAGCGCCACAAGCACCGTGAAGTAGCCGAACGACGGCATTGCCGGCAGCAGGCCCAACAGGTTGGCAAGGCCGAGCCAGACGATGAGGCCAAGACCGGCGCCCGAGGCGGTTGTGAAGAAAATGACCGAGTAGGCTGGATGCATGGTGTGAAACTTCCTTCCCGGTGCCTAGCGTGTCAGCATCTTGTCGGCCCAGGCGAACAGGCGGTCGAGTGCCGAGCCGTCGCCCTTTGCCGGCAGATCGGCGAGTTTCAGCCCGCCATCAGCTTCTGTTGTCGCGTCCCTCCGAGGCCGTGGCGGCAAGTAACGGTTGACCGGCTTGAAGCCCATCTCCGGCAGCAATGCGTAGCCTTCGCGCTCGGCCGAAATCCTGGAGACGATGCTTTCAGGGTCGGCAAAGTCGCCAAAATGGCGCGCACCCGTGGGACACGCTCTGACACATGCTGGAATGCGGTCTTCTTGCTTGAGATGCGGGTTGTAGATCCGGTCAACACACAACGTGCATTTCTTCATCACGCCTTCGGCGTAATCGTATTCACGCGCGCCATAGGCACAGGCCCACGAGCACAGCTTGCAGCCGATGCACTTGTCGGGATCGACAAGCACGATGCCGTCCTCCTCGCGCTTGTAGGATGCGCCCGTGGGGCAAACGGTGACGCATGCGGGCGTCTCGCAATGCAGGCAGGAACGCGGGAAATGTACCGTTCGCGAGCTGCCGTTGCTGCTTATCTCATAAGAGTGAATGCGATTGAGCCATGCGCCATTGGGGTCGCGGCCATAGGGGTCGATGTCCGAGAGCGGAGCTGAATAGCCGCCGGTGTTCCATTCCTTGCAACTTGTCGCGCAGGCCTGGCAGCCGACGCAGATATCGAGATCGATGAGCAGGCCGAGCTTCTTGGCCGTCTTTTCGGGCAGCGTCGTCATTGCGCGCCACCTCGCGTTCGGTCTGAGGTGCTTTTTCGCACCGCGCCTGCGCGCGAACTGCGACGCTCCCTAGCTTTCATCATCTCGCTCTCCTTGCCGCAGTGAACGGTTTCTGCAGCGGGGTTTATTGGGGAACTTGGGTTCCCTGTTATCGCCTGGCGCCACTTGTAGGGCATCGCGGCTCGGCGCGCCGCAATTCGGTGCAACGACCCACGAGGCGGGTGCGGCCAGCAACTCTTCACATTCTTATATTCGACTATACGAATACATTTTAGCCGCCATTGTTTTCAAGCGCTCGCCGTTGACCATGCCTCACCATGCGGCGCACTGTCACTGGTTCTTTATTTGTTCCGTTAGCGCGGTGAATCTTGCCGAGGCGCTAGCGACGTAGCATGCGTGCATGGACGGCTGCGAGGCGCGAACGGCTTAACTCGCGTGTGGATTGGGTGATGAGGCGATTGCAGTGAACCATAGTCTCTAACGGCTACCGGTTGCCTGCATTGGCCGGTCGTGGTCGAACACAGCGTGTTTCTTTCCCCCTGCACCTGCCGGAAGGGTTTGCCGATGACCGACATGCCAATTGATGCCGCCAGTGAAGAGCTTGTCTACGAGATCCACGATGGCGGCATCGCTATTGCCACGCTCAATCGGCCGGCTCAGCGCAACGCCTTGACGCTGGCAATGTATGAGCGGCTGTCGGAGATCTGCGCCGGCATCGAGCCGGACGGTGATGTCCGGGTCCTCATCATCACCGGGGCGGGTAGCAAGGCGTTCGGCGCTGGAACGGACATTGCCGCTTTTCGCAACGTGTCGACCCGTGAGGATGCGCTTGCCTATGAAGCCAAGATGGACCGCGTGCTTGCCGCCATCGAACAGACGCGCGTTCCGACTATCGCTGCCATCGCGGGCGCTTGTACCGGTGGCGGTGCTGCCATCGCAGCGGTCTGCGATCTGCGCATCGCGACTGCTGACTTGCGCTTCGGTTTTCCCATCGCGAGGACGCTCGGCAACTGCCTGTCGATGACAAATCTGGCGCGGCTTGCGGCTCTGCTCGGGGCAGCTCGCACCAAGGAAATCTTGTTCACTGCGCGTCTAATTGAAGCGCCGGAAGCGCTATCGATTGGTCTCGTCAGCGAAGTTCTGTCCGAACATTCGGCGTTGATGAGCCGTGCCGACGCGCTGGCCCGGCAGCTGGCGACGCATGCTCCGCTGACGCTTCAGGCCACCAAGGAGGGATTGCGGCGGCTTCGCGATCCGGGGATCAAGGGCCGGGACGAGGACCTGATCGCCCAGTGCTATACTTCGGCCGATTTCCGCGAAGGGATGGAAGCTTTTCTCGCGAAGCGACAGCCCAAGTGGCGCGGCCGTTGAGATAAATCGTGTTTGGTTTGACCTCGATCAGCGTTGGCCACACAGCGCGTTACAGGGGACGCCATCTCGATCGCCGTCAAGTGAGCGCACACCGCACTGGACAAGATAGAATCGAGCCTCGTCGCAGGAAACCATCTGGCGGCAATACCGCTTATCCTGGCATGCAAAGGCGGGCTGTTTCGCCAGCATTTCGCCCATGGCTGCTTCGGTCTTCGTTGATGCTTGCAGCGGAGTATTTAAATCCGCATCGGGCTTGACAGCGTCATCTATCGCGCGGTGTGGCATGCCGCTGGGCCACATAGCCTGAACTCTCGCACGATAAACTTTCTTATCGTTGCCGCAGAGGTTCTCACAGGGAATGCCAACATTGTCCCTGTCGCGTTTGGTGTGTCCGCAGACTTCGAGTTTGTATGCTGCCTCGGCGCAACTTTCTATATGTTTGCAGGTTGTTTCCAGATAGTTGAACGGTCCGCTGCCTTGTGCAAAGACGACACAGGAAAAAGAGGCGGACAGAGTGTAAACGATATAGGCTCGTAGGCAGAACATCTTACCAGATTAGCAGACATGGACCCGCAACGAGTCCGCGAATGAGAGAATTGTTAGTGTGCATATCTGCAGAAACTGCGCCGAGGTCTCATGAAAACATCCGAAGTCGACATTCTCATGGTGCCGGGCTGGTCGGGTTCCGGCCCCGATCATTGGCAGACGCGCTGGGAGCGCAACATGAAGACCGCTCGGCGCGTCCAGCAGGCCGACTGGCTCTATCCCAACCGGGAAAAATGGATCGGAACCCTCATCTCGACCATCGCGAAGATCGACAGCGACGTGCCCGTCGTGCTTGTCGCTCACAGCCTCGGCGTCGCCACGGTTGCGCATATCGCCCAGCACATCCCTCAAGGTCTGGTGGCCGGAGCGTTCATGGTTGCGCCAGCCGATGTCGACCATGCCAGCCGATGGCCCACTACTGACGGCTACTACTTCGATGCTCCCGATCACGGCTTTGCACCGATGCCGACTGATAGGCTGCCCTTCCCTTCGGTCCTGATCGCTTCTTCCAATGACCCCTATTGTCACTACGAGCGCGCCAAGGACATGGCCTTTGCCTGGGGTGCTACCTTGGTCCCTGCCGGCGATGCAGGTCACATCAACGAAGCATCGGGACATGGACCCTGGCCGGAGGGCCTCATGCGCTTTGGCTGGTTTCTGAAGCAGATCGATGTACCGCCGACCGGCCTGCCAGATCCCGACAAGTACTGAAGAACCAATCGATTGGATCCGAGAAGTGCCGGCGACGTGCGTTGGCTCGGAAAATGCGCTGGTCTAAACGTAACGGGCGCACCCTGTTGTGCTGAGGGTACGCCCATCAATCCGGCGGTTCGCCGTGTTTAAGAGGCGCGGCTTGCAGGTCAGCTCGCAGCGCCTTTGATCTCTTCGATTGCCTTGGCCATGAACTCATCCATCTTGTTGCGCAGCTCGGCTTCGCTGACCGCAACTCCCTTGGCATCGAGATCGCCCTTGACCTTGCGGATGACGTCGTCGTCGCCCTTCTCCTGCAGGTCGGAGCGGCGCACGGCCTTGATGTAGTCTTCAATCTCCGCTGCGGCGAGGCCAAGCTTCGCGCCGACCCATTCGGCGATCATCTTGTTGCGCCGTGCCTCAGCCTTGAACTGAAGTTCCTGATCGAGAGCAAACTTCGATTCCTGACCCTTCTTGCGGTCTTCGAACATGTTGTACGTGCCTCCAGTCGATCGCAATTTTAGCGCGCATTGTCGCATTCTTCACACGCTTAACGTGTTAACCGTGATGTTCCTGCCAGTTGTTGCCGCAGAGCAATAGCCCGCGTTACGGGCGAAATCAACGGCTTGGCCGGGCGGTTACCGAGTTCGCTAACCTCCCCCTCGTCTAGATTGTTTCTGCCCCTGGGTTCGGCTAGTGTCGGGACGAAAAAATTCGAGATGTTCCGAGCCGGCCCCCCGCCTTTCCCGGACAAAAAAGATGCTGAAACTTCAATGGGTCGCGTCGCCAGCCGGGCACCGCTAAAGACGTCTCGAAGTTACTGATATGCGTGACGACAACAAGAACGGATTCAATGATCAGAGGACTACCCATGAACAGGCGGCGTCGTGTCTATGAAGGCAAGGCCAAGGTTCTTTACGAAGGCCCAGAGCCCGGTACGCTCATCCAGCACTTCAAGGATGACGCCACCGCATTCAACGCGAAGAAGCATGCGCTGATCGAAGGCAAGGGCGTGCTCAACAACCGAATCTCGGAGATCATCTTCCAGCGGCTGGGTGAGATCGGCGTTCCAACGCACTTCATCAAGCGCATCAACATGCGCGAACAGCTCATCCGCGAAGTGGAAATCATCCCGCTCGAAGTCGTCGTGCGCAACATCGCGGCTGGCTCGCTGGCGACGCGCCTCGGGCTTGAGGAAGGCACCGCCCTGCCGCGCTCGATCATCGAGTTCTACTACAAGGACGACAAGCTCAACGATCCGATGGTGTCTGAAGAGCACATCACCGCGTTCGGCTGGGCTGCTCCCGGCGAGATCGAGGAACTCATGTCGCTGGCGCTGCGCATCAACGACTTCCTCATCGGCCTGTTCCTCGGCATCGGCATCCGTCTTGTCGACTTCAAGGTGGAATTCGGCCGGATGTGGGAAAACGAGAACATGCGGATCGTTCTGGCCGACGAGATCTCGCCTGACTGCTGCCGGTTGTGGGACATGACGTCGGGAGAAAAGCTCGACAAGGACCGCTTCCGCCGTGATCTGGGTGGCATGCTGGAGGCCTACCAGGAGGTGGCCAAGCGGCTCGGCGTGCTAAACGAGAACCGGCCGCCCAAGGGTGCAGGACCGGTCCTCGTCGCATCCAATGGCACCGGCAAGCAAAGCTAGGGTCGCGGGCGCTGCAATCGGCGGCAGACGTGCATGCCGCCAGGGACGGTTGAGAAAGATGATGGACGGCGGCTTCCGGGTCGCCGTTTTTCTTTTGTCCGCACCGTCGCGCTTGCATCACAAGAGGCCGCGATCCCCTGGCCGGGTGCGGCCAGTTAGTGCCAGGCCAATTCGCGTCAGCAGCTTGAATAGAGCTGTTGCGGTCCACCGCGTGAAGCACCACGCGCCTGTGACCACGGCTGCAATGAGCGCGATGAATACCGCCAATGAAGACCAGAATGGTTTCTGGTTGAGTACTGGCCTCGCTGAGCGCTCAGGATCGGCGGCATCGTAGCTGATGCGGATCTTGATCCCGGGTGCCACAGGGCCGCTGCCTCTGCTTTTGACACCGTACTCGGGGATTGCGGCGATGACCTCGTTCCCGCCAGTGGCCGTGAAACGTACCTTGACGCGCCGGGCGCGCACTCTGGTGGTCAAGCTGCCGTCCGTCAGGTCTGCCTTATCCTGGAACTGCGCGCACGGTGCGCCGAAATTCCGCTGCTGCTTGCGGCTTTGCTCAACCCAGGTCTCCTTGAACAGGCAGTGCTCGTAGATCTCCACGACCTCCGCCTCAGTCTTTTCACGCCACAGTTCCTTCCAATGGCGGGGCAGCTCCTGCTCGAACATGGAAGCGGCAAAAATGGCCACGACCAGCAGGCCGATGCCGACATAGCCCGCACCCAGCAATCCAATACCGGCTAGAAGCTTGCCAAACATGCCGGTACTCCGGCCCCCCACGCCAACGTCTTTGGCTTGCAGAATAGGCGATCGGGGTTGCCATTCGGTGCACAGACCCGCCAGGCGGGGTTTCAGCGTGGGGCGGGATGGCGTATATGCAGCTTCCAACGCAACGTCCGCCGAGGCACCTTTTGGAGGCTTGGATGAAGGCTCGCATCAAGATCACCCTGAAGAATGGCGTCCTCGATCCGCAGGGCAAGGCCATCGGCCATGCTCTGGAGACCCTGGGCTTCTCCGGCATCAATGACGTCCGGCAGGGCAAATACATCGAAGTGAAGCTTGCGGAGACGGACGAGGCCAGGGCGCGCGACGCGGTGGAGCGCATGTGCAAGGACCTCCTCGCCAATACCGTCATCGAGAATTATTCCTTCGAACTCGAGAGCTGAGGCCTGCCGCCGATGGCCGACCAGCAGACCCGCCCGTCGCGCAATGAGGATGCTCGCAAGGCCGTCCGCTTCCTGGCCATCAAGGCGGCGATCTTCATTTTGCTGCCGCTCGCTGCGGCGGTGGTCGCGGCCATGGTGATGCTGAAATGAGGTGGCGCCCTGCCCTGCTTGCAGCCCTGGCACTGGCTGCGGCAATGGAGCCGCCCCGAACAGCCACCGCCAGCGATGAGAAGGCGGCGCCGGTGACGACCCCGGTGACAACTCCCCTGCTGCTGCCGCCCGGCTCGGTGGTTGAGCTTGAATGCCAGACGCAGGCGGTGCTGGTTGCAACGGGTGCCGCCAACGCTTCCAGTGGTGGTCTGCGCCTGAGGCTTGAGCGCACAGCAGATCCTGCAAGCGATGGCCGCTGGATGCCGATGAGCGAAAGCGGCTCGCACGCTGCTTCGCTGGCCACAATGCAAGCCAAGACGTGCGCTGCCGGCTGCCCGTTCAACATGTCCAAGGACGGCGATGTGCAGCTGTGGGCGCCGTCCCCAAAGGGCATCGACAAGCTCGAAGCCAACGAATTGCTGCTGCTCGCCATCATCAAGGCCGACAAGCTTCAATTGAAGGCTTCGACGTTTCGCGGCCAGCAGATTGAGGCGTTGGAAAGCGGGTCGTGTCGGCGTGCCGATCAGTCTGACACTCCCACCGCGCCAAAGCCCGATGCGCCACATGGCAAGCCAACCGAGCCTGATGCATCACTGTTGCCGCCAGCGGCGAGCGGAGATGCCAAGTCTCGCTAGACTGTAATCGGTTACATTCGCCGGTTTCAGGTCAGCATCACCGGTTCCATCAAATCCAACTGCGGTTGCGCTGAACGGCGCCCTGCCGCTTCGGGGGCTGATACCGGTCCGTCTGCACTGATCCGGATCGCGGCGGCGTAGATTTTGCGGTGGGGGTGCGCACCTTGCCCGTTGCTGTGCTTGACCCTGTTGGAATGGGGGCCGGCACGGGGTTGATTGGATCAAAGCCCGCTGGAGGTGCGATGCGGCGCGCCAGCATCAACATGACAAGTCCGGCTAGAAAAATCGCCGGACCGAGCCTCAGCACCGATGGCGCCGAGGCAGGCACGACATAGGGCCTTCTGCCGCCGCGATAGGCGATGGCCAGTTGATCGCCGACTGCCGCCGTCTTGAGTTCCAGCTTGCCTAAGCTCACCCAGGCTTGGCGGGCGATACCATCCGTGCCGGTGAAGCTGAGCTGGGCGTAGGGTCTCGTCCGCACCTTGATGCCGCTGGCGCGCAGATCCTCGATCTGTGAACAGTCGATCTTGCGCCAACGCGTCTTGCCCAGCCTCTCGAACTGGCGCTGGCAGGACGTTTTGATGTCGGTTATGGCCGCGACGGCCCGTTCGGTCGTCAACTGATCGTAGAGTTGCATACCCGCCATAAACACGCCCAAGACGGCAAGCAGCCAGCCAAAGCGAGATAACAACTCGTGGGCGAACACCCGCCCCAGACGCAAATTCATACCGCGATACCCGGTTTATCCCTGGGCTGAAATCGTATCAGATGGTCGTTGAGTTGCCGTTAAACCCCATGGGCTGGTAGAGAGTGTCAGATACTGGCTTTCACTGTGAGTCCGCCTATGCTCCGCGCCTCCGTCATTGTCTTCCCGGGTTCCAACTGCGACCGCGACATGAAGGTCGCCATCGAGCGCATCACGGGTGCTCCGGTGAACATGGTGTGGCACGGCGATGCCGCGGTTCCCTCCTCCGATTTCATCGTGCTGCCGGGCGGGTTTTCCTACGGTGACTACCTGCGCTGCGGGGCGATGGCGGCGCACTCTCCGATCATGCGCGACGTGATCGCCAAGGCCCGGGGCGGTACGCCCGTGCTTGGCGTATGCAACGGTTTTCAGATCCTGTGCGAGTCGGGCCTGCTGCCGGGCGTACTCATGCGCAACCGTTCGCTCAAGTTCATCTGCCGCGACGTTCACCTGAGGGTTGAGAACGATAGCAGCTACTTCACCCGCGCCTACCGCAAGGGACAGGTCGTCCGCTTCCCGATCGCGCATGCCGAAGGTAACTATTTCGCCGATGATGAAACTCTGGCGCGTCTTGAAGGCGAAGGCCGCGTCGTGCTGCGGTATTGCGATGAAGCAGGCGAGGTGAGCGATGCGGCCAACCCCAACGGCGCCCGCAACAGCATTGCCGGGATCGCTGACGAAACAGGCCGCATTGTCGGCATGATGCCGCATCCCGAGCGGCTCTATGAGGCGGCACTGGGCGGCACGGACGGCCGGCACGTCTTCGAGAGCGCCGTCGTCGGGTTCGCCGAGGCGATGGGTTGAGGGATGCGGCTCAATTGCCCACCTCAAGCTGCCTTTGAGTTGTGTATTAAACCGGTCCAACTGCGGATTTCCGCCGAGATGCGGGGCCCGTCGATGTTACTTGCATAATATGCCGTCAAGGCTACGTCGGTTGGTGGAATGGTGCGAAATCCGCGCTGCCAACGTCTTTCCAGCCGCTCGTGCTCCTTGCGATCCATGCGCGCAAGAATGTCATTAGAAAACGACAAGACCACCCGATAGCTGCCGCCTTCACCATCTTCGTCGGCGCGGACATCTTCTAGGTCCTTCAGAGCGTATTGTTTACGTTGCCCCCACCACATGGCGCTCCTGGAAATTGTGACGCGACCAAGAGTGCGGTCGAACTCAACGTGCACCCAGCGCACGGTGGCAAACAGCAACATCAGCGCGGCAAGCGGGACAACCGAGAACCCGATCCGGGCAAGCGTCGGCATCTGGTCCCAGTTGACCGCTGTGGCGTAGGCAAAAAAGCCAGCGAAGAACACGAGCATGGCAGCCAGAAACCATGGCCGCTCCACGATAACGAGGCGCTGGTGTGTGTTCTCAATGATCTTCATGCGCATAGATTAGCGCACAACCGAGTGATTTCTGTTAACCGCGGCAGCGATGCCTACGGGTGCAGAATTCATGCTCAATTTCAAAACGACCGAGGGGGACGGGGGACCGTCCCCCTCGCCGTATTTGCGTTTCTTGAGGCCCGGAGTGCAGCTCAGCTCTTGGGGGCTGCAAACGCTACCTGCTCGAAGACCTTGACTGACATGGCCGAGGCAGAAGGAGCGCAGGTGAATTCCAGCGTCTTACCCTCGGCGGTATCAATGCGGGCTGCGCGGGTCGGGATGACAGGGATGGTGACGCGCGTAGCAGCGCCCTTGATGTCAGCTGTCTCACCGCCGTCGGCCATCAGCACCGTCAGGTTGCAGAGGCCACCCTTGGCGAGATAGTAGGATACCGCGCGCTTGGAGCCGACATCGAAGCTGACGCCGTGCTGCGGCTTCATCTTCAGTCCGTCGACCTCACCAGCATGTGCCGAGGCCATACCGGCCAAAGCCAAGGCTGAGGCCAATGCCGCGACAACACCCTTCATCTTGAAAGCTGTCATTGTCGTGCTCCTTTCAAAAACCAAATCTCGTGATCCGACTCAAGGCCGCTCTTGTTGCTCAAACAAGCGAAGCGTCGGCTTCACCCGGCGGCGTGAGGCGTATTTACGGACTGGAATCGCATAGAAAAAGAGGTATTGCTGCACAGCAGCATTGCGATTGCTGCAGCGCGCAACAGTCACAGCCCGAACGGGTAGGCTCGTGCCCCCTCAAGAGAGGATGATGCGCCCGTTCGGTTTACCAATGGGTCAATCAAAACGACGCATTTTCGGCATGCAGGCTTTTCAAGGACGCGAGGATGGCCTGGCCCGCGACAGGTGTGTCTGCAGCCGATCCGGCCATTGCGGCAAAGTCCGGAACGGTCGTTGCCGCGCCTGGGAACTGCTGGTGAACAGTGTAAACGCTGGTTGTGACCACGACCGGGAGTTGTGCGGCCTGTGCTGACTTGAGACCGTTGACCGAATCTTCCAGCGCCAGGCACTGCTCCGGGCGCAGCCCCAGCCGGTCCAGGGCCAGCAGGTAGACGTCGGGTGCCGGCTTCTTGGCTTTGACCATGTCGCCCGCCGCTATCGTCTCGAACAGCTCCAGCCCATGCATCCCAAGGGTCGATCGGATCAGGCTTTCCACATTGGGCAGGCTTGTCGTGGTGGCGATGGCGAGGCGGATGCCAGCGTTGTGGGCGTGGCGCAGCAAGGCCTCCACACCGGGCCGCAGCCCCGCTGCTCCAGTGTCGATCATGGCGTTGTAGATCGTCGTCTTGCGGGCGTGCAGCGCCGCGATCCAATCGGCGAGTTGAGGTTCTGAAGCCGGGATTTCGGGTATCCGCCGGGGACTGTAGGCTTCGAGATAATGGCGGATGCGCTCCTTGCCACCGGTCACATCGAGCAGCTTGCCATAGAGCGGCTGATCCCAATTCCAGCCCAGTTCCAGTTCGTCAAAGGCCTGATTGAATGCTGAGCGGTGTGTCTCTTCGGTTTCCGATAGCGTGCCATCGACGTCGAAAATCAAGGCCTTGAGCATCTTCCCTCACCCAAATCGCGTTGCTTGGGCCACACTTCCTGTCCGGGCAGCCCTTCCCCGGCATGAAATCACGGGTGTTGGGGATTTCGGGGCGTAGAATCGTCTCAGCTCATGGGACAAGGCGACGCGCCGGGGCTATAAGCTCCGCGAAACATTAAACCCTCGCCGGACCCCGCATGACCGACGCAAACGCTGCCGCCCAAACAACCATCACGCCTGAGATCGTTGCCGAACACGGCTTCAAGGGCGACGAGTACCCGAACCTTTTGAAGATCCTCGGCCGCGAGCCGACACTGACGGAGCTCGGCATCTTCTCGGTGATGTGGTCGGAGCACTGCTCCTACAAATCGTCGCGCTACTGGCTGAAGACGCTGCCGACGTCGGGTCCTCTCGTCATTCAGGGCCCAGGCGAGAACGCGGGCGTCGTCGATATTGGTGACGGGGATGCCGCCATCTTCAAGATGGAGAGCCATAATCATCCCTCATATATCGAGCCGTTCCAGGGCGCTGCGACGGGTGTCGGCGGCATCATGCGCGACGTCTTCACGATGGGCGCCCGGCCGGTCGCTAATCTCAACGCGCTGCGCTTCGGCGCGCCGGAACACAGGAAGACGCGCCATCTCGTCAATGGCGTGGTTGCCGGCATCGCGCACTACGGCAACTGCACGGGCGTGCCGACGATCGGTGGCGAAACCAACTTCGACATGGGGTACGACAACAACATCCTGGTCAACGCCATGTGTGTCGGCTTGGCGAAGACCGACAACATCTTTTATTCCGCCGCGAAGGGCGTTGGACTGCCTGTTGTTTATGTCGGCTCGAAAACGGGTCGCGACGGCATCCATGGCGCGACGATGGCGTCAGCCGAATTTGACGACAAGTCGGATGAGAAGCGCCCGACCGTGCAGGTTGGCGATCCCTTCACCGAGAAGCTGCTCATCGAAGCGTGCTTGGAATTGATGGCAACCGATGCCATCAGCTCGATCCAGGACATGGGGGCTGCCGGTCTGACATCATCGACTGCGGAAATGGCGGACAAGGGCGGCGTCGGCATCACACTCAATCTCGATCATGTGCCGCAGCGCGAAGAACACATGACAGCCTACGAGATGATGCTCTCCGAAAGCCAGGAGCGCATGCTCATGATCCTCAAGCCTGGGCGCGAGGCCGAGGCCGAGGCGATCTTCCGCAAATGGGAACTCGATTTTGCCGTCATCGGCGAGACGACTGACACCGGCCGCCTCATCGTCAAGCATCATGGGCGCATCGAGGCCGATCTGCCGGTGCCGGTGCTGGCCAATTCCGCTCCGATGTACCAGCGCCCGTGGGTGCTGCCGGCGCCGCCCAAGCAGGTGCTGCCCGAGTGGGTGCCGGCACCCAATTCAACGCTTGGCGCCCTGAAGGACATGATCGGCTCGCCGCATCTTGCTTCGCGCCGCTGGATCTACCAGCAGTATGACCACATGGTGATGGGCGACACCGTCATCCGACCCGGTGGCGATGCCGGTGTCGTGCGCGTGCATGGCACCAACAAGGGCATTGCCGCGTGTTGCGACGTGACCCCGCGCTATGTTTTCGCCGATCCGGTGATGGGCACCAAACAGGCCGTCACCGAGTGCTGGCGCAATCTGTGCTGCGTTGGCGCCGACCCGATCGCCATCACTGACAACATGAACTTCGCAAACCCCGAGCGACCGGAGATCATGGGCCAGTTCGTCGGCGCCGTGAAAGGCATGGATGAAGCCTGCCGCGCGCTCGATTTCCCCGTCGTCTCCGGCAACGTCTCGCTCTACAACGAGACCAACGGCATTTCCATTCCGCCGACGCCCGCTATTGGCGCAGTCGGCAAGGTTCCCGACGTGTCGAAGATGGCCGACATTGGCTTCAGGCACGACGGCGACCTCGTCATCGTCATCGGCCGCGAGCAGGGCTGGCTTGGCCAGTCGCTCTATCAGCTGATGTTTGCCGACAAGCTCGAAGGTGCACCGCCCGAGGTTGACCTCGCCGACGAATTGAAGGCTGGCAAGCTCATCCGCGCGCTGATCCGCGAAGGCCGCGTGTCGGCGGTTCACGACTGTTCGGATGGCGGGCTACTCGTCGCAATAGCCGAGATGGCATTGGCAGGCGGCAAGGGTGCCGAGCTGTTCCCCTATGAAGGCAAGCTGCCAAGCCACGCAATCTGGTTTGGCGAAGACCAGGGACGCTACGTTGTGGCCGTGTCGCCCAACAAGGCGGAAGAAGTGGTGGAGCGTGCGCGGCTGCTGGCGCTACCGGCCCGCATCGTCGGCAAGGTGACGGGCGACTGCATTGCGCTCAAGGGCGAGAGCTTCCTGCCGCTCGACGAACTGCGCGATGCGCACGAAGGCTGGCTGCCGGGGTATATGGACAACCCGCTGGAGTAGCGCGCCAGATCGTTACTCGGGGGCTATTAGGGCTGCTGCAAACACGGTCGGCGCACCTGAACGGGTGACAGACCGGCCAGGGTGCCGAACAAGCAAGGATCGGGCGATTCGGCCGGCTTCAGTGGGGCGCGGGAGCCACCTCAGCCCCCACGTTTCCTTGCCCCGCAGTCGCCGTTCAGCCCTTTTTCCGGGCTGCGTTGGCTTCCTTTTTGGCGATCTTGGCCAAGCGGCTCTTCTCGTTCAGCGCCTTGCGCTGGCGGTTCTGGATCTTCTTGCGGCGCTGGTTCGACATTGTCGGCATGGGAAATCCTCCTGTTTGGGAAGCGGTTCTAGGTGGAAATCCCTTCCTGTCAATCCTTGGCGACGTCGCGCGCTTGGGCTAGAGAGGCGCAGCCTATTCGCCCGTCGACAGGAGACCATCATGATTTTGGGCCGCCGCGCTTTCGTAGCTCTTGGCCTTGCCACAGGCCTGCTCGTCGCCGCACCTCAGCTCCAAGCCAAGGACAAGTCCATGACCACCGCTTCCGGCCTGAAGATCGAAGACACCAAGGAAGGCACCGGCGCCAGTCCGAAAACCGGCCAGACCTGCGTGATGCACTATACCGGCTGGCTTTATGAGAACGGCCAGAGGGGCCGCAAGTTCGATTCTTCCGTCGATCGCAACGAGCCGTTTGCGTTCTCGATCGGAGTCGGTCAGGTCATCAAGGGATGGGACGAAGGCGTCTCCACCATGAAGGTGGGCGGCAAACGCACCCTCATCATCCCGCCGGAGATGGGCTATGGCGCGCGCGGTGCGGGTGGCGTCATTCCGCCCAACGCGACGTTGATCTTTGACGTCGAGCTGCTGGGCATCGAATAGATTCGATATCACGAATTTCTGCTCATAGGCGCCGCGCATAGCCTGCGCGGCGCCAAAGCAGAGCTTTCTGCCAGTCTGGCGCCCAGGGTGGCGTCCTCTTATTTCTACTGGTCGGCTTTGGCATCAGGCGGCATGACAAGCGTCATGCTCTGGGCACCTGGATTGCAGGTGAACACCAGCATCTTTCCTTCCGTGGTTTCGATGCTGGTTGGATGCCCCTCGACGACTGTCGTCACGAGCTTGCTCGATGTGGTGGGGTTCATCCCCGACATATCGGGATTGTCACCGAATGCGAGCGTAAGTTTGCAGGTGCCGCCCTCCGACAGGAATGTCGTGATGCCGTGTTTCGATCCCATGTAGAAGCTGACGCCTTTGCCCGGCGTCATCACGAGTTCGCGTACATTCTTGGCTGAGAGCGGAGTGGAGATGGCAATAGTCGCCGCGATACCGCTTGCCGCGGCCAACATCAATTTGCTCATGCTGGATCATCCTCTTCTATGAGCGAACGTCGGGCGTGAACGGCTTGCCGAAACGGCTCGGACGCCGCCGCCATGCGAAGCTTTGAGCTGCCTGCAGTCGTCTGGTAACAGCCCGATGCCATCGCGGCATTGTTCCAAAGCAAGAACGTCTCGGTGCAAGAACTGTGGTGACTATCCCGCCTCGTCGGTGTCATAAAACTGACGCAACGCCTGACCGAGGCCCACCACTTTCATGACTCAGCATGCGCTAACACTCATCCTACTGTCGGCGCTGCTGCATCCCATCCGAGATCTTCTGCTCAAGGGACATCGGCGGCCGGAATCAGCTTATCTGGCCGTTACTGGGATATGGGTCGTCATTGCCGCCGCGCATGCTTTTCTTTCCGGCTCTGGTCTTGCCATGCCGGGAACTTCATGGGGGCTGGCGGTGGCGTCCGCTGCGTGTCTCACCGCCTACTATTTTGGCACGATGGCAGCGCTCAAATCAGGTGATCTGTCGATCTACTATCCGATCATCCGGTCATCGCCGCTGCTGATCGTGGTTTTGGCGTGGTTCATCGACGGCACGCGCTATTCAACGGCAGTCCTGATCGGCATCGTCATGATTGTCGTTGCGGGCTTTGCATTGCAGCGCCAGCCGGGCCGCATCATCGCCAGTCCGCGCACCGCACTGCTCGCCATTGTCGCGATGGCGGGTTCGGCCGGATATACTATTGCTGACCAGACGGCGATGGCGCATCACGGCGCCGCGGCGTTGCCAGTTGGCGCCGCCAGCGTAACGCCAGAGGCGTTCCTGTTCTGGGTCTATTTGATGGTGGCCCCAGCGTTCGCTGCTCTCGCCCTTTTGTTCCGGCCCACCAGAATCGAGGCACGCGAACATCTCTTTTCTGGCTGGGTGCAGACCCCGGGCCGCCTCGTCGCGGCGGGGCTCATCTCCTATGCATCGTACCTGTGCATTCTCCTGGCGTTTCAGGCAGGCGCCGGTGCGGCGGAGACAGCAGCTGTTCGGCAAGCTTCCATTCCGGTTTCCGTTATTCTTGCAGCACTCATTTTAGGAGAGACGCGCCTGTTGCACCGGCTGGGCTGGGCATTACTCATTGCAGCTGGGATCGTGCTGATCGCGCTTTATGGGTTGTGAGGTCCCGACATGCGTTTGGCGGCGAACGCATATCCTGCAGAGGCTGCGAATTGGCGGGGTTTGCCTTATCTGGCGTTGTTGCCGCGCGGCGAGTTTCGAGACTTGCCAAAAATGTCGGTGATTGCGCATAACGCCATCGGATGTGGATCGACGGCTGGACGCAATGCCACTTTGACGAAAGCGGCAGTGCACATAGACTGGTCCAGAGGGTCAATTGCCTGCCTGCGGCTGGCCGCTACGCCATCGGGCGCACAGAAGGATTTTACCGACGATGCCAATGTCGAAAGCTGAGATCGAAAGCATGATCCAAGCCAAGATTCCCGATGCCCAGATCGAGTTGAAGGATCTTGCAGGAGACGACGATCATTGGCAGGCGCATGTTGTGTCGGCGAGCTTCAAGGGTAAAAGCCGCGTTCAGCAGCACCAGATGGTTTACGACGCGCTTGGCGGACGCATGGGTGGCGTGCTGCATGCCCTGGCGCTGACCACGGGTGTGCCGCCGGATGCCTGATTCCGGTCCGGCGCGGCGCAGGCGGGCTAAGGGGAAATTCCACAATCGGCACGCGACATTGACAGGCACCCAACGCCAACCCATGTTGCGGGCACGAGCCTTTGCCGCAGATCGCCGTATCGCCCTTGCGAGCGCGCGTACAATCCGGAGTCACCAATTATGAGCCAGCAGGAAGTTCACGACTGGATCCGCAAGCTGATCGCCACCAATGACGTCGTTCTTTTCATGAAGGGGTCGCAACAGTTTCCGCAGTGCGGATTTTCGGGCCAGGTTGCCCAGATCCTCGGCTACCTCGGCGTGAAGTACAAGGATGTCAACGTGCTCGACGACATGGCGGTGCGCGATGGCGTGAAGTCGTTCACCAACTGGCCGACAATCCCGCAGCTTTACGTCAAGGGCGAGTTCGTCGGCGGCTGCGACATTGTTCGTGAGATGTTCCAGGCGGGCGAGTTGCAGCAGCTGTTCGATCAGAAGGGCGTGGCCTACGACAAGTCGCGCATGACGGCCTAAGCACGGCAAATGCCCTGCGCCATTCCCGGCGATGGGCCTCGCTTTTGACGTCAGACGAGGGTTAACTGGAAAAGGCGCGCCCGCGGGTGCGCCTTTCATCGTTTGGCGGCGGCGTGAGGAGCGCTCGATGCCGCGGGCGCGAAAGGATCGACACCGGAATGAGGCTCGGCGGCCGGCGCTTTCTCCTGAGCTTTGCGATCATTGGGGCGAGCGTTTGCCTGGCGCTGGGCGTCTCTCTGCCCATCATCAAGCTCACCCGGTACGTTTTCTGGACGACCGAGCATTCGCTGCTGTCCACGGTCTACGTACTGATCCATGACGGCCAACATTTCCTGGGGCTCACCGTCGCCCTCTTCTCGATTGTCTTTCCAAGCCTGAAGCTGCTCTACCTGCTTCTTGTCTCCACGCTTCCTTCAAGTGAGCTGGCACGGCAGAGCAAGCGTCTGCGGGCACTTGAATGGCTTGGCAAATGGTCCATGCACGATGTGCTGGTGCTGGCGCTGACCATCTTCTTCATCAAGAGCACGGGGCTGTATGACGCCGCCAGCCTGACGGGCGTCTATTTCTTCACCGCCGCAGTAGTGCTGATGATCCTGGCCTATGCCTGGCTGCGCGGCATCGAAAGCGCGGGCCGATCAAGCGGCGCAGCCGACACGTTTGATCCGCGCGATCCTTTCGCAGCGCCGGTTGAAGCCGCACCGGCGCCAGTCGAGAACTCAGTGGCGAGCAGCGGTCGGCTGTCGATCGTCCGCAACTTCGTGCTCTCGTTCATCATCATTCTGGCGACAATTTTCTTCGTGCTGGGCGTGATCCTGCCGGTGATCCGGTTCACAACGATCTACGTGTGGACCAACGAGCATTCGATCGCGACCATCATCTATGCGCTTTATACCGACGGGGAACTCTTCCTTTGCGGCGTGATCTTCACGTTCTCGGTGCTGTTCCCGTTCCTGAAACTTTTCTATCTGCTGACGCTCGTTACCTCGCCGGATCTTTCGCCGGAATTCCGCGCACGCTCGATCTCGACGATGGAATGGCTGGGGCGCTACTCGATGACCGACGTCATGGTGCTGGCGCTGATGATCTTCTACGTGAATTCCAGCGGCTACACGGAAGCGACCGTGCTGCCGGGCGTCTACTTCTTCGCCGCGTCGGCGATCATGACGATGCTCGCCTATGGCTGGGCTAATACCGTACCGCCAAGGCGGCGGGAGGCAACGCGGCGGGCTGCGATCACGACAAGTCCTGGCGCGGTAGATCAAACCCCAAGGCCGCTGCCGCCGTCACAGGTGGCGGGACCAGCCAAACGCGGCGCCTGAGGGCAGAGGCACGCTGTAATAAGTGTTGCGCTAATTGTGTGCCGCCATGTGAAATTTGCGCGTGTCACTTCCACAGGAACGCAGTGGCCCCCGTGGCAATGCCAAGCAGCATCATGACGATGCCGGCAATACCGACGAAGCGGGCGATGAGGAACCGGCCTCCGTGCTTGACCGCCGTGCGCCCCACGCCGATCCGGGCGGCATCAGCGCGGATGTCCTTCGTCTGCTCGTCGATGACCTTGCCCAGTTCATCCCTTGCGCCATCGACGCTGCGCCGCCAGGCCATGCGCCAGGCGGCGTCCGTTGCGATGCCTGCAGCGTCATAGCGGCCGGCCCAGCGCATCATAAGGAAGCCGATGATGATGATGATTGCGGCTGTGGCCAGCAAGATTGGATGTGCCAAGGCGCGTCCCCCCATGGCTGCGTTTGCGTGGCAAAGGATATCTCGTTTGTCCGTTGAGGCCGAATGGCCCGAAGCGAACCGGCCAAACATTTTCAGACGCTAGGTTCTGTTACGGCGGTCAGCTCCTGATATGCACATTTGACGCATCATTAGTGATGTTTTTCACGTAACTATCCATATTTGAACTGGCTATATTGGGTGCTGAAAGAGGTGCATTGATGATAACCGCCGCGCAGATGCGCGCCGCCAGGGCGCTTCTAGGCATCGACCAGCAGACCTTGGCCAGTCTGTCGGGCGTTTCGCTTCCCACCATCCAGCGCATGGAAGCCAGCAAGGGCCATGTGCGAGGGGTCGTCGATACGCTGACGAAGGTTGTCCAGGCCTTCGATCGCCTGGGCGTTGAACTGGTCAGTGAAAATTCAGTCAGCCAGGGAAAGGGACGCGGCGTGCGGCTGAAAGAGATCGCTGTCTCGGCGGCGGCTGGCACCGACAAGAAAGCCAAAACCCGCGGAAGGAAACCGTGAGCACCCGCAGCCAGCTTTCGCGACGGTCATCGGCGGGCCAGCGTGCGCCGATACTGCCGCTCCTTGCTTTTCGACAAGACGGACCTGCAAGACCATGACAGCTCGCGGCTCCCTTCGTCCACCTCCACCGACGTTTGCCGAGCTCTTCACGCCCAAGCTCGTTACGGTTTTGCGAGAGGGCTACGGCTGGCAGCAGCTACGGGCCGATGCCATGGCCGGGCTTACCGTGGCGATCGTCGCGCTACCATTGTCGATGGCCATTGCGATTGGCTCGGGTCTTTCACCTGAGAAGGGGCTCTATACCGCCATCGTCGGGGGCTTTCTCATTTCCGCACTCGGCGGCAGCCGGTTCCAGATTGGCGGGCCAGCCGGCGCATTCATCGTTCTCATTGCCACGATCGTCGAACGCCACGGTTACGATGGGTTGGTTCTGGCGACGGCGATGGCCGGTCTCATGATGATCGGGATCGGTTTTCTAAGGCTCGGGGCAACCGTCAAATACATCCCTTTTCCCGTGACAGTTGGCTTCACGGCGGGCATCGCTGTCATCATTTTCGCAAGCCAGGTGAAAGAACTGCTCGGGCTCGACATCGACAAGGAGCCGGCGGCCCTGCTGCCCAAGATTGGCGCCATTGCCGAGAGTATTCATACCGTCAAGCTGGTGACCGTGATGCTAGCGGTGATGGCAACCGCGACGATCCTGGTGCTGCGCCACTATCGGCCGCGTTGGCCGGGCCTCCTTATCGCCGTCGCAGGTACGGCATTTGCGACCTATCTCTTCAATCTCGACGTTGCGACGATCGGAACCAAGTTCGGCGAAGTGCCGCGGACACTGCCGCTGCCCAGCCTGCCGGCTTTCGATCTTGCCAAGATGCGCGCCGTGCTGCCTGACGCGATGGCGATCGCTCTGCTCGGCGCCGTTGAGTCGTTGCTGTCAGCAGTGGTTGCCGACGGGATGACGGGGCGCAAGCACCGTTCCAATTGCGAACTCGTGGCGCAGGGCACCGCGAATATCGCCTCGGTCGCATTCGGCGGCATGTGCGCAACGGGCACGATCGCGCGTACCGCAACCAATGTGCGCTCGGGCGCACATGGTCCGATCTCCGGCATTTTCCACGCCGGCTATATTCTGGTTTTCATGCTCGTCGCCGCACCACTTGCAGCATACATCCCCCTTGCCAGTCTTGGCGCGGTCCTCGCCATCGTCGCCTGGAACATGGCCGAGAAGGAAGAGTTCTGGGGACTGATGCGGGCCTCGTGGGGTGATGCCCTCGTTCTGCTGGTGACATTCCTGCTCACGATCTTCGAGGACTTGACGCTGGCAATCGGCGCCGGCGTGACGCTTGGATCTTTCCTGTTCCTGCATCGCATGGCCGAGGCTGTCGAGGTCGAGATGGGCCAGCGCATGCTGCCGGCTGACGAGGCGGATCCGACGGGCGCGGCACGCACGCTCTACGATCCCAATGCAATGGATAGCGACATATTGGTCTACCGTATTACGGGAGCGTTCTTCTTCGGCGCGACGGCGGCTGTCAGCGGCGTGCTCGATCGTATCGGGCGGGCCCCCAAGGCATTCGTCCTCGACTTCTCTGAAGTGCCGCTTATCGACAGTACGGCGGCGAAAGCGCTGGAAAGCTTTGTCGAGCGGCTACATCACTCGGGCACCCGGGTCTACTTCGCCGGAGCCAGCCGCACCGTTCGCCGCAGCCTGCTGGTCACTGGGCTGCGCAAGCCTGTTGTTCGCTACACGACAACGGCGGATGACGCCGTTGACCACTGGCGCGGCGCAACTGCTTCCCTACCGCACGAGTGAAGCGAATGCGGGTTGCGCATCTTGATGCGTCTTGGCTGAACTCGTACCGAGCCTGCGGCGGCCTGTGAGCCCATGCAAATGCAAACGGCCAGGCGTGAGTGCCTGGCCGCTGCCAATTTCGAATCGCGAATTGCGAATTAGCGCGAGTAGAACTCGACCACGAGGTTGGGTTCCATCTGGACCGGATAGGGCACATCCGACAGTGCCGGCACGCGCGTCATCTTGGCGACCATCTTGGAGTGATCGGCCTCGATGTAATCGGGCACATCGCGCTCAGCGCTCTTGGTCGCCTCAAGTACCAGCGCCATATCGCGGGCCTTGTCGCGCAGCTCGATGGTGTCGCCGATGCGCACGCGGTAGCTCGGGATGGTGACGCGGCGGCCGTTGACTTTGACGTGGCCGTGGCTGACGAACTGGCGGGCAGCAAACACGGTCGGCACGAACTTGGCGCGGTAGACGACGGCGTCCAAGCGGCGCTCGAGCAGGCCGATGATGTGCTCGGACGTCGAACCCTTGAGGCGAGCGGCCTCATCGTAGATGCGACGGAACTGACGCTCGGTGATCGAGGCGTAGTAGCCCTTCAGCTTCTGCTTCGCCTTGAGCTGCTGGCCGTAGTCGGAAGTCTTGCCCATGCGCCGCTCGCCATGCTGGCCAGGGCGGCTCTCGCGCTTGTTGAGCGGGCTCTTCGGGCGGCCCCAGATATTCTCACCGAGGCGGCGGTCGATCTTGTGCTTGGCGCGTACGCGCTTGGTCATGTCTGGCACTCCAGCAAAAGGTTGCATGTCCCAGATGCCGAATCTGATCGGCTCCAGGGACTGGGAGCGCCCCCTCCTCTGCCCGGTCCTGCCATTTCGGGCGGGGTATCCGGACCGACAGGCCCCGGGTGTTTCCGTCCCGGCGCCACGGGTGCGCAATAAAACGCGGGCCGAAACCGGCCCGCGCATGGGTGCAAATACCCGGCTGTCGCCTGAGCGTCAACCGGATTTGGCTATTTCTTGGTCTTCTCGACCTTGGTCTCGGAAGCCGGCTTTGCCTCGGCCCCACCAGACGCGCCCGCCTCGGCAGCGGCTGCGCCGCCCTCGGTGCTCGGCACAGCCATGACGGTCGAGATCGGCGGGCCAGCCTTCACGTATTCCGCGATGGCCTGCTTGACCTTTTGCGACTGCTCAGGCGCACACGTCTGAACGGGGGACTTGCGCTCCTCGATCACGACCTGCTTGTCGCCCTGTTTCTCGACCAGCTTGATCTTGCCCGTCAGCAGCATCACCGTCGTCAGGTGCAACTGGTTGATGTAGATCATCTGCTGCTCGGTCCACTGCTTCTTGTCGGTCTCGCGCTTCATCAGTGAGCGGTAGTTCGCAACCTGATCCTCGACCAGATTGCAGACCTGTGCGTGGGCGGAGATACGGCCGACCCGAATGACTTCGCGGGCGACGTCGACGGGGACCATCACTTCATCTTTTTTCTTCTTGTCGATCTGGACGATCTCACCATTCGGCTTGGTGAACTGCGCGGGCACCAGTGACCACGCATACTCCATGAAGGTCTTGACCGACTTCTCGCTCAGCTCCTGGGCATTTGCTGCTGATGACGCTCCACCGACGGCCAGCGCGATCGCCACCGAAAGCGTAGCTCCAAGCCCCAGAATCCCCGTTTTGGCCATCTTCCGCATCTCCGTCTGCCCCGTGACGGCCCAGCCTGGATTCCAGCTGTTCCGTCTCTATCAGGTGTTTATCGAATTGTTGCCCGGAGGACAGGACCCCTCGTCGGCCCTATCCACAGCGCCGAGCGGTCCACTACACACCAACGAGCCGCATCGCTCTGCTCAAAACGTGTCGCGAATAAGGCGACCTATGTGGACGAACCGCCGGAGTTGCCGCTGCTACGTGTCAGCGTTGCAACTATGCCACGCAGGGTGCGGACTTCTTGCGCCGTCAGGCCCGCGCGGAGGAACAAGGTTCGCAAATTCCGCGATGTGACGTGACGGCGTTCGGGCGGATTGAAAAAGCCACGCTCCCCCAACTCAGCCTCGATGTGTTCGAAGAATTTGAGAATCTCTTCGTGCTTGGCCGGCACGTCATGCCCCAGGTGGAGCCCTGAGGAAATGCGGCGATCGTTTTTCGTCTTGCGCCCGAGCGTCGCTTCTTCTCCCGAACGCAGCCAGGCATAGCCATTGAGTAGCACCGCCTGGGCAAGGTTGAGGGATGCGAACTTAGCGTTGACGGGGATCATCACGACGGCGTCGCATGCGGCGACCTCGTGAGATTCTAGGCCGTTTCGCTCGCGGCCGAAGAGGATCGCGCAGCGCTGGCCTTCAGCGATGCGGCCGCGCATCTCAGCCGCGGCTTCCTCCGGCGTGAGAATCGGCTTTCGCATATCGCGCTGCCGCGCCGTCGTGGCGACGACGTAGTTGAGGTCGGCGATTGCCGCGGGCAACGTATCGTGCAGGCCCGCGCCATCGACGATCGCCGCCGCACCCGACGCGACCGCCCGCGCCTTTTCCGACGGCCAGCCGTCTCGCGGATTGATGACACGAAGCTCGTCGAGCCCGAAGTTGGCCATGGCGCGAGCCACCATGCCGACGTTTTCAGCGATCTGCGGCTCCATCAGGATGACGGCGGGACCGCGCACTGCCTCGAAGGCGGGATCGAACAGATCTTCGCTCGTTCTCAGGCCATAGCGCACCTTGCGCAACACGCGACGCGCCCAGAACCAGTATTCTTCGCCCATGTAAGTCCGGGCCAAGTGATCCAGCGAAGGGATCTCCAGGGGCTCGCCAGCGCCGCCCGCGATCTTGAGCTGGTTTGCTGCTGTGCTGATCTCAGAATGGCGAGCGCAATAATCGTCGAGCGAGGCGATGCCCGCGCGCTGGACTGCGATGCGACAGCCAGGACAAGCGGCGTCATCGGCTTCACAGCGCCGCTCGGCGCAATAGGTGAGCAGGACTTCCAGATCATCGCGCGTGATGCTGGCAGGCGTGCCCAGACCCAGTACGCTATCGATGCCATCTTCATGGGCGCGGTGAACGATCTGGCTGATTGCGGGCAGTACGGGGCTGGCGGAGCTCTCCACCGGGTTTACCCCAACTACCACGGGCACGCCGCCTACGATGCCGACTGCAGGATTGTCTTCGCTCACCAAATTCTCCCGGCCAAAACAGTGGCAGAGAGAAAACACTTAGCCACGCCGCTGACAAGCCTGGGCGGCGTTGGGGATGTTCTGGTGGCCTTTCAGGTGCCTTCGGGGGCCAGGGGCATCAGGGCAGACGCGTGCTGGCGTTGCCCGCGCAGTTCATAACGCCAGGCCAAAGCGATGCATAAGGCTGCAATCGCGGCACCGCCCACCACATCGGCCAGATAGTGCCCGCCAACCGGCAGGGTCACGAACAGCACGAATGCGCTGAAGATGCCCGCTGGCCAGCGCAGCCAACGGGTTGCGGCAAATGCCCAGCCGGTAATCACTGCGACCACGGCATGGAAAGATGGGAAGGTGCAGATCCCCTCCAGGCTGCCCATGTCGATCATCCGCAGCGAACCATCGCGCAGGGCATAGAAATCGTGAACGAAGACCTGACCCGGCACGGTGCCCAGATAGCCATACTGCTCGGGCTTGATGCCGTAGTAGGCATATGCCGCCTCGCCCGGAATGAGCCCTGAAAGTACCACGGTAACGAACCCTGATGTCAGCAGCGCCAGCAGCATGACCGACAGGCGCTCATGCTGGCCGGTCCAGACGAGGACGGCCCAGGCCAGGAACATCACGTATCCGCACGTCAGATAGGCAAACTTGGATACCGTCGCAAACCAGTGGATTGAGGCGGTGAATTTGTGCACGGCGACCCAGTCGAAGCCAAGGGCGGCGTCAAAGGCGGCGAAATAGTCATCGACCAGAGGCAGGTTCCACGCTGTTGCAACGTAGCTCATCGGCGCAAGGACGAGCGCCTTGGCCAGCACGAAAACCAGCAGCATGAAGGTGATGGAGATCTTCGGATTGAGCCGCCAGCGCGTATAGAAAAGCGCCATAGCCAGCAGTCCGGGGGTAAGCACGAGGGCGTTGGCGAGTGTCCCGAGCTTCAGCGTGAAGCCCTGCGCCAGACCAAGACCAAATGTTATGGTCCCCATGACCAGGAGGAGCCACCACGTCAGCGGGTTTGGGACAGCTGGAAAATGACCACGCAACACGGCGACCCCATCATGGTGAATCAATTCGCTCCCAGTGCCATCAAGGCGGGCCGGTGCAAAGCTGACTTTCCGAGATTATCTAGTCATTTATCTGCATATCGCAGGACCGCTAAATAAGCGTGAACACGGCTAGGGGAAGCAGCGGTGCGAGCGCCTCTGCCGACGGCAAGATGGCACCCTTGGGGCGGCACCAAGAGGGGCGTGCTGTCCTGCTCGTTAGTCCAACCGCTGACTTGTTGCGTTGCGGCAACCTGTCTATGGTGCGCGCCGCCCATAGATTTCGCACTCAATTAGTCGAGGTTGATGCCCATGCAGAAGATTAAGGTGGCCGGCACTGTCGTCGAGATGGACGGCGACGAGATGACTCGCATCATCTGGCAGCTCATCAAAGACAAGCTGATCCACCCCTACCTGGACATCAACCTGGAGTACTACGATCTGGGCGTCGAACATCGCGACGCCACCAACGACCAGGTGACGATCGATGCCGCCAACGCGACCAAGAAGCACGGCGTCGCGGTGAAGTGCGCGACCATCACGCCGGACGAGGCGCGCGTCAAAGAGTTCAACCTCAAGGACATGTGGAAGAGCCCCAACGGCACGATCCGCAACATCCTGGGCGGGGTCATCTTCCGCGAGCCGATCATTTGCAAGAACGTGCCGCGCCTCGTGCCCGGCTGGACGCAGCCGATCGTTATCGGCCGTCACGCCTTCGGCGACCAGTATCGCGCAACCGACTTCAAGTTCCCTGGCAAGGGCACGCTGACGATCAAGTTCGTCGGTGAGGACGGCAACGTCATCGAGAAGGAGGTGTACAAGTCGCCGGGAGCGGGCGTCGCCATGGCGATGTACAACCTCGACGAGTCGATCCGCGATTTCGCACGGGCCTCGATGAACTATGGTCTGCTGCGCGGCTGGCCGGTCTACCTGTCGACCAAGAACACCATCTTGAAAGTCTACGACGGGCGCTTCAAGGACATCTTCGAGGAAGTCTACCAGAACGAGTTCAAGGCCGAGTTCGACAAGAAGAAGATCACCTACGAGCACCGCCTCATCGACGATATGGTGGCCTCCGCATTGAAGTGGTCGGGCGGCTATATATGGGCGTGCAAGAACTACGACGGCGACGTGCAGTCCGACACCGTGGCGCAGGGCTTCGGCTCGCTTGGCCTCATGACCTCGGTGCTGATGACACCGGATGGCAAGACGGTCGAGGCGGAAGCCGCGCACGGCACGGTTACGCGCCACTATCGCGAACACCAGAAGGGCAAGGCGACATCGACAAACTCGATTGCATCGATTTTCGCCTGGACGCGCGGTCTTGCACATCGCGCCAAGCTCGATGGCAACGATGCGCTGAAGACGTTCGCCGACACACTGGAGAAGGTGTGCATCGATACTGTGGAGTCCGGCTTCATGACGAAGGATCTGGCACTTCTCGTTGGTGCCGAACAGAAGTGGCTGTCGACCACCGGCTTCCTCGACAAGGTTGACGAGAACTTGAAGAAGGCCATGGGCGCCGCCTGAACCCTGGCAGGCAACGTCAACCGATCACAAATTGGTAACGCCCGGCAGCACTCCTGCGGCCGGGCGTTACCATGTTCGCTTACCGCTACGTGCTACTCAGCCACGATGCGCGCATCGTAGGTCATGGTGGACGTGACGGCCGTGCCGAAGAAGCCGCCTTTGATCGGCATGGTGTCAGCCTGGCTCGGCGCGGCACATAGCGCCACATGCCCATCATCAACCCTCGTGCCATGGGTCGGGTCAAAACCCCGCCAGCCTGCTTCGCCCAAATAGACTTCGGGCCAGGCATGAAGATGTCTGCGGCCGTCACTGTTCTCAGCGCGCGCCTGATAGCCACTGACGAAACGGGCAGGTATCCCCGCACTACGGCACACCGCCATGAACAGAACCGCTAGGTCACGGCAGGCACCCGAGCGTGTGGTCAGGGTATGTGATGGCATATGCGCGTCGCCGCTCATTCGGATGCGGCGATCGGTGCGCTCATAAAGCGTGCGGTTCAATTGTTCGAGGAAGCCTGCCGCCGAACTGCCAGCTGTTTCCTGGATGCCGGCGGCGAATTCCCAGACCGTCTCGTCGATGCCTTCCTGCGTCAAATAGGGTGTCATGACGCCGGCTTCGGCGACCGGCCACGGCAGCGGCGGCAGATCAAGGGCGGTGTTTGCCGGAGAGGGAGCGGTCAACAGTTCGAAGTTGCTCTCAACACGCAATAAATCCGTTGTACCCTCAAACTCGGCCCGAGTTATGGGGTTGCCCCATGAGTCGACCGCCTCTTGCAGGAGGCTGGGTTCGGGCTCGATCACGAGGCGGCCCGACAACAATCGTATGCCACTGTTTCGTGGCGTGAGCCGCAACAGGTGCGGGCCGAGCCGAACGGGGCCCGAATAACGATACTTGGTCTCGTGCGTGACTGAAAATCGCATCCGACGGCCTGCCCGATCATCTGTGTAAGTGCCTCGGCATCAAGGCCGATTGTGTTATGGGTTCTATAGTCAGGCAGCCGCCCGGGCGCGGCCAAGTGGCTTCATGTCGTACGCCCTGCTTCCCGAAGACGCACCCCAGGGGCGCCACACGGGGCCACACGGGCGGCGATCTCGAAATCACGCCACATCCTGTTCGGCTTGCTTCTGGTGGCGATCGGCCCTATAAGGCGCCCGTCACCGCTTCGGTTGGAGGCTGAACGGGAGAGTTGTGTCTGCATGGCTTCATGCGGGCCGGCTTCAAGGGTTTTCCCTGATCTCCCCGTGTCTCCGCTCTGATGGGTTCTCAGGTGGGCCTTTCCCTGGCCTATCGAGGGGCTTTGCGCCGAGGTGGACAACGCGAACGAGAGAGGCCAACGCATGCCGCTGTACGAGCATGTCTTCCTGGCACGCCAGGATGTTTCCAATACACAGGTCGAAGCCTTGACCAAGGAGTTCTCGGACATCATCACCGAGAATGGCGGCAAGATCGTCAAGACCGAATACTGGGGGCTCAAGTCCCTCACCTACAAGATCAAGAAGAACCGCAAGGCGCATTATTCGCTGCTCAACATCGACGCCCCGCCGGCCGCAGTTGCCGAAATGGAGCGCCGCATGGGCATCTCTTCGGATGTGCTGCGGTTCCTCACCATCAAGGTCGAAGCGCACGAGACCGAGCCGTCAGTGATGATGCGCAAGGGCGATCGTGACGATCGCGAAGGCCGTGGTGATCGCGGTCCGCGTGGCGACCGTGGCGGTTTCCGTGGTGATCGCGGCCCGCGCGGTGACCGCCCGCCGCGTGGCGACCGCCCCCCACGGGGCGATCGTGAAGGTTCGACCTTCCGCTCGCGTCCCCCGCGTGACCAGAACCCCGGATCGGAGGGCTAATCGATGGCCGAAATCGCAACCGCTTCAGGCTCGCCCGCACGCCGGCCGTTCCACCGCCGCCGCAAGACCTGTCCGTTCTCGGGCGCCAACGCACCCAAGATCGACTACAAGGACGTGCGCCTGCTGGGCCGCTACATTTCCGAGCGCGGCAAGATCGTGCCTTCGCGCATCACGGCGGTCTCCGCCAAGAAGCAGCGCGAACTGGCCAAGGCGATCAAGCGGGCCCGTTTCCTCGGACTGCTGCCCTACATCGTCAAGTAAGGCGGCGAACTGCAATTGCACCAAAGGTGCGGGCGCATTCGGTGTGCCCGCGCTCTACCGACAACGTGAATGCATGGTTGGGATGCGGCCTTAAACCGGCATGCGTCTCTAACCGCGGACACCGCGGGACAGCAAGAGACATGCAAGGCAAGATACTCGTAGGTATCATCGCAGGGCTCGCTGCGGCCGTGGTCTTCATTTCGGCGACCACCGGGCCGCTTGCTACGCGCTTGATCCTGTTTCTCGTGACACCACTGCCGCTGTTCCTGGCTGGATTCGGCTGGGGGTGGATCACCGCGCTGATCGCGGGATTGGCCGGCGCACTGGCAATGGCGCTGCTGACAACGCCAGCCATTGGCGCGGTGTTCGCGATATCGCCGGCAATACCAGTTGCGGTTCTTTCCTATCTCGTCACGCTCAACAGGCCTGCCTCCGGACCAGGGCCCGATGTCGATGCCGCAACCGGCACCGAATGGTATCCAGTCGGCCGCATCGTCATTTGGGCAGCGGCCATTTCCGGCCTGATGGCGCTGCTGGCCATGCTCATGCTGGGGCCTGATCTCGACACGCTGCGCACTGCTGTCCGGTCACTCGTCAGCGAGGGGCTCAAGCCGCAGATCGAGGCGATGAACGGCGGCAAGGCGCTTGGCCCGGACGACATCGATCGCCTGTCGGAAATGGGTCTTTATGTGCTGCCGGCGGCGACGGCGCTGTCGTGGATGCTGACCGCTCTGTTCAACCTGTGGCTGGCCGGGCGGATTGCGCTTGCCTCGGGCAAGCTGCCGCGGCCCTGGCCGGATATTGCGGCGATGCGGTTCCCGCGCACAACGCCGCTGGTACTGGCCGCCGCAACGGTCGCGACCCTTCTTCCCGGCTACGTGGCGTTGGGCGCTTCGGCGGTTTCGGGCGCCTTCTATTTTGCCTACGTGCTGATGGGGCTTGCCGTCGTTCACTTCATTACGCGCGGGCAACCGTGGCGGGGGTTTGCGCTGTGGGGGCTTTATGCGGCGCTGCTCGTGCTCAGCACCGGCGTATCGCTTGCGATCGCACTGCTCGGGCTCGCCGATGGTTTCGTCTCCATCAGGCGACGGACCGGCACACCACCTCCGGCTTCGGGGGGCGGACGGCCACCGGGTGGCTGAAACCCGCGCCAGCTTCCACCGCTTCCCAGAAATTCAATCCATGACGAAACAACAGTTCACAACCAACACGCCGAGGCCAGCGCCTCCGCAACGATCAAGAAGAAGGAGCAAATACCATGCAAGTCATCCTGCTGCAGCGCATCGCCAAACTCGGTCAGATGGGCGACGTCGTCAAAGTTCGCGACGGCTATGCGCGCAACTACCTGCTGCCGCAACGCAAGGCCCTGCGTGCCACGGATGAGAACCGCAAGCAGTTCGAAAGCCAGCGCGCGCAGCTGGAAGCAGACAACCTCGCCCACAAGTCAGAAGCAGAGCAGGTTGCAGAAAAGCTCGGCGGCAAGACCTTCGTCGCCATTCGCCAGGCCGGCGACACGGGTCAGCTCTACGGTTCGGTCTCGACGCGCGACATCGCGGATGTCGTGACTGCCGGTGGCTTCACCATCGATCGCAACCAGGTCGTTCTCGACAAGCCGATCAAGGCGCTGGGCGTTCACGAAGTCGAGGTGGCCCTGCACCCGGAAGTCGCCGTCAAGGTGAAGCTCAATGTGGCGCGCTCTGACGATGAGGCCGAACGTCAGGCACGTGGCGAGGACGTCACCGTCATCAAGGATGAAGCGCTCGATATCGAGACCTTCAATCCCGACGAGATGTTCGAGGGCGATGCAGGCGAAGCCCACGACGAGGCGTAATCAGCTGCCCAAGGAGCGCGTTCTTTTTTGAGAGAATTGGGAATGCGCTCCATCTCCTTGTGTTGAGGAGGTATTACACGCTGAATGGCGAAGCACTTTGGCTGAATATGCCCTTGAGTTGCATTGGCCAGCCAGAGCGTTGCAGCGGCTGGAAAAAAGAGCGGCGCGGGATCATCCCGGCGCCGCTTTTTCGTGGCCATATCCAGCCTGCCGCCTGAGCCACCGATTCGCGCCGTCACAAGCACAATGTTGCCGGGCTGTGGGTTTGTGTGAGTTACGGGCATGAGGTGCAATGAGCACGCGCGGCGGCCGCTCAGGGCCTCTACGTTGCCTGCGACTCAAACTAGCTTCCTGGACATGGCACAAAACGCATTCCTCCCAGCCGACAAGCTCCGCGCCGCAGCAGCCGCTGACGAGCCGGTATCGTTCCGTCACGCCCCGCACAACATCGAGGCGGAACAGGCGCTGCTGGGCGCCATTCTCGTCAACAACGAGGCGCTCGACCGCGTTTCCTCGTTCCTGCAGCCTGAGCACTTCTATGATCCGCTGCATGCCGAGATCTTCACCGTCGCCTCAAAGCTGATCGGTGTGGGCAAGCAGGCGACGCCGATCACGCTCAGGACATTCTTCGAGAATGCCGAGCCGATCGACGAGCATTTGACGGTGCCGCAGTATCTCGGGCGGCTGGCGACACACGCCACCACCATCATCAACACGCACGACTACGGCCGCACGGTCTACGATCTGGCCGTTCGCCGTCACCTCATCATGATCGGCGAGGACCTGGTCAATACGGCCTATGATTCGCCCGTCGATCACCCTCCCGAGGAACAGATCCAGGAAGCCGAGGGCCGGCTTTATCAGCTGGCCGAATCCGGAAAATACGGCCAGGGGTTCGTGACGTTCGGCACCGCTCTGACTGCTGCCATCGATATGGCCGACAGCGCCTACAAGCGAGCGGGCCATCTGTCCGGGCTTGCCACCGGCCTTGCTGATCTCGACCGCAAGATGGGCGGGTTGCAGAGATCCGACCTCATCATCCTTGCCGGCCGTCCTTCTATGGGCAAAACCGCGCTCGTCACCAACATCGCCTACAACGTGGCGCGCAATTTCCGGGTCGAAAAGCGCCCCGACGGCACTGATGACGTTGTCGATGGCGCCGTGGTGGGCTTCTTCTCGCTGGAAATGAGTTCTGAACAGCTTGCCACACGTATTCTTGCCGAGCAGGCCGAGATCGGATCGGAAAAGATCCGCCGTGGCATGATCGACGAAAAGCAGTTCAAGCGGCTCGTCGAGGTATCGCAGGAGATGAGCCGCATCCCGCTCTACATCGACCAGACCGGCGGCATCACTATCGCCCAGCTCGCCGCGCGGGCGCGCAAGCTGAAGCGCCAGAAGGGACTGGGCCTGCTCATCGTCGACTATCTGCAGCTGCTGGCGGGATCGTCGAAATCGGCGAGTGCTGGCCGTGTGCAGGAGATCACCGAAATCACCACGGGGCTAAAGGCGCTGGCCAAGGAACTGAATGTGCCAATCATTGCCCTGTCGCAGCTGTCGCGCCAGGTCGAGCAGCGCGACGACAAGCGCCCCCAGCTTTCCGACCTGCGTGAATCAGGCTCGATCGAGCAGGACGCCGACGTCGTGATGTTCGTCTTCCGCGAGGAATACTACGTCGAACGCAAGAAGCCGTCAGAAGGCACCGAGGAGTTCTTCCGCTGGCAGCAGGAGATGCAGAAGGTCTCGGGCAAGGCGGAAGTCATCATCGGCAAGCAGCGCCACGGTCCGGTGGGTACGGTTGCGCTGGCATTCGAGTCGCAATACACGCGCTTCGGCAATCTCGCCCAGGACTACCAGATCCCCGAACAATAGACGGATTGCCGTGCGCGGCGCCATAAAGGCTGAAATGTCCGAGTTGAATAGCCAAATTCCTGCGCATGCGACCGGTGTTGTCGTCGTCGACCTCGACCGCATTGCCGCCAACTGGCGTGCGCTTGCGGCTTTGGTGCGCCCGGCCGAATGCGCCGCTGTCGTCAAGGCTGATGCCTATGGGCTGGGCGCAACCCAAGTGATCCCTGCCCTTGTTCGCGCGGGCTGCCGCACGCTGTTTGTCGCGACGCTCGACGAGGCCGTCGCAGCGCGCAAACTTGCACCCGCGGCCACGATCTACATGCTCGACGGAATCATCAAGGGTGCTGCTGGAGCGGTGCGCGAGGCAGGCGTCATTCCCGTAGTCTCGACGCTTTCGGAAATCGCGGAATGGGCGGAGCTGTCGACATCGCGCAAGGATCGCCTGCCGACGGCGCTGCATGTCGACACCGGGCTCAACCGGCTAGGTCTTGCCGCCAAGGACATCCAGTCCCTGGTGATGAACGGGCATGGTCTCGATCGTCTCGACGTGCAGCTGGTGATGAGCCATCTGGCGTGCGCCGATGATCCTGGCTCGCCGAAGAACGAGCAACAGCGCGAGGTCTTCGAACGGCTGGCGCCGCTGCTGCCGACGACCGCGCGCAGTATTGCGGCGTCAGACGGGCTGATGCTGGGCCGTGACTATCATTACGATCTCGTGCGCCCCGGCTATGCGCTCTACGGCGGGCAGGCTTTCCAGGGCGGTGCCACGCCGGTGGAGCCGGTTGTCGAGGTGCATGCAAGAATTCTCCAGGTCCGTGACGTGGCGCCGGGACAGACCGTCGGATATTCGGCAACGTGGACGCCAGATGAACCGCGCCGCGTCGCCATCATCGCGGCTGGTTATGCCGATGGACTGTTTCGTCATTTGAGCCGCCAAAGCGGGGGCGATGGCGGCCGCGTCGCGGTCGGCGGAGTGATCGCGACCATCATCGGTCGTGTTTCGATGGATCTCATTACCATCGATGTGACTGGCATCGAGCCTGAACCCAGGCCTGGCGATCTCGTCGAGGTGATCGGACCAAATCTGCCGATCGAGGCCGTGGGATCGGATGCCAGGACCATTGGCTATGAAGTGCTGACGTCGCTTGGCCGACGGTTCCATCGCATCTATCGCGGCGCAGAGAGCTGAACGGCATGGCCAAGCCCGCAAAGAACTCGTTCGTCTGCCAGTCCTGTGGCTCGGTTTCCAGCCGCTGGGCCGGCAAGTGCCCGAGCTGCGGCGAATGGAACACCATGACCGAGGAGATCGCTACACCGGTCGCGGCGGTTCCTGGTTCCGGACTTGCCAAGGCAGCACGCGGCCGCGCAGTTCCACTTGAAACGCTCAAAGGCGAGAGTGAAGAGGCGCCGCGTTTCTCGACGGGCTTTGCAGAACTCGACCGGGTGACGGGCGGCGGTATCGTTCCGGGATCGGCATTGCTGATTGGCGGCGAACCGGGAATCGGCAAATCGACCATCCTGCTTCAGCTTGCAGCCGCCGTCTCCAAGGCCGGCCGGCGCGCCATCTATTTCTCCGGAGAGGAAGCCGTCGCCCAGGTGCGTTTGCGCGCCGAGCGGCTCGGCCTGTCTGACGCACCCGTGGCACTCGCCGCTGAAACCAATCTCGCCAACATCCTAGAGACGATCAGCGCGGACAGATCGGTCGATCTCGTCATCGTCGATTCGGTCCAGACACTATGGACGGACGCCCTGGAAGCGGCGCCTGGAACGGTTTCACAGGTGCGTGCGGCTACGCAGTCGCTCATCCGGTATGCGAAAGGGCGTGGCGCGGCGCTGCTACTGGTCGGGCATGTGACCAAGGATGGCCAGATCGCGGGGCCGAAGGTCGTCGAGCACATGGTCGACACCGTGCTCTACTTCGAGGGCGACCGCGGGCACCCCTATCGTATCCTTCGCGCTGTGAAAAACAGATTTGGCGCCACGGATGAGATCGGCGTGTTCGAAATGGCAGGCTCGGGCCTGCGCGAGGTACAAAATCCGTCCGAACTGTTCCTGGGCGACCGCGATGCCGCGAGCCCTGGTGCGGCGGTGTTTGCCGGGATTGAAGGCACGCGCCCGATTCTTGTTGAGATCCAGGCGCTTGTCGCGCCTTCTCCGCTGGGCACACCGCGCCGCGCCGTGGTCGGCTGGGACGCTAATCGCCTCAACATGCTGCTGGCCGTATTGGAGGCGCGCTGCGGCATGTCGTTTGCGCAGGCCGATGTCTACCTCAATGTCGCAGGCGGGCTCAAAATCAACGAGCCTGCAGCAGATCTTGCAGCAGCAGCCGCCCTGCTGTCGTCATTTTCGGGTGTTGCGCTTCCCCCCGATCGCGTCTACTTCGGTGAAATCTCGTTGTCGGGTGCCGTTCGCGCAGCCGCGCACATGACCGCCCGGCTCAAGGAATCACAAAAGCTGGGTTTTGTGCGGGCTTCCGTCCCGGCCGCTGGGGAAATCGATCGCGCGTCGCTGACCTTGGAGATCGATCGCATCGATCATCTCAAGGCTCTCGTAGAGGCCATGACGTCATGAAGTGTACCCAGTCCTTCGCCTCGTCGCCCACAACTGAGCAGCGGGAACCGCGCCCATGATCGGACCCTTGAGCTACCTTGACGTCGCACTCCTCGCGGTGTGCTTCATTTCAGGCCTGCTTGCCATGTATCGCGGGCTGGCGCGCGAGATGTTGTCGATCCTGTCGTGGGTAGTGGCCTTCGCTGCCACGTTCTACGCCATCATCGATCCGGAAAAGTACGGCGGTAAACGGGGCGGCACACTGGGCTCAGGTTTTGCCACCAAGATTGCCGAGGATCTTGCCAAACAGATCGACGCACCTGTCCAGATCGCCCAGATAGCAGTTGGCGCCATCATATTCCTGATCGTTCTGATCGTTGTTCACCTCATTACCGCGCGGGTTTCAGATTCGATCCTCGATAGCCGGGTGGGGATGATCGACCGCATACTGGGCTTCCTGTTCGGGGTCGCCCGGGGCTTCATCCTGATCGTGATCCCGTACATGCTTTACGAGGCCTTCATGGTCGATCCCAAGAACCCGGATACGGCTCTCCCGTGGGTGCGGGCGTCCAAGTCCCTGCCCTACATCCAGTCGGCCGGAAACTCGATCAAGACGGTCCTGATAAGGATCATTCCGTCCTCCCTGACGGCGCCTACCGGCGGCACCGGTGAACAGCAGGGGTTCAACATGCCTCAGGGACAAATTCACCTAGGACTGGCGCAGCCCATAACATTTCATATATCTGTCACGTGGCGACATGGGCAGGGCAACGACGTCCTGCCTGGAAATTGGCGTCACACAGGCTAACGTCACGACGGCGAGCGGGAGGCGGCCATGGCAAACCTCGATGAGGAAAAGCAACAGGCGGCCCCACCAGATCCTCTGACATTCGATCCAGGGCTGTCGCGCTATGGCGATGACCGGCTGCGCGAGGAATGCGGCGTCTTCGGCGTCTTCAATCATCCCGATGCTGCTGCCCTGACGGCACTGGGCCTGCATGCGCTCCAGCATCGCGGCCAGGAGGCTGCGGGCATCGTCTCCTATGACGGCCGCCACTTCCACCAGGAGCGCCGCATGGGCCTGGTGGGCGACAACTTCAACCAGGCCTCGGTGCTGCACCGCCTGAGAGGCCGCATGGCTTGCGGTCACAACCGCTATTCCACGACGGGCAACACGATCCTGCGCAACGTGCAGCCGCTGTTTGCCGACCTCAGCACCGGCGGTTTTGCGCTTGCCCACAATGGCAATCTGACGAATGCCCTGAAGCTTCGCCGGGAGCTCATCCAATCGGGAGCCATCTGCCAGTCCACATCGGACTCCGAGGTCATCCTGCATCTCATCGCGCGCTCGCCCAAGGGGCGCATCATCGAGCGCTTTGTCGAGGCGATCCGACAGATCGAAGGCGGTTATGCGCTTGTCTGTCTCACCAACGACATGATGATCGCGGCGCGCGACCCGGTTGGCATCCGTCCGCTAATCCTGGGCAAGCTTGGAGACGCCTTCGTGCTCGCCTCGGAAACCTGCGCGCTCGATATGGTCGGCGCGGAGTTCCTGCGCGAAGTCGAAAACGGCGAGGTCATCGTCATCACCGATGACGGCATCCAGAGCCACCGCCCGTTCCCCAAGCGCCCGGCGCGGCCCTGCATCTTCGAATACATCTACTTCGCGCGGCCCGACAGTATCATCGGCGGCAAGAGCGTCTATGACATCCGTAAGCAGATGGGTGTGGAGCTGGCGCGCGAGACCCCGGCCGATGTCGATGTGGTCGTGCCGATCCCCGACTCCGGCGTTCCCGCTGCCATTGGCTACTCGCAGAAATCGGGCGTGCCCTTTGAACTGGGCATCATCCGCAACCACTACGTAGGCCGCACCTTCATCGAGCCCGAGCAGCGCATTCGTGCGCTCGGCGTCAAGCTCAAGCACTCGGCCAACCGCGGCGTGATCCGCGGCAAGCGCATCATCCTGATCGACGACAGCGTCGTGCGCGGTACCACGTCCAAGAAGATCGTGCAGCTCATGTACGAGGCCGGCGCCAAGGAAGTGCATATGCGCATCGCCTCGCCGCCCATCACGCATCCCGACTATTACGGCATCGATACGCCACGGAAGATGGACCTCCTGGCGGCGAATTTCGATCTGGAAGGCATGCGCGAGTTCATGGGAGCAACGAGCCTTGCGTTCCTGTCGGTCGATGGCATCTACCGGGCGGTCGGCCATGACAGCCGCGACCCCTATGCGCCTCAGTTCACCGACCATTGCTTCACCGGCCATTATCCGACGCCGCTGGTCGACCAGAACGGGGATAGCGAAGGACAGCAACGGCAACTGTCACTGCTGGCCGAAGTGCGCTGACGCGAGCCTGCGCTCATGTGCCGACTGTGCAGGTGCCGAAGCGGTCTGCCCGCATCGCAATCATGACATTTGGTTGTGCGAATTGGAGGCGTGCCGGACTGGCTCGCCCGGCTGCGATACTGCCGGCGCGGTGACATATCGCGCAGCGGTTAGATCGTTTCAGACTGACTTTGAAACGATCCAGATTTCTTCGCTCACGCAGCTATCCCTTGCTATCGCTCGGACTGCTCCGCGTGGGCGGCGCAAGGCGCCGGGCCGCAGTCACGGCCTGAGCGTTCCGCCTTGGTTGAAACCGCTCCAGGTCCGGCAATCGTCCACTGCGTGGGCCCAGTGCCGCAGGCCTCGCGATATAAGCAATCCGATGACTTGTTTCGCCATGAAACGACCCCATAATCGGATTGCATGGCAAGATCGTAGGTTCACTATCGCGGCTTCATCGCTTGCAATGGACGAACGTATCGGGCTGCCAGCGGAGACAAACGGGCGCCGCCGTCCTGCCCCATGTTTTGCCAGGCAACCACACCTCGCCAGCCGAGGTCACGGGAGATTTCGATCCATGATCGCAGGCCAAGGCCGCCTGATTTTCACATGTGCCGCATTAGTGCTCGCATTCTCGGCTGCGCCGGCTACGGCGGCCGATGCGACACCGGGCGATCCAACCCCGTTGCGTATCCATACCGGCGGCGAGACAGGCGCCTATAACCAGAGCTTCTGCCCCCCCTTGGCCGCCGCCCTCAGCAAGGCAGGGTACTCCTATGACTGCACCGCCTC
Source organism: Hyphomicrobiaceae bacterium (assembly GCA_020442165.1). Classification (GTDB taxonomy): domain Bacteria; phylum Pseudomonadota; class Alphaproteobacteria; order Rhizobiales; family Hyphomicrobiaceae; genus JAEUMD01. The sequence goes on along the minus strand of JAGRKV010000066.1, from coordinate 10,852 downwards.
ACGCGGCAGCCTCGACAACATGGAGCACGTCGCCGCCGCTCAAGGCGACATCGCGTTCGCCCAGCTCGATGTGCTGACCCTGGAACGCGGCCGCTTCGGGAACGGCAAGGTGTTTCAGACAATCCGCTCGGGTGATTTCCACGAGTGCATTTTCGCTGTGGCCCGGAACCCTGAATTGAGATCGTTTGGTGACATAGCCGCGCGCGCGAACCAGTTGCGATTCATCCTGCCACCGGAAGACTCGGGCAGCGCCAGCACCTTCCGCTACATCCAGACACTCGATTCCGACCTCGCCGGAGCAGCAAACATCCGCTTCGTGGCAGATACGGACGAGGCCATACGCTTGGCGCTTTCCGCCGACGATACAGTGACCCTGTTCGTACAATTCGCCGATCCCGACAATCCCCGTTTCCAGCTCATCAATCGGTTGGGGGGGCACTTCATCCCGGTGATCGACCGCAACATCCTGAGTGCGGCCATCGAAGGGCGCTCGGTCTATTCCGCGCAGGAGACCGAAGTGACCGATGCGCGCTGGACGGAGAAAGGCGTAAAAGTTGTATCCGCCTGCACGCCGCTCGTGGTGTTCACCGGTGCGACAGATCGTCTGAAGGATCCGGTGGCGGCAAAAACTCATGATTCCATCGTCCGGCTCATCCGCGAACTGCCTGCTGAAGCCATGCGCCCCGCTACCGGCTTTCTGTCCAAGGTGCTGAAGCGTACCAGGGAGATTTCCGCCGCTGCCGTCGACAAACTGGTGGATGTGTCAGAGACCGCGCGTGATAAGGCAAAACCGCTGATCGACAAGGCCAAGGAAGCGACGTCGAAGGCATTGGAAGGTGCCAAACCGCAGGTCGAGAAAGCGGCAGAAGGCGGCGCAAAGACGCTGGAAAAGGCAAAAGAGACGGTCAAGGAGCTGATCGAGCCGGCCGGCGGGAGCGAAAAGAAGACACCCTGAGAAGCTTCTCGGGACGCCGGGCTTGCCGATCTCGCCTCGTGCGGCTAGCAAGTACGCGCAGACGACAACTCGCTGGGAATGAAGCCGCCATGTCGCCCAACAAAACCCTCCAAGGACGCATCGCGCTGGTCACGGGCGCTTCGCGCGGCATTGGCCGTGCGGTCGCGCTGGAACTTGCCAAGGCTGGCGCCCATGTCGTCATCTCGGCGCGTTCGGTGTCGGCGCTGGAGGACCTGGACGATGAAATCCGAGGGTTTGGCGGATCCGCCACCATCCTGCAGCTCGACCTCACCAAAGCCGACCGCATCGACGCGATCGGACCAACGATCTATCCACGCTGGGGCAAGCTCGACATCTTCATCGCGAATGCGGGCATGCTAGGTCCGTTGTCGCCGCTACCGCATGTCACAGCAGATGCGTGGGAACTCGTCATGCGGACGAACCTGAACGCAAACTGGCGGCTCATTCGTACACTCGACCCGCTATTGAAGCTGTCTGACGCTGGCCGTGCGGTGGTGGTCACTTCGAATGCCGCGACCGGGAAAAACGCCTACTGGGGCCCTTATGCCGTGTCAAAGGCAGGTGTCGAGGCCCTCGCACTCACATGGGCCGCTGAATCGGCCAATACGCCGCTGCGCGTCAATATCGTCGATCCCGGCGCTGTCGCGTCGCATATGCGCTCCAAGGCGTTCCCCGGCGAGAACCCCCAGACGCTGACACAGCCAGCGGACATTGCGCCCATGTTCATGGAGCTGGTCACGCCGCAGCAGACGCCTAACGGCACCGTATTGCATGCACGCGATTGGCTTGCGGCGCGCAATGGTGGCTTGGCCTCGCGCGACTGAACCTGACCGGTGTTCGCTCGAACGTGCCGGTCAGTCCTTCCTCAGAATCTGATTTCCATGCCGTCCCAGGCGGGTTCGACGTGCGCGGGCAGTTCTCGTTTCAGTGCTGCGTAGTCAAGTTCACCCGTCATGTGGGTGAGGATGCCGCGTTTGGCACCGAGTTTTTCAATCCAGCTCAACGCTTCCTTCACGCTGAAGTGGCTGGGGTGAGGCTGATAACGCAACGCATCGACGATCCAGATGTCCAGCCCCTGCAGCCGTGACTGCGCGACATCGGAGAGACCGGAGACATCCGGTGAATAGGCGACATTGCCGATGCGCAGCGCCAAAGATTCGATATCGCCGTGGACCTGGCCGATCGCCTCCACCGTGATCGGGCCGCCGTCGCCATCGATCTCCGCCGTGTCGCCGGGATTGAATTCATGACCGATCAGGATCGGCGGATATGAAGAGCCGTTGGGCGTGCGGAAGCAATATTCGAAGCGGCTTTCGAGGCTGCGCCGCGTGGGTGCATCAAACCAGACGTCGATGCGTTTCTTCATGGCGTAGGCGACCATGCGCAAGTCATCGATGCCATGCGTGTGATCGGCATGATCGTGGGTGTAGATGACGGCATCAAGGGCGGTGACGCGGGTTTGAAGGAGCTGCTCGCGGATGTCGGCTGGCGTATCGACCAGGATGCGCGTCGCTCCTCTTGGCCCGAACCTTTCGATGAGCACGGCACAACGGCGGCGGCGGTTCTTCGGATTTTCAGGATCGCACTTGCCCCACATGGCGCCAATGCGCGGCACGCCGCCCGATGAGCCGCAGCCCAGAATGGTGAGGCGATATTCACTCATGAGGCGGCACGTACCCCGCGCGATGCGATCGCCGCCGGTGGCCTTACTTTCTGGAAGAGGCGAAAGAAATTGTCTGTCGTCGCGGCTGCGACCTCATCGGGCGTGATGCCGCGTGCCCTTGCAATCGCTGCCGCCGTGTGGACGACATAGGCCGGCTCATTCGTCTTGCCGCGGAAGGGTTCGGGCGCCAGATACGGTGCATCTGTCTCGACCAGGATGCGATCGAGCGGAACGGCCTTGACGATCTCGCGCAAGGCGTCCGACTTCTTGAAGCTCACGACGCCGGTGAACGAAACATAGAGGCCAAGTTCGACTGCGCGCATGGCGAGATCCATGCCGCCCGTGTAGCAGTGCAGGATCGCCGGGAAGGCGCCCTTGGCGGTTTCGTCTTCCAGAATTGCCTTGCAGTCGTCATCGGCATCGCGGGTATGGATCTCAAGCGGCAGGCCGGTGATGCGCGCGGCAGCGATGTGCCGGCGGAAGCCTTCGGCTTGATTTTCGCGCGTCGACTTCTGGTAGAAGTAATCGAGCCCAGCTTCGCCGATCGCGACGATCTTGTCGTGCGATGTTGCCAGCCGGACGAGGTCTTCGGTGGTGACGTCCATTTCCTGATCGGCGTTATGCGGATGCGTGCCAACCGAACAGTAAACATCGGGATCGCGCGTGGTGAGATCCAGCAGAGTTTCGAGTTGGCTGACCCGCGTAGAGATCGTCACCATGGCGCCTACGCCAGCTGCCTTGGCGCGCGCGATCATGCCGGAGAAATCCTCGGCGAATTGCGGGAAATCCAGATGGCAGTGATGATCGACGAGCATCAGGCGCTCCCCTCGCCGTTGGACTGACTCTTCTTGCGGTTGGCTTCCTTTTTTGCCTGCTTTGCAAGCCTTGCAGCCTGCTGTGCTTCAGCCGATTGCGATCCGCTTTTTTGTGTCGCGGCCGCTGGATCGACGTAACGCGGAAACACGCCTTGCGGTTCAGGCAGCTGCGTGCCTGGCTGGAGCCGCCCGGCCGCGCCCAGGGCTTCGAACTGGCGTGCTTCGCCTTCCGGCTGCGCGAGGAGATCGAGGAGCTTGGCAGCGGAGGCCGGCATTGCGGGCTGCACCAGAATGGCAAGCTGGCGCACGACTTCAGCCGTCACATATAGGATCGTGCCTTTGCGCTCGTTCGACAGCGCCTTGTCGAATGGTTTCTCGTTGGCGAAGTAGCGATCGCCCTCACCCACGACATCCCAGACGGCATCTAGCCATGTCTTGATGGCCTGACGGTCCATCGCCTCGCGCGCGATCGCATGGACGCCATCGGCCTTGGCAAGCAGCGCCTTGTCGGCCTCGGTCAAATCAACCGGTTCGGGCACGACACCACCAAAACCCTTCGCAATCATCGAAAGCGAACGCTGTGCCAAGTTGCCCAGCCCGTTGGCGAGATCGGCGTTGATGCGGGCGGCGATTGTCTCGGGCGAGTAGTTGCCGTCGGAACCGAAGGCGACTTCGCGCAGGAAGAAGTGGCGCAGCTGATCGACACCGTAATGCTCGGCAAGCGCGAACGGGTCGAGCACGTTGCCGACCGACTTCGACATCTTCTCGCCCTTGTTGAGCACGAAGCCGTGACCGAACACCCGCTTGGGCAGAGGGAGACCCGCCGACATCAGGAATGCGGGCCAATAGATGGCGTGAAAGCGGATGATGTCCTTGCCGATCACATGCACGTTGCAGGGCCAGAACCGGCGACGTTCGTTGTCATCGTTGCTGAGCACTCCGGTCGCTGTCACGTAGTTGTTGAGCGCATCGATCCACACATACATGACGTGGCCGGGATGGCCCGGCACCGGAATACCCCAATCAAGCGTGGTGCGCGAAACGGAGAGATCATCGAGTCCGGAACGCACGAAGCTGATGACCTCGTTGCGGCGTTCGGGCGGGAGAATGAAATCCGGGTTTGCCTCGTAGTGGTCGAGCAACGCGTCTTCGTAGCGTGACAGCCGGAAGAAGTACGTCTCCTCCTCCTGCCATGCCACCTCGGTGCCGGTCGGCGTGGCATAGCGCTGGCCATCCTCGCGCACCTCGGTTTCGGTTTCCTTGTAGTAGGTCTCGTCGCGCACCGAGTACCAGCCGCCGTAGGTCTTGAGGAATATATCGCCCTTGGCCTCCATGCGGCGCCACAGTTCCTGGCAAGCCTCGTAGTGCCGTGGCTCGGTCGTGCGGATGAAATCGTCGTTCGAGAGATTGAGGGCGGCTGCCATGTCGCGAAAGCGCGCGGAGTTGCGGTCGGCCAGCTCGCGCGGGCTGACACCTTCCTTGATCGCGGTCTGCTTCATTTTGAGGCCGTGCTCGTCGGTTCCCGTCAGGAACAGAACGTCCTTGCCATCGAGCCGCTCGAAGCGGGCAATCGCATCGGTCGCGATGGCCTCGTAGGCATGGCCGATGTGCGGCACGCCATTGGGATAGGAAATGGCGGTGGTGATATAAAAAGTCTCTTGCTTGCCCATCGGCTGCGCTCCTCGCTTTCAGCCGCCACAACATGCGTGGCGCCTTCAGCGGGTCGTCGCCTCGATACGGGAAACAGTTCGCAAAATCAGTGTTTTCCGGTCGAGATTTAGGGCAACGGTCTCCGCCTTCTCGCGGGCCACTGTTTCCCATACCTCGGCCACGGTGGCAAGCTGCTCCGGGCGCCATAAACGCGCGGCAACCTGTGCCTCCTCCGGCTCGCCTTGCCCGCCGGCCAGCGCCTTGACGAGGCGTGCCAGCAGCTCCAGCAGGAGGTCGAAAAAGAGTTCAAACCGCGTTTCTGCGGCTGGTGCGGCAAGCGTATCGGCCAGCTGATGGACCTTGGCCCAGCGCACATCGGGCATGGCAGCGATCAACGCATAGATTTCCTGATAAAGCTCGCGGCCACCGCCCGCTTCAAGGCTCAAGTACCGTCTCACGCTGCCGGCTGCGAGTTTCACCAGCAATTGGCGGGATTGAGCCTCTGGCTCTTCGCGAGAAGCCGCCTTCAAGGCGGTGCCGGCTGCGGCTTCCAGATCCCGCTCATTCAGACGCTGGAGATCGAGCGTTCGGCAGCGCGAGCGGATCGTCGGCAGCAAACGTCCTGGCTCGGAGGTCACGAGCAGGAAGACCGTTTCGGCCGGGGGCTCCTCCAGCGACTTCAAGAGGGCATTGGCTGCGTTGATATTGAGTTCGTCGGCTGTATCGACGATGACGACGCGCCATGAGCCTTCGGCGCCGCGGTGTCCCAGGAACGATCGCAGGCGGCGCACCTCGTCGACGGAAATCGACTGCGGGAAGCGCTTGTCCTTCTGGTTCCATGACCGGCGAATGACGAGAAGGCCCGGATGCGACAGCGCGCGGACCTGACGGGCAGCTGTCGCGTTTTGGTCGACGTCCAGGCTATGCCTGAGCATATCGCGGTCAGTTGGCCGAGACAGCGCCGCCTTCGCCGCGCGGTAGGCCAGGGTTGCCTTGCCAACACCCTGCGGTCCCGCCAGCAGCCATGCATGATGCATGCGGCCTGAGGCAATGGCCGCGGCCAGTTCACGTTGGGCTTCGTGGTGGCCAAAAAAATGCTCTGTCTCGCGCGGGTGGGGGAAGTCTTCCAGCCTGTCGATTTCAGGCAAGCTCTCGGTCTGCTCGGCGAGGGGTGCGCGCGCCATGCCGACTAACCTGCGCGCCGCTGCAGATGTTGATCGACGACCGACCAGACTTCTGCGGCCACCTGAGAGGCATCACGATTGGCATTAATGACGACGCAGCGGTCGGGCTCCTCAGCGGCGATGGCGAGAAATCCCGCACGAAGTTTCTCGTGGAACGCGAGCGCTTGGCGTTCGTAACGGTCGCGGCCTGCGCCGTCGCTATCGACGTTCCGTTCGCCGTTTCCTTCGCCAGATGCGGCATCTATTCGCCGCGCTTCGGCACGCGCAAGGCCGACAGAGGGATCGAGATCCAGAATGATCGTCAGCTCAGGCTTGGCGTCCGCGACAACCAGCTGCTCAAGCGCGTCGAAAACCTTCCGGTCGAGGCCGCCGGCGATGCTTTGATAGACTCGTGTCGAATCGGAAAAGCGATCACAGAGAACCGCACGCCCAGCAGCCATCGCCGGCCGGATGATCTTGCCGATATGGTCCGCGCGTGCGGCATAAAACAACAGCGCTTCCGACAGGGCCGTGTGTTCGGCAACGCTGGGGCTCAAGATCAACGCGCGCACCTGTTCCGCAAACGGCGTGCCGCCGGGCTCGCGTGTGATGACGACATCCGTTCCATGCGCGCGAAGACGCTCGGCAAGGAGCCGCACCTGAGTCGACTTGCCCGCCCCCTCGCCGCCTTCGAACGTGATGAAAAGCCCTGCCGCCATGCCTCGTGTCCTGCGCGCCCGCCCATTTGCAGCAGGCCGAGGCGCACACTAAAGCGCTTTTTGTTCCGATGGAAACGGATCGGCGCTCTAGATTTTTGTTTTGTCGTGTTTTCCGAACCTAACCGGCGACTACTTCGGCGGAAAATGTTCCAGTCCGGGCTCAGGGACGATTGAACACATTATGCGAGAGGATGGGTCACGCTTTCGCGCTGGCAGTAAGCCCAAATTGGGCTTGTGGGTGGGGCTCTCCATCCCGCTCGCGGGCTCACAGCTTGATCTTGATCCACTTGAAGCCGAGATGGATCAAGCTGTCGAGGCCCTGGCGGAGGATACCTGCTTTGTCGACGTCTTCAGCGGCATAAAGAGGCACTTCGCTGACCGCCGATGTTGACGACGATACCCTGAGGCGCGCAACCTGATCGCCCTTCCTGATCGGCGGTTTCAGCGGTCCCTTATAAAGGATCTCGGCCGAGAGGCGCTGATTGGCGGGATAGCGCGGCAGCACGACGGTGACGCCGTTCTTGCCGACCAGCGGCACATAGAAGCTGGAACCACCCCACACACGCGCCGAACCGACCACCTCGCCGGGCTTGAACAGATCGAATGGTCCGAACGAGCGGAAGCCCCATTCAAGCAGCCTGCGGGCTTCGTCGCGGCGGTCATTGGAGCTTTCCAGCCCGTTGACCACGACGATCAGGCGCTTGCCCTCCTGCACCGCGGTGCCGACGATGCCATAGCCTGCTTCCTTGATGTAACCGGTCTTCATGCCGTCGGCGCCGATATCGAGGAACAAGAGCGGGTTGCGATTGAAGAAGCGGTGCTTGCGGTACTTGAATTCCTTTTGTGCGAACAGGGGAAAGCGGTCGGCATACTCTGTCATGATGTAGCGTGCGAGATCCGCCAGCTCGTGCATGGTCATCATGTGCTCGGGATGGTAGAGCCCTGTCGAATTGCGGAATGTCGATTTCTTGAGACCGATGCGACGCGCCTCATTCGTCATGACCTGCGCGAAGCCTTCTTCCGTTCCGGCAAGTGCCTCGGCAATGGCAATGCACGCATCGTTGCCCGACTGCACGATGATGCCTTGCAGCAATTCGTCGACCGTCACTTTGTCGTTGATCGGCACGAACATCGCGGAGGTGCCCGACGGCGCGCCGCCCGTGCGCCAGGCATGCTCGCTCATCGTGATTTCGTCGGTCGGCTTGAGTACACCGTTCTTCAATGCCTTGAAGACCACGGCGAGCGTCATCAACTTGCTCATGCTCGCCGGAGGCGTCAGCTCGTCAGCTTCGTGCTGGAACAGTACAGCGCCGCTGTCCGCATCCATCAAAATGGCATGCTTGGCCTTGGGCACGAATGTGGATTGCTGCGCATGTGCCGGACCGTGCAGCACCAGCAACACAGCAATCATGCCCAGCAACATCGCGTGGAGATGAATTCGCATGAGAAAAGGATGTAGCAGATTATGTAACCGAATGCTCATCCAACCTTTCCAGCTGTTGAGCGCTGCAAATCTGCTGAGAATATCCCGTCTCAAGACCGGTCGTGTCAACGGCTTCAGCGGGATTCTACTCGATGTTCAACTACGAAAACACTGAAGCGGTCCCAACGACGCCGTTGCGCGTCACAATTGTGACCAGGCCCTCTTTCACCGTAGCGGGATGGAACTCGTCGCCATCATGCCCCCTTCGCGCGAGGCATAGCGTTCGCTGCCTCGCGACCAGGGCTGTTTGGCCAGGAACGCACGTTCGTGGCTGTCGTCACCGCCGAGCGGCGCCCGGCCCGCATAACGCACGCGGACATGAGCCAGACCCTTGTTCTCGAAATCCAGGTGATGCGCAACCGCGTGCGACAAGTCGATGATTCGGCCACCCGCGTAGGGGCCGCGATCATTGACCCGGACGAGCACAGTGCGGTTGTTTTCGAGATTGGTGACATAAACGTAGGACGGCAAGGGCAGCGTGGGATGCGCTGCTGTCAGCGCATGCTTATTGAAGATCTCGCCGTTGGCCGTCTTGCGACCATGAAAATCGTCGCCATACCAGGAACCCAGCCCCGACTTTTCGTAGCCTGGCTCCTCCCGCGGAACGTACCACTTGCCGGCGATCTTGTAGGGTTTGCCCACCTTGTAGGTGCCGCCGCCGCGCGCGATCTGCCTTCCGCTTGCCACGCGCGGACTGGCTTCAGCCTGCACCACCGAAGGCGGGAACATCGACGCTTTGACTGTTGGGCCCCAACTGCCGGTATCCACGCGCTCTGAGCGGGCGCAGCCGGCGAGCATCGCTGCCAGCAGCATGACGGAGCCAGTGCGGCGTAGCGTGCCCAAGGCACCTGTGCACGCGTTCTCTGCTCCGCCGCAACGCATGCGCGGCGCGATTGGCCAAACATCAGGTTGCATAACCCTCTTAGCCCGCCCTCTGGTTCGTGCCGGCCGTTGCGGCCGTAGTTGACGCCCCCGTTCCGCCGCACCTTGCTTGGCGTGCGTGTCGGAAGATTGGCATTACCATGACAGATTGCGATTATGGCTGCGTAAAATGGTCAGTTAAGATTGGATCTTTAAGGAATTGACCGTGCCCCGCGCACCGCACAGCCAGAGTTGGGGACAGGCTCATTCATGCGGAAAATCGTGTGTTTGGTCGCGTTCCGGGGCGGGATCCAGGCTGGCGGGCCTCGTTCATCAACATAAATCGGCAATGCGGGGCGTGATTTCGGTCGCGGATGCAGGGCGATCTGGGGAACTGAGCGAACGACGGGCCGGAGGGAAGCGGAGCGGCCACGTTCCGGAACACTTTATCCCGGACGCGGACTGCGCTAAACGCTTTGCCTGCAAACGCGAAGCGTGCCCCCCGTACGCCTCGCCGCGCTGGATGGGTGGCCGAGTGGTTTAAGGCAGCGGTCTTGAAAACCGCCGTGGGTTCACGCTCACCGTGGGTTCGAATCCCACCCCATCCGCCAGATGCTTGTGTGCGGCTTTGCCTCCCCTATCACCACCCACCCAATAACGCACAGTTTTACCGGTGAATTTTGCGCCCGCTTGTGTATGGCGCCATTCCCCGTTCCACCCGAAGCGCTGTACGATGCTGGGGTAAATGCTGGGGTGCGGTTGGCACACCCCAGCATGGCGGAAGGGGGAATTCGATGACGCGAGCGATGCACAAGCTCACAGCGCGTGGCGTGCAGACCGCGACCAAGCCGGGGCGGCACAGCGATGGCGGTGGGCTTTATCTCGTAGTTGAAGCTAGACGCGGGGTCGAAGGAGCGAAGCAACTCAGCAAACGCTGGGTGTTCATCTACCGGCGTAAGAGAGATGGGCGACAATCTGAGATGGGCTTGGGAGGGATTGCTGGCGTCGGTCTAGCCGACGCTCGCAGCCTAGCTGCGGACGCCCGGAAGAACCTAGCCGCCGGCCGCGATCCGATCGAAGAGCGCCGCAGCGCAGAGACCGCCCAGCGCCTAGCCGCGATTCCGCGTACCTTCGGCGCCGTCGCTGCCGACTTGATGGCAGCCAAGTCACTAGGCTGGCGCAATGCCAAACACCGCGCTCAGTGGCGGATGACACTCGAAGTCTACGCCGGAGCATTGAACGAGAAGCCGGTCGACGAGATCACGACCGAAGACGTGCTTGCGGTGTTGATGCCGATCTGGCCGACGAAGCCGGAAACCGCCTCGCGTACACGTGGCCGCATTGAAGCTGTGCTTGATGCCGCTCGAGCTCGCGGGCTGATTGACTCCGGAGCGGCGAACCCAGCGCGTTGGCGAGGGCATCTCGACCATCTCTTGCCGAAACAGGCCCGCCTAGCGCGCGGTCATCATGCAGCGCTGCCCTGGGAGGACCTGCCAGCATTCATGTTGGATCTGCGCAGTCG
>JAGRKV010000065.1 GCA_020442165.1 Hyphomicrobiaceae bacterium | reverse complement strand
TCAATGCGCCGTATAGAGCGACGATATCGCCGGGTTTATGCGTATCGACATCTGCTCCGACGGCAGTTACCTCACCAGCAGCTTCGGCGCCCGCAACGATCGGCAGCGTGCGCTTCGCGAAAGCCATACCGCGCCATCCCCACACGTCGATGTGGTTGAGAGCGACTGCACGTATGCGTACCTGAACTTCGTCAGCCTGGGGCGGCGGCGGCATGGAAATCTCGCGAACCTCGATTCCTCGCTCGCCGAGGACGAGCGCCGCTCGCATCGTATTGTGCTCGCGAACCTCTCCTTCTCCGGGTGAGCCGCAACGGTTGTCACCAGCATCTTCCATCGCCACGCTCCTTATCTGGGGTCGGCTGCGAGTACGAGGCAGACGTTTTGTCCACCAAAGCCGAACGAGTTGGATAGGATCGTCCGAACGCGAGCGGTCCGTGCGCTATTCGCAACAACATCGAGCCCGATCTCGGGGTCGGGGTCGTTGTGATTGATGGTGGGAGGGATCACGCCCTCTGTCATCGTCATCACGGATATGACCGCTTCCACGGCGCCCGCAGCAATCAACGTGTGGCCGATCTGTGATTTGTTCGATGTCACCGGGACGGTACCTGCGCGCGGCCCCAACACCTGTGCGAGTGATACCCATTCCATCTTGTCGTTTTCAGGCGTGCTCGTTCCGTGGGCATTGACGTGATCGATGTCGTCGGCGGAGGCTCCGGCATCGGCCAGAGCCTTTGTCATGGCGCCGATAATTGCGGATCCGTCCGGCTTGGAACGGGTACGGTGGTAGCAATCGGCCTTTTCGCCGGCACCCAGAACGACACCAAGCGGCTCAGCGCCGCGCGACTTGGCATGTTGATACGTTTCGACAACAACAGCTCCAGCACCTTCCGCGACAACGAAACCGTCGCGACTTTTTGCAAAGGGACGCGATGCTTCCTCAGGTGGACCATTCCGGGTCGACAACGCCGAAAGGAGCGAAAAACGCACGAGACCTTCCGGATGAACCGTGGCATCCGTGCCGACGCACAGCGCTGCTTCGGCTTCGCCGCGACGCAGTCGCTCCAAGGCCATCTGGATCGTGCTTGCGCCCGATGCGCATGCCGTGCAGATCGAAAGCGGCTCGCCCGTCGTCCCAAATCGCTGTTGCATCGCATCGGCGATGCTTGCAAACTCAACGTGAGCACGCAGATCATCGAAGCCTCGTGTTCGAGCTGCGGCGAGCAAACGTTGGTAGCCTGTGCCTGCAGTCGGACCCGCACGTTCGTAGAGTTGGGCGAGGGAAGGCCATTCGAGTTCGGACGGCGGTGTGGCGATGAATAGCGGCCCGGGAAATCGCCGTGGGCTGCCGATCCGGGCCTGCCGAACAGCCTCATCTGCAGCAGCTTCCGCGATCCGGAGCGAGTGCGTGTAAGCCGAGTAGGCGGCTCCTTCGGGAGGTGCAATCGTTCCGGCAATCGTTGTCCTGAGTCCGCTTGTGGGGAAGCGCGAGATTTGCGTTATGCCGGAGTGACCGGCGACAAGCCGTGGCCAGTTTTCTGTCTTGCCCCAGCCTAGGGACGTGACAAGTCCCATGCCCGTAACGACAACCAAGGGGCGACCTCTGCGATCAAGGAAAGGTGAACTCATGGCTGTCGTGCCTCGATGCCGATGCGCTCGATCAGCGCCAATCCCTCTCCGCGCCAATGCCCGACGCTGGTGACGAGGATGCGCTCCGGTGCGGCCATGTTGGGTTTTTCTAGCGGATCACTCTCAAACGGTTCGAAGAAGCCGTTTCGGACGAGCGAAAGGCAGGCAAGCGCAATTCCAACCGGGGCGTGCGCCTCCACAGCATGGCCCATGCGGGTGCCATATGCCCGTACAGCTATCGCCGCTTGTGATGAGCCAATCCATTCGCCCAGGAATGTGTGTTCTTCGCTGGTCGCAGGTTCGGCACCGCTTGCCCCGGAAAGGATGCCTGTCGGTCCGTTCGATAGGTCGTTGTCGATCTTCTCGCGCAATTGCCACAACGATTTCCTGACGTCGCCTGATGAGGCGCGCTGGGAACGGTCGCTGACAATTGCGGAAATCCTCGCGTAGGCTTTTGCACCCCGCGCAAGGGCGTGTTCCTTTGCCTCGACAACCAGGAAAGCGGCCGCACTGCCCGGTACGAAACCGCCGCCTACTCGCGTCCTTCGCCACACCGGCTCGAATGGTTGCGTCCAAAGGCTATGGGCGAGTTCGTAACTGAGGAGAAGATCGTCTCGCTCGGCATTCAACGCACCGCCTGTCAGAACAATGTCGGCCTGACCAGCGGCGACACGCCGCGTTGCATCTTCGACCGCCGAAAGACCGGCAATTTCTTCTCCCTTCAGTGTTCGAGAGGATCCCGTGACTTTGTGCACGATCTGGATATTGCCCGCCAGCAGGTTGGAAAGCTCGCCGAGATAGAGTGTCGGACGCAATCCGCTGATCAATGCCGCATTGAGTTCAGGTGCCTTGGCCGAGGGTTCAAGAATGCAGAGTTTGTTGAGTACTTTGGCGTCGAATGCCTCGTCACGCTCCCCATTGCCGGCTGCGACGACGAGATCCATGCGATCAAGGATTTGGTGGTTTCCGGCAACGCCAGCGTCTTCGAGAGCCAGACCTGCGGCGTGAACTCCCAGGCGTTGCCACGTCCCCATTTGCTTGCGATCAGCTTTGCTGGGTATCAATCGATCAATGTCGACGTCGCCAAGAGGGTGCACCGTATAGGGGGCATGGCTGGAAGAGTCGACTTGTGCTGGGACAACAGGTGGGCCGGATAGTGCGTGCCAGTGTGCCTCGTGGCCTTCACCAATCGAGGACACGATGCCCAGTCCTGTCACCCAAGCCTCGCGCTCCTGAACCATTTGCCAGATCAGTCCTCTTCCAGGAAACCAAGCCTGAGGCCTTCCGCTCGGACGTGCTGTTCGAGCGCAGGCACCGGGAAGTGCACGAGACGGAACATGAGTTGGCTATCACAAACGATCTCGCCATCACGTTTGATTTGGGCACTGGTTACCGCGTAACCCGAGCCGGCGTGAATCTGCCTGGCGTCAATCTCAAGCGCGTCGCCAGGTCGCACGAAGCTGCGGAAGTTGGCGGACTTGCTGTTGGCAAAGAATGGCATGCGCTGGAAGCGATTGAGGGCAAGCAGCAGGTAGCCGGAGGCCTGCGCCATCGTTTCGAACAAGAGAACGCCCGGTACCAGCGGATGCCCGGGGAAGTGTCCCTCGAATACGGGACTTTCCAAGGGCACATTCGAAGTGGCACGCAAATTCCCGGCATCGCGGTTGATATCCACGACTGCATCCAACATTTGGAAGTACTCCAGCCGCATTGATCGCGCCTGTTATCAGGCGGCGACGCTGGCCGAAACCAATCTGTCGATGTGCCGACACAAATTGCCAACGATGAAGAACTCTTCGGATTCGACATCGCCCTGATTCACGCTCTGCATCCAGTCTTCGATCGGCATCTGGATGCTAAATCGTTGGTCGATCTCGAATGCCAAATCGAGGAACGCCAGACTGTCGATACCGAGGTCGCGCATCAAGTGGCTTTCCGGCTTCACATCGCCCTGGGAAACATCTGTATTCGCGGTAATGATCTCAGAAACTGCGTCGAATGTTGCGCTCATCTCATAAATCTCCACCCGTTTCAGTGCGAGCTGAGAATGGCTAGCAAGGTGGCCGCGCAATCCTCTTGATTGATGTCAAGCATTTTCAACCTGCTTGCGCGTAGGTGCAAACGTGATGAAGGGGCTTGCGAATTCCGGCCTGCGTCAGTTTGGCACGGGGCGCCGGTGTCTGAAAGGAAAGTCCGTGAGCGATCGTCTGGATCAACTCTCAGTTGGGCAGAGTGATGTCATCGCACGCACGATAACGTCTGATGACGTCGTCGCGTTTGCCCGATTGTCCGGCGACTACAACGCGCTTCATGTCGACGACGAGTTTGCCGCTCGTACCGAATTCGGCGGCCGCGTCGTGCACGGATTCCTTCATGCCAGTCTGCTGTCCACCCTGATTGGAATGAAGATACCCGGTCCCGGTGCGCTTTATCTTTCGCAATCCATCGACTTCAGTGCCCCAGTGTTTATCGGCGATACCGTCGAGGCACGAGGGCGGATAGAACGAATCGACCGCGAAACACGGGTCGTCGAAATAGAAACCGAGATAACAAATCAGAACGGTGCCCAGGTTCTGAAGGGCAAGGCACGCGCCAAAGTGCTTCGGCTGCCTGAACCATCTAAAGATGTAATGAAACGCCCGGCGCCGAGCTTGGGAAGAATGCTTGAAGGCCGTACGGCGCTTGTAACAGGAGCTTCGCGCGGCATCGGGCGAGCAACCGCGCGCCTTCTTGCGAGCGCGGGCGCCCATGTGTGGATCAACTATCACAGCAGTCGGGGGGCGGCGGTCGAGCTTGCAGAGGAGATCCGCCAAGCTGGTGCATCGTGCGATCTGGTCCGCGCTGACATTGCGATCGACCAGGACGTCGAGCAGATGTTCCGTCAGATTTGCAATGTCGGTGGTCTCGACATTCTTATCAACAATGCAGGTCCAAAGATCCAATCGGCTCCGTTCGACCGAGTGACCTGGCAAGATATTGAATCGGCGCATCGCAGTATCGTTGGGGGAACATTCAACGTAACGAAGGCTGCCCTGCCTCGTCTGCGGGAAAGTAAGGGGACGATCGTGACGGTTCTGACATCAGCAAGCCTTCAGCGAACCGCCCACCATTGGCTTCCCTACGTCGCCGCAAAAAGCGCTTTGCACGCGATGATGAAGAACCTCGCGCAAGAAGTTGGCCCATCGGGTGTGAATGTCAACATGGTCTCGCCATCCATCGTCGACACCGATCTGGTGGCCGGTACGCCAGAACGCCTGCGTCAGATGATGGTGGCGCGTACGCCGATGCGGCGAATGGCGACGGTCGACGACGTGGCAGGCGCCATCCTAATCCTGGTCTCTCCCTTCGCACGCTTTGTTACCGGCGAAAATCTGCTCGTAACGGGCGGCGATGTCATGATCTAGGTAGGTCGGCAAGATGGTGGCAGCAGATGTCTCTGGTGACGGACAGCTTGACAGCGCGGTCGGCGACGACGTGCACGACCAAGGGCGTGCAGGGAGCCACTCAATGATTGATGCGCTAATCGAAGTGGCGCCACAACTCGTTCGCCAGCGCCAGTTGCTGCCTGCGTTCGATTGGAGCAAGGCTAATAAGCAGCAGATCCAACGTCTCGTCGATCGACTGGCTGAGGCAGATATGGTCGTGCCCGCCTGGCTTGCCCGGGATATTCTGGTATCGGGTCACTCTTTGCCTCCGACTGCAACGTCGGCGCTGTCCGTAGAGCTTCTGGTTCTGAGCAGATTGAACGATATGCATTCCGGTCGTCCAGTCAAAGAGGTTCTGCTCGAGATTTCCGAACTTGTCATGACCCTACCGCCATCGGGCGAAATCGCGGTTGCGATGGTTCGTCGTCTTTGCGAACTCGATGCCAGCGCGGAGGCATGTGCCGTAGCACTGGCGGCATGGCCTGTAACACCTCAAGCCCTGCATCATGCGCGGAAGGTGTTTGCGAGTCATCTGCAGACGCTTCCTGTGTTGAAGACACGCGTCGCCGGGTTCTCAACGGCGTCGACATTTGCCAGGGCGCTGGTGCCCGCTTTCGCCAAAAGAGGGGTCCGAATTGAGGCAGACGAGGCCCCTTTTGGATCTGCAATTGCTGAATTGCACCGCCTTCCACCAGGGACGCAGGCCAGCCTGATCCTGCTCGATCCGCAAACGTTACTCGAGTCGTCATGGCGAACCGGCTTCGATGCTGCCGCAAGCGACCTTACGGCGCGGCTGGACGCCCTTGAGCAGGCGATTGCAGCACACGCGACCGAAACGGGCGCGCCGCTCCTGATCAATACGTTGCCGACGGTAACCAAACCGAGCATGGGCTACATGGATAGCTACCATGAGGCTGGCTTGGCTATGCTCACCCGCAGAACGAATGCAGCGCTGTCAGCTCTTGCGGGGCGCTTCGCCAATATGACTCTCATTGATACCGATGTCGCACTCGCGCGGATGCCGCATGAGGCGCGGCACGATCCGCGCCTTTGGTTCTACGGCCGCATCGCCTTTGCAGAGCCTGCAGTCAACGAAATTGCAGAAGCCTATTCAGCAGCTTGGGCGATGCGTCAGGCTAAACCGGTCAAGGTCATTGCGATCGACTTCGACAATACCCTATGGGGGGGTGTCTTCGGGGATGATGGGATCGAGCGCCTCCAATGCGGGGACGATCCACCGGGAAATGCCTTCAAGGCCTTTCAGGTGGAGTGCCTTCGTCTCAAGGCCCAAGGAAAGCTGCTCATCGCGCTAAGCAAGAACAATACCGATGCGCTTGAAATTCTCGATCGCCACGTCGGCATGGCGCTGCGCCGTGATGACTTCGCGGCCGTGGCTGTCAATTGGCAGCCCAAGTCCGATAACATTCGGCGGATCGCTACAGACCTCAACCTTGGGCTCGATAGTTTCATGTTTCTAGACGACAGCCCGCACGAACGCGAAGCTATGAGGCGTTTATGCCCTGAGGTGCGCGTTCCGGAAATGCCAACCGATCCGGCTGAGCGACCGCGCTGGCTGCGAGGATTGACCGAGACATGGCCTGCGCGTCTGACCGTCGAGGACATCGAGCGGCCGGCGATGTACCTTGCCGAGCGTAGAGCCCGCGAACTGAAGGCAACCGCCGCGAGCTACGATGACTATCTGCGCGGCCTCGAACAGCAACTCACGATCGAATCGCTGACGGCGCGTACTCTGCCCCGCGTGGCCCAACTCCACGAACGTACGAACCAGTTCAATCCGACGACGCGGCGATATACAGAGGCAGATCTGAGTGCATTCTTGTCGCGCCCGAAGACTACGATAGTGCTTCTGGGCACCGCTGATGATCGCTTTGGCAAGCACGGCATCGTGATAGCTGCCGTAGCCAGACTCGACGGTGGCACTGCGTATATTGACAGTCTGGTCATGAGCTGTCGGGTAATAGCCCGTCAAATCGAGACGGCATTTCTCGGTGCCCTTATCGAGGCACTGTGCAAGCAGGGAATCACCGAGGTCGTAGCAGGCTATCGCCCGACAGCGAAAAACGAGCTTGTGCGCGATCTATATGCCTCGCACGGCTTTCTCCCACTCGATACAGGGGAGCAGGATGTTCGGAATTGGATCTGGCGGGTGAACCAGCAGCCGCTGCCCGCAAGTCCCTTCGTTACAGTTCAATGGAGCCTGAGATGATGAGCGCAGTCGCCACCAGCGATGGAGTAAGGCCGGAGATCATCGCGATTTTCGCTGAGGTCTTTGAGCATGAAGCTCCTATCAGTATTGCGACATCGCCCGGCGATGTTGCGCGGTGGGACTCTCTGAACCACGTTGCGTTGGTGTCCATGATCGAGCGGACATTCGGCATCGGTCTGAGCATGGACGAGATGATCGAAATTCAAAGCGTTGGGGACATCCAAAGGCTGCTTGCGCGCCATGGCGTTTGACACGGCTGGCAGAGACCTTCGCTATTCCGCATCACAAATTTGTCGCACTCCCCAATTTTTTCTTGAATGTTGCGTCCATCACGGCAACAAATAGGTATTTAGGATGCCTATTAAAAGTTAAGGAAGAACTTGAACTGACGCTGGGTTGATGGATGGACTGCAATCAATTGTGTCAATCCTACGCCTTGGTGCTGCCAGCGGCCGGTAACGTGGCCACTGAATCGGAGAGCAGCGGACCCGTAAGGCCAAAGACGATCGAGGATTGCGAACAGTTATGCGGCTAACGGCCTTCACTGACTATGGTCTATGACTGCTCATGCGGCTTGCCCAAGAACCCGACCGCCTGTTCACTACCGAGGAAATTGCTGATGAGCACGGAATCTCTCGCAACCATCTGGTCAAGGTGGTGAGGGGGCTTGCCGAGGGTCAATTCATCAACACCCATCGAGGTGGTGGGGGTGGCATGCAGTTGGCCCGACCGGCCACCGGGATACCCCTTGGTCAGGTGATTCGCCATTTGGAGGCGCGCCAAGCACTCGTGGATTGCTTCCGTCCCGACGGCGGCGATTGCCGTCTCAATCCAGGATGTCGGCTGAAAGCCAGATTGAGGCACGCAGAGGAAGCATTTCTTGACGATCTGGATCGGTCATCGATTGCCGATTGCGTTGCGAAGGCGCCAGCGAAGCGTAGATTGCGCCAAGAATCTGAACGCTCTGCGACGCAACGAAGATCGTGACTGGAATGGAGACTGCCCGATGCGTACGCGACCGGATGTCGTCACGGAACTCACAGTTGGTGATCGCCTTGTCCATCTCGATGAACACGGCTTCCTCATCGATCCTGAAGAGTGGGATGAAAGTGTCGCCGAGGAGCTGGCGCGGCGCCAAGACATTCAATTGACCGGAGATCATTGGGACGCAATTCGGTACATGCGCGACTTTCTCGCCGAGCATGGTGTTTCGGCGGACGCCCGTTTTGTCATGCGCTTCCTCGAAGAGCGTGCTCAAAGCCAGGGCAAGACGGGGCGCGATCTGCTGTTTGAACTTTTCCCTTACGGATATGTCGGACAGGCGTGCCGCATAGGTGGCATGCGACAGCCTAGGGCCTGGAGCACCGGATGAGGGTGCCGCAAGGGAGTATCCGCGACATCGGAAATTGATGAGCAGGCGAATTGGCTTCGAAGTCGTGCGTCAACGTTGCCTTCTAGTTGGGCTTTCTGCGATGGCTGCAGTGCGCGCGAATGTCGTGGTGGACTTTCGGTGACTGATCCCTTCCCCATGACCAGTTCTTTGCAGTGCGGGCCTGTGACGCTTCCGAAGAAACGATCCACTTTGTAGTGCTCATGCATATCGTGCTTCTTTGTGTGAGCTTCGTCACCGTCGCAGGGGCAGCGTTCGGAGTACACGAGACCTCCAGGCGGATCGCTTGTGTGCCAATCACGTTGGTCTGGCAGCAATAGCTGAGGGTACGATGAGTGCGCTTACTTCACTTCGATCGCTGATCGCCATCCGTCACGTAGCATTCGAAGGATTGGGCATTCTGGATACCATTCTGAAAAGACGTGGATGGAACATAGAAATCATAGATGCCATT
>JAGRKV010000064.1 GCA_020442165.1 Hyphomicrobiaceae bacterium | reverse complement strand
TCAAACCAGCTACTGATCGTCGCCTTGGTGAGCCATTACCTCACCAACTAGCTAATCAGACGCGGGCCCATCCAAAGGCGATAAATCTTTCCCCTTGCGGGCTTATGCGGTATTACTCCAAGTTTCCCTGGGCTATTCCGCACCTTAGGGTAGGTTCCCACGCGTTACTCACCCGTCTGCCACTCCCCTTGCGGGGCGTTCGACTTGCATGTGTTAGGCCTGCCGCCAGCGTTCGTTCTGAGCCAGGATCAAACTCTCAAGTTGAAAGTTTGGATTCTGGTCGGCTTGGAGGAATCACTCCAAGGATTACTGCGTAACGGGCACCTTCACACTCTGACTCACACCGATTGCTCGGCATGCGTCATGGTGATGGCTGAAACGCAGTTATCGCCAGAGTCTTGTTTTAGATCACGAACCCGTATTTCAGAGTTCGGGATCCGCCAGGACTCCGCCGTCTGCGTTTCTCTTCCTTCAAAACCACTTGTCAAAGAGCAAAACCGCGACAAAGACCGCTCACCGACCTAGACTTGGTCGGCTTTCGAGACAACGAGGCTCCTACCTGGGCGTCCCAGGAGGGAACCAAATGTTATCTGAGAGAGCAATGCCCATCGCAGGGCGGCGAAGCACTGTGTGCCTCGCAACGAGGATGGAATTAATAGCATCTCCTTCCCGTTGTCAACGGCCTTAACCAAAAAATTTGGCCGCGACCCCAATATTTTTGATAACATACTAATAATACACGTAATTTTTCTCACATCGATTGCTTAACGCAAGCCGTTTTGCGGGCTGTTGAAGGGCAAGCGGGCGTCGCAACATGTGCGCTGCAGCAACTTTTCTGTCGCCCGGAGCCTGACTTTGACGCCCGTTTCGCGGCGTGGAGCACTCTTGCCAGCGCCGTCGCCGCGCATGTGCATGACCTTTGGCGAAGTCTGTCGGCTTGTAGCGCGGACGGCTCAGCAAACATCGACATGGAAGGGCGTCCGACGCATCGTAGGCAGGCGAGCCGATGCCTGGCGGACAAAGCAAGGCGGTCAGCAAAGCCGTTGCGATTGGGACCAGCGTGCGGCCAACACTGCCATCAGTCTGCCGCTTTGTGACCGCTAGGTGAAGCTTGCTGCTGCTGACAAATCAGGGGTTTTGACAGCAGCGGCGAACGTCACGACACTGCCCGCGCGAATGACGCCGGAAATTTCGGCGCCCGATGCAGGTACTGATGACTCGTGGAAAGCGGTGGGGCTGCAGACCGTCAGGTCGTGCAGCTGGTATCGCGGCATTTGGCTTTTGGGGGAAAGGCTGATCGCGCCGTGGCGGCCCGTGGTTATTTCAGTGGCAGCGCGAAAAACCATCCACTCGCGGGAGGGCCTCGATCAACGGGCCTGCCGCGCAGCAATGCCACACGCCGGCGCCATACGCTTCGTGACATCTACGAGGTCGATCACGGCAGCGCACCGCCAGGCGGACGCTTTCGCTGGCTGATGAGCACGGTACTGGCGGCGGCAATCGGCTCCATCGCCATCTTCACCATCGTCTACGGTTCGGTTGATTCACGCGACAGCGCCGCAAGCCTGCTCCCGGTGCTGCAGAAGATAGGATCTGGCAATCTGCCCGCACCATCGGGACCAAGCATCCGGAAGCTTGCCGGGCTCAACTGGTTCACGCCGAAATCGGACCGCATGGAAATCACCAGCGGGGCTACATCGACACGCTTTGTCATCCAGGAAAAGATTCATCAGCGCCGCAATGGCCGCGATTACATCCATGCGAAGCCCTACGTGCGCATCCTTGCGCGACTGGCACCACCACCTGAATCGTCGGAAAGCTCCATTCCGCCCTTCAATCCGATCAAGCTCTACGCCAACAGCGCTCCGATCAACGACGATGGCGACAGCGATCAAGCTGATGTCACTTCAAGCCAGGACGTGAAGACGAGGGTCGTCGAACTGCTGGGCGGAATCCTTCCCGTCGAGGACGGCGAAAAACTCGAGACCGCAGAGGTTGCCGAAATCGTAGCGCGCGCAGAAGACGCCTTGCGGGCGCCGCTCACCGATGTCGCGAATAGTTCCATGGGCGACGGGATGGGAAGTGGAAACGACCCCCAAGCGGCCGATCCCCACACCACGATTTTGGCAAAGACCGTTTTGGATGCGGAAGACTCCGCGCCCGATCTGGAAGACGGCGAACTCACCATCGTCAAGGTCGGCAAAGGCGAGGGGCTCAGTCAGATTCTTGAACATGCCGGTGCGGATAAATGGCAGGCAAAAGCCATGATCGAGGCCGCCAAAGGCATATTCAAGGAAAAGGACCTGGAGCCAGGCAATGAAGTTCACATCACGCTCGTGCCATCACTGACGGAAGCCAGAAAGAAGGAGCCGGCGCGGTTCAGCGTGTTTGCCGACGGTCACGTTCACAAAGTCACGGTTACACGCGGTCCTGCGGGCGAATTCGAGGCGACCGACCAGCTTGTGGGCGCGGAAGCAGCGGTGCGCGCATTGCTTACCGACGACAGCGATGCACTGCGCAATACCAACGTCTATGCGAGCATCTACTACGCGCTACTGCAGCAGCAGATTCCGTCCGAAACGATCATGGAAATCCTGAAGATCCATGCCTATGCCACCGACTATCGCCGGCGGCTCAGGGCGGGCGATCAGATCGAACTTTTCTTCGACGTCAAGGACGAAAAGGGTGGTGCAAACCAGCTCGGGGAGATGCTCTACACCTCGATTACGACGGGCGGCGAGACATCACGTTTTTATCGCTACCGGACCACCGATGGCAGTGTCGACTACTACGACGAACGCGGATCCAATTCGAAAAAATTCCTGATGCGGCGGCCCGTGCGCAGCAGTGACGTCCGGCTCACATCGGGCTTCGGTTTCCGCTATCACCCGCTGCTGGGCGATCGCAAAATGCACACGGGCGTCGACTGGGCGGCGCCAACCGGAACGCCCATTCTCGCCGCGGGCAACGGCGTCATCGAGCAGGCCGGTCGTAAAGGCCAATATGGCAACTACATTCGTATCCGCCATGCAAACGGCTACCAGACCGCTTACGGGCACATGTCACGTATCGCGCAAGGCGTGCATGACGGCATCAAAGTCCGCCAGGGCCAGATCATTGGCTTCGTCGGTTCGACCGGACTGTCCTCGGGTCCGCACCTCCATTTTGAAGTGCTCATCAATTCCAAGTTCGTCAACCCGATGTCGATTCAGGTTCCCAACGAGCGCCAGCTCGACGGGAAACAGCTCGGTGATTTCGTAAAAGAACGCCAGCGCATCGAAGAACTGATGCGGCGCGCGCCGCTGATGACCGCGAGCAAACAGCTATCAGATGCTCGTTAGAGCGCGTTCACTTTCGATAGACTCGGGAACACGCTTTATCTTTTTGACCTGGGCATGTTTTTCACGCTGAACCGCTGCGCACTTCAGCTAAACATGCTCTATGGCGCGCACTTTTCGCCCCATCGCGGGCAATCGCCGGATTGCTCCATGAAATCAGCCATAGTCTGGCTAAGCCCTATAGAATAGGCTTTTCTTTGCTTTTTTCTTCCAGCGCGCGCTGCATCAGGAAACGATAAGCGGGATCATCGTCTACGAGCTGACGATTGAATGCGATGCCTGCGCGCAAGGGAGTTGACCACATCACCGTTGCAGGCAGCGTTACTGACTGGTCAATGATGAGCAGGACCCGGGCTTGCTCGGCGAGTTGGCCGGCTCCTTCGATGCCCGCGCCGAGCGTCGAGATATCGGTGACGCGAATGGTGCATGTGCCTGCATCCGAGGTGAGCATCGCGGTGCAGTCCACCGCTATTCGGGGCTCACGGCGTTGCTCTGCCCAATCGGGCATTGCGAACGTGCCCGACATCGACATGAACGGCGTGCCGCCAGTGCTGACTGATGCCAGAGCCTTGAGGAGGAGATC
This sequence comes from Hyphomicrobiaceae bacterium, assembly GCA_020442165.1. Taxonomy (GTDB): domain Bacteria; phylum Pseudomonadota; class Alphaproteobacteria; order Rhizobiales; family Hyphomicrobiaceae; genus JAEUMD01. The sequence goes on along the minus strand of JAGRKV010000064.1, from coordinate 113,430 downwards.
GTGCTCGCTGGTGCGGCCATTGATCTGGAAATCGCCGATCGCCTGATCGGTGGCAACCAGCAGGTTTCGCGTGGAATTGGCGGCTTCACGCCATGCCGCAGCCAGCGCCTCTACAGAAACCGGCTCACAGCGATCATCACCACAAGCGCGTTCCGCAATCATGCTCATCGTCGCGTTCATGGCCTCCTGCACAGCGTCATTGAACGCGGCAATCGCCCGACTGACCTTGCTATCGGGCAGCAGCCGGCGATGGCGCGACGATGCGAGCATAAGGGCGGAGCTGCTGGCAGGATAAAACTTGATGAGCGAGCGCATGGCGCTTTCGCCCGCACCCGACGCCAGAGCATTCGCTGCACTTGAGGAGATTGCAACCAAAAGCCCGATGCGTGAGATCTCCGGTCTCAAGGCGACCAGAAGCGAGAATGCGCGCAAACGTGCTATGCTTGGCCGATGCGCAGCATGCTCGTCGTGGACGAAGGTTGCCAATCGCAGTTCGCTGAAGGCGCCCGGCGTCATCCAGGCGGCGTGGTTTAGGGCAATGGTTTCAGATCCATCCCCATCCCGTTGATCGTCTGCTCGATCCGCCGCGTGGGCGCTGGACACATGCGAGCGATGCTGGTGCATGCGCGGGCTCCGAAAAATACGGGATCGCCAGCGAGATCCAACGACCGGCGGAGGGGCCGGTGCGGCAACAGGATGGCGATACTGATGCGCCTCCCAATCATGGCGCACCGAAGGAATTATCAGTTCTGGATATTACAGAAACAGGGTTAACCAGCAGCTAACCGGGGCGCCGGTTCGGGAAGCCCACAGCGGAAGGCCCGGCAGCTTCATCAGCAGCCGAGCATTCGCGATGGCAATTTCAAGTGCGAGATGCGGCGGTTACGCTGCCGCCTTCACCGGCCAGTCGTTAATCGTCAAGCTTCCGTCGCGAACAGACACGCGTACGGTGTCGCCGTCCTTGACGCCACCAGCGAGGATCTGTTCGGCCAAAGGGTCCTGCACGTTCTTCTGGATGACGCGCTTCAGCGGCCGCGCGCCATAGGAGGGATCGTAGCCGCGACTGGCGAGCCACGTCCGCGCCTGATCGTCGAGGGTGATCGTGATCTTGCGATCGTCGAGCAGCTTCTGCAGGCGACGCATCTGGATATCGACAATCGCACCCATATCCGCCCGTTGCAGACGATGGAAGAGGATGATCTCGTCCAGACGGTTGAGGAATTCGGGCCGGAAGCGTGCCTTGACCTCGCCCATCACGAGATCACGCACCGCTTCGACATCCTCACCCTCGGTCTGATTGACGAGGTACTCCGCACCCATGTTCGACGTCATGATTATCAGCGTGTTCTTGAAGTCGACGGTGCGGCCCTGACCATCCGTCAGGCGGCCGTCATCCAGGACCTGCAGGAGCACGTTGAAGACATCGGGATGCGCCTTCTCGATCTCGTCGAACAGCACGACCTGATAGGGCCGGCGCCGCACGGCCTCGGTCAACGCACCGCCTTCCTCATAACCGACATAGCCCGGGGGTGCGCCGATGAGGCGGGCGACGGAGTGCTTCTCCATGAACTCGCTCATGTCGATGCGCACCATTGCCTGTTCGTCGTCGAACATGAAGGCTGCCAGCGCCTTGGTAAGCTCGGTCTTGCCGACGCCCGTGGGCCCCAGAAACATGAACGAGCCGATCGGGCGGTTGGGGTCCTGCAGGCCGGCGCGCGCGCGGCGAACGGCCGTCGAGACGGCAATCACCGCCTCCTTCTGGCCGACGACGCGCCTGCCGATCACATCCTCCATCTTGAGCAGCTTGTCGCGCTCACCTTCCAGCATCTTGTCGACGGGCACACCGGTCCAGCGCGAGACGACGCCGGCGATATGGTCGGGCGTCACCGCCTCCTCCACCATCACCGCGCCCTTGCTCTCGTCACCTTCCGCGGAGGCAATGCGCTTTTCCAGATCCGGGATGACGCCATAGGCCAGCTCTCCGGCGCGCGCCAGGTCACCCTTGCGTTGCGCGCGTTCGAGTTCGTTGCGGCGCTGGTCCAGCTCCTCCTTCAGCTTCTGGACCGAACCGAGCTTGTCCTTTTCGGCTTCCCAGCGCGACGTCAGCTCGCGGCTCTTTTCCTCCCATTCGGCGATGTCCTTGTCGAGACGGGACAGACGGTCCTTGGAGGCATCGTCGGTCTCCTTCTTCAATGCCTCACGCTCGATCTTCATCTGCATGAGATCGCGGTCGATTGCGTCCAACTCTTCGGGCTTTGAATCGATCTCCATCTTGAGGCGCGAGGCTGCCTCGTCGACAAGGTCGATCGCCTTGTCGGGGAGGAAGCGGTCGGTGATGTAGCGGTTGGACAAGGTTGCAGCCGAGACGAGCGCGCTATCGGTGATGCGCACGCCGTGGTGCATCTCATACTTCTCTTTCAGGCCGCGCAGGATCGAGATGGTGTCCTCGACCGTCGGCTCGGTGACGAAGACGGGCTGGAAGCGGCGTGCAAGGGCCGCATCCTTCTCGATGTGCTTGCGGTACTCGTCCAGCGTGGTCGCACCGACGCAGTGCAGCTCACCGCGCGCCAGAGCCGGCTTCAACAGGTTCGACGCATCCATTGCGCCATCCGCCTTGCCGGCGCCGACGATGGTGTGCAGCTCATCGATGAAGAGGATGATGCGGCCTTCTTCCGCCGTCACTTCCTGCAGTACTGACTTCAGGCGTTCTTCGAACTCGCCGCGATACTTCGCGCCAGCGATCAGCGCGCCCATGTCGAGCGCCAGAAGCTTCTTGTCCTTGAGGCTATCGGGCACGTCTCCCTTGACGATGCGCAGCGCGAGGCCCTCGGCGATAGCGGTCTTGCCGACGCCGGGCTCGCCGATCAGGACAGGATTATTCTTGGTCCGGCGCGAGAGCACCTGGATGGTGCGACGGATTTCCTCGTCGCGGCCGATCACGGGGTCAAGCTTGCCCGATGCCGCCGCCTCGGTGAGGTCGCGTGCATAGCGCTTCAGCGCGTCATAGGCTTGCTCGGCCGACGCGCTGTCTGCCGTGCGGCCCTTGCGGATGTCGTTGATGGCGGTGTTGAGACCCTGCGGGGTCACGCCCGCCTGCTCGAGAAGCTTTGCGGCTTCCGTGCCCTTTTCCAAGGCCAGTGCCAGCAGGAGGCGCTCGGCAGTGACGAACTTGTCGCCCGCCTTGTCGGCGATCTCCTCGGCCTTGCCGAAAACGCGCGCCAGTTCCGGCGCCATGTAGATCTGTCCGGCCCCCGAACCCGACACGCTCGGCAGCTTCTTCAGCGCCGCCTCGACTGATTTCAGAGCCTGCGGATGATTGCCGCTCGCCTTGCCGATAAGCCCGGCGGCGAGCCCCTCGCTGTCGTCGAGGAGGACTTTCAGAAGGTGCAGCGGCTGGAACTGCTGATGACCTTCGCGCATCGCGAGGCCCTGGGCCGATTGGATGAAGCCCTTGGAGCGATCAGTGTACTTGTCAAAATTCATGGCAACCCCTCTTCGCGGCGCGGCTGTCGGGTCCGGCTGGCACCCTTCTCCGCCCTATGGTTGTATGTCTCATGGTCCGACCGGCAACCCTTGCGGCGTTTCAGAACCGGAACCTGTCGACCCACATATGGGTGCGATTTTGAGGCGTAAAAGGGGGACGCGACAACAATATCCGCAATGTTGATGTGGAATTTTTGGTGGTTGCGATTGGGAAGGAGCGAGAGGTGTTTTCCTGGTTTAAGAAGCGCGACCCGAAGGTCTATCCGGAAGACGAGATGGGCAACGCGCTTTATGCGCACTGCTCAGATCCGGCCAAGCTGCCGGACAAGGTCGCGCTGTGGTTCGATACCTACTTTGACACGGAAGCTGACGCCGACGCGGTGGCCAAGTATCTGGAGGGCCGCCGCATCGAAGTGGTCCGCGATCATGACGATGAACCTGACGAGGATCTTGGAGCGTGGAATATCGATTTCGAGATTCCCATACGGGCGCGGCACATCGACCTCAAAATGTTGAATGACGAGATGACGCGCCTTGTCGCGGACTTTAACGGCAAAATCGCCTCGTGCCTGATGATGCAGTGGGACGAGGACGAATAAGGACAAGAACCGGCGCATGGACGACCGAGCCCTTTACAACGACAACTACCCCACCTGCATCGAGACCTATGCGACCATTCGTGTCAGCAGCGCTCAACATGATTGCGCGGCCTTGCAGGCAAGACTTCAGCTTTCAGACGCGACGTGTCGCATTTCGCCTCGTGCGGGATCACCTCGCGCGGTCTGGGGGCTTTCGAGCGAAGCGCACGTCCGTTCCCGCGACACACGCCGCCATATCGATTGGCTGCTCGATCGCATCGAACCTGCGACCTCCGCCCTGCTGGAGCTACGTGAGGAAGGTGCGACTGCCGATATATTCTGCTATTTCGTCAGCGTCGGTCACGGTGGACCGATGCTGTCACCGCAGCAGATGACGCGACTGGCTGCACTCGACCTCACCGTCGGCTGGGACGTCTACTGCAGCGAGGGCGAGGTCGATGACCCGTCCTGGTCCAAAACTCCTGAAACGCACCTTTGAGACTTTGATGACGATGGCCCAGCCACCCCATGTCGCCGCGCTCTACCGCTATCCCGTGAAGGGCTTGACGCCGGAGCGATTGGAAAGTGTTGATCTCGCTCCGGGCCAAACGGTGCCGGGCGATCGCTCATGGGCGATTGAGAATGGGCAGGGCCGGTTCAACCCCGACGAGCCCACGCACCTGCCGAAGATCAACTTCCTGATGCTGATGCGGAATGAGCGTCTAGCCACGCTCGACACGCGCTTCGACCACGAAACTGAAACGCTGACCATCCTGCGTGACGGCAAACAGGTGTCGCGCGGGCAGCTATCGACCAAGATCGGCCGCAGCATGATCGAGCAGTTTCTTGCGGCCTACATGAAGGCCGACCTGCGCGGCGCACCCCATATTGTCAGCGCTCTAGGTCACAGCTTTTCAGACGTTGCGAAGAAATGCCTTCACATCGTCAATCTTGCGAGCGTGCGGGAGCTTGAGCGGATTTCCGGCCGCGTGATCGACCCGCTTCGTTTCCGACCCAACGTCATCGTCGACGGGATAGAGCCATGGGCGGAACTCGGCTGGGTGGGCAGACCAGCATACGCCGGCCCTGTCCGCCTCGACGTCTTCACGCGCACCGAGCGTTGCGACGCCACCAATGTGGATCCCACGACCGGGGCGCGCGACATGAGCATCCCCGCACTTCTGAGGCGGACTTTCGGCCATACTGATTTCGGGGTTTATGCGACGGTTGCCTCTCCCGGCACCATCCGGGCCGGGGATCCGCTGGCGTTGACCTGAGCGCCACGTTCCCGATCAGCGGGAGGTGTAATCCGCCCGCGACGGCGCAGCGCTGCAGCTGAAGTCCATGCATGCAAAAGCCCCGCCGGCGGTGCCTGACGGGGCTTTCGCATCAACTGGGACCCCAAAAGGGCCAATGCCTACTCGGCGCTATCCTCGGCGGCCGCGGCTTCCTGCGCCACGCCTGGTTCGCCCTTATCTTCCCGACGTGGGCGGCGAACGGAACGGCGCAGAAATTCTGGCTGCTCTCCCGGCCCCGAGCCCCCGAAATCGCGACGGTTGCGACCTTCACGGCGTGCGCCCGATTCCTGGCGATTGTTTTCGCGATTTTCGCGGGGTGGCTCACGCGACTCACGCGGCTCGCGTGGTTCGCGCTGCTCCCGGCGCGGCTGATCCGAGCGGCCGCTCTCCGCGTGCTGTTCGCGCTGCTCGCGTTGCTCACCGCCATTACGCTGGCCATTCTGATGGCGGTCGCGGTTCTGGCGGAACTGGTAGTCGCCGCGGTTGCGTCCCTCGCCGCGATTGTCGCGGCGATGTTCGTTGGGCTGCCCCTCGCCGCGGCCACCCTCCCGGAAGTTATCTTGGCGCTGCTGCGGCTCGAAGCTGCGAATAGAAGGCTGCGGGTCGTTGGGGCCCATGATGCCTTGGCCGAAATCGCCGGCGCCAACGTCATCGCCATCTTCATCGCCGAAATCGTCGGCATCAGAGAATTCGTTGGAGCCCTGTGGGCGGCGGATCTGGGCCGGATCTCCGCCCTGCTGGATCTGCTGCTCCCGGAAGGCCATGATGATCCGGTTATAGTGCTCGGCATGCTGGAGATAGCTCTCCGCCAGCACGGGATCGCCGGACGATTGGGCGTCACGCGCCAGGGAGATATATTTCTCCGCAATGTGCGCGGGGGTGCCACGGATCTTTACGTCCGGCCCGTTGCTCTCGAAGCTGCGCGTGAGCGGATTCTGGCTCTTGCGGTTGCGACCGCGACCACGGCGGTTCTGTTGTCCCTGCCTCATGGGCTCCCGTTCTCGATAGTCTTCACACTATGTGTTGCAATGCTCTCTTGCATTAGGTGCTGCCATTTCACTGCCCAAGGTGGCCCAGCGCTACTCCATGGACCCACGCACAGCGGCCCACGCTGCCGGGGCCACGACACAGGGTCAGAAGAGCACTGTTGCGGACCTGGAACTTCGCTTCAGCAGCCCAGTCTGCGCATACCCACGGGCATGCGCTTCAAGCAATGCGTTCCCTGAACTCGTTTCTTTTTATGCTCAACAGGCTTTCAACCATCCAATCGGAGAGGGGCGTGGACCGTGGTGGCAGCCGCAAAATTGCTTGGCGCCAAGTCGGCGATGAAACCCGGTTCAGGGATCTTCAGCACGACACGTCAGCGGTCTCAAGTATGCGCGGGCATCATGGTCAGCAGAAGCTGCAACCTTTAGCCGATCACGTATAATTGTATTCGCCTGGAGAGGACCTTACCCCCTCGGAGCGGCGATTCCAAGCGTTATTATCCAACCACGGTCCCTTGTGACCCAATTGCCACTACACGTAGATGCCCCCCAAGATCTTCCGCCATGCGGACTATTCCATCGGGTCGCGATTGCAACAGGATGCCTGCAACGTCATCAGCCTGACCGGCTCCGACTTCCAGCAGCATCCACCCGCCCGGCTCAAGATTGCCTAGGAAATTGGCAAGCAGGCGGTAGAAGACCAGACCGTCCGCCCCGCCATCGAGCGCCAGATGTGGATCGAACTGGCGGACCTCTGCCGCAAGGCCCGGGATGTCGGCTGTCCGGATGTAGGGCGGGTTTGACACGATCAAATCGTAGCGTCCGGCGAGACCAGCGCGCAGGTCGCGGCACTCAAACGTGGCGCGGGCGGCGACACCATGGCGGAGGGCGTTTGTCTTGGCCGTGGCGACGGCATCGGCGCTGACATCGATGCCGAGCCCCGTGGCGGCCGGCAGTTCCGCGAGCAGAGAGACAAGTATGGCACCTGTTCCGGTGCCGACGTCCAGGAGCCTCAACGGACGGCCCTTGCGGGCCGGTTCTTGCGCGACCTGCAAGGCAAGATCGACCAATGTTTCGGTGTCAGCCCGTGGATCGAGTGTCGCTGGCGATAGCTGGAAATCGCGACCGTAGAACTCACGCTTACCGAGGATGCGTGAGAGCGGCTCGGAGTTGGCGCGCCGGGCGGCAAAGGCCGCGATACGCTCTGCCTCTGATCCATCGATTGCCACATCGGCGCGTACCAGCAGATCGATAGGACGCACGCCTGTGGCCTCGCAAACAAGCCAACGCGCCTCGGCTGCAGCGTCCTCGATTCCGGCCTCTCGCAAGATCCTTGCCGTGCGCTCCAGCACGTCCGACAGCGTTGCAGCCCCGTCAGACCGCGTCATGCTGCTCCATCTCCGCGAGCTGCTGCGCCTGATGGTCGGTGATAAGCGCATCGATCAGCTCGTCGAGTGCGATTCCCTGGAGCACGGAGTCAAGCTTGTGCAGCGTGAGATTGATGCGGTGATCGGAGACGCGGCCCTGCGGGAAATTGTAGGTGCGGATTTTCTGCGATCGATCCCCGGAGCCGACTTGCGCACGGCGCGCGGCGGAGCGTTCGGTATCGGCGCGCTCACGCTCCATCTCATACAGCCTGGATTTCAGAACTGTCATCGCGAGCTTGCGGTTCTGGTGCTGCGATTTCTCGGCGGAGACGACGACAATGCCTGTTGGAATGTGCGTGATGCGTACAGCAGAATCGGTACGGTTGACGTGCTGGCCGCCTGCACCCGACGCCCGCATGGTGTCGATGCGGATATCCTCGTCGCGCACCTCAATGTCGACGTCTTCGGCTTCGGGCAGCACGGCCACCGTGGCCGCCGAGGTATGAATGCGGCCTGATGCCTCCGTCTCGGGCACGCGCTGGACGCGGTGAACGCCCGATTCAAACTTCAGCCGCGCGAATACGCCCTTACCCGAGATCGATGCGATCACTTCCTTGTAGCCACCCAGTTCGTTCTCCGAGATCGAAATGATTTCGGTGCGCCAGCCCTTCAGTTCCGCATAGCGTCCGTACATGCGGAACAAGTCGGCGGCGAAAAGTGCCGCCTCATCGCCGCCGGTCCCGGCGCGAATTTCGACGATGGCGTTGCCGTCGTCCGCGGCATCGCGTGGCAGAAGCTGGATTCTGAGGCGCTGGACAAGTTCTTCGACGTGTCCTTCCAGGCGGTCGAGATCCTCCTCGGCGAGCGCCTTCATCTCCTTGTCGGACTTCGCATCGTCGCGGATGGCTTCCAGGTCGGCCATTTCCTGCTCAGCCGCTTTCAGCTCCCGGTAGGTCTTCACAATCGGGTCGAGATTGGCGAACTCCTTGGTCAGACGCGCAAATGCCGACGGTGAGGGGCCGCCGTTCAACTCACGCTGGATCGATTCCCAGCGGTCGTCGAGCCGGTCGAGTTTGTCGGTGGGAAGTCTGCTCATGCGTGCGGCCCCGTTAGAGCGCGTTCATTTCCGATGGAATCGGGAACGCGCTCTATCCTCTTGTTATGGGCATGCTTTTACGCTGAACCGCTACTCACTTCAGCTAAACATGCGCTGGTCCCTGGAAGGGCGTCCCGCGACGCCGAACTGCCTTCAAGGCGATTTGGCCGCGCATCTAATCCGAATGTCGCTTGATCCGCAATTTGTCGCCGCGGCGTGAGCGTGGATCCTCGACCGAAATCCACCTGTGGCCTTCTTGGAGAGGCGCAAAACGGACGGCAAAGAAATCCGACAAGGTGCGAACGGCCCGCTCCGCCGGGGCCGGCAGATTGAACAATGCTCCTGCCACGACCTGGTTCTGCGAGGCTGCCGTGACGACGCTGGCCAGAATGAGCACCAAGGCTGCCCAGCGCGCGATCCGCGACGGCGGCAAACCCAACCCGGCTGCCATGCCCTGCCAGCGGATCGACGGTCGCCGCCATAGCTTTTTCAACACACCCACGGCGGCACCGCGCATCTGGGGACCTTTGGCGCGGGCCGCAGCCGCTGATGCCCCCGCTGGAGAAGCACCTTGTGGCTGGGAGATCTGGACCAGCGCCAGCGTTTCGAGCGCGGGTCGTGGATCCAGCCCGGCCATCGCCACCCACTGATCGACGATACGGCGGCTCTCGGGCCATGGCGGAATTGCGCCGAGATTGCCTTGCTCGAGGGCCACTATCACCGCAGGCTTGGTATTCGTTTGCGAGGCCAACTCGACTGGCGACAGTCCAGCGGCGCGGCGGATGCCCTGCAACAGCTGGGACACTTCGTTGAGGTTCGCCTCGGGCTGGACCGAACCGGCCCGGAACCTCGAATTTGCTGTTCGTGGCGACGCTTTGCTCGGGCTGGAAAGCCTCATGCCCCGGGCTTGGCGCTGTTCCGACGACGGGTTAGCGGGGTGTGTCGAGGTGGCGGGTTGCTGGCTGAAAGGTGCAGCGTGTGCCGCGCCCTGCGCAATCTGCGGGCGGGATGGCAAAGCCTGACCAACGCTACGCACATACTTTTGCATGCGCCCCCCGAACGCCCGCACAAACGGCCACATCACGCCAAGAAACCGGCACTCTTGCCTGCGCAGGTCGCGCCGGCCGCCAGATCCCTTATGGAGTGTAAGTGTTCAGCCACGGGCCAACAGAGTCAAAGCCCCCCGTGACGATTTACTCAATGGTGTGGCAGAGAATCAGACTTCGATGCCGGCCTTGCGCGCAAAACGGCTCAAAGCCTTGCGAATATTCTTTTCGCCACGCGAAATCAGCCGGTCCAACTCGCTCTCAACCTCGGAGGCGTCGAGCGAGAGGATCATGGCCTTGACGCTACCTACGGCTGCGGGCGCCATAGAGATCGACCGAACGCCCAAACCTATCAGGGCCAATGCTTCCAGCGGCCGGCCAGCCATTTCACCGCAGACCGTCAGCGGCACATTGTGGCGCCGCGACGAGTCGACGACCTGCTTCAATGCACGCAAGGGAGCTGCCGCCAGCACGTCATAGCGGCTGGCGACCAGGGCGTTGGTGCGGTCGGCCGCGAACATGAACTGCATCAGGTCATTGGAGCCGATCGAGACGAAGTCGACAGTCTTGAACAAATCGTCGAGTTCGAACAGCAGACTTGGCACTTCCAACATTGCGCCCAGCTTGACGCGCTCCGGACTAGGCATGCCCTTGCGCCGGATGTGTCCCAGCTCGCGGTCGAACAGCTCCTTAACCTCGACCATCTCAGCCGCCGTGGTAATCATCGGCACCATCAAGCGTAGTTCGCCGCCGGCGGTCGCCTTCAAAAGCGCGCGAACCTGGGTGCGGAACAAGCCGGGCCTGTCGAGCGACATGCGGATTGCGCGCCAGCCGATCGCCGGATTTTCTTCCTTCACCTGCCTGAGGTAGGGCAGCACCTTGTCGCCGCCGATGTCGAGAGCGCGAAACACGATCGGCTTGCCCAGAGCGGCGTCGATTACCTGCTTGTAGCTTTGCGCCTGGCGCTCAAGCCGCGGGAAGGTGTGGGACACCATGAACTGCAGTTCGGTGCGGAAAAGACCGATGCCATCGGCCCCCGATTCTTCCAGGTGCGACAGGTCATAGAGCAGGCCAGCGTTGATGTTCAGCTCGACCCGCTGACCGTCCTTGGTGACGGCCTTACGGTTGCGCAGTGCGTCGTATTTCTTCTGGCGGCGGGCGCGGAACCGCACCTTGTCGGAGAAGGCCGAGATGACGTCGGGCAGCGGGCGCAAATGCACCTCGCCTGTTTCCGCATCGATGATCGCCGCATCACCGGGGCTGACATGGTCAACGACGCCGATGGCCTGGCCGATGGCAGGGATGCCCAGCGCCTTGGCAACGACCGCGACATGGCTTTGCGCACTGCCGTCTTCAACGATGAGACCGCGCAGCTTGGCGGGGTCATAATCCAGCAGTTCGGCGGGGCCCATCGTGCGCGCCACCAGAACGGTATCGGCCGGCATCTCCAATGGCATGTTGGCGCCGGCGGTGCGGCCAGCCAGGATGCGCAACATGCGGTCCGACAGATCGTCGAAATCGCGCTGGCGTTCCTGCCAATAAGGATCGGCATTGCGCAGCATTCGCGCGCGAGAGCTGTTCTGAACGCGCTCGACGGCGCCGTCCGCCGTCAGGCCGCTCTGCACCGCCTCGCGCAATCGACGCTCCCAGCCGCGATCGTTGGCAAACATGCGGTAGGCTTCCAGCACGTCGCGATGATCGCCATCGCTTGCCAGATGTTCGTGACCGAGCAGCTCATCGAGACCGGAGCGCAGCTCGTTGATGGCCGATTCCAGCCGCCGCAGCTCCAAGACAGGATCATCGGCCGTCAGTTTGGTGACGACGATGCGCGGCTCGTGGAGCACGACATGACCCAGCGCGATGCCCTCTGACAGCACCTCGCCCTTGATGACGGCTGCTAGCGATCTTGAGATTTCAGCGTCGGCCTCGGCATTGGCCACGGCGCCCGAAACCAGATGCTCGGCCACCACCATTGCAGTTGCCTGTAGGGTCTCCAGATCGTCGTCAGAATATTCGCGGAAGGCATGGTTCTGAATGACCAGAACGCCCAGAACCTGTCCGCTTCTGACGATCGGCACCGCCAACAGCGAATGGTAGACTTCCTCGCCCGTCTCGGGCCGGTAGGAGAAGGCGGGATGATGCTGTGCGTCAGGCTCGTTGACCGGCTGGCCCAGTTCAGCACAGCGTCCGACTAGACCCTCGGCGCGCTTCAACCGGGTTGTATGGACAGCGGCTGGGTTCAGGCCTTCGGTCGCAAAAAGCTCCAGGGAGCCATCCCGGCGCTTCAGGTAGATGGAGCAGACCTCGGCCACCATGACGCCGGCAACGTGGCGCACGATTTTGTCGAGACGCGACTGGCCATCGCCTGCCTCGCCCATGATCTCCCGCAAACGGCGCATGATGACGCGCAGCGCCGGTTCGGACGCCGCTATGTCAGCCTCATCACTTCGCCTGCTTTGCATGTGCCACTGCCATCAGAGCCGGTCGAGCCTCGGCCTGCTCTGCAAAAATTGTACCTTTCAGCAAATTCCCCCGCCGCCCCTTACGGGCCGACCGGAATGCCATGAAACCGGCAACGTCTGTGTTGCGTGGTCGAGGTCTCTTTATACCGCATCGAGACCGTACATCGTGTGCAGCGTGCGGACTGCCAGCTCGGCATATGCCGCGTCAATCAATACACTAATCTTAATCTCTGACGTCGAGATTGCGAGAATGTTGATGCCCTTATCGGCCAGCGCCTTGAACATTCCGGCCGCAACGCCGGCGTGCGAGCGCATGCCGATGCCTATCACCGAGATCTTGGCGACATCGGCCGAGCTTTGCACCTCGAAATGGCCGATGTCCTTCTCAGCCGCCTTTAAAACGTCCAAAGTGCGCGACAATTCGGCAGACTGAACGGTGAACGTCATATCTGTGCTCTTGCCGTCGGACGCGACGTTCTGGACGATCATATCCACGTTGATATTCGCGTCGGACAGCGGCCCAAAGATCCGGGCGGCAATGCCCGGCTTGTCGGCCACCTTGAGGATGGTGATCTTTGCCTCGTCCTTTGCGTAGGCAATGCCGCTAACGACCTGCTGTTCCACGATCTCATCCTCGTCGGTAACGATTGTGCCTATGTCTTCCAGTTTGTCGAGCCGGACCGGGCTCATCTGATCGGGTGCCACAAAGCTCGAAAGAACGCGCAGGCGCACGCGATGCACCATTGCGAGTTCGACAGACCGGGTCTGTAGCACCTTGGAGCCCAGCGATGCCATTTCCAGCATCTCTTCATACGAGATCTTGGGCAGCCGTCGGGCCTTTTGAACGATGCGCGGATCAGTGGTGTAGACGCCATCGACGTCCGTGTAGATGTCGCACACGTCAGCATTGACGGCGACGGCAATTGCTACAGCCGAGGTATCCGAACCGCCGCGGCCGAGCGTTGCCACCCTCTGGTGCTCAGGCTCGATGCCCTGGAAGCCGGTCACAACGGCAACTTCGCCCGTTTCAATACGGTCGCGCAGCGCCTTGCCGTCGATGTTCGCGATGCGCGCCGAACCGTGCGCCGCACTGGTTTCAATGGGGATTTGCCAGCCCTGCCACGACCGAGCCTTGACGCCCATCGACTGCAGAACGATCGCCAGCAGACCCGCCGTGATCTGCTCGCCCGTCGCCACCACGGCATCATATTCGCGACGGTCATAGGACTTCGAAGCGTCATTGACCCAGGCGACGAGCTGATTGGTGGTGCCCGCCATCGCGGAGACGATCACCGCCACCTTGTTGCCCGCATCGACCTCGCGCTTGACGTGTCGCGCGACATTCCGGATCCGATCGACATCAGCGACCGATGTGCCGCCAAATTTCATCACGACAACTGCCATCGTCTTCCGATCCAAATGCCGCCAGCCGTGCGGGGCGCCTGCTTCATCTCGAATTCCGCCGGGGCGAGTGGTCGCCGGACGAGGGACATCGTTCAGGGGAGGGCGCTGCCCAAGCATCGCGCCGCCCAGCCGGGTCCGTATCTCAAGTCACCCTTCGGATTCGCGGCACTCATAACGGTATCGCCCCGCAACCGCAACCGCCGCTGCGAGTGTACATCGGCCATGCTTGACAGAACGCTGCCACCGGCGCCATCTGCGGTGCATGTCCGCCTTCCGCCAAGCTGATATGAGCAATCCGGGCACCGATCCGTCTGGTGCTGCCGCAAACGTCAACGTCGATCCCGACGAGGTCGCGCGTTTCGCGGCGCTGGCTGAGCGCTGGTGGGATGCTCATGGCGCGTTCAAGCCGCTGCACCAGATCGGTCCCGCGCGCCTCGCATTCATCCGGGACAGCATCGTCGAGGCACTCGGCATTCCCCGTTCCGGATTGCACCCGCTCAAGGGTATGCGCCTTGTCGACATTGGCTCGGGGGGAGGGCTTGTCAGCGAGCCGCTGGCACGTCTCGGCGCCACAGTGACCGGCATTGATCTTGCGGCGGAGAGCGTGGCGGCGGCGCGAGCCCATGCCGAAGCCGGCGGATTATCGATCGACTACCGTGTCCAGAGTATCGAGGAGCTGGCCGCTTCCGGCGAGCGCTTCGATGCCGCCGTCTGCCTGGAGGTGGTCGAGCACGTTCCCGACCCGGCGGCTTTCATTGCCACGGCTGCTCGGGTACTCGAGCCAGGTGGCATACTTGTCGTGTCGACACTGAGCCGAACTCTCAAGTCCTATGCGCTGGCCATCATTGGAGCGGAACACGTCCTTCGCTGGGTGCCGCGCGGCACGCATCAGTGGGACCGCTTTTTGACGCCGGACGAGTTGGAGAAGCACTTCGTCGCCGCCGGCCTGGTGCCGATACGCACTGGCGGGATCGTCTACCAGCCATCGACCGGACGATGGGTGAACGCCGATGATACCGACGTCAATTACATGATGGCCGGGCGCAAACCCGATGCGGGAACCGAAAGCTAGATCGTTTCAGACATGCGTCGAAACGATCCAGATTTTTCCGCTCACGCAGCCAACCCTCGCTATCGCTCGGGCTGCTCCGCGAGGGCGGCGCAAGGCACCGGGCCGAAGTCGCGGCCTGAACTCAGCAGGCTTCCAACCTAAGAGCCAGATCAGCCCAGCTGCACGCATGGCGTGCGCATGTCGCTGCTGTGAGCGCGCTCACGCCTCGTCGAGCACATATCCAATGCCACGCAGCGTCTTGATGACGACGCCTGGATGCTCCGTCTTTCGCCGCAGCCTATGGACGTAGGTCTCGATCGCCTGCGGCGCGACTTCCTCGTCCATCGCAAAGACGCGCGAGGCGATGTGATCCTTGCTGACGACATGGCCCCGGTGCCGCAGCAGAACCTGGAGCACGGAACGCTCGCGGGGGGTCAGATCGATATTGCTGCCGTCGAGCACGACCTGGCGGGATACCATGTCGAGGCGCAGCGGCCCGCATTCCAGAACGACAGCCTCGCGCTCAGGGCGCCGGGCCAGCAGCGCGGATATGCGAATGCGCAACTCGTCGCCATCCAGGGGCCGCAAAACGAAATCATCCGCCCCGGCACCCAGGGCAACCACCACGCTATCCATCGCCGACCGCGAACCACAGGCGAGAATCGGGATCTCTGGTTTCGCCAGACGCAGAGACTTTACGAGTGCGATAAGCTTTTCCGCGGTAATCGGCGTATCGAAATCACAAATGACCATGTCGTAGTTGGCGACATTGAAGGCCTCATCGACCTCCTCAGCTGTCCCAATGACATCTACGGCACAGTCCAGTTGCTTCACCGCAACAGTTAGTCGCGTGGAGGCAATGTTGTTGTCGCCGATTTGGAGAACCCGCATAGCTTTCTGGAGACCCAGTGCTGGTCGCCACGCCGGTGGCGTTCCAAATTAACTCTTATTGTTCTGTCACTTAGCCAGCGACGCACCGCGACACACATGCCCGACTCATTGGCTTCGCTCGATGAACAAGCGCGGCCAGCATCGGTAATGCATTCGTAGCTGTCAATTTCTTTTCACCTAAAAACTTCATCGGGAAATTCTGAATCAGGTCCGGGACCTAGCGCGGAGCAGCGCACTCGGCCGCCCATAAAACGTGGGCACACCGCCCCGTGATGTAACGGCCACATCCCTGAAAGCAGACCGACAGCTTCGCCTCGTAGGTTGCGAGAGCTTGGGCGCTCGCCGGGGGACTGAACAGCGACCGGACTGCGTTTTCGTAAGCATCAACAGCGTTTCAGGGGGAACCCAAATGAAAGCGAAATGTATTGGCGTCGCTCTTCTTCTCGCGGCGTCTACGGCGTGGACGCCTGCTTTTGCCGCCGATCTTGGCGGTGACTGCTGCGCGGATCTCGAAGAACGGGTTGCCGAACTTGAGGCGACCACCGCACGCAAGGGCAACCGCAAGGTTTCCCTGACGGTGTCGGGTTGGGTGAACGAGGCAGTCCTGTTCTGGGATGACGGCTTTGAGACCAATACCTACCAGGTCACGAACATGGTCGCCCAAACGCGCTTCCGGTTGGTCGGTAGCGCCAAGATTTCGGCCGACTGGTCGGCTGGCTACCTCATCGAACTTGGTATCACTGGTTCGCGTTCAGACTCCGCTACGGCAGACCTGGACGATGGCTCGGGCGGCAACGCCGTCGGTGTTCGGCACAGCGCCTGGTATTTGAAGTCCAAGACGCTCGGCAAAGTCACGGTTGGCCAGTTTTCGACGGCAACCGACGGCCTGCTCGACGCGCATGTCGCCAACATCGGCCACTTCATGGGTGAGAATTCTCCCGCCATGGTCGGTGCTTTCAACTTGCGGACGGCGGGCGGCGGTACCGGGCCGCAGCTGCGCAATATGATGGGCGGCAACAGCACCGACTCTGCGCAGATCGGCGAAGGCAACCGCATGAATGTGGTGCGCTACGACTCGCCGGCGCTGGCTGGTTTCACACTCTCCGCCTCTTGGGGCGAGGACGACCAGTGGGACGTCGCGCTGCGCTATGCGGGTGAGTTTAGCGGCTTCAAGTTGGCTGCCAATGTCGGCTACCAGGAATGGCGCGACGGCAACAACTCCGAGCGTAATTGCTTCGGTCCGGTCGCTCCCAAGACCAGGGATCAGGATTGCCAGCAGTTTGGCGTGTTCGGCGGTCTTCTGCATGCGCCGACCGGCCTGTTCGTCGAAGGTGGATACGGCATCCGCTGGGATGACAACGCCGAGCCGGCACTGTTGGGTGAAGACGACAGCTCGACGCAGTGGTTCGTGATTGCTGGTATCGAGCAGAAATTCTTCCCGATCGGTAAGACGACGGTCTTCGGTGGCTATCAAGAGTGGAACGTTGGTTCCTCGCCTGCGGGCTACGCGGCTGATGTTCCTTTCCTCAACGCCAACTTGCGGGCTTGGAGCCTTGGCATCAACCAGCAGATCGATGCCGCGGCAATGGATCTCTACCTGCTCTATCGCAACTACGACGGCGACTCGACCAACGGAGCGGGTGTCACGACTGAATACGAGAATTTCCATCAATTGATGGGCGGTGGCCGCATCCAGTTCTGATGCGGTGACCTCGGGGAGGCATTGCCCTCCTCGAAACAAGAATTCCGGGGGCGTTGCGGGCCAACCGCAGCGCCCCCTGGAGACCTCCAGGGGTCTTTAAGCCTGTTCGGTACCGTTTTCGCGTTCAGGAATTCGTCGAGTTGAGCTGGTGGGCTTTCCCACCTTCCGCAGATGCAATTGCGGAAACTCCGGCTGTACCCTCAATCGGGACCGGTCCCTCGACGGCGTATCTCCCAGTTCCCAGTTGCGTCACCTGCGTAGCGCGTTCTGTTCGAGAAGCGTGCGCTTTCGCGCGCGTGCCCCTCGGTCAGGACAACACCCAGCCGGGTCGCGAGAGGGATCCATCTCGCGTCCGATGTCCGAAATGGAGATGACTATGATTGGGGGACTGTTGAAGCGGGGAAGCGTTCTAGCGATCGCTGCTTCCGCCAGCATCTTTTCGACAAACGCAATGGCGGCCGATCTCGGCGGCGATTGCTGCGCAGATCTCGAGGAGCGCGTTGCTGAACTCGAGGCGACAACGGCCCGCAAGGGCAACCGCAAGGTCAGCCTGACGGTTTCGGGCTGGGTCAACGAGGAAGTCCTGTTCTGGGATGACGGCGTTGAGACCAACACCTACCAGGTCACCAACATGGTGGCTCAAACCCGCTTCCGGTTGGTTGGCAGCGCCAAGATCACTGAAGATTGGTCTGCGGGCTACATCATCGAGCTGGGCGTTGCTGGCTCGCGTTCTGACGGTGTCACTGAAAGCACCGACGATAACGGATCTGGCATTGGTGTCCGTCATAGCGCCTGGTACTTGAAGTCCAAGCGTCTTGGTAAGATGACGGTTGGCCAGTTCTCGACCGCTACCGACGGTCTGCTCGATGCACATGTTGCTGGTATCGGCCACTTCATGAGCGAGAATAGCGCTGCCATGATCGGTTCGTTCCAGATGCGGACGGCGGGCGGCGGTTTTGGACCGCAGCTGCGCAATCTGATGGGTGGCAACAGCACCGACTCCGGCCAGATCGGTGAAGGCAACCGTATGAACGTGGTTCGCTATGATTCGCCGGCGCTCGCAGGCTTCACGCTCTCGGCATCGTGGGGCGAGGACGACCAGTGGGACGTTGCGCTGCGCTATGCGGGCGAGTTCAACGGCGTCAAGCTTGCCATGAACGTCGGCTATCAGGAGTGGCGCGATGGCAATAACAGCGAGCGCAATTGCCAACGCTTCACTGCTTCCGATCGTGACCAGAACTGCTCGCAGTTCGGAATCTTCGGCGGCCTTCTGCATGCTCCGACGGGTCTGTTCGTCGAAGCCGGCTACGGCATCCGCTGGGATGACAACGTTCCTACCGGTTTTGACGACACCTCTGAGCAGTGGTTCATCATTGCTGGTATCGAGCGCAAGTTCTTCCCGCTCGGCAAGACTGCCATCTTCGGCGGTTACCAGGATTGGAATGTCGGTCTCTCGCCTGCCGGCGTGGGGGCAGCTGTTCCCTTCTCAAGCGCCAACTTGCAGGCTTGGAGCATTGGCATCAACCAGAACATCGAAGCGGCTGCGATGGATCTCTACCTGCTCTATCGCAACTATGATGGCGATTCTACCGATGGCCGGAGGGAAACTGAGTACGAGAACTTCCATCAGCTTTCGGCGGGCGGCATCATTCGCTTCTAAGAAGCCCCGGGCTGATAGCGAGAACAGGGAAAGGGCCGCCAACGTGCGGCCCTTTTTCGTTGCTTCCAGCAGGCTTGGCCGGGGCGCATCCAAATGCCCCTCGCCGATGCAATTAGATGGGATGTTCCTCGCCCTCGACTGCATCCATCATGTCGGCAACGGAAACCAGCGCCGACAGGATGCGCGCCTGCTCGTCCTGAAGCAGACCCGCAAAGCGCGCGATGAACGTGTCGCGCATCAGCGGCGGCGAGCGCTCAAGCACGGCCACTCCGGTCTGCGTGAGTCGCGCGTGGGCCACACGGCGGTCCCTTGAGCTGCGGTAACGCTCAATGAGTGCGTGGCTTTCCAGCCGGTCCAGGATCATGGAAACCGTTCCCGGGCTCAACGACACCTGCTCCGCAATCGTACCGGCCGTTACCTCGCCCAGCTCGTGGATCGTCTTCAGGACAATGATCTGCGGGGTGGTGAGACCGGTTGCCTTAATCAGGTGTTTGGAATGCAAGTCCGTGGCGTGGTTGATGCGACGTAGCAAACGTATGACCTTTCCAACGCTCTCGTCGGAACTAACCGGCGACAGACCGTTGCCTTTTGCGGGCGATGCCAAGCCCTGCTGAAGCTGGAAATTTGACATCAAAGCATTCCTTCCTTAGGTAACAGCTCGCAACTTCGATTGAGCGGCGGCAACCATTGGCCACGCTCCGATAATTCGGCCCGCGCCTGCCAGATTTTGCATGCGGAGCCTCGGCGCCGCGTCGTGCGGTCGCCACTGATCGACACAAGGACAAAAAACAAGATGTGCGGTATTTGCGGCGAACTCCGCTTCGACGGGGGCGAAGCTTCGCTATCCTCCTTGCAAACCATGACCCATGCGATGCTGAGACGTGGTCCCGATTCCTCGGGCGTCGTCTCCTACGGGCCGGTCGGTTTCGGACACCGCCGGCTCAGCATCATTGATTTGTCCGCGAGAGGCAGGCAGCCGATGGTTGATCCGAAGCTGGGTCTCAGCCTCGTCTTCAACGGCTGCATCTATAACTATGCCGATCTGCGCTCCGAACTCGCCACCCTGGGCTACGAATTCTTCTCCAACAGCGACACCGAAACGATCCTCAAGGCTTATCATGCTTGGGGGCCAGCTGCTGTTGAACGCTTCAACGGCATGTTCGCCTTTGCCATCCACGAACGCGAAACAGGACGTGTAGTCCTGGCGCGCGATCGCCTTGGGATCAAGCCTCTTTACATCGGACATATGACGGACGGCAAGATGGTGCGATTTGCATCATCGCTTCCGGCGCTGCTTTCGGCAGGGGGGGTGGATACCTCCATCGACCACAAAGCATTGAACTTCTATCTGTCTTTTCATGCTGTTGTGCCGGCGCCGCAGACGATATTCAGGGGGGTACGAAAGTTGCCCCCTGCGACAGTTCGGATCTACGAGGCCGATGGCCGGTCTACCGACTGGCGATACTGGGAACCACGGTTTGAGCGTTCCGCCGATAACCTCGCAAAGAGTACATCGGATTGGCGCGAGGAAGTCCACGCGGCTTTGCGGCGGGCCGTCTCCCGGCGCATGATTGCCGACGTGCCGGTCGGTGTGCTGCTTTCCGGCGGCGTAGATTCAAGCCTCATTGTCGGGCTGCTGGCAGAGGCCGGTCAAAAAGGACTTGAAACATTCTCGATCGGATTTGAGGAGGTCAATGGCGAAAAGGGCGATGAGTTCCAATACTCCGACCTGATCGCGAAGCACTTCTCCACGCGCCACCACAAATTGATGATCGGCTCAGACCGCATGCTGGAGGCTCTGCCGCAGGTCATCGAGGCAATGTCCGAGCCGATGGTAAGCCACGACAACGTCGGCTTCTACCTGCTTTCGGAAGCTGTATCTCAGCACGTCAAGGTCGTGCAGAGCGGCCAAGGCGCGGACGAGGTGTTCGGTGGCTATCACTGGTATCCGCCACTTGCCGACAGCAACGATGCGGTGGGCGACTACAAGCGCGCCTTCTTCGACCGGGATTTTGACGACTATCAGGACCTGGTGACACCAGCGCATGTCGAGAATGATTTTGCTGGCGACTACGTCCGTGACCACTTCAATCAGGCTGGCGCCGCGACATCCGTCGATCGCGCCTTGCGCATCGACACCACCGTGATGCTCGTCGACGATCCGGTAAAGAGGGTCGACAACATGACGATGGCGTGGGGCCTTGAGGCCCGCGTGCCATTTCTCGATCACGAGCTGGTCGAGCTGGCGGCGCGGATCCCGCCTGAGGAAAAGCTCAAGGACGGCGGCAAGGGGATCCTCAAGGACGTTGCCCGTGACGTGATCCCTTCAGAGGTGATTGACCGGCCCAAGGGCTATTTCCCGGTGCCGGCGCTCAAATACATCGAGGGCAGGACACTCGACATGGTGCGCGATGCGCTCAACTCGAACGCCGCGCGTGAGCGCGGTCTGTTCAAGCGGCCGTACCTCGACCGGCTTCTTGACGATCCAAAAGGCCACATCACGCCCCTGCGCGGCTCCAAGCTTTGGCAGGTAGCACTGCTCGAAATGTGGCTGCAGACACACGGCGCCTGAGCAACGCTCAGGCGGAATGGCCGCACTGCCCAGAAATACCGCCCATCAAGTGATACCCGCCCCATTGGCGGAAACATGATTGGAACTTGGCATGAGCAATTTGCGTAGCGGCACCACCGAAGGTGACAAAGGCGTTCGCGGAAAAACCACCTTGAAATCAGGCCGGGTTGCGAAGGGCAGCAAGGCAAAAGTTGGTGCCCGACAGAAGAAGGCTGAAAGGCATCTGCCCTCCGTCGTCGATTGCGGCTGGGGGCGTCTGATCTTCGGTCAAACATTCGACGATCCGCGCCAGCTCGCAGACTCGCTGCAGGACGAGCAGCCGGGGCGCCGGGACATCGCTTTTTATGTGGCGCAGCCGCACCTCGTGCTGGCGCAGGCACCGCAAGCGCTATTCCTCGATCCTTCGCACACCTTCAGGCTCGATCTCGACGCGGCCAAGCTCAAGCGACCGGCGACGGGCAGGGTCTCGATCCGCAAAGCGCGGCGCAGCGACGAAGCAGCCATCAATGCCATCTATTCGGGATATGGCATGGTGCCGCTCAGCGACGGCTACATCGGGAGCTTGAAACCGCAGTCAGCGGTGCGCATCCTCATCGCGGAAGACAAGACGGAAGGGCGCGTGATCGGCGTCGTTATCGGCGTCGATCACAAGGTTGCCTTCGACGATCCGGAAAACGGCGCCAGCCTATGGGCGCTTGCCGTTGATCCGCGCACTGCGCTGCCCGGTGTCGGCCAAAGCCTGGTGCTGGCTCTTGCGGCAACGCACCAGACGGCGGGCCGCAGCTATATGGATCTGTCGGTGATGCACAACAACACCGATGCAATCGCGCTCTACGAGAAGCTCGGCTTCACTCAGCAGCCCGTGTTCGCGGTGAAGATGAAGAACACGATCAACGAGCGTCTGTTCATCGGTCCGCAACCCACGCAGGACCTCAACATCTATGCCACCATCATCATCGACGAGGCACGGCGGCGCGGTATTGCCGTTGACATCGAGGATGCCGAATCCGGCCTGTTCCGGTTGGCCCTCGGCGGGCGGTCGATTTGTTGCCGCGAGTCGCTATCGGATCTTACCAGCGCGGTAGCGATGAGCCGCTGCGACGACAAGGCTTTGACACATCGTTTGCTTGATCGCGCCGGGCTATCGGTTCCGCGCCAGGAGGTGGTGCAGAATGAAGCCGAAGCCTTTGCCTTTCTCGATCGGTTCAAGCGCGTGGTGGTCAAGCCGGCGCGCGGCGAACAGGGGCAGGGCGTTGCAGTCGATCTGCGATCACGGCAGAGCGTTGCCGCCGCATTCCGGCAGGCCCGTGACCTGTCCGAGCGAGTCTTGGCGGAAGAGTTCGTGACCGGGGAAGACCTGCGCATCATCGTCATCGGCGGCAACATGGTCGCCGCGGCGATCCGCAAGCCGGCCAGCATCATCGGCGATGGCAAACACGCCATCATGGCACTGATCGACAAACAATCGCGCCGCCGGTCAGCGGCCACCAAGGGCGAGAGCCGCATACCGCTCGACGCGGAAACAGAGCGGTGCGTGCGTCAGGCCGGACACTCGCTCCACGATGTGCTGGCCGAGGGAGAGACCCTGGTCGTCCGCAAGACCGCCAATCTCCATACCGGCGGCACCATTCACGACGTCACAGAGCAGTTGCACCCCGAGCTTGCCGCAGCGGCGTGCAAGGCGGCGGCCGTGCTCGACATGCCGGTGGTGGGGTTCGACCTCATCGTCAAGGCTCCGGATGCTCCTGATTACTGCTTCATCGAAGCCAACGAGCGGCCCGGGCTCGCCAATCATGAGCCAGCCCCCACCGCCGAGCGGTTCGTGGACCTGCTTTTCCCGCAGACGAAGGCCCAGACCAGGCCGAGCCCGGCTGCCCCCGATTAGGTCGCGCCAAGTGCCTCCCCGCTGCGAAGCGATGCCTCGTTCACCTGGGTAAACGCATGTTCTTGACCTTGATGCTGAGCAATGCTGCACTCGTGCACGCGGCTTGATCGAAGTACCCGCCGAATGAGACTGCACGAAAAATGCATTATCACGCATATGAAATGGCGCACGTCATGCTGTCGCCCATGCGGCTGGCCAATCGTGCCCTGCGGGCGATGGTCGATTTCCCGTTCAATCCGTTCTCGATGACGCCCCAGGCGCGGGTCATGTCCGCCGCGTGCGGCGTCTTCGAGAGTCTGACCCGGCGATACGGAAAGCCGGAATTCGCAATTGACGAGATCGAGATCGACGGCGTTCCGGTCAAGGTGCGCGAGGACGTTACCGCTCGGCGCACTTTCTGCCGGCTTTTGCATTTCATGCGCGATCCGGAAATCACTGCCAAACGTAACGATCCCAAGGTGCTGCTGATCGCCCCGCTTTCGGGCCACTACGCAACATTGTTGCGCGGCACGGTACGGGCGCTGCTGCCGCAGCATGACGCTTACATCACTGATTGGGTCGATGCGCGGGATGTGCCGCTTTACGAGGGCGATTTCGGCCTCGATGACTTCATCGATTACATCCTGGCGTTTCTGAATCTCATCGGACCCAACACGCACGTCATCGCTGTGTGCCAGCCATCGGTCCCTGCATTGGCCGCCACCGCCATCTTGGCTGCTGCGGATGACCCGGCGACGCCCCGCTCGCTGACGCTGATGGGCGGACCGATCGATACGCGGATCGCCCCTTCCGCCGTGAACCGTCTGGCGGAACAACGCTCGCTCGCCTGGTTTGAGAACAATATCGTTGCGCATGTGCCGTTCCCGAATGCCGGCTTCATGCGCAAGGTCTATCCCGGCTTCATGCAACTCACCGGCTTCATGACGATGAACCTGCAGCGCCACGCCAATGCCCATGTCGAGCTGTTCCAGCACCTGATCCGCGGCGATGAAGACTCGGTGCGCCAGCACAACGACTTTTACGAAGAATACCTGGCGGTCATGGACCTGCCCGCCCTGTTCTACCTGGAAACGATCGAGCGCGTCTTCCAGGAACATGCCCTGCCGCGGCGCATCTTTCAGCACCGGGGGATGCTGGTGGATTGCTCAGCGATCAAGAAAACCGCGCTGTTCACGGTCGAGGGCGAACGCGACGACATTTGCGGGGTCGGGCAGACATCGGCAGCGCACTTTATTTGCCCGAACATTCCATCCGGACACCGCCAGCTCTACGTGCAACCGGGCGTCGGACACTATGGTGTGTTTAATGGCTCCCGCTTTCGGCGCGAGATACTGCCGCGGCTCACGGCATGGATACGCACCGCGGATGCACCGGACGCCTTTCGGAAAACTTCTGCGCCGGGTGCAAAAAGCAGCGCGGCCCATTCACCGTGAACACACCCCGGCGGGCATGAGCTTCGATCGATTCCATTTCGACTGCCGCTGACTAGATCGTTTCAGGCTTACGTCGAAACGATCTAGATATCTTCGCTCACGCAGCTAATCCTCGCTATCGCTCGGGCTGCTCCGCGAGGGCGGCGCAAGGCGCCGGGCCACAGTCGCGGCCTTAGCGATTCCGTCTTGGTCGGAATCGCTCTACAGCCCACATGACTGCACCCAACCCGCCAGCATACGACAACCGCAAGAGCGGTGCGCTTGACTGATAGCGATGGCCGGGCATCGTCGATCTCGGAGGCTGCCGTTAGATCAGGCCGCGATCGGGTAGTGCACGTCGCGCTCGCGCGGCGATCCGCCGACGACGCGCAGATTGGGACGGCGCTTGCGCAGTGCCACCAGCATGCGCTGAGGATTGAAACCCCAGGTCACGTTGATGCGCTGTTCGGCGGCCACGCGGATGGCGTCTGCCAGCAGCGCGTAGCCGCGGTCGAGAAGCAGTGCGCGCATGCGCCGGGCCTGGAAAACATCGACCAAGCTCCACAACCGCAGGAGGGCGACCACGCCATCCTGGGTCGAACCGGTGAAGCGGTGCCAGAAGCGTTCTTCCAGACGGGCGCGATCCTCGGAGGTTGCACCGCGCATCAGAATAAGTGCACGGCCATCTTCAATCAGGATCCCGAGAGCAAGCGCCAATGTTTCAGGCGCGGCCTTGGGCAGATCGGTCAAATCGAATGCGTGGCTCATGATCTCGTTCTCCGGCTTTATCAGGCTCACGAACGACCAGCCGGACCAAACACGGTCCAAGGCGTGCCGTTGAGGAGAATGATGTCGGTCGGCCGGTTTGCGACGACGACGAAGTCGACCGTTAGGCCAACCAAGTGGCCAGAGGAATTGATGACGTCCGACTTGGTAAACCGAAACTTGCGGCCATTCTCTGCGACGATTACGCCGAAACCGATATCATCGCGGAATTTGGTGATTTCTCCGTGGTACTGCATGTCTCGTCTCCTTGGCTCTGTGTTGCCACCATCGTGGTGCTTGAGGAGACATTGCCGCAGGCCGGGAATTCGCGCTGTTCCGGTGGAAACAGTGACGAAAATCAATGATCTCGGTTGGCCGATACCATCGGCGCAATTGTCCCGGCCCAACCGGGTGCGCGGTCAACCCCGAAGCCCGCCAGCGGGTTAGCGGTGTTGGCTCAGAGGGGTAAGCAGCGAAAAAAGGACGCAGGTATCGGAAAGTTCCGACAAGTCCCGCACTACCGCCGCTGTCCCGTCATTCCTGGGTGTTTGGCTTCACGGATTGCTGGCGGGCGCAGATAGTGATGGCGACATCTGCCAAGCGGTGCATCGCCCTGCGCAAATTGAGGTCCGTTCCCATGACATATTTCGACAAGCTCTTTTCGGCGCTGCTGCTGGGCATTGCCATGCTGACAGCCGCAGCACTCGCCTACATGGCTTTCGACATCTCCCGGGCTCAGGCGGAAACGGCAACCTTCATTCACAATGGCCTCGCCAAGGACGGCGAGCGCTACGAGACATATCTGAAATCGTACTGGAAGCCGGGCCGGCAGCGGCCGGCGGACCTCATCGCTCAGGGCTCACGAGCGATGGCCAAGGATGCGCGCGAGGCCGCGCGGCACTACGCGATGGCTGTTGTCGCCGCTCCGGACAATGCAGATGCCTGGATCGGGCTTTCGCTGTCTCTTCTTGCCATACAGCCTGACCCCAACAAGGGTTCGGAGCGCTACGACCTGCCGGTGAACGCTTCGGGCGCGGCCTACATCGCGCAGACCCGGGCAACGAACAAGGCAACTCGCGCACGCGCACTTGCAGCGCTGAGTGCAGCTCTGCAGCGGCGCGCGTTCTGGCGGCCAGCGATTGAATCGCTCAAGGCATCGCTTTCGCTCGTTGCGGATGCGCAGGCGCAGAGCGATCTCGACAAGCTCATGGCGCAGCATGGCTTCCGCATGACCGACTACCGGACCGACAGCGAAGCGGAGAGCCCACGCGCCTGTCTGCAGTTCTCCGAAACGCTCGCGCGCGGCCAGATCGACTTTTCCAAATACGTCAACGTTGGCGGCAAGGATCCCGATGGCGTCAGCGCCGAAGGCAAGCAACTGTGCATCGACGGGCTGAAGCACGGCGAACGCTACGAGATCCAGCTCAAGGCCGGTCTGCCTTCCGATGTTGGCGAAACGCTCTCAAAGACCATCGACGTCGCCATCTATGTGCCGGATCGCAAGCCAGCCGTGCGCTTTTCCGGCAGGGCCTATGTGCTGCCAAGCCGCGGCCAGCAGGGCATTCCGCTCGTCTCCATCAACACCAGCGCAGTGGCGATAGAAATCTACCGGATCGGCGACCGCAACCTGGCATCCGCGCTGCAGAACGGCGATCTGTCACGCCAACTTTCGACGTGGGATGTCGAAACGATCCAGAACCGTTCCGGCGAAAAAATCTACTCCGGCGAGCTTCCGGTGACGCCCAAGCTCAATGCGGAGGTCACGACGGCGGTTCCGGTCGGCGATGCGGTCGGCACGCTGAAGCCGGGCGCCTATGCCATGATCGCCAAGCCGGTCCTCAAGACATCGAGCGAGAACGCGATTGCATCGCAGTGGTTCATCGTCTCCGATCTGGGGCTTACGGCATTTACCGGCGATGACGGCATGCATGCGTTCGTCCGCTCGCTGGCCACGGCAGCACCTGTAACGGGCGTCAAGGTGCGCCTCGTTGCGCGCAACAACGAGGTTCTGGCCTCTTCAGAAACCGATGCGCGTGGCTATGCCCGCTTTGCCCCCAATCTAGCGAAGGGCGAAGGCGGTCTGGCGCCTGCGATCATGATCGCTGAAAAAGAGGGCGGCGCCGAATATGCCTTCCTCGACCTCACCACAGCCGCATTCGATCTGTCCGACCGTGGCGTCAAGGGGCGCGATGCACCGGGCGCCATCGACGGCTACCTCTATACCGATCGCGGCGTCTATCGGCCGGGCGAGACCGTGCATGTTTCCGGTATCGTGCGCGATGGGGCCGGTAGCGCGGTGACGACGCCGATGACGCTGATCGTGTCACGGCCCGACGGTGTCGAGCATCGCCGCATCGTTCTTGGCGACAAGGGACTGGGCGGCCGCACGACGGATCTCTTCCTGCAGAGCGCATCTCAGACGGGAACCTGGCGCGCGCGTCTTCATGCCGATCCGAAAGCGGAGGCGATTGCACAGGTCGCGTTCCTGGTCGAGGACTTCACGCCCGAACGGCTCGACATGAAGCTGACACCACCTGAGCAGGCGATGAAGCCCGAGGTTGCTTCTACCATCAAGGTTGCGGGCAAGTATCTCTATGGCCCGCCGGCCGCTGATCTGGCGCTTGAAGGCGACATCATCGTCAAGCCGGTTGCGGGCTATCTGCCTGAATACCCCGGTTATAGCTTTGGTCTGGCCGACGAGGTGGTGAATCCTGTCCGCCAGCCTCTTGAGAACCTCGTCAACACGAATGCAGACGGCAGCGCGGACGTTCCGGTCATGCTGCCGCAGATTCCCGACACCGCGCGGCCGCTCGAAGCGCAAGTGCTGCTGCGACTGAAAGAGCCCGGCGGTCGCGGCATCGAGCGCAGCATAACGATGCCGGTGGCAACGCCGCGTCCGCGCATCGGCATCAAGCCGCTGTTCAAGGCGGAGGATCTCAGCGACGAGGAAGCCACGACGAAGGAAGCTCGCTTCGAGCTGATCCACCTCGACGCGGATGGCAAGCGGAGCGCCGCCAAGACCGTCAACTGGCAGCTGATGCGGCTTGAAACGAGCTGGCAGTGGTATGCCCGCGACGGTGTGTGGTCCTACGAGTCCGTGACCTTCACACGCAAGGCGGCAAGCGGCACGATCGACATCGCTGCCGATGCCCCGGCCGCCATTACCACTGCCGTCAGCTATGGCCGGTATCGCTTTGAAGCGACGACCTCGGGAGAAGTTCCCGCCGCATCAAGCTATGCCTTCAACTCCGGCTGGTTTGTCAGCGGCGACAATCCAGATAGCCCGGAAGTGCTCGACGTGGCGCTCGACAAGCCTAACTACAAGGCTGGTGAGACGGCGAAGCTGCGCATTGCATCGAAATACGACGGCACCGCGCTGATCGCCGTGCTCGGCTCGACGCTGCACGACCTCAAGGAAGTGAAGGTGCAGAAGGGCGGCACTGAAGTTCCGATTGCCGTCAAGGCTGAGTGGGGCGCAGGCGCCTATGTCACCGCGCTGATGTATCGTCCTATCGACGAGGCTCTGAAGCGCATGCCGGGCCGTGCCCTCGGGCTTGCCTGGCTTGGTCTTGATCCCGCCGCGCGCACGCTTTCAATCGCCCTCGATACGCCTGAAAAGGTGAAGGGTGGCGAACAGCTCACGGTGCCGATCACGCTGACCGGACTGAAAGCTGGCGAAGAGGCGCGCGTGACGGTCGCCGCTGTCGATGTTGGCGTGCTCAACGTGACCGGCTTCAAGACGCCGGCGCCGCAGAACTGGTTCTATGCCCAGCGCAAGCTCGGCACCGAGATCCGTGATTTCTATGGCCGCTTGATCGACGGCATGCGCGCTGAACGCGGCACGCTGCGCTCCGGCGGTGATGGCGGCGGACCAGCGATGCAGGGCTCGCCTCCGGTGGAGGAGATCGTCTCCCTGTTCTCGGGCATCGCCAGCGTGGACGCCAACGGCAAAGCGAGCGTTACGTTCGACCTGCCGGACTTCAACGGCGCGCTGCGACTGATGGCGGTGGCCTGGAGCGGCGACAAGGTCGGCTCTGCGGACAAGACCCTGATCGTGCGTGATGCGATTGCAGTGACGTTGACTTCGCCACGGTTCCTGACGCTTGGCGACGAAGCCCGCCTGACGCTCGACATGATGAACGTGGACGGGCCTGAGGCTCTCTACCAGATGACGGTGGAGCGCTCGCCAGCCGATGTCGAGGGTGCGCCCAAGGTCCGGCTGGCAGACAAGGCGCTCGACCTGAAGCCCGGCAAACGCTCCGCCGAACGGGTTGCATTGAAGCCGGATGCCGTTGGCCTTCACGCCTATGACATCCGCATCAAGGGGCCGAGCGGCATCGACGTGAAGCGCCGGTTGACGCTCGACGTGAAGCCGCCGGCCGGTGACGTCAAGCGCACCACCGTCGCCAAGATCGCCGCGAACGGCGGCAGCCTGACGCTGTCGAAGGATCTCGTGGCCGACATGATCGAGAGCCGCACGCGCATCAACCTGTCTGCAGGACCACAGGCCCGCTTCGACGTGCCGAGCCTGCTGACCCAGCTGGACCGCTACCCCTATGGGTGCGCCGAGCAGACGGTGTCGCGCGCGCTGCCTCTCGTTTATGCAAACGCAATCGCCAGCCGCATCGGGCTTGGCACGGACAAGGCGTTGAAGGAGCGCGTGCAAAAGGCCATCGACCACGTCTTCTCGATGCAGGACAGCTCCGGCGCGTTCGGCATCTGGGGACCGAACGAGCCTGACCTGTGGCTCACCGCCTACGTTGCAGACTTCCTGACGCGCACCCGAGATGCAGGATTCGACGTCAGGCCAGAGGCCTTCAATCAGGCTATCGACCGGCTGCAGAACTTCATCGCCTACGCCCAGGACTTTGAGAAGGGTGGCGAGGACCGTGCCTATGCCCTCTACGTGCTCGCTAGAAACGGACGCGCACCGATTGGTGAGCTTCGCTACTATGCCGACACGCGGATCGAGCGGTTCTCAACGCCGCTCGCGAAAGCTCAGATCGGTGCGGCACTGGCGATGATGGGCGACAAGACGCGAGCAGAGCGCGCGTTCAATGCGGCGATCGCGTCGCTCGATGCAACGTCCAGCGCCTTATCACGCGGCGACTATGGTTCCGACCTGCGAGACGGCGCGGCACTGGTCACGCTTGCTTCGGAGGTCGGCATCGCCAAGGCGGAAGCGCCGCGGCTCGTCGATGTGATCGCCAAGGCCTACGCCGCGCGCGGCTATACCTCGACACAGGAACAGGCGTGGATGCTGCTCGCAGCCAACGCGCTTGCCGACAACGCTGCCCAGGCGAGGCTGTCGCTTGGCGGCGCGCCGCTGCAAGCACCAGTCCTGCGTCAGTTGGAGCCGGCGGAGATCGGCAAGGATGGCGGTCTCATCCTGCGCAACGATGGCGATGCCGCGATCGATGTCGTGGTCTCCGTCATCGGCGCCGCGCTGACGCCCGAGCCTGCCGTTGCCAAGGGCTTCAAGATCACCCGCAGCTACTACACGCTCGATGGCAAGGAAGTGTCGCTTGCCAGCGGCGACGGTGGCAAGGCCACGATTGCCCAGAACGAGCGGCTGGTCGTCGTGGTGAAGGTGGAGACGCGGGAAGAGGGCGGTCGTGTGCTACTCGTCGACCGGCTGCCCGCCGGGCTTGAGATCGAGAACCCACGGCTCATTCAATCGGGTGACCTGAAGACGCTCGGCTGGCTTGCGGGCACCATCAATCCCGAGCACGCCGAGTTCCGCGACGACAGGTTCGTTGCTGCCTTCAACCTGTTCACGACAGGCGGTTCCAGCAACACCAGCACGGACCCCGCCGACCCGATGGGAACCAAGGAAGGGCCACTGCGCACGGCCACGGCGGCTTACATCGTTCGCGCGGTGACGCCTGGCACCTTCGTCCATCCGGCGGCAACCGTCGAGGATATGTACCGTCCCGAGCGCTATGCGCGCACGGCTGCGGGTACGCTGATCGTCAGCGGCAAGGAGTGAGCGTGTGCGATGACCAGCGCGCCGCGCAATAACACAAAGCAGTCCTCCGGCACGTTCATCCCCGTGCCTGGGAACGTCCCTGCGGCGGTGTCCCCCGCCGTCGCGGGGACCAACCGGCGGCGCTGGCATCGCCTGGTGCCCCGCATCGCGCTGGCGATGGCGGCTGCCGCCGTTCTGACACTCGGATCGGGCTGGGCGGCGCTGACGATTGCCAAGAAGCAGATGGGGCCGCCGCCGCTTGAAGTCGCGCAGGATCTCTCGACTGTCGTTGTCGATCGCAAAGGCCGCCTGTTGCGTGCGTTCACGACGTCGAGTGACCGCTGGCGCCTGCCAGTCAGCGTTGCCGACGTGGACAAGCGCTATCTGTCCATCCTCTTCGCATTCGAGGATAAGAACTTCCGCAAGCATCATGGCGTCGACGCGCGTGCCATAGGCCGCGCCGCATTGCAGCTCGCCCGCCATGGCCGCATCGTATCGGGCGCCTCGACCCTCACCATGCAGGTGGCGCGTCTCATCGAAGAGCGCCATGAGCGGTCCGCCACTGGCAAGCTGCGGCAGATCGTTAGGGCCTTGCAGATCGAAGAGAAACTGTCGAAGGACGAGATCCTCAATCTTTACCTTCGCTTCGCACCGTTCGGCGGCAACCTGGAGGGTGTGCGTGCGGCTTCACTCGCCTATTTCGGCAAGGAGCCCAAGCGACTGTCGGTCGGCGAGGCCGCGCTACTCGTGGCACTGCCGCAGTCACCAGAAGCGCGACGTCCCGATCGGCATCCCGGATCGGCCGTGCGGGCGCGTGCCCGCGTGCTCGACCGCGCGGTTGCCGGTGGTGTCATCTCGCGCGCCGAAGCCGATCGCGCGCGCACCGAACCAATGCCCAAGCTTCGCCGAGCGTTCCCGCTTGTCGCGCCACATCTTACCGAAGCAGAAGTTGCAGCCGCACCCACTGAGCGCGCGCATCGGCTGACCATCGACCGGGCGCTGCAGGAGAGCCTGGAAACACTCGCGCGGCAACAGACCGCGCTGCTCGGCCCGCGCCTGTCGAGCGCAATCCTGGTCGCCGATCACCAGACGGGGGAGATCCTCGCCTCTGTCGGTTCCGCCGATTACCTTGACGAGACGCGCTTTGGTTCCATCGATATGGTGGAGGCCGTTAGATCCCCAGGTTCGACGCTGAAGCCGTTCGTCTATGGGCTTTCGTTCGAACTTGGACTTGCGCATCCCGAAACATTGATCGAGGACCGGCCGGTTCGCTTCGGCAGCTATACTCCTAAGAATTTCGACGAAGATTTCAGGGGAACGGTGACAATACGTTCGGCACTAGCCCACTCTCTCAACATTCCCGCCGTGAAGACGCTCGATCGCGTTGGACCAGCCCGGTTTGTCGCGCGCTTGAAACGTGCTGGCTTCTCGCCGCAGTTCGCTCAATCGACTGAGCCGTCTCTGGCGGTAGCGCTTGGCGGGGTCGGATTCACTCTCAAGGACATGGCGGGGCTCTACACCGGACTTGCCCGCGGCGGCTCGCCAATCGCACTCGTGCATCGCCAGAAGGACATCGAGGCGGCGGGGGCTTTACTTCTCAAAGGGCAAAGCGAGCGGCGCCCGCGTCACCTCCTGTCGCCGATTGCCGCCTGGTATGTGACCGACATCCTGAAGGACGCGCCGCCACCTGCTTATGCGCGTGGCGGGCGCATCGCCTACAAGACGGGAACCTCGTATGGCTACCGCGACGCCTGGGCGATCGGATACGACGGCCGCCACGTCGTCGCGGTGTGGGTAGGCCGGCCTGACAACGCATCGACTCCCGGGCTGATGGGACATGGCGCGGCGGCACCCATGTTGTTCGATGCTTTTGCCCGGATCGGCGCGCAACGCGCTCCGCTGCCCTCAGCACCTGCAGGCACGCTCCGGGTGGCGGGCAGCGAATTGCCACCGCCGCTCAAGCGTTTTGCCGAGCCCGGCCAACGCCGGACTTCCGGTCCTTACCTAGAGCGGACGCTGGCGATCGCCTTTCCTCCTGACCGAGCGGAAGTCGAGGTCGAAGCCGCCTCGGACACCGCTGCACCCGATCCGCTGATGCTCAAGGCGGAGGGCGGCACGTTGCCGCTGACATGGCTTGTCGATGGCAAGCCCGTTGGGGCCGCCGCGCACCGGCGCGATCTTGTCTGGCAGCCAGATGGCCGCGGTTTCTACAAACTTTCGGTGATCGACGCTCACGGTCAGGTCGACCGCGTTACCGTTCGGTTGCGCTGATGATCGCCCGCTGACCGTTGGCAGGGTTTCGCGGCGCGCGTCTTCGCGATAGATTCGCTGCCCATCAGAGCGCGTTTATTTTCGATGGAACCAGAAACACGCTTTATCCTTTTGTTATGGGCATGTTTTTCACGCTGGACCGCTATTCACTTCAGCTAAACATGCCCTAGGCAACAGCGCACGGTGAACATGCGACGATTGTCCATCCCGAAGTCAGCGGGGCCCCTGCGCTCTGCGAGCAAGCCGGCCGCAGGTGCCACGCGCTTCGCTGCGTTGCTCGTAGCGGCGCTTGCCTGCGTCTTCGTCACTGCTTGCCGGAATGAGACGAGCACGGAACTGCCGGCTCTGGGTGGCGCGATCAACGAGACATCGGTCTCGGGCATCTCATCTGGCGCCTACATGGCCGGCCAGTTCGAACTCGCGCATGGCCGCATCGTCGTTGGGGCTGCGATCATCGCGGGCGGTCCTTATGGCTGCGCGGAAAGCCTGTTCGCCGATATGATGCCAGGTCCCGGCTCGGCCTTTCTCAACATCACCAAGGCGATCAACGGCTGCATGCTGGATGCCATGCGGATCTGGGGCGTGCCCAATCCCCAACTGCTCGCTGAACGTGCCGCCCGGCTGGCCGAGCACAACGATATCGACCCTGTTGCAAGCATCGTTTCGGATCGCGTTTATCTCTTCACTGGCAAAGCCGATCATACGGTGGTGCCGGCGATCGTCGCCGCAGCCGGGCAGTTCTATCGCGATCTCGGCGTACCGGAAAATCAGCTGAAGCTCGTCGCGAATTATGACGCCGGTCATGCCTTCGTCACCGAGAGCTCCGGTCTTTCCTGCGACTCGACCGGCAAGCCCTATGTGGTCGATTGCGATTATGACCAGGCTGGCGATCTACTCTCTTTCATCTATGGACCGCTGCAGCCGCCCTCCAGTGCGCCTGCAGGCGAATATCTCGTCTTCGACCAGCGACCATTCACGCGCGATCTGGCCGCGCACGGCATGGAAGACAGTGGCATGGTGTACGTTCCAAATGCTTGCCGGGATCCTGGCCAGGATTCAGCGAAACGGTGTCGCGTCCATATTGCGTTCCATGGCTGTGCGCAGAATCGCTCACTGGTCGGCGATGCATTTGTCCGCGAAACGGGTTTCAGCCGGTGGGCCGACACCAACCGTCTGATCGTGCTGTTTCCGCAGGCCGCCACAGCTGCTTTCAATCCGCAGGGCTGCTGGGACTGGTGGGGCTACACCGGACGCGACTATCTCACCCGCCGGGCGCCACAGATCGTTGCCGTGCGCCGCATGCTGGACCGGCTGGCATCCGTCTATCGCCCGTCTTGAGGGTGAATTCGGGCGACTTATGCTCATTTTCGGCCACAAATAAGAACCACGGCAATGTGGACGCATCGGGCGCAATCGGGTAGCTCAGGATCGGGCTGTTTCGATCGCAGCTGAGGGTAGGAATTCCAGGGGAATTGATCGATGAACACATTGCAGTCGGCGTTCTGGCCCGCTGTCGTGGCGAAGCGGCCGGGCAAGGGGCACATCGATGCCGCAATGGGCCTGCTGGCAATGGTGGCGACAATCGTGTCGAGCACCCTCGACATCATGCCGATGAGCGACGTCACGGGTGGAGCCGCAAACACCGGCAACCACGCATCCGATGAAAGCAGCGAAGCACGCTCGCAATTTCTCGACCGCGAAAAGGTGGCGAGCTTCTATCTCGCGCAGCCGTGGTACTACCCGAGCGACACGCAGCTGACGCGCAACGACGGAACCGACATCAAACTGAAGCAGATGGGCTGGGACGGCGACATGCTGATGCCGCCAATCGACGGAGGCGTGCGCTACATCGACTGGTTCGGCCCGGCCGGCTTCATGATCGATTTCCTACACAACAAGGCCGTGGCGCGGCTTGGCAAAGGGGCGCATGGACGCAAACTCTCCAACCCCGTCATCGAGACTGTAGAGACAGAAGGCACGCTGAAGGGTGAGCAGGCGCCCAACAAGCTGAAGCTGACCGACGTGTTCAACCGCTTCGAATTCACGCACGGGCAGAACATGCTGTTGTTCGGCGGCGTCCTGCGCTTCGCTGGGCTTTCACCACGCATCAGGCCCTATGCGGGCTTCGGCGCGGGCTTTGCCATTCCGCACGTCGAGGTGTGGTTCAAGGATGAGAAACTTGCCAACCGCACGAACGAATACCAGTACGCTGGTCCGGCCGCGAGCGGCATCGCCGGTGTCGAGCTGCGCGTCGGGCGCATGTCCTATTATCTGGAATACAAGCTTAGCTGGGCATCGCTCGCGGGAAGCCTGACGGGTGATGAAAGCTGGAAGAACTTCAACATGCCCGGCGACCTCTTGCGCCAGTTCCTGCGCTGGTGGAATGGCGAGAAGCCCGTCTATGGAAACTTCTCTACGACGCTCATCGCGCATCAGGCGGTCGGCGGGATTGGCTATCGCATCACACCGACGCCGGTGGTGGCGCCGTAGCGCCACGCTGGTTGTTTGCGATCTCGCGACGCGAAGCTAAGTCAACCCGTCCATCGCATAGAACGTGGCGTCCTTGTGGAATAGGTTGCTATCGTCGTTCTTGTTGAACCGCACGCGAAAGTTCGAGCGGCGCTGGATTGCTGCTGAGAGGTTGCGATGAGGTGCAGGTACTTCCGCAACCTTGAGCGCCGGTCTCAGAACCGCTTCAACAGCCGCTCGATGTAGTCGAGTTCGTTGGACGGGCGGGTTTGCTGGCCGATGCGGCGACGCAGCTCTTCGAGGATTTCACGCGCACGCTGCCGGTCGATCTCATCGGGCACCTTGACGGAGGTTCCCAGATCAGGTCCTTGCGAGCGCTGCGGACGGCCCAGCGGATCGCGCGGCGCATCGCCGTTCTGGCCATAGCGCTGCGGCATGTTCTTCAGCATCTGCTGTGCCATCTGCTGGGCGCCCTGGCGCATTTGATCGAGTGCGCGGCCTTGCTCGTCGGTTGCCGTCTCCAAATCCTGATCGCCCAGCGCCTGCTCGGCGTTTTCCATCGCCTTGCGAGCCTCATCGAGCTGATCTGAACGGCCCAGCCCCAGTTCATCGAGTCCGCGCTGCAGGCGATCGAGTTCATCGGCCAGTGCGCGCTGACGGGCGCCCAATCCGGACTGATCGGCCGGCCCCTGGCCACGCTCGCCCTGCTGTCCGCGCTCACCCTGCTGGCCCTGCTGGCCTTGTTGACCTCGTTGGCCCTGCTGGCCGCGCTCGCCACGCTGGCCCTGGCGCTGCTGTCCGCGCTGGCCGGGCTGCTGGCTGCCGCCACGCTCGCCCTGTTCGCCGCGCTCACCTTCCTTGCGCATCTTGCCGAAGGTGTCGTCCATCAACTGCTGTTGCTTGCCGACGAGGTTCCCGAGCTGATCCATCTTCTCCATCATCTCGCGGCTTTTCTGGTTCTGCTCGGCGCTCTCCTTTGGTGACTGGAGGCGATCGAGCAGATCGCGCAACTCAGACAGCATCTGCTGAGCCTGCTCGCGCGAACCGTTCTTGGCCATTTCCTCGATGTTCTTCATCATACGGTCGAGGTCCTGGGACGACAGGAACTGCTGATCCTTGTTCTGGCCGTCGAACTGGTCCTGACGTTCCTGGTTCTGCTCGGCGAGTTCGCGCATGTAATCGTTGAGGGCGTCGCGCAGTTCCTTCATCGCCTCGGCGATTTCCTGGTCGGAGCCGCCCTGCTCGAGAAGCTTGGACAGCTTTTCCTGTGCCTCGCGCAGCCGACGTTCGGCTTCGGACAGATCACCATCCTCGATGCGAACCGCGACATGCCAGAGCTGCTCGATTACCGAGTTGCGAACCGCGCGTTCGTTAGACCGCCGCAGACGATGGTAGGCGGACCGCAAGCCGAGGTATGATGGCACGTCGTCGAGGAAGCCTTCCGGCTCCAGTGTCAGTGCGTCGAGCGCCGTCAAAACGTCGCGACGATAACGCGGGTCCTCGACAAGCTTGCGCCGCTGCTCGATCACCGCGCGGGCGACAGGATTGTCGAAGCGGCGCTGCGGAAGGACGATTTCGATCGGCTCGCTGCGGCCGACCTGGCCGGCCACGTCGCGCGCCTCCAGCCACAGCTTGACCTTGAGCCCCGCCCAAGGATGGCTGCCCAACTCCAGGTGGGTCTGGGTTTCCGCCTCGGTTGCGCCCGCACGCGGCAGCTTCAGTGCCAAGACGGGCGGGGGTTCATGCGGCGGACGGGGGCCGGTCAACTTCTTGTTCGCCCAGGCACCGACAAACCGGTCAGGTCCGCTATCCTTCGGCGGCAACTTGGCTACGCGCGCCTGCGCTGAAGCCACGCCATAGTCGTCCTTCACCTTGTAGCTGAGCTTGAGGGCGCCGCGTGCCGACCTTTCGGGCGGCTTCGACATGGAGATTTCCGGCGGCAGATCGGGCGTGACGTCGAAAGTCCAAGCAGCCATCTCGCTGCCAAGCGCCAGCACGCGGATGCGCGCGGAGCGTGTCAACTCGTAGCGCAGCTCGGTGACGGTGGACGTCTCCGCGCTGACCGCTGATGCACCACCACCCTGCGGCGTCTCAGCCTTGATGATCTCGGGCGTCTCGCTGCCGAGCGTTTGCACCTCGAGAACGGGATCAAGGTTGCGGGCACCGCTGGAGCGCACAATGAGAGCGCTACGGCTTGGTACGATGAGCGCGCCTTGCGCTGCCAGAAGTGGCCCCTCAGCGGCGGTGCGCGCACCGTCCGCCAGCATGACCGGTGCCTTGCCGGTGTAGCCTGGCGGCGTGACCCATGCATCGAGGCGCGCTGCCGCCAACATGCGGGCACCGGAGAAACGGAACGCATCCTTGAGGCTGGCGCCAAGCTCACGCCCCGCCAATCCAAAGACCAGCACCAGCGCAAGCAGTGCCAGAGCCCGCAACGCCAAGGGGTCGAAACGATGGGTGCGCGGTGTCGGCAAACCGACGCGCAAACCCTGCATGGCGCGGGCGAGGCGTTCGCGGTGTGCCCGCCACAGCTTCTCGCTGACGCCGTCGGGTGAAGGGGCCGACAAGGTGTCGTCGTAGGACGTTGCCGGGCGATGCGCGATGCCCGACACCCGTTCGATGCGGCGCACAGCCTCCTCGCGCGACGGCCACGGCGTTCTCACTGCAAGAACGAGAGCTGCAAGGAGTGCCAGCCCGAACGCGCCCAACAGCACGTAATGCGCCGGGTCGTTGAGCTGGGGCCATACGCCCAGCGCCGTCACGACAAGAAACAGCGTGCCAATGCCAACG
Organism: Hyphomicrobiaceae bacterium; assembly: GCA_020442165.1. GTDB lineage: Bacteria > Pseudomonadota > Alphaproteobacteria > Rhizobiales > Hyphomicrobiaceae > JAEUMD01. The sequence goes on along the minus strand of JAGRKV010000064.1, from coordinate 74,274 downwards.
AGTAGCCACAGCCGTGGCCAAAGGCGTTCAAACAGCAGCGCCCATCGGCTCCGCCGCACCTTGCGCTCGAATTTGCGCTCCAGGGACGCCCGGTTGAGATCGGGCGCTTGATCGTCGTTTGTCATGGCCTGAAATCTAGCATGGGTAGCCCAGCTTGCATCTGTCAAAGCAGATCAAGCCTTGATGAAGGCTTATGTGCGACGGCATCACTCAGGGCGAGCCTAAACACCGTTTGCGAGGCCTCGCCAATGCCCATTTTCCGGCATTGGCGACGCACGCAGGCTCGTTCAGACAGATGTTTCCAGCCAATCCGGCAGGCGGTCGAGCCCAATTAAATCTTGGTAATCCTGGCGCGGGCGCACCACCGCCATCGCCTCGCCCCGCACCATCACTTCAGGGACAAGCCGGCGCGTGTTGTATGTCGATGCCATGACCGCGCCGTAGGCTCCTGCGGTCAAGACCGCCATCAGGTCACCCGACTGGAACGGCGGCAGATTGCGATCCAACGCGAGATAATCACCAGTTTCGCAAACGGGACCGACAATGTCCTGCTGCACGGGAGGCGCGCTCAGCAGCTTTTCCTCGACCGGCAGGATGTCGTGATGGGCCTCATAGAGCGTCGGGCGGATCAGATCGTTCATCGCCGCATCGACGATGGTGAAGGTACGGTCGGCCCCTTCCTTCACGTAGACAACGCGGGATACGAGAATGCCGGCATTGCCGACGATCATGCGGCCGGGTTCGAGAATGACCTTCAGGCCCAGATCGCCAAGCTCATCCTTGACGACGGCAGCGTAGGCATCGGGCGGGGGCGGCGCCGCATCCTGATGGCGATAGGGAACGCCAAGGCCGCCGCCAATATCGAGATGCGAGATTTCATGTCCTGTCGCGCGCAATTCCAGGACGAGATCCTTCATCAGGCGGAATGCATCGCGAAACGGCTGCAGATCGGTGATCTGGCTACCGATGTGCATATGGATGCCGGTGGCGGCGATAGCTGGCAGGTCCCGCGCTTCGGCATAGAGCGTCACGGCATCGCCATAGGGAATGCCGAACTTGTTCTCCGACTTGCCGGTCGAGATCTTTGCGTGCGTCTTGGCGTCGACGTCCGGGTTCACGCGCAGAGCGACGCGGGCGGTCTTGCCCATCTCGGCGGCGACTGCGCTAAGCGCACGGAGTTCCGGCTCGCTTTCGACATTGAAGCCAAGAATACCTTCGGACAACGCGTAGGCCATCTCTTCGCGGGTCTTGCCGACGCCAGCGAAGATGATCCTGTTGGCGGGCACACCGGCGGCACGGGCTCGGCGCAGTTCACCTTCCGAAACGACATCCATCCCGGCTCCCATGCGCGCCATGGTGGCAAGCACGGCCTGGTTGGAGTTGGCCTTGACCGCAAAGCAGATGAGCGCGTCCTGGCCGCGGAATGCTTCGCTCAAGACGGTGTAGTGGCGCTCCAGTGTTGCCGTCGAATAGCAATAGAACGGCGTGCCGACGGTGGCGGCGATCTCGGCCAGCGAGACGTTCTCGGCGTGCAGTATGCCGCCCTTGTAGTGGAAATGATGCATGGAACCTGGTGCCATTGTGTGCGCGACGCGCCGTGCTGGCTGAGCTATTAGGGGAGGCAGGCCTCGAGCGCAATCACCTGGCGCAATCCCTGACTTCCCGGCGAACCAAACTGCAACCATGCGGGCGGTGCTGTCCGGTCGTTACTTCCCTATGGCAGTTATCCCAATTCCGAAAGCGTTTCGCAGCATGACGGCACCGGCGCACAGTTCCGAGCACGATCTCCTTGCCGACGCCGAACGCCGGTTAACGCGGGTTCCGCTGGAGCGTCGCGGCGTTGTTGCGGCCGGGCGAACTTGGCAGGTGGATGCCGTGGCCGACCAGGACGCGCTGCTCGCGGCATCCGATCATTTCGAAGCCTTTCCCTACGGACTGTTGCTGTGGGATGCGGCTGTGGTGCTCGCGGACGTGTTGGCCGACCTTGGTCCACTCACGGGCAAGCGCGTGTTGGAACTGGGTGCGGGCGTCGGGTTTGCCGGACTTGCGGCGGCACATCTGGGCGCCGACGTGCTGCAGACTGACCATGCGGCCGAGGCGCTGGTGCTGTGTGCCCGCAATGCCCGGCTCAACGGTATCCCCGTACCGCGGCAGACGCTTGCCGACTGGGCGGATTGGCAGCCGCCGCACCGCTTCGACCTCGTTATCGGATCGGACGTCCTCTACGACGGCTCCGCGCATCGGGCCATTGCGCGGCTGCTGGAAGAGAGCGTCGCCGATGGCGGGTTCGCACTGCTCACGGCTCCGAAGCGGACAGCTACGCCCTTCTTTATCCGCGATATGCAGGCTGACGGCTGGCGCATCACGACCGAGGTGCGCTCAGTCCCAGCGCTTCAGCCGTCACGCCCTGATGAGGTGGTGTCGGTCTCCGTGCTAAGGGTCGCGCGATAGCAATCACCACATCACGGCGGCCAGGTAGCCGATTTGGCCAAAAGGGGGTGTGAAGTTGGGTGAGTTCAGCGCAGCAGCGGGTCGAGGATGAAATCGCGGTGCGGCTTGGGCTGGGCCGACGACTTGGGCCCGCTGTCAGCGGCTTCAGGAGACGTGGCCGCCCCCGTCTGCTTGGCCTCGGCCGGGGCTTCCAACGAACCACGCACGCCGCATCCCGCCAGCAGCAGCGGCAGAATGGCAATCGCCACGATCTTGCGCAGGTTGGACGACATTTCGTTTCAAAGCCCCCGAACAACCGGCCCTTACCCTGCCTGGGCGCATGTCTCAGCGCTCATGACGGCAGACGGGACATGCCGATGCGGCGCAACCGCGAGGATGCGCCGTGGCTCCGTTTCTAGCCCGTCTTCCGGTCCCGTTCCAACCGCTTGAGCCAGGACTTGGCCATTTTGACGACGTTCTGTGGCGCGGTTCCCCCATAGCTTTTGCGGCTCTTGACCGAATTCTCCACCGAAAGAACCGAAAAAACGTCGTTCGTGATGCGCTTCTCCACCTCCTGCATGACCGAAAGCGGCAGGTCTGGCAGATCAACACCCTGTTTTTCCGCAGCCTTGACGATCGTACCGGTCACGTGGTGGGCCTCGCGGAACGGCATCTTGAGCGTGCGGACCAGCCAATCGGCAAGGTCGGTCGCGGTGGAATAGCCGCTGCCGGCTGCCGCCTTCATGCGCTCCGGCACCGGCTCCAGGTCGCCCACCATGCCCGACATCGCTGCCACGGCGACGGCGTAATTCTCCAGCGCGTCGAAGGTTTGCTCCTTATCTTCCTGCATGTCCTTGGAATAGGTCAGCGGCAATCCCTTCATCACCATGGTCAGCCCCTGGAAGGCCGCCGCGATCCGGCCGACCTTGGCGCGGCACAGCTCGGCGGCATCGGGATTGCGCTTCTGCGGCATGATGGACGAGCCCGTCGTCCACTTATCGGACAACTTCACGAAGCCGAATTGCGGCGTCATCCAGATGACGATTTCCTCGGCGAGGCGCGACAAATGGGTGGCTGAAATGGTCGCAGCCGCCAGTGCCTCCAATGCGAAATCGCGATCCGCCACACTGTCGAGCGAGTTTGCCGTGGGGCGGTCGAAACCCAGCGATTCAGCGGTCATATGCCGGTCGATCGGAAACGATGTTCCTGCAAGCGCCGCCGCACCCAGCGGGCATTCGTTCATGCGCTTCCTGGCGTCGGCAAACCGCGCCCTGTCGCGGCCGAACATCTCGACATAGGCGAGCAGGTGATGGCCGAAGGTAACAGGCTGGGCGGGCTGAAGGTGGGTGAAGCCCGGCATGATGACGGCCGCATGGGCCAGCGCCTTTTCCGCCAGCGCCTGCTGCAGCCCCGCCAAGGCCGTGTCGAAACTGTCGACCGCATCACGCACGAACATGCGGAAATCGAGCGCGACCTGATCGTTGCGCGAACGTGCGGTGTGGAGCCTGCCCGCAGCCGGACCGACCATTTCGGTCAGCCGGCTTTCCACGTTCATGTGGATGTCTTCCAGGGCCTTGGAAAAGCGGAACTTGCCGGCTCCGATCTCGCCGGCGACCTGGTCCAGGCCCTTGGCGATCTCACGGGCATCTGATTTGGAGATGATGCCGGTTTCCGCCAGCATGGCCGCGTGGGCCTTGGAGCCCCGGATATCCTGGGGTGCCAAGGCCTTGTCGAAACCGATCGAGGCATTTATTCGCACCATCAGCTCGTCGGGTGACATCTCGAAGCGGCCACCCCACATCTTGTTGGCTGATTTGTCGGTCACGGGTTCTTGCTCCATCGCCCGGCCATCTCGGGCAAGACTGTTCAGAAGGGATAAAGATGCGCGCTACACTGCCAGTGATCGCCATACTGGCCGCAGGAGCGGCGCTGGCGGCGGTATACGTCAGAGGGAGCGGGCCTGACAACGCTCCTGCCGCTACGAACGCCTCGACAGGACCGAGCGCCACGGCGCGGCCCGCTGGGCTCAATACGGGCAAAGTGGCGGCTTTCGTCTACAAATCGACACCCGAGCCGGTTCCCGCTTTCCCGTTCTTTGACGACAAGCAGGAGACCAAGACGATCGGTGCCTTCAAGGGCAAGGTCATCCTGCTTAACCTTTGGGCCACCTGGTGCGCGCCGTGCCGTGCAGAGATGCCGGCGCTCGATCAGCTGCAGAAAGACATGGGTTCAGACAAGTTCGAGGTGGTCGCCGTCAACGTCGACAAGAACGGTTTCGATAAGGCCCGCGAGTTCTTGAAGGGCATCGACGTGAAGTCCCTCGCGCTTTATGCCGACCCAACCGCCCGCGCCGCATCACAGGTCAAAGCACTCGGCATGCCGGCGACACTCCTCGTCGACAAGGAGGGCCATGAGATTGGACGCCTGATGGGGCCGGCCGAATGGGACTCGCCCGAGGCCAAGCGGCTGATCGAGGCGGCGCTGCGGTAAGCAGTGTTTTCACCTGAATGGGGAAAGGATCGGGACAACAAGACGCCGGAGCCATAGCGGCATCCGCGGATTGAGGTGCTTTGAGCGGAGTATACCGCTGGTCGCTTCACGCAGCTGAAAATCCCATAGGTGGCCAGAACGGCAAAGGGATATCCCGCAAGGCAGGCAACTGCTGCAAATGGTGCCCAGAAGAGGACTCGAACCTCCACGCCTCGCGGCGCTGCTACCTGAAAGCAGTGCGTCTACCAATTCCGCCATCTGGGCCAGCACGACATGCATGCCGAGGCGCTTCAACTAGTCGTCGGCGCGGAACTTGTCAATCACTGGACAGGACTTCTGGCGCACTTCACAGCGGCATTCTCCCGCCTATAGTGCGCTGAAGCATTTGCATTTGCTCGAACTGGCGGTCCCAGGCAGCGGCGGGGGACGGGCCGGCACGGCGATGACCAGCAAGAAGGACGGATTTTCCATGACATCCAAGCTGTTGCATGGCGGGTTGGCGACGGTTTTCGGTGGTCCCGGGTTTGTGGGGCGATACGTGGTGCGGGAACTGGCTCGCCGCGGGTGGCGGGTGCGCGCCGCTTCCCGCCGGCCTGATCTTGCCGGATATTTGCAGCCCATGGGTGCCGTCGGCCAGATTCATTCGGTCCAGGCAAACCTGCGCTATCCCGATTCATGCCGTGCGGCGGCCGAGGGCGCGGAGATCGTCATCAACACCGTTGCGATCATGTCCAACAGCGGCAAGCAGACCTTGGCGGCGGTCAACGTGGATGGCGCGCGCGCTGTGGCCCGTGCTGCCCGCGAAGCTGGGGCCAAGCGCTTCGTCCATGTCTCCGCAATCGGCGCTGATGCGAAGTCCGATGCCGCCTACGCGCGTTCCAAGGCAGAAGGCGAAGCCGCGGTGCTGGCAGAATTTCCCGATGCCGTCATCATCCGGCCCTCCATCGTGTTCGGCCCCGAGGATGAGTTCTTCAACAGGTTTGCCAACATGGCGCGCTTTGCGCCGATGATGCCGCTGGTCGGGGGAAGTACGAAATTCCAACCGGTCTACGCTGCGGATCTCGCCGCCGCGATCGTGAATGCGGCGGAAGGCGCTGGCAAACCCGGCACCGTCTATGAAATTGGCGGGCCGGACGTCTCGACGTTCCGGCAATTGCTCGACCACACGCAGGAATGGGCGGGACGGAGCCGTCCCTATTTCCCGACACCCTTCTGGCTGGCCAAGCTGCAGGCATTGCTGACGTGGCCGCTGCCCAACGGTCTACGGCCCATCACAGTCGACCAGGTGCGGATGCTCAGCAAGGACAACGTCGTCAGCGAAGCGGCGCAGAGCGAAGGACGCACCATCGCCGCGCTTGGTGTTTCCCACCCCACGAGTGCAGCCATCGTGGTGCCGGAGTACCTGGAGCGCTTCAAACCCAAAGGCCAGTTTGCCCACTATCGCGGGTGAAGCGCGGTAGCCCGGCGATGGCCATCTGGTTGGCTGGCAATCGCTGCGGCGACGAACATTCTTGCGAAAAAGTCAAAGCCACGACGCGGCCGCCCGTGTCGTGGCTTCTCTCATTCAGGCATCCGCCTGAGCCCGTGCCGCCCGCAGATCAGTGCAGGCTGGCGATTTCCAACTCGTCGCCCAGAGCATGACCGACGGCAGCGGAGTGCGTATCGGTGAGCGCGATGGGGGTGCCATCGGCGCCATGCAGCGAGAACAAATTGGTTCCCTGCGGCAAGCCCTCGACAGTCGGAAACAGGCGGTGCGCCTCCTCCGAAGTCATGGTCTTGATGTAGGCTACGTGGCCGTCACCGAGCTTTGCGAATTCAAGCTCGCTCATGACCGGCATCACACGCTCGTTGGTGTCCATGTCGGACTTCGGCGCGCTTTTCATGTTCATGACGGAACTCCTCGGTTTCAAGAGGCTCTGGACTCGTCATGCAGGTCGTAACACCGGGTGGTGACGCTTTAAGGGCCCAGTGATGCGACTTCCATGCCTCATCATCCGCGATTCGCCTGCAGTTTGGTGCGAAATCCGAAAACTAGGTTTTCATTTTCTCACCTATGTCGATCTTTCGCACCAGCCTTTCGGGCTCATGGCGCATGAGATCGATCTCCAGCAGTCCGTTCGTCAGGTCAGCGGAGCGGACTTCGATGCCGTCGGCAAGCACAAAAGTGCGCTGAAACTGGCGCGCTGCTATGCCGCGGTGCAAATATTGCCGATCGGGATCGTCAGCCTGCTTCCCGCGAACGGTCAACTGATTGTCTTCCAAGACAATCTCGAGCTGATCGCGCGCGAAACCAGCAACGGCCAGGGTGATGCGGAGGCGTTCGCCCGCCCCATCTTGCTGCGCGATGCGCTCAATGTTGTAGGGGGGATAGCCGTCACCACCCTTGCTGGCGCGATCAATCAATCGTTCGATTTCGTCGAATCCGAGCAGGAGCGGATTGGAGAGGAGTGACATCCGGTTCATTGCGTCCAAAGTCCTTTCACGAAGCGACTTCAGTGGTTCTTGCAGTCTTGTCTTGGCCTTTTGCACGGCGTGCCCTGAAGCCCCGCCGCCGCGCCAATCCTCCGATATGGGAGCGATTGGCCCAGCCTCATAGTCAGGATATGGGGAACTCAAGGCCGGTTTCAAGCTGCCGCCTGGCTGGTCAAGTACCGGGTTTTCCTGCCGTGGCAGGCGTGCCGAAGACGCTTATGCCGGGGAAGCCGGGGGAAGGTTCCTCCGGCACCGGCGGCCTCAGTTCCGCGCCATTTCAAGGCTTGAAACTCGCGAGGGAACTCCAAGTGGCCGCGCCGTTTTCCCTACGGCCTGCCAACCCAGCCAACATCGCACCCCGTGCAACAAGGAACGACCATGCCGTCCTCTCTCGTCCAGAACGATCACATCTCGCACCACAGCCGCGTCCGCATGATGCTGCTCGCCAGTCTTGCGGCTCTATGGCTTCAAACGCCAACGGCTGTGGCTGAAGAAAAGACATCGATCATCTCGGACGTGAAGGAAGCGGATCTGACGCCCGAAGAGAAGGCCGAACGGGAGGCGCGCAAGTCCTGCAAGGTGGAGATCTGCCGGGCGTTCCGCAACCCAGGCACAGCCAGCGGCGACATCACCTGCACGATCCCCAAATCTTGGCGCAAGGAACAGCTCGACAAGATGATCTCAAAAGCCAAGGTGTCGTGGCCTTGGGGTCCGGTCGTGTGCAATGCGGATATCCACCTCGATCGCGCAGCGATCGAAAAGGCGACCAAAGATGCCAAATATGAGCTGAAGCTGGCGACCCACCATGTTTCATGCACGGTCGACCGCGAGAAAAAGGAAGACGCCAAGATTGACATCGATTTTGCCCCGTCCGTGACGTTCGAGAACGGCAAGGCGGTGAAGGCGAAAATCAACTGGGGCAAGCTTTCCGCGCCGACCCTCGTCAAGGGCGCCATGTGGACCGCGACCGCCACCGACAATACCTTTAACGTGCTGCAATCGACACTCGTCGAGGACATCAACGACTTCATTGTCAAGAAGTGCGACGAAGTGAAAGAGGACTGGTCAAAGCCGGCGCGATAAACTTGCAAAGCGGCTTAACGCCGGCAGCGGCGTTGGCGTCCGACGCTGGCCGAATCTGACGGCTCCATGGATGGCAGCGATGGGCCATTTCCGGACGCCGATCGGCTTTGCTCGTTTGATACGACTCATAGCGATTGATAGTGCGGTTCAGAAGGTTGGCAGCGTACATTCTGCATTCCGGTGAGCAACGCCGACAAAGTCCGGGCTGCAGTTCACTGCGCCAACGCTAATGGGCATGCCATGCGCCGAATGTACTTTTTCACCACTATGCTTATGCTCCTGTTTGTGTCGCCGAATGCTACCAGCGCGCGCACCGTCACCGACAGCGCCGGCCGCAAGGTCGAGGTGCCGGACAGGATCGAACGCGTTTTCGCGGCGGGGCCGCCGGCCTCAATCCTTCTCTACATGCTGGCGCCGGAGAAGATGACGGGGTGGCCCAATGCGCCAAAGCCCGATGAGCGCGCATTCATCGCCGAGATTTATCGGGATCTGCCCGCTCTGGGGCGGCTAACAGGACGCGGCGGCACGGCGAACCTGGAGGTCGTCCTCAAGGTGAAGCCCGATCTCATCCTCGACTTCGGCTCGGTACGCGACACCTACATTTCGCTCGCCAACAACACGCAGGCGCAGACCGGCATTCCATATGTCTTGATCGACGGACGCTTCGAGGCGACGCCGGCGGCGCTGCGGCTGTTGGGGAGCATTCTCGGCGTCGAGGATCGGGCGGAAAAGCTCGCGCGCTATGTCGAGGCGACATTCAAGGAAATCGACGATGCGCTCGCGAACATTCCGAATGACAAGCGGCCGCGCGTCTATCTGGCGCGCGGACCGGATGGGCTGGAGACGGGACTCAAGGGATCAATCAACACCGAGATCATCGAGCGGGCGGGCGGGCGCAACGTGGCCGAGACCCAGGATGGCCGAAAAGGTCTGGCGCGGGCGTCTATCGAGCAGGTGATCGTTGCCAACCCCGATACGATTCTGACCTGGGAGCCGCAATTCTATGAGGCGGTCCTAAAGGATCCCCTATGGGCAGGGATCGATGCCGTGAAGAAAAAGCGCGTCTTCCTGGCACCGACGGCGCCGTTCGGCTGGATCGACCGGCCGCCCTCGCTTAATCGCGTCATGGGCCTCAAATGGCTGCCGATGTTGTTCTACCCCGACAAATTCAGCCGTGACTTGAAAGACGTGACGCGCGAGTTCTACGAACTGTTCTATCATGTCAGCCCGACGGACGAGGAACTGGACAGGCTGATCGCATGGTCGAAGGGCGCGCCACCCGTGACGACGAGACGGCCTTGAGTCGGCGCGCTGCGGTATTGGCCCATGTGCGCAGCGATCACAACGTAGCGGTTCTCGCGAGCCTCGGAGTGGGGCTGGTTGCGCTGATGCTCGCCGCAATTTCGATCGGTCAGTTTCCGTTGTCTCTCACCGACATGGCGGGCGCTCTTTGGCGGGCGTTGACGGGGCAGGTGCCGCAAGGGCAGGCCGATACGGTGCTGCTGTCGATTCGCCTGCCGCGTGTGCTGGCATCCGTTCTCGTCGGTGCGGCCTTGGCGGCGGCGGGCGCGGCTTATCAGGGCCTCTTCCGCAACCCACTGGTGTCGCCCGACATCCTCGGCGTGTCGACCGGCGCAGGGCTGGGTGCGGTGCTCGGCATATTTCTGTCGCTTCCTGTCGCGGGCATCCAGCTGCTCGCCTTTGCAGGCGGTCTCGCGACGGTCGCGCTCGTCTATGTCATCGGGGCGCTCGTACAGAACCGCGAGCCCGTGCTGGTGCTGGTACTGGCGGGTGTGGTGGTCGGCTCGCTGGCGGGCGCTGCAATTTCGCTACTCAAGATTCTTGCCGATCCTTATGACCAACTGCCAGCAATCGTATTCTGGCTTTTAGGCAGTCTATCGAGCGTGCGCGGCGCGGAGATCTGGTCTGCCGCACCGCTGGTGCTGCTTGGATTGATCCCGCTGGTACTACTGCGCTGGCGCATCAACGTGCTCTCACTTGGCGATGAGGAGGCGAAAGCGCTCGGCGTGGAGGCGGGCCGCCTGCGCTTGATCGTGATCGCGGCGGCGACATTGATGACTGCGAGTGTCGTCGCGGTAGCAGGCGTGATTGGCTGGATCGGTCTCGTCATCCCGCATCTCGCCCGCATGCTGGTGGGGCCGAATTTCAATCGATTGCTACCCGCCGCATTGGTGATGGGTGGCGGCTACATGCTGCTGATCGACACGCTTGCGCGGACTATTGCGGCGATCGAAATCCCGCTCGGGGTTCTTACCGCGATCATCGGCGCGCCGTTCTTCCTGTGGCTCCTGGCGCGTGGGCAGGAGGGCTGGTCGTGAGCACGAGGGTTGAAAACCTCATCAGCGCGCGCGGTCTGGGCTTCGGCTATCCGGGCAAGGCTGTTGGTCGCAACGTCGATCTCGATGTTCGCGCGGGCGAAGTCGTATGCCTGCTCGGTCCGAACGGATCGGGCAAGACCACGCTGTTCAAGACTTTGCTCGGTCTGTTGCGGTTACAGGCAGGAAGCGTATCGATCGAAGGTACGTCGCTCGCCAGCCTTTCGCGCCAGGAGATCGCGCGGCGCATCGCCTATGTTCCGCAGGCGCACGCGGCGACGTTTCCCTTTTCCGTCATCGATATGGTGGTGATGGGCCGCACCGCGCATCTGGGCCTCTTCGCCGCGCCGACAGAGGCAGATCGCGCCAAGGCCCGTGCGGCGCTCGATCTACTCGGAATCGCAGACCTTGCCGATCAAGCATACACGCGCATCAGCGGAGGGCAGCGACAGCTCGCACTGGTCGCCCGCGCACTGGCGCAGGAGGCGCGCCTCATCGTCATGGACGAGCCGACCGCCAGCCTCGACTTCGGCAATCAGGTCAAAGTGCTGCGGGAGGTGAAGCGGCTCGCCGCGCGCGGGCTCGGCGTTGTCCTCTCCACGCACGATCCCGATCATGCACTAGCGACGGCATCCCGCGTCCTGCTTCTGCATGACGGTGGTCTAATCGCCGATGGACTGCCGCGCGAGGTCTTGACGCCCGAGCGACTCAATACCGTCTATGGCGTCAAGGTGACGATCGAGACGCTGTCTGAGGGCAGCACGGTCTGCGCGCCGAATTTCGGGGCTTGAAAGAGCGATCCTCGGGCTACCCCAGTGATACCCCTTCAAATCCGGGCGGACCGTTGCTATGTCCCGGCCACGCCACTCACTTTTGAACGGAGAAAAACGATGAAACTCAGCGCCCGCAATATCCTCAAGGGAACCGTGAAGGACATCAAGAAGGGCGCTGTCGCCGCTCAGGTTAAGATCGACATTGGCGGCGGTAACGTCATCACCTCGACGGTGACTGTCGATGCCGTGGAAGACCTCGGCCTCAAGGTCGGAAGTCCGGTGTCTGCGGTCATCAAGGCCAGTGAAGTGATCCTTGGCGTCGAGTGATCGCGTACTCTCACGCACAACACGCGTGACGCCATCCTGCTCATGTGCAGGGTGGCGTTTGCTTGCGTGGCGAGCTACTTGGCGCTGTCGTCACCCGCGCCAAATCCGTAGTCGCTGAGGATTTTCTGGGCTTGCGAGCCAAGTATGAAGTCGGCCAACGCTACTGCACCCGCGGGTGCATCCTTCAGCACAATCATGCCGTAGTCTGCGCCCACGGCAAGTGCAGTCGGGATTGCGATGATCTTCAGGCTGGCTGTATCCTTCTTTGCCAGCACGGCATTCGTGCAGTAGGTGAGAAAGATGTCGGCCTGCTTCTCCGACATCACCCAACCGTACTGGTTGCGCCCTTCCGGGGCCTTCTGCGAAGTTGGGCCGCCGGTCAGCTTCAGCGCCTTGGCTTCGAGTGTCGCCTTTGCGCCGGACTTCAGCGCATCGGCCTTTCCGAACAACGCAAAGGCGTAGTCTCCGGACGGATCGGCTTTGGGTGTGGAGGTTCCGACCCGTATCTTTTCGTCGAGCATCCTCTCCAGAAGCGTGTCGGTCGTAACATCGACATCGTCCCGGGCTATTGCACAGAGCTGGTTGCGAGCGAACATGCGCACCGTGCCTGCGGCACGGCCGGCGTCCGCCAGCGTTTTTGGGTGCTTCATGTTGGCGGAGGCGAATACGTGCGCCGGCTCGCCCTTTTCGATGCGTTCGCGAAGCAGGCCGGAGGCGGCGAACTCCGTCTTGACTGAATGCTTGCCACCTGACGCGGCCTCAAACGCACGAGCAGCATCGGTCAACGCTGCCTTGAGGCTGCCTGCAGCGTAGAGGTTGAGTGTCTCGGCTTGTGCGGCAGATGTCATGGTCATCACGGCGAGTGCTAGAGTTGAGAGTAGGTGGCGCATATGCCAGCTCCTTCTTATTTTTGCAGGACGTGGTCAATTTCAATGAAGCTTGCCGCTTGGTGTTGAAAAGTGGAGCTGGACGACCTTCTCAATGACAAGCTTCCACTCGCCTTCGCCGCGAGGATCACCGAGACAGCGGCAGCACCTTGAGCGTGCATAGGCGACCTTGGCGCAATCATCGCCATAGCGCTGAATGAGGCACCAGGCCGCGCGGTTGATGTCGATTGGTTTGCTCATCTGAACGGCGACTGTACTGCTCTAGATTTCATGTTTCATGGTGTGCAGGCTCTATCGCCTGCGCCCTGTTCCAATTCCGCAAGCTCATCCTCGGTAAAGACTCGGGACCGCGTGATGAAACGCACCCCTTCCGGTGCTTCGAGTGAGAAGCCCGACCCACGCCCCTTGACGACATCGATGATGAGATGGGTGTGCTGCCAGTACTCGAACTGCGACGCGCTCATATAGAATGGCATGCCGCCGATTTCGCCGAGCTGCACATCCTGGCCGCCGATGCGGAACTCTCCCGCCGGATAGCACATCGGCGCGGAACCATCGCAACAGCCGCCTGATTGGTGAAACAGCAACGGGCCGTTGCGGTTGGCGAGCAAGGCGATGAGTGCCAGGGCTTCCGGCGTTGCGGACACGCGTTCTATCATGGATCAACTCTTCTAACCTCGGTTTGGGGGCGACGCGCGATGGAGGTCGCGCGCCGCTTGCTCTCCCGCCAGTGAAGCTGGTGCGGGATCGCTTCGGTTGATCTTAGAAGAAGCCAAGTGCCTTCGGGCTGTAGCTCACCAGCATGTTCTTGGTCTGCTGGTAGTGATCGAGCATCATCTTATGGTTCTCGCGGCCGATGCCCGACTGCTTGTAACCTCCGAAAGCCGCATGTGCGGGGTAGAGGTGATAGCAGTTGGTCCACACGCGACCGGCCTGGATGGCGCGGCCGAAGCGATAGGCGCGCGTGCCGTTGCGCGTCCACACGCCAGCGCCGAGGCCGTACAGCGTGTCGTTGGCAATGGTGAGCGCTTCATCGTCATCCTTGAACTTCGTCACCGCGAGTACCGGCCCGAAGATTTCTTCCTGGAAGACGCGCATCTTGTTGTGGCCTTCGAGCACGGTCGGCTTGACGTAGTAGCCTTCCGCCGCCTCGCCATCGAGTACGGTGCGCGAGCCACCGGTCAGCACTTGCGCACCCTCTTGTTTGCCGATGTCGATGTAGGAGAGGATCTTCTCCATCTGGTCATTGGAGGCCTGTGCGCCGATCATAGTCGTAGGATCGAGCGGATGGCCCTGGCGGATCTTTTCGACGCGTGCGATGGCCCGGTCCATGAAGCGATCATAGATCGACTCGTGCACCAGCGCGCGCGAAGGACAGGTGCAGACCTCACCCTGGTTTAGTGCGAACAGCGCAAAGCCTTCGAGGGCCTTATCCAGAAACTCGTCATCGGCCAAGGCGACGTCGGCGAAGAAGATGTTGGGAGACTTGCCACCGAGTTCGACCGTACTCGGGATGATGTTCTCGGAAGCGTATTGCATGATGAGACGGCCCGTCGTCGTCTCACCCGTGAACGCGATCTTATTAATGCGCTTGTTGGTCGCGAGCGGCTTGCCGGCCTCGACGCCGAAACCGTTGACGACGTTCAACACGCCGGGCGGCAGAAGGTCGCCGATGATGTCCATCACGACCATAATACCCATCGGCGTCTGCTCGGCGGGCTTGAGCACGATGCAGTTGCCGGCCGCCAGTGCTGGAGCAAGTTTCCAAGCTGCCATCAGCAGCGGAAAATTCCACGGAATGATCTGGCCGACGACACCCAGGGGCTCGTGGAAATGATATGCGACGGTGTCGTGATCGATTTCGCAGATCGAGCCCTCCTGCGCACGAAGGCAGCCGGCGAAATAGCGGAAGTGGTCGATCGCCAGAGGAATGTCGGCGTTCATCGTCTCACGGATCGGCTTGCCATTATCCAGCGTCTCCATCGTGGCGATCAGCTTGAGATTGGATTCCATGCGATCTGCGATCTTGAGCAGGATGCCGGAACGCTCGGCAGGAGATGTCTGTGCCCACTTGTCCTTCGCCTTGTGGGCCGCATCGAGCGCCAGCTCGATGTCTTCTGCAGTCGACCGTGCGACTTCGCAGATCGGTTTGCCGGTGACCGGCGTCAGGTTGGTGAAATACTGACCTCTGACCGGCGCAACCCACTGTCCACCAATAAAATTATCGTAGCGAGGGCGAATGCGGATCTGGCCACTGAGTTCAGCGAGTGTCTTCTCGATCATGGTCTCCTCCCGGGAGTTGGAGCGTTGACCGCCCATCTATGTCTGGACGGATATAGCACAAGCCATGTTCGTTTGGATATAGATGGTGCGCCATTGCCAATAGGTGCAAAGGCGGCGTCCGACGTGAGCGCGGCACTTTCAATGATGCCGTCATCAAGGTGAGGCGCGCGGTCTAGGGATGACGGGGAACAGGTCAGCCTGACACGCGTTGGCGGTCGGTCGTTTCGACCGCTTTGCCCTCGCTGTGGCGTGCTACGTGCTCCGCATGCTGCAATTGCTCATGTCCGCCTTGGGTCACCTGCTGCCGTCGCGCGTTTCACGATGACCGGCGGATTGTTCGTCCGGTTAGTAACAGTCTGCAGACGTGACGCTTTGTTGCATTGGCGCAAATTGCTTCTAGGATTCCAACCATGACGAAAAAATTGGTCATCTGGACACTGGACTGGGTCCCCTCCGGTGAAGCTCCACGCGGGTTCGTGCGCGACCTACGTTTGCGATGGGCGGCGGAGGAAGCAGGCTTGAAGTATGAGGTGCGCACCGTACCCTTCGATGATCGAGCGACAAATCATCTCGACCGCCAACCATTTGGACAGGTACCCTATCTGACCGATGGCGACGTCAACATGTTCGAGAGCGGAGCGTGTCTACTTCACTTGGCTCGCGGCAGCGAGACATTGATGCCGCGTGAACCTGTTGGCGAAGCCGAAACTCTCCAATGGGTCATCGCGGCCCTGAACTCGGTGGAGCTGGTTACTGTACCGTGGTGGTTCCTGACGGTTACAGGCCAGACCGAAAACGGGCTCACCGGCTGGATGAATCAGCGGCTTGCCCACATTGAAAACGTGCTGAACGAGCGCGAGTGGCTGGCAGCAAATCGCTTTACAGTCGCGGACCTTCTGATGGCGGATGTGTTGCGTGTCGGCCTCGTTCGCGCCTATGGCGACCGTCCAGCAACCGAGGCCTACATCAAGCGCATCATTGACCGCCCAGCGTTCCGCAAGGCCCACGCAGACCAGATGGCTCACTTTGCCGCCGCGGACAAAACGCGATCGCGATGAAGCCGGAATCGGACGCGATATTCCTGAGCACCGCACAATGCCGTGACTTCAGCTATGGTCTGATCGCAAGTCCTTCCCGACCCTTGTTTCCTAAGCTGTTGTAGATCGTTTCAGGCTTACGTTGAAACGATCCAGATTTCTTCGCTCACGCAGCTAACCCTCGCTATCGCTCGGGCTGCTCCGCGGGGGCGGCACAAGGCGCCGGGTCGCAGTTGCGGCCTTCATGATTCCGACTTGGTCGGAATCGCTCTAAAAAAGAAAAAGGGCGCAGTCCCTCCCCGGGCTGCGCCCTCGAGAACCGGCGGATCGCTGGGGGGAAGCGAGTGCCGGGATCAGGAGAAGGCCATGCGTTGGTGTGATATAGCCATGGCACGCATGCACCGAACCTGAACGCGCCATTCATCTGGCGTTCACGTCCGGCGGCCGTGGCAGTAGAGTGGCAATTCTGTTGGAGATGAGAGCGATGCTCAGGTGCGTTGCTCGATTTCCTCGCGCAGCATCTCAAGCTCCAGCCAGCGTGTTTCAGCGGCATTCAGTTCGGTTTGCGCGGTTGCCAAACGCGCCGTGGCAGCGGCGAATGCATCCGGCTTTTCCGCATAAAGGCGGGGATCTGCTATCCGTGTTTCAAGAGTGGCAATTTCCTGCTCCAGCCGCGCCATCTCGACGGGAAGCTGCTCCAGTGCGTGCTTCTCCTTGAAAGACAGCTTCCTGCGTTGGGCATCCGCCGCTCCGGCGGCAGGTGCGCTTTTGCTGCCCGACGATTTTTTCGGCGATGCTGGCGTTACTTCCGTTGTGGATGCTCTGCGCTGCGCCAGCATGTCGGCATAGCCGCCAGCATATTCCATCCATCGCCCATCACCCTCGGAAACGACTGTGGACGTGACGATGCGGTCGAGAAAATCACGGTCGTGGCTGACGAGAAGTACGGTGCCCTGGTAATCGGCGAGCATTTCTTGCAGCAAATCGAGCGTTTCCAGATCGAGATCGTTTGTCGGCTCGTCGAGAACGAGAAGGTTGGACGGTAACGCCAGCGCGCGGGCTAACATCAGGCGCGCTCGCTCGCCGCCTGAGAGAACGGAAACGGGCGAGCGCACCTGCTCGGGCAGGAACAGAAAATCCTTCATGTAGCTTGCCACATGGCGCGGTTTGCCATTGACGATCACCTGATCGCCGCGACCGCGTGTCAACGCTTCGGTCACGGTCCAGTTCGGATCGAGTTCGTCGCGCTTCTGATCGAGCGCCACCATCTCCAGGCCGGTGCCGAGACGCACGGTGCCACCGTCAGGTGGTTCGGCACCTGTGAGAAGCCTGATAAGCGTTGTCTTGCCGGCGCCATTCGGGCCGACAAAACCGAACCTGTCTCCGCGCATGATCCGGGTCGAGAAGCGATCGACAACGACGCGCTCGGGAAAAGACTTGGAGATGTCGAGTGCCTCGATGACGAGGCGGCCCGAGATCTGTGCATCGGATGCTTCAAGCTTGACGTTGCCTTCAACCCTGCGGTGCTCGCGCCGCTGTTCGCGCAACGCCGCCAGTTCACGCACGCGGCGCACATTGCGCTTGCGCCGCGCCGTGACACCGCCGTGCATCCACTTTTCTTCGCGCACAATCTTGCGGTCGAGTTTGTGGGCGTCGCGCTCCTCCTCGGCAATCAGATCGTCACGCCAGGTTTCGAAGCCGGCAAAGCCAGCCTCCATGCGCCTGGTGATGCCGCGGTCGAGCCAGACCGTGGCGCGTGACAGCGTTTCCAGAAAGCGCCGATCATGGCTGATGAGCAGTATCGCCGACTTCAATCCGGCAAGTGTCGTTTCCAGCCACTCGATGGCGGGGAGATCGAGGTGGTTGGTCGGCTCGTCGAGCAGCAGAATATCAGGGCGCGCGGCAATGGCTTGAGCAAGGGCGGCGCGGCGTGCCTCGCCACCTGAAAGATTTGACACTGGCTCTGAGCCATCAAGTCCCAGGTCGAGCAGGGCCTGGCGCGCAACATGGGGATCGTCCGTCGGCTTCAACCCAGCCTCGACGAAATCGAGCGTTGTATCGAAGCCGGTGAAATCGGTCTCCTGGGCCAAATAGCGGACGACGGCTCCTGGATGCACGAAGCGGTCGCCCGCATCGGCGTGAACCAAGCCAGCTGCGATCTTCAGGAGCGTGGATTTGCCTGAGCCATTGCGGCCGACAAGCGCAATGCGGTCCCCTGGCGTGACAACCAGATCGGCCGCCGTCAGAAGTGGCGTGCCGCCAAACGTCAGCGCGATGCCCTGCAACGTGAGGAGAGGTGCGGCCATGCGATCCCTTCAACTAAGTCCCCAATGCCCGCCAGTACCGCTTCGGGCCCTTCAGGCGCCTCTTCTATGACACAAGCGCCCACTCGCAAACCAAGGCGTTTGTCGGCGGGGCAATCTCCGGCAGCGCCATGACTGACCTGGGCGGACGGGAATACACCCGCCCTGCGGCCCTATGGTTCTTGCATCGGCCGTTCGGAGAACGCGATAATGCCGGCTGCAAGGGTTCCGTTGGCTGGTGGAGGCCGTTTCATGAGCAATCCCGCAGACCTCTCCTGCGATGCCTGCAAATTGGCACCCTATCCAGTGGATGCCGAGCGCGACGCCGAGAGCGGTCTGCCGAAGGGCTGGGTTGTGCGGCGCATCAACGGTCGCGCCTACACTCTATGCGACTGCTGCGGCAATATCCGCCATTTCAAAGGCGGCATCTCGACCTACCTCCAGGAAAACCTCGGCGTGCCTGAATATGCCCAATGCGAGTTTGAAGAGGGGGCCGGCGGTGGACTGCACCGCAACCGGCTGGCACGACGCAGATGAGGCGACTTCGCCCCAGCCCTTGAGGAGAGGCTTCGATGAAAATCCGCTGCGAGGCCTGCAATGCCGAACATGACGTTGCCGTCAGCGGGCCAACGCTTTTGAAAGATGCGTTGCCGAAGGGCTGGCGACCGCGCCGGATCGATGGGCGGGTCTATATCCTTTGCGACGTGTGCGGGAACCTGCGCCAATTCGTCGGCGGGCTTTCACCCTACCTCAGGGACCGGCTTGGCCTCGTTGGCGCTCAGTTCGAAATCGAGACGCCGGAGTATACCGACATCCCTGATGACTGGTTCGAACAGTGCCGCGGCGTCCCAATGCGGCGGTGCAAGCCCCAGGAGCCAAGCTAGTCTCTCGACGAGTGCTCTCATGAGCCGAGCCTAGAACAAGCACCGAAGTAAGCATGCCGCAGTGAGCACAGGCTACAGATTGCTATAACACATCACGTAAACAACAAATCAGCGACAGCGGGGACACAACCCGGCGGAAACTAAAGGAGGAAATGGAATGGCGGATGTCGACATCAACAAGGCGATTGCTGCGCAAACGTCTGACGCAGACCTGAGCCAGATGTCCAGAGCTGACGAAATCCAGTCGTGGTCGCAGGACGTTGCGCGGGAACGGGCCGCCGCCGACGGACTGGAACTTGGTGCCGATCACTGGCGTGTCATCGAAATGCTGCAAAAGCTCTATGTCGAGCGCGGTCCTGCCCCGCACGCACGACTTGTTTCCAACATGCTCAACGAGGCGTTCGAAGCGCAGGGCGGCAGCCGATACCTCTACCAGCTGTTTCCTGGCGGTCCCGTGACGCAGGGTTCCCGGCTCGCAGGTGTGCCCGCACCGCACGACGCCAAAGACGACTCGTTTGGCTCGACCTTCTAGGGTCTGGATTTCGGCGTCCCGTTCCGCGGCGCAGACGACGTGAATTAGATTCTGGCGGACGGCCACCGACGCGAACTCGTGACGCCTGCTCAGGTTGCCAGCCGCCCTTCCCACCAAGCACCGCCCAATTCGCCATGTCCCACCTCATTCCTCTCAGCCGCCTTGCTCGTCTGGTCGACAAGCCACGCTCCGAATTGCAGCGAATGGCGCAGACCGGCGTGCTCACTACGTTCGATGGCTTCGTCGAACTGGAAGAGGTGCTGCGGCATTTCCCCGACGTGAAGCTCGGGGATGACGCGGAGCTGCGGCGCGTCGAGGAGATCAAGGAACAGGCCTCCAGCAAGGCGCCACCGCTCGACATGCCAGAGCCGCACGTCATGTACGAACGGCTTCGCGTGCTGGGGCGAGAGTATGCTGCGGCGCGCGGCAAGCTGATGCATTATGAGCGAGTTCTCGGCTGGATCGGCGATAAGCTTGCCGAGGCCGAGGAAGAGGGGCAGACGGCCTCCGGGTTTGCCGACAGCTTTCTTCAATGGTTAAGAACCGAACTTGAGACCACGCCCGGCGACCTCGCACGCTGGGAAATGGTTCTGGCGAGGGAGCGCATCATGCGCGTCATGACAGCCCAAGTTACTCTGCTGCCGAAGGGCCAGACCTTCGAGATCGTCGGCAACGAGTCGCTGCTGGAGGCTGGCCTCAGGGCCGGCATGCCCATGCCCTATGGCTGCTCGAACGGCAGCTGCGGGGATTGCAAATGCCGCGTCATTTCGGGAGACGTGGTCAAGGTAAGACCGCACGATTACATGCTTACGGCAGCGGACAAGCAACAGGGCTTCACGCTGACGTGCTCTTATACCGCCATCGGTGACGTCAGCCTCGAAATGGCGGATATCGGCGCTGCCGACATTCCCGAGCAGACGATCAGGGCGCGCGTGCGCAACATCGAGCCGCTTGGCGGACGTCGCATCGCGCTGCACCTTATGACTTCGCGCGCGGAACGCATGCGCTATATGGCAGGGCAATACCTGGAGATTTCGGTAGGCGGCCAGAGCCGGTTGGTTCCCGCAGCGAGCTGTCCATGCGACGAGCGGCGGATCGAACTGCACGTACTTTGCGAAGGTGACGCAGGCGATGACACGATGGAGGGACCGCTTTCCGCGCTGCTGCCCAACGCTGAAGTGACGATCCGTGGGCCGTTCGGCACCTTCGTACTCGACGATGCGTCAGAGCGGCCAGTCGTTCTGGTTGCGGAAGGCGGCGGCTTCGCGCAAGCGAAAGGCATTCTGCAGCATGCCCTGTCGCTGGAGCATGCACCCTCGATCTCGCTCATACGGCTCGGCAACGAGGAGGGTCTCTACCAAGAGAACCTGCTCAAGTCCTACGCCAACGCACTTGACGATTTCCATTACGTTGCCCTGCCAGCAGGCACGCCCATTGTTGAACTGCTCGATGCCGTCACGGCCATGGCGCCCGGCATTGCCAGTTGCGACGTCTATGCGATCGGAGATCAAAACGTCATCGATGCCGTGAAGTATCGCTGCCTCGAAGCGGGTCTGCCTGAAGCACAATGGAAAGCGCAGGTCATTTCATGAGCTGCGCGCTGCCAACATGCGGACGATTGCGCATTGGACATCAGCCGAGATCGAACATTTGTCCGGCGCCGTCGCGCTGCGGCTTCGGCTGAGCTCGTTTCATGCCCCAATCCACACTTACCAAGCTGCGGCGCCTCGCCGGAATTGAGCTGGCACCGGTCGGCCACGTCGAGCGGCTCATATCGGGCATTGGCGGGTTCATTGCCATTTACTTGATCTTCCTGCTTCAACAGGACGTCATCGGTGAGGTCGGCGCCGCGATTATGGTTGCATCGATGGGCGCTTCAGCCGTGCTGCTGTTCGCGGTTCCGCACGGTGCCTTGTCTCAGCCCTGGGCAGTAGTTATCGGACATGTCGCTTCTGCGGTGATCGGCGTTGCCTGCGGCAAGGTCGTCGGGAATACGATGCTTGCTGCGGCACTTGCCGTCGGCCTCGCCATAGCCGCCATGCACTACCTCAGGGCAATCCATCCTCCAGGGGGCGCGACGGCGTTGACGGCGGTCATCGGCGGGCCGCAGGTCCACGCGCTCGGCTTTGCATTCGTCATCACCCCGGTGCTCCTTAACGCACTCACCATCCTCGTCGTCGCGGTGCTGGTGAATGCATTCTTCCACTGGCGCCGGTATCCGGCAGCCCTGGGGCGGCGGGCGCTTACAGAGCAGGAAGAGGCCACAGCCACAGGCGACAGCATCACTCACGCAGACTTCGTTGCCGCGCTGGAAAGCATCGGCACATTCGTCGACATTTCCGAGGACGAGTTCATCAAACTGCGCGGACTGATGCGGGAAGCCGCTGAAGCGCGTCATGTGCGTGCAGATCAGATTAAGCTTGGCGCCTACTACTCCAACGGCGCATTCGGGGCTGACTGGTCCGTCCGCCGTGTCATCGACGCGGCGCCAGCAGGCAAGGGCGGCGAGGCAGGCGACATCATCTGGCGGGTGGTCGCCGGCAAGGACCGGAATGCGTCAGGCGTTTCTTCTCCCCAGGAATTGGCATCGTGGGCCGCCTATGAAGTTGTGCGCTCGGAAAGCACCTGGATTCAGGCCCTGAGCCCGGACGCCTCTGGACCCGGGCAAGCCGTGGCCGCGCCCGCGCCGGAGCCGCCCACACGCTCCTGATGGCATAAGCGAACCGACGCGAGAAAGATGTCGCAACGCCGGCCGCTTGCCGATATGCAGGCGGCATGACCGCACCTGCCGCCATCGAATTCTTTCTCGTCGCCGCACCGGGCCTGGAACAGGCACTCGGCATGGAAGCGCGAGCGCTCGGCTTCAAGTCCGCGAAGGTCATCAAGGGTGGCGTCACCATTGCCGGGAGCTGGAAGGACGTCTGGCGGGCCAACCTGATGAGCAGAGGTGCAACCCGCATCATCGCCCGCATTGCTACATTCCGCGCATTCCATCTGGCACAGCTCGACAAGCGCGCGCGCCGCGTCGCCTGGGGCGATGTACTGCGGGCGGATGTGCCGGTGCATGTCGAAGCTGCCTGCAGCAGCTCCAAGATCTACCACTCCGGCGCCACAGCACAGCGCATCGCGCGCGCGATCCACGAGGAGCTTGGCTGCCCGATCAGCGAGGATGCTGAGGTTGTCATCAAGGTCCGCATCGAAGATGACCTGTGTACGATCGGGGTCGACACCTCCGGCGCGCCATTGCACAAGCGCGGACACAAGGAGCAGGTGAACAAGGCGCCGATGCGAGAGACGATGGCGTATCTGTTCCTGCGCCTTTGCGGCTATGACGGCACTGAACCGGTTGTCGATCCGATGTGCGGATCGGGTACATTCGTGATCGAGGCGGCTGAAATTGCTGCTGGGCTCAATCCCGGGCGGTCGCGCCACTTTGCATTCGAGAAGCTTGCAACCTTCAATGCCGCGGCTTGGAAGGACATGCAGACCACGGCGGTGCCGCGCGCGATAACGGGTTTCAAATTTCATGGCAGCGACCGCGATGCGGGTGCCATCGCCATGAGCCGGGCGAATGCGGAGCGAGCGGGCGTCATCGATTTCACCGAATTTGCACAGCACGCCATCAGTGAGCTTGTGCGACCTCCAGGGCCGCCCGGCCTTGTCATCGTCAACCCGCCCTATGGATCGCGGATCGGCGAGAAGCAGCAGCTGACGGCGCTATACCGGGCTCTTGGCCGGACGTTGATGGAGCGGTTTTCAGGATGGCGTGTCGGGCTCATCACCAGCGATGCCATGCTCGCCAATGCGACAGGTCTGAAGTTCAAACCCGGCGGTGCACCTGTTCTCCATGGGGGCTTGCGCGTGGCGCTCTACCAGACCGGCCCGCTGCCATAAAGCAGTGCAACGGTATCGGAGCGATGGCGATCCCGGCATGCGCTTTCCAGAGCGTGTTCACTTTCGATAGTCTCGCGAACACGCTCATTCTTATCATAATCTTGAGCATGTTTTTCACGCTGAACCGCTACGCACTTCAGCTCAACATGCACCAACGTCAACGCGCCATCGCCTGACGGGTCCAGCGTTCGATCGACGCCGCATCCATTGCGCCGGCCTGCCGCGCGATCTCGCGTCCATTGCGGAACAGGATCAGGGTTGGAATGGAGCGGATGCCATAGCGCGCGGCGACATCCGGCAGCGCTTCCGTATCGACCTTAAGCAGCCGCACCTCAGGCTCCAGCGTCTGCGCCGCGCGGGCGAACATTGGCGCCATCATCTTGCAGGGGCCACACCACTCCGCCCAGAAGTCCACCAGAACAGGAAGCGTGCCCTGCGCAACGTGGCGGTCAAACGTCGTGGCCTTATCGACCGCTACCGGCGTGTCGGTGAACATCGGCGCACGGCACTTGCCGCACTTGGGCCGCGCACCGCTTGCGAGCTTGCCGGCCGGGGCGCGGTTCAAGGCGCCACAGCTCGGGCAAACGATGGTTTCGACTTCGGTCTGGTCCATGGTCATGCTCTGCAAGGTTGCATCGGCGCTCCCGGCTCAGCCGCGGCTCATTCCCTTTGCTGCCAGCTCTTCCAGATACGCCTTCCACTTGGCGTCCTTATGCTGGCCTAGTTCGAGCAGATACGACCAGGGATAGAGGCCGGTGTCGTGACCGTCGTCGAAGGTGATCTTTGCCGCGTACTTACCGACCGGTGTCAACTGCTTGATCTTGACGTTGCGCTTGCCGGGCACCGTCACGCGCTGTTCAGCGGAATGGCCCTGCACTTCGGCTGACGGGCTCATGACGCGCAGCATCTCTGCCGGAAGATCATAGGAGTAGCCGTCCTTGAAAGTGATCTTCAAGCTGTCGCGCTCCGAAGACACCTTGATGATCGGCGCCTCGATGCCCTTGGAGCCCTGCACGGCCTCCCACACCTTCGCCGCAAGAGCCTTGAACACGGCGGCTTCCGGACCGTCAGGACGAACGGCGGTCACAGGCGTGCCGGCATCCGACAGCTCGCGGATGTCCATGTGCAGCGGCACGCCGCCAAGGAACTTGAGGCCGAGCTTTTCTGCCTCGCGTTCGGCGCCGCCATGACCGAAGATGTCGTAGCGCTTGCCCGTATCCGGCGCGATGAAGTAGCTCATGTTCTCGACGATGCCGATGACCGGCACGTCGACCTTGCGGAACATGTTGAGACCCTTCCTCGCATCGATGAGAGCGAGGTCCTGCGGCGTCGATACGATAACCGCTCCCGACATCGGCACCTGCTGCGCCATTGTCAACTGCACGTCGCCCGTTCCCGGCGGCATGTCGATGATGAGCACGTCGAGATCGCCGTTGCGGTTCCAGGCAACGTCGAACAGCATCTGATTCAGAGCCTGCGTGACCATCGGTCCGCGCCAGACGATCGGCAGGTCTTCGTCGACGAGAAAACCCATCGACATAACCGCTAGCCCGAAAGCCTGCAGCGGAATCAATTTCTGCTGGTCTTCCGTCATTTCGAGCTGGGAGCCGGTCAATCCCAACAAACGCGGTTGTGAGGGGCCGTAGATGTCGGCGTCGAACATGCCGACCTTGAGACCCAGGGACTGCAGGCCGAGCGCGATGTTGACAGCTGTCGTCGACTTGCCGACGCCGCCCTTGCCAGACGCCACGGCGACGATGTGTTTGACGCCGGGGATGCCCGGCATATGTCCGAGCGGTGAAGCACCGGCACCCGGAACATTGCCCATTTTCGGTGGCGCGCCTGCGGCCGCAGCGGAACCATTGCCGGAGCGTCCTTCGGCGGTCTCAGCCGTCAGCACTGCCGTGACGGAGCCAACGCCCTCCAAGCCAGCGACGGCCTTTTCAGCCGCCTGCCGAAGCGGTTCCAGATCGCCCGCCTGGTCGATCGGCACGGTAATCGAGAAGTAGACGCGATCCTCCTTGATGATGATTTCGGAGACGCGGCCCTGATCGACGATGTTACCGGCACCATCCAATCCCCCGATGCCCCGAAGGCGCTCTTGCACCTGGTTCTTCGTAACGCTCATCGATCTCTCACTCCTCGCCTCAACCCGATCGCTCCTGTTGCGGCGCCGGGTTGCTGTCTGTTTCTGGCGATGCCCAAGTCAGGCACCGCCGCTCTGGGAGCGTTCGTCAATTGACGACGCACGCGCCCGTATCGGCTGTGTGGCAGCTAGTCGATTGCAACCGCCGCCAGCTTCGCCAGCGTTTCCTTCTCGCGTTCGACCGCAGCCATGATGTAATCGCGGGTCCGCTGCGGCAGATCGAGCGACAAAGCCGCGGCATGGCCCTTGGGCGACATCTTCCGCAACGTCTTGCCGACGATGTCGACGATCTTGTCGTCATCGTATTTGGAATACTTGCCGATGAACTCGTCGAAGTAGTGCTCCACGAACACGACATCGACGACGTTTTCGAGCGCCTGGCTGTCGCGATCCTTCTTCAACTGCTCCTTCTTGATGAGCATGACAACACGCGCGATCTCGTCGGCAGCGTAGCCGTGCTCGGCCATGATGCGCGAGATGACCTCGCCGTGATGTTTGCGACAGGCTTTTCGCCAGTCGTTGTAGCCGTTGCGGCCTTCGGGGTAGTTGCCGCGCGGGATGTCCCAGCGGCGGATGTGCTGCGCACGGGCGGCGATGCGGAGAATTTCGGAAGCGTCGGGGTAAATCGCGGCCATACGCTCGGTCATGCGTTCGGCATAAACGATCTCGTAGGGCCGCGCCGCGCCGTTGACCGTTGTCGTGCGGGGATCATCGGCATTGGCTGCATCGATGGCCTTGATGACTGCCTCGAACCTCTTGCTGTCGTTCGTCATGGGGTCGCCTTTCGTATCTGTGGCCGTTTCGCTTTCACGGCGACGACGCCGACGGGACCGAGCGCAATGTCCTATCCGCGGTCACGCTTGCCAATTCGTGCACACTCTCCTGCCCGACGCCAGCCCTGACCTGCCGGACAAACGCAACGAAGCGCTCGACCCACGGATTTGCGGCTGTCGCACGCTGATGGGAAAATGCCGCCAGCGTGTTGTGGACGAGGATGCCATCGTGGCGGCCGTCAATTCCGGTGCCGCGACGCATCTCAAGAGCGTATCTGGTATCGGCTGAGAGCTGGACAAGGGCCGCGTGGTGGAATTCGTGCGCGTGGGTTCCGTCACGGCGCGCCTGGCCGTGTGCGACCACCTCCGGCCAGGGAAATTCTTCCGTCTCGGCGACGATGACCTGGCCACGGCCCTGCGGCTTTACGTGCATGACAGCCTCGGCGTCGATCACGCCGACCATCTCGGCGCGAGCCTCACCCCAGCGGATCGCGCGCGTCAGATACATCAGCCCGCCGCATTCGGCGTAGGTCGGCAGTCCATTTTCTATGGCAGCACGGATCTCGGCGCGAAGCGTTGCATTGGCCTCCAGTGCCGCCATGTGCGTCTCGGGGAAACCGCCGCCGATGAAAAGGCCGTCCGCCGCCGGCAGGTGCTGATCGCGCATCGCATCGAAGAAGCCGAGGTCGGCGCCCGCTGCACGAAAGGCTTCCAGATCGTCTGGATAGTAGAAGCCGAAGGCCGCATCGCGCGCGACTGCAATCTTCACGCGCTGGTCGGAAACAATGGTTGCTGGCGCCGACGGGCGGTGGCGCATGGGCGGGAATGGCGGTGGTGCCAGCTTTGCGATACCCTTGACCGTTTCAAGATCGAAGCGCGCCGCCACCCGCTCGCCAATGCGTGCAATGAATGCTTCCACCGCATCGGTTTCGGCCGGTGTCGTCAAACCCAGGTGACGTTCCGGCAGCATCAGCTCTTGCTCGCGCGGAAGCGCACCGATGACGGGCACCTCGGTGTAGCGCTCGACGGCAGCGCGCAGCTTTTCCTCGTGCCGTGCGCCAGCAACGCGATTGAGCACGACGCCCGCCAGATGCACTTCGGGATCAAATACACGGTAGCCGAGCAACAGGGGCGCTATGCCGCGCGTCATGCCTTCCGTATCGACGACCAGGATGACTGGTGTGCTCGTCAGCTTCGCCAGCGCGGCGTTGCCGTCGCGGCCTTCCAGATCGACGCCGTCGTAAAGACCCATGTTGGCCTCGATCAGCGAAATGTCGGCACCGTTCGAACGTGCCGCCAGCATGTCGATGATCTCAGAGTGGCTCTGCGTATTGAAATCGAGGTTGTAGGCGGGGCGTCCGGTCGCACGCGCATGCCACATCGGGTCGATGTAGTCGGGGCCCTTCTTGAAGGTCTGAACTGTCAGCCCCTGGTTGCGCAGGGCACGCGCGAGCCCAAGCGTGACAGTCGTCTTGCCCGACGACTTGTGTGCAGCTGCGATCAGGATCTGGGCCACGTTCGGACAACTCCACAATGCCTTGAGGCGTCAGGACCGTCCCGTCGTCCTCGCACTCCCGTCCCTCGTTTCAGCCCGTAATTCCCCACACGGCGGCGCTACCGGTCATGCGGCCTTATGTTCCAATTCCGTGCCGCGGGGCAGGAACGGCATCACTTTGGCTGCCACACCCGTTATCAGCATGGCGATGGACACGCCCGCGATCCCAAGCAGCACCTCGGGCAGGGACGGGCTGTATTGCGCCACCTCGCCATCCAGGAACGAACTCTTGATCTGCATGCCCGGCATCAGTTCCAGCGGATAGGCTTGGCCGCCGATGATCGTCACGTACATGAAGGCGAGACCGCCGAGCAGCGCCAGCACGGATGCGGCGGCCAGCCCCTGGCGCGCGGTCAGAAGTTTGCCCTGTCCAGCGAGGAACGCCACGATGACGATCGGCAAGATGTTGCCGACCAGGACATGACCGATCCAGAACAGGGCCGTATAGATGCCGCCATCACGCAGAATGAAGGCTTCGACCCCGTGGTGCTCGGTGGCATAGAGCGCGGTAAGATGCTTGACCGCTGTGAAATACAAGACCGCCAGAGCAAATATCATGACGAGGTTGCGGAACTTGTAGAGCATCTCGTCGCCCATCAGTTCCTGCTGCGTCTCGCGGCACATGGTGAGCAGGACCAGCACCGTGAAGGCGAGGCCATAGAGGAACGAGGCGGCGATGAACAACGGCGCCATGATGGCTGAATCGTAGGCTTCGCGCGCAACCAGGAAGCCGAAGATCGAACCGGTGCCGGTGGTCAACGCGAGGCGCCAGACGAAGGCGGTCCAGCCCATGACCTTGGTCGCCTTGCCGGACTTGGACACCGAGCGGTCCATCATCGTGAAGAGGTAGGCGGCGACGATGACTATGAAGCCGGTATACAGGTAGATGTTCCAGGAGAAGATCGACTTGAAATTGTAGGTCGTCATGGCGACGGTCAGGCGCTCTGGCCGGCCAAGATCAAGCACCAGGACCGTCAACCCGCCGACGAGGAGCGAAATCGCCAGAATGCCGGATAGCCGCGCAAAAGGCTTGTAGGCAAGATTGTTGAACACCGACGAGATGGAGGCGACGTTGAGCGCCCCGGACGCCGCGACGATCAGGAACACGGCGAAGACGTGCGGCGTCCCCCAGACGACGGCATTGTTCATGCCGGTCACGATATGCCCGTGGTGCTCCATGTAGAAGAATGCGCCGAGCCCGATTGCGATGATAGCGGCGTGCATGGCGAGCAGGCCCCAGAATGCGGGGCTGTGATCGTCGAGCTTCTGGAATGTGATCCGGGCCATTTGTTCTTGCCTTCGTTGCCGGCGCCACCGCCGGCTGCCGATCAGATGTTCTGGTAATAGACGCCGGGCTCAGTGCCGAGGTCGGCGCGGACGCGGGTCGTGCGATAGGTTGCGACGCGTTTTGCGATCTCGGAATTCTTGTCGTTGAGATCGCCGAAGATCATCGCCGCGTTGCCAGTCTTCGCACAGG
The DNA here is from genome assembly GCA_020442165.1 of Hyphomicrobiaceae bacterium. Lineage (GTDB taxonomy): Bacteria > Pseudomonadota > Alphaproteobacteria > Rhizobiales > Hyphomicrobiaceae > JAEUMD01. Next base: position 44,592 of record JAGRKV010000064.1, on the reverse strand, counting down.
CCTCGACACATGCTGGAATGCCGCCGGCATCGACCCGATGCACGCACATGGTGCAGCTTTCGACACAGCCCTTGCCGCGCGGCGCATAAGGCTTCTGGTCTTCCAGCGGCTCATGGATGAACGAGCGCGCCTTGTAGGGGCAGGCCATCATACAATAGCGGCAGCCGATGCAGATGTGCCGATCGACCAGAACGATTCCGTCAGCACGCTTGAACGAAGCACCCGTCGGGCAGACATCGACACACGGCGGCTCGGCGCAATGCTGGCACAGCATCGGCATGGAGAACGATGATCCGTCCTGCGGGCTCGTCACCGTAAGCTTGCGGATCCACTGCGGGTCGGTTTCGGGATGGCCGGTCGTCTTCCATCCATTCTCGGTGGAACAGGCAGTTACGCAGGCCGTACAGCCGTCCTGGCACTTGCCCGCGTCTATCAACAGACCCCAGCGCTGCTTGGACGACACCGGCTGATCGGCGGGCTTGGCATGCGCGGCATCGCTCTCGGCAAATGCCAGAAGCGTGACGCCGGGGCCGAGCACTGTCGTTGAAAACGCGGCGGCGGCCTTCATGAACCAACGGCGTCCCGCGTCCACGGGATCATGCGCGGCGGCTTCGCTGCCGCTTCGGCAACCGCAGCTTCCGCCCGAGCCGCATGAGCTGGAGTCGGTCTTGCACGTCATCGGCCCGCTCCTTCCAGATATCGATTGAGCGAGGCAACGTCACCGGCGCCCGGTGCACCATGCGGCGAGCCTTCGAGACCGCCGGTGGTGGTGGTTTCGCCGGGACGCGAGGCATGGCACTCGAAGCAATCCAGCTTCACCGCCGCGTAGTCGTGGCAGGTGCGGCAGAAGTGCCTGCTGTCAGACACCGTCACGGGTTTGCCGTCGTCGCCCTTGACCTGATGGCAATCGATGCAGCGGTTGAGATCGAACTGCGGCGTGCGAATGCCTTCATGAACGGTCCGCTGCCGATGATGCATCAGACCCTTCATGTGATTGCGACGCATCCAATCGGTAGGTGCCACGCATTTGTCACCCTGCCCCTTGGCCGGAGTTGGCGGTCCGGCCAGGGCCGGCGCCGCCAAAGTGCCCGCCATCACACTGGCGATCAGCGCCAGCGCAACAACAAGCCTCGGCCAACTCCCCTTCATCCACATGATGGTCCTGCTCACACTTACTCGCCCAGGCCCATCTGGATGTAGCCAGTGGGGCAGACATCCGCGCAGATGTGGCAGCCGACGCACATGGAGTAGTCGGTGTAGACGTAGCGTCCGACCGCACGTTCCTTCTTGGGCACGCGCTTGACCGCGGTCTGCGGGCAGAAGATCACGCAGTTGTCGCACTCGAAGCACATGCCGCAGGACATGCAGCGCTTGCCCTCGTTGATCGCCTGTTCCTCGGTGAGCCCCTTGATGCGCTCATCGAAGTTGCCCAGCACCTTTTCGGCGCTGATATGGATCTCGTCGCGACGTCCGCGGGCCTCATACTTGAAGTGGCCCTTGAACAGATCGGAGTGCGGGATGATCTGGCTCGCCGAACGATCCTCGTAGTTGTGGATGGCGAACTTTGCACCCGATGTGCCACGAATCTGACCCTGGGTGTAGGGCTCGGGCTCAAGAGCGCGCTGATGCAGTTCGCGCAGCAGGTTGAAGTGGTGCACGTCGACCTTCGGACGCTTGTCGACCGGCGAGCCCGCCAGGAAGTGATCGATGCTCTCCGCCGCGATGCGGCCATGACCGATTGCCGTCGTCAGAAGGTGGGGGCGCACCACGTCACCGCCAGCGAAGTGCTTGGGCTTGCCCTTGACGCGGTACATGGCATCGGTGCCGATGTAACCCTTGCCGTTGTTGAGGCTTTCCAGTCCGTCGCCGAGATCGCCCATCTGGCCGATGGCCGAGATGATGATGTCGCCCTCGACCTCGAATTCGGAGCCCTCGATCGGCTCAGGGGTCATGCCCTTCATGTTGCACTTGCACATGCGCAAGCCACGAGCATGGCCATTCTCGTCGCGCAGCACCTCGATCGGCATGACACCGCCCATGATGGTGACGCCTTCGCGCATCGCATCCTCGCGCTCGCGCTCGGACGCCGTCATCTTCTCCAGCGGGAACAGCGAGGTCAGCGTTGCCTGCAGACCTTCGCGGCGCATGGCACCGGCGACGTCGTGCGCGGTGAAGCCCAATGCGTTGTGCGGATCGATGTCCTTCTCGGCCTTGTGGGTGATGTGACCCAGACGGCGGGCGACAGATGCAACGTCGATGGAGGTATCACCACCGCCAACGACGATCACCTTCTTGGCGGTTCCGACGACCCAGCCCTGGTTGAAGGCATCGAGGAACTCGACACCGGTGATGCAGTTCTCGGTGCCCTCCCAGCCCGGCACCGGCAGGCCACGGCCCTTCTGCGCACCGACGGCCCAGAATATGGCGTCGAACTCCTGCTCAAGCTGCTCAACGGTGACGTTGGTTCCGACCTTGGTGTTGACGCGGACATCAACGCCCATGTCGAGGATGCGGTCGATCTCGGTGTCGAGCATCTCGCGCGGCGTACGATAGCCGGGGATGCCGTAGCGCATCATGCCGCCGAGCTTCTCGTGCGCCTCGAAGATCGAGACCGCGTGGCCCTTGCGGCGGAGGAAGTAGGCAGCCGCCAAGCCAGCCGGGCCACCACCGATGACGGCGACTTTCTTGCCGGAGAACTCGCCGGCGTCAGGCAGCTTCAGTGAATTGTCGTTGGCCCAGTCGCCGACGTACTGCTCGACGGCGTTGATTCCGACGAAATCGTCGACCTCGTTACGGTTGCAGCCATCCTCACAGGGAGCGGGGCAGACACGGCCCATGGTGGCGGGGAACGGATTGGCTTCCACCATGCGGTTGAAGGCGTACTGCTGCCAGGTCATGTCCTTTGTCGGCGGCTTGTCCATCTGACGGGCGATGGCCAGCCAGCCGCGGATTTCATGACCCGACGGGCACGAACCCTGGCAGGGCGGCGTGCGATGCACATAGGTCGGACACTTGTAGGAGTGATCGGCCTGGAAGATCTTCTCAGTGAGATCATCCCAACCGGTCCACATGTTCTCGCCATTTTCGTAACGGCGGAACGTCAGCTTCGTTTCGTCGCCTGACGGCTCTTTTCCCGGTTTGGGCTTATTGGCCATGTCGTTCATCGATCAAAACCTCCCTTAAGCAGCCTGGCCTTCGGCGGCGGCTGCATTGGCATTCTCTTCAAGCTCTTTGGCCTGGATGGACCCTGTCATGACGATGGCGTTGGCGACCATCTGATGAACCGAGAGGATCGAGTCCATGTCGAACCCGTAGTGCGGCATCACCTTCGTGAACTGCGCCTTGCAGATCGCGCAGATCGCGGCCATGTGCGTGACGCCGTGCTCCTCGCGCACCTGCTGGAGCGCACGCATGCGCGGCTGGGCGCCCTTGATGCGAATGTCCATCAAGTCGTCGGTCAAAAGACCGCCGCCGCCGCCACAGCAGAACGTCGCTTCCTTGATCGTGTCCTCGGCCATGTCGAAGAAGTGATTGCAGGTCGCGCGCAGGATCGCACGCGGCAATTCGAACTGGCCGCCAGGCTTGTCGCCCATGCGCGAAGCACGCGCGACGTTGCAGCTGTCATGGAACGTGAGGCGGTACTGGTCGTTCTTCGACTTGTCGAACTTCAGCTTGCCTTCCTGCATGAGGTCATAGGTGAACTCGCAGATGTGCTGCGGAGAAGGATAGCGTGGATCAAGGAAGTCGAACGGACCGGCAAGCGTATTGAGGAACGAGTAGGCGACACGCCAGGCGTGGCCGCACTCGCCGAAGATGATGCGCTTTACGCCGAGTTCCTCAGCCGCCTTGCGGATGCGCAGCGACACTTCTCGCATGTTCTCGTAGGAACCGATGAACATGCCGAAGTTCGCCGCTTCCGACGCGTAGGATGAAAGTGTCCAGCTGATGCCGGCTTCGTGAAACACCTTGGCGTACCCCATCAAGCCCTGGATGTGGGGCTCGGCAAAGAGGTCAGCCGATGGCGTAATCAGCAGGACCTCGCAGCCCGGTTCGTCGATGGGCATGCGGATCTTTAGGCCGGTCTCCTCCTCAAGCTCCTCCTCGAGACCTTCCAGCGTCGATTGGATCGCCTTCTTGGGCAGGCCGAGGTTGTTGCCGATCTTGTAGACCTTGCCGATGATCTCGTTGCAGTACTTCTGGCCGACGCCAACGGAATCCATGATCTCGCGCGCGGCCATCGATACCTCGGCGGTGTCAATGCCGTATGGGCAATAGACTGAGCAGCGGCGGCACTGCGAGCATTGGTGGAAGTAGCTGTACCATTCGTCCAGCACCTCCTTGGTCATGTCGCGGGCACCGACGAGCTTGGGAAAATACTTGCCGGAGAAGGTGAAGTAGCGCCTGTAGACCGAGCGCAGCAGATCCTGGCGTGCGACCGGCATGTTCTTGGGATCGCCAGTTCCAAGGAAGTAGTGGCACTTGTCGGTGCAGGCGCCGCACTTCACGCAGCTATCGAGATAGACCTGAAGCGAGCGGTACTTGCCGAGCAGTTCGCCCATCTTGCCGATGGCTTTTTCCTGCCAGTTGTCGACAAGCTCGCCGGGAAAACCGAGCGCGGATTGATGGTCCGGCTTGGCGATGAACGGCTTCAGGCCTTCCATCGAGCCGGGCATTATCTCGGGACGCTCGAGCGGATCAGGGATCTCGCTTTCGTCCATGATGTAATCGCTCATGTCAGCCACGGCGTAACTCTCCTGATCGGCCGACCGGTTTGGCAGCATGTTTCATCATTTCGGCCCTTCACCGGCTTCGAGTTTGGCAGCCCAGGGCGCGAGGTGGCGCTTCTCACGCGGGTTGTCTGCCTGGTTTCGCGTCGGCGAGAAGAACAGGCCCACTCCATGCAGCAACTTGGAGAAGGGGAAGATAATCATGAGCAGCGCGACCAGCGTTAGGTGGACGAGCAGCACCGGGTCGGCGGGCAGTGGCTGCCAGCTGAACGTCATCAGGCCAATGAAGAACGCCTTGACCGCGACAATGTCGGTGTGGGCGACGAACTTCATTGTCAGGCCGCTGAGACCGATGGCCATCAGGAGCGCCAACATCAGGTGGTCGGAGGGGGCGGAGATATAGCGGACGCGCGGCACCAGGAAGCGGCGAGCCCACAGTCCGGCAAGACCCGCAATCATGGCAAAGCCGGCATAGATGCCGAACTCCTGCACGAAGACGATGATGTCGGGGACGGGATTGATGAAGTAGCGAACATGGCGCAATACGACGAGCAGCAGCGCGGCGTGGAAAATCCACCCGAACAGCCAGATCCACTTGTTCGATTTGAACAGGCTTTCGAAGAGCACGACTTCACGAGCAAGGCGCAGCGCAACGCCTGCCTCTGTCGTCGGGGCCGGTGTGGTCGGGATCTTCAGTGGTGCCGGTGTGTTCCAGTACAGCCGGATGCGATAGGCCAATCCGCCCACCAGCACGGCTGTCGCCACATAGAACAAGATTGCATAAAGTCCCGTCAGCACGGGCCACGCTCCTTAAAACTGTCCCCCCAGAAACTCCCCGCGCGCACACTGGCTCGGTTCGCGTCCGAAACTTCTCGGGACGCGCGGGGTAAGCGCTATTGCGATGGCATCGCAGACGCGATCAGACGCAGCCCGTGGGCTTCGGCAGACCGGCGATCATGCATGCCTGCTTGGCGGGGCCATACGGGAACAACTCGTAGAGGTACTTGTTGTTGCCCTTCTCGGGTCCCATCGTCTTGGCGAGCGCCTTGGTGAGCACGCGGATAGCGGGCGCAACCTGGTATTCGTCGTAGTAGTTGCGCAGGAAGTTGACGACTTCCCAGCGCTCTTCGTTCATTTCAAGGTTCTGTGCCTTTGCGATCTCCAGAGCGATGTCCTCGCTCCACTCGTTCAGATCGGTCAGGTAGCCTTCCTCGTCGTGCTCGACGGTATTTCCGTTCACAGTGTAAGCCATCGCTTGTCTCCCTTTTTCGCGAATGGGTTGCGCCCCTTTGGGGGCGGATAACGTGGCAAGCGCCACTCACAGCCAGGACTGCGTTCCCTTATGCGCCGTCACCAGATCAACAAAGCCTGGATAATCGACAACAGTAATGCCCTCGATCAATCGGCCGCCAGCAATGCCGCGCGCCGCCAGATCCGGGCCCAGAACGTATACCTTCACCGAGCCGGCCTTGTTCTCGATCAGCCCGGTCACCGCGCTGCCCTTGACGGCGCCATAAACACCGTCTTCGAACAGCAATACGCCATCACCTTCGAGTGCATGCTCGAGACAGCTCTGCATCGCACCGCGCTCGAAAGGCGACTTGTTGACCATGTGCAATGTCGACATTGCGATATTCCCTGCATTTACCACGTGTCAGAAGCTCAAAATGACGTCCTGCTCAGCCATCACCCGCGCCATTTCAGCGCGATCGACGAAGATGAGCGACGGCTTCTCAGCAAATCCATCATTCTCGTCCTCGTAGGTGACCGGCATCAGGTCGTCCTCGGAGAGCCCGCGCTCGGCCAGCGCCTCCTTTTCGACGTACAGCTTCGTCACTCCGTAGTCGCCCAGCGCACGATACGTGGGCGAAAAGTTCTTTACTCCGAGACCCTTGGTGTCCTGCCCCTTTGCGAGCTGGAAGACACCGTCGTCGATGAATGCAAGGCTTACGTCCTGATCGAACGCCGCGCCGATCAGCACGACCTCGAGACTTTCCAGAGCGTAAATGGTGCCGTATGGCGCCTTGCGGTTGACGTAGAGGAATTTCTTGACCTGCGACATCTGCCTCTCCCTCAATCGCCGAAGACGACGAGGCGATCGGCCTCGATGCCGGCCTCGATCAACTGACCAAGACCCGAGATGCGGAAACCAGGTGCTATGTTGGCGGCGCCGTCACCCTTGCCGTGCCGCTTCGCTTCGCCCTCGTCAAGAATGCCACGACGCTGGGCCGCGGCGATGCAGACGACGAGGTCGAGCTTGTATTGCTCGGCCAGCTCCGACCAGTTCTTCTGGATGTTGCGGTCGTCCTGCGGCGGCACCGTGAGGCGCGTGCCGTTGTTGACACCGTCGTGGTAGAAAAAGACACGAAAGATCTCGACACCTTTCTCAAGGGCCGCCTTCGTGAATTGATAGGCCGAATCCGCAGACTGGTGCGTGTACGGGCCTTCGTTGACCAGGATGCTCAGCTTCACTGGAGCACCTCTCCCTATTGAGCGTTTTCTTCTTCTTCGGCAGCGTCCCGCGACCGACCCGCATGGAGCCGGGCATTACGCTGCACTTTCATGAAGCATCCAAGCAGATCGAACCCGCCGCAGTGACTGAGGTCACAGCGGCGGGCAACAACTGCTTCAGAAGCGGACGTGCGCCGACATGTTCATCGTGTGGCGGGCGCCGGTCCACGTATCGAGGTGATGCTTGGTGAAGGCGAGACCCGTCTCCTCGAAGAAGCGGGGCCAGCCAATACGCTCGATCCATTCACCCATGCGCTCCCAATCCTTCGCGCCGTTCTTGTAGGCGCTGAGGATCTTGCGAACGACATCCTCAACCTCCGGCCAGCGCGGCGGATTGTTGGGCAGATTGGCGACCGCCAGCTTGTGGAATGTTGGGCGCGAACGTGCGTTGGAGTGCTTGCCGCCAACCCAGATGGCGATCTTGGTCGACTCGGCACCGTTGATCTGCATGGGCGGGCAAGGCGGATAGCAGGCGCCGCAGCACACGCACTTCTTCTCGTCGACTTCGAGCGACGGCTTGCCATTGACCATGGCCGGCCTGATCGCAGCAACCGGGCAGCGCGCAACGACAGCCGGACGCTCGCAGACATTGGCGACGAGATCGTGATTGATCTTGGGCGGCTTGGTGTACTGGACGTTGATGGCGATGTCGCCCTGGCCGCCGCAGTTGATCTGGCAGCACGAAGTCGTGATGCGCACGCGGTTTGGCATGTCTTCCTTGATGAACTCCTCATGGAGCGTGTCCATCAAGCTCTTGACGACGCCCGAGGCATCGGTGCCTGGAATATCGCAGTGCAGCCAACCCTGTGTGTGCGAAATCATCGACACGGAATTGCCTGTGCCGCCGACGGGGAAACCCTTTTCGCCCAGCGCCTTGATGAGCGCCGGCACCTTTTCGAACTTGGACACCAGGAATTCGATGTTCGAGCGCGTGGTGAAGCGAACGAAGCCGTCACCGACGTTATCGGCGATGTCGCATAGCGTGCGGATCGTATAGACGTCCATCTGACGCTGCGTGCCGGCGCGGACCGTGAAGATCTCATCACCGCTCTTGGCGACGTGACGCAGAACGCCCGGACGTGGACGCTCGTGATAGGCCCACTGGCCGTAGTTCTTGACCATGACCGGATGCATGTACTGCTTCGGATCTGGTACGCCCGACTCGATCGGCGTTCGCTTTTTCGGCGGCGCCTGCGTCGCTGCTCCTTGGCTCATCGTAATTCCTCTCGACTAGCGAATTGCTTTTTTGCTTGCGCCCGGACGCGGGCAGCCCGTGCATCGGTGAGATCGACCGAAGCCCTGGCGAATGCTGCCACCGTCAACCGGTGTTTCCGGCAACGGACCCGGCCACCCGAAGGCCGCCGGGCCCGCCCGATTCTGTGACCCTTATTCGGCGGCGTCGCGCGCCGAACCGTCCTTGTTGAGGCCCTTGCGCGCGAAATACTTCTCCGCCTCTTCGGTGAAGTCGTCGGTGCGCACATAGCAGGACGTACGGGGATGCTTGACCATGTTGGGATCGGGTTCGATGCCCATGGCGTTTAGGAATGCCGGCAAGCCGATGCGGTCAATGGTCTCACCGACACGCTCATGCTCCAGAGCATTCTCGGCAAAGAACTCGATCATGCCGGTGGCGAACTCACGCAGCTTGTCGAAGTCCTCGTCTGTATCGAGCTTCATGAACGGGATGACCATCGTGCCCATCAGATCGCCGATCTTGAGGGCGCGCTTGCCGCCGATGAGGATCGAGACGCCGCGGTCGTCACCGGGTGCCAGAGCCTTATGCATGACGTTGATGCAGTGCATGCAGCGCACGCAGCTCTTGTTGTCGATGTCGAGCGTGTTGTCGTCGTTGAGTGAAACGGCGCGCGTCGGGCACATGGCGACGACGTGGTCGATGGTGTACTTGCGACCGTGGTCCTCGACGTAGGTCTTGACCTCTTCCTGGTTGATCTTGATGTCGTCGCGCCAGGTGCCGATCACCGCGAAGTCGGCGCGATGGATGGCATTGACGCAGTCGTTGGCGCAACCAGAGAACTTGAACTTGAACTTGTAGGGCAGCGCGGGACGATGGATCTCGCTGACGTTCTCATTCAGGATTTCGCGGTGAGCGCGCGACTCGTCGTACATCGACATCTCGCAGCGCGCATGACCAACGCAGCTCATCGACGTACGCAATGCCGGGCCGGCACCGCCAAGGTCAAAGCCCATCTCGTTGAGCTCATCGAAGGCCTTCTGGCAGCCCTCAGTCGTCGTGCCCTGGAACATGATGTCGCCGGACTGACCGTGGAAGGCGATCAGGCCCGAGCCATGACGCTCCCACACGTCGCACATCTTGCGCAGGATATCCGTCGTGTAGTGGTAGCCCGCCGGAGGCATCACACGCAGTGTGTGGAACTCCTTGGACTTGGGGAACTTGTCGCCAACTTCGGAGAAGCGCGGGATGATGCCGCCGCCATAACCGAACACGGAAACCGTACCGCCCTTCCAGTAGCCGAGGCGCTCGGTGTAGGAGTGCTCGAGCTGGCCGAGCAAATCGTTCATGTACTCGGCGTAGGGCTTGTCCTTTGAATCGCGCAGCCTCTTCAGGCCGGTCACGAAACTCGGCCACGGGCCGCCCTCGAGTTGGTCGAGCCTCGGCGTGTTGCGCGTCTCGAACTCCGCGCCCACCTTGCCGACACCCTCATATTTCGCCTGATCCGCCATTGCGTTCTTCCCTTCGTTTTCCTCCCCGATGGGGAGGGCTGCGATCTAGTCCATATCGAGAGCCGCCGAGCTCTCTCGCCGTAAAACAATCCAGGCTCGTTGCCGATCGAAACGCCCGACGATAAAATCGAAGCGCCGCGCGTGGCGAACCTATTGCCAGCTCTTGCCGGTCAGCCCAGCAGCCTACGTGAACCAAAGTCTCGGTGCTTTAAATCTAGCTCGTAGCAAACAGCTTCCGAGGGCGATCGTCGCACTCTTGCATATTCGTAGGTTTGCATATTAGAACTGCCAGCATTGGTCGCACAAGTCTAAAGTCCAAGTCTGTCGAATTGCGTGACCAACCGCCGCGCATGCTTGCAATTTCGTTTGCTTTTTGCCGAGCTGTCTAGTGGGAATTCGCGGGCTGGTGCCACAGTGGGGGTGAATAATCCTCTCCGGTGTGGCTGGTGAACAAGGTTCAAGACATGAGTACGAGCGTTGAGCCGACCTTCCGACATTCGCTAAAGCGGGGCGGGGCGGGCGCTAATCCATTCGAATTCGACGATAATATCGCCTACGGAGCATGGCGGGAGGAGAAGCTCTCAGCCTATCCGCGTGACATTGACGCGCTGCGCGTGCCCGTTGCCGACCTCAGGCGCCCCTCCGCAGTGGAAAATGACGCAATCGTGAACTGCTGCCGCCGAGCCAACATGGCGATCTACGTGACGGACCCCTGCAGCGAATCGGCAGCCGGCGACAAGAGCATGCGCCTTGCCCTCACAGATTTCGGACATGCCTTCGGCCTGAAATCGATGGAATCGCACCGCTCAGCGGAAGACGACGGCATCGTCGCAATCGAGGTGACAAGCGCGGAATCCAAGCGCGGGTTCATCCCCTATACGACGAAGGCGCTCTCCTGGCATACGGACGGCTACTACAATCCGCCTGACGACCCGATCCGGGCGATGCTGCTGCACTGTGTCCGGCCAGCACAGGAAGGCGGGATCAACGCGCTGCTCGATCCCGATATCGTCTACATCCGCATGCGCGACGCAGGGCGGGCGCTTATCTCCGCCATGCTGCATCCTGAAGCGATGACGATACCCGAATCCGTTGAAGAGGACGGCAGCGTGCGGCCGACCAGTACCGGACCGGTTTTTCTATTCGACGATAACGGGCGCATGACGATGCGCTACACGGCGCGGAAGCGCAACATCATCTGGCGGGACGATGCCGACACCCAGGCGGCCGTCGCACTTCTCGACAGGCTGCTGGGACAGGAAGAAGAGCCGCTCATCCTGAAATACAAGATGGCGGCGGGCGAGGGTCTCATATCCAACAACGTGCTTCACACCCGCACGGCCTTTGAGAATGACGACACCGCCCAGCGGCTGCTTTATCGTGTGCGCTATCGTGAGCGGCTATCAGGCACCTAGAGAGGTGCCAGCAAGTCACGCACGGCGTAGCGCGGCAAGTTCAACAGGCGGAAAAACCATAACAACCCGCCGTAACGACAAAAGGGAAACGCAAGGTGAGCCACAGCCTCGAACGGGAGCCAGGTATGGTGAACCTGAGCGACCTCATCATCTACAATCCACAAGTCCATGACTTCGAGGGCTTGCTGCGTCTCGTTGCGCAAGCCGCCGATGACGGCGCGCGCTTCGTCAATTTCGATGTCAAACCCGACTACACCGATACGCCGCGCAGCTGGCAGACCGATATCGAGCGGGTGTTTGCGCTCGGTGGCCGCTATCTCAGGGGCCGGTCGTGAGCGAGGGCGGCGAGGCCAGCGAGATCGGCCGCCTCAATGCCCCCTACCGGCGTGAGGTGGTGTTTGAGAACGTGCTGCACGAAAGCGGCATGCGGCTGTTGCGAATTCGTATCCGCGAAGGCCGGCGTTTCACCATTCTCGACATCGATGACACGACGGCCATGGCGTGGGCGGACCTGATGCAGCAATGGGTGCGCGGCGAGCTGCCAGACAGCACCAGCGATAAAGGCGAAGACACTTGAACACCTTGCGGCCCGAGAACAGCTTGCGACTGGATCAGGCGCTTGTGCCGACTGGTACTGGCAGATCGCATAGACCGGAGTGAATGAGATGGAGCAGCTTCCGATCTGCCTCAACCTCAAGGGCCGCTCCGTCGTCGTCAGCGGCAACGGACGGCAAGCGGTACGTCGAGCCTGCACGGCCATGCGTGCCGGCGCCAAGGTTCTAGTGGTCGCAGACCGCCGCAGCGACGCGCTCGACGAGGTGGCGCAACAGCACGGTATCGAGATCCGGACAGGCGAGGTTTCCGCCGACGACCTCAAGGGTGCGATGCTGGTTTTCGCAGCGTCGGAGGATCGCGCAAGCAACGCCAGGGTCTGCGAACTGGCACGCGCGCACGGCGTTCTCATTTCGTCGGAGAATTCCGAAAGCTGCGATTTCACCATGCCGTCCATTATCGACCGCTCGCCGCTACTGGTGGCGATCTCGTCGGCGGGCACCTCACCGCTGCTGGTGCGGCTCATCGCGCAGCGCCTGGAAGCCTCCATTCCGGCAGCGTTCGGCAAGCTGACGCGGTTCCTGGGCAGAGCACGCGAATCGATTTCGAGGCGTATCCCTGAACGCCGCGCGCGCCGCCATTTCATCGAGACACTGGTCGATGGTCCCGTTTCGGACCTGGTACTCGCGGGCGACGAGGCTCGTGCCCAGGTGCTTCTCGAACGCGAGACGGAACGATATGTGGCGAGCGGCGTACCCGAGATCGGCGAAGTTTATCTCGTGGGCGGTGGGCCAGGTGATCCCGACCTTCTCACTTTTCGCGCGCTCCGGCTGATGCAACGTGCCGATGTCGTCGTCTACGACCGGCTGCTTGGCAGCGCCATCATGGATCTGGTGCGCCCCAATGCGGAGCGCATATACGTCGGCAAGAAGCGCAACGAGCATGCGCTGCCGCAGGAAGAGATTTCCAAACTGCTTGTCAGGCTTGCCCGTGAAGGCAAACGGGTGCTGCGGCTCAAGGGCGGCGATCCCTTCATCTTCGGACGCGGAGGAGAAGAGATCGAATTGCTGGCGGCCGAAGGCGTACCCTTCCAGATCGTGCCCGGCATCACCGCAGCATCCGGCTGCGCAAGCTTTGCCGGCATCCCGCTTACCCATCGCGACCATGCCCAGGCCTGTGTCTTCGTCACCGGGCACACGAAGACGGGGCGGCTTTCCGCCGAGTGGGTGAGCCTTTTGCAGCCTGGCCAGACCGTCGTCGTCTACATGGGCCTTGCCTATCTTGCCGAGCTCACCGCCGACTTCATCGCCCATGGCGCGGACGCATCGCTGCCGGTTGCCATCATCGAAAACGGCACGCGACCCAACCAGAAGGTCGCAACGGGGTCGCTTGCAAACATCGCTGAGGTAGCGCGCGCTGAAGGCGTCGTTGGCCCCGCCCTCATCATCATCGGCTCGGTGGTTTCTCTGCGCGACAAGCTCGCCTGGTTTAACCCGCCACCAACGAGCGATGCCGCAGCCACAGCCGCATTCGGTGCGCCGGCCGATTCATCTGGCGCTGTCGCCGCCAGCGCAACTTCAAACGGTCAAGGGAAGCATCCCTGAGCCACAACCATCCAACGACTTGAACGAAAGGGAAAGGAAACATGGCCATCGAGTTCAACGGACAGGAGATCGAGACCAACGCCAACGGCTATCTCGAAAACCACGAGGACTGGAGCGAAGCACTCGCGCATGTCCTGGCGGCGCAGGACGGCATCACGCTTGGCGAAGAGCAGATGTCGATCATCAACTTCCTGCGTGACCAATATTTCAACAACAACCAGACGCAGCCCAACACACGCACCATTGTCAAGGCGATGGCCGAGGAGTGGGGCCGTAGCGTCGACCAGAAAGAGGTCTACGATCTTTTCAACGGTGACCCTTCGAAGATCGCCGGACGCATCGCTGGTTTGCCTGAGAGCCGGCGCAAGGGTGGATACTGACCCCGCTACAATTAGAGAGGGCGCGCCCGTTAGATCGTTTCAGACTTACGTTGAAACGATCCGGATTTCTTCTCTCACGCAGCTAACCCTCGCTATCGCTCGGGCTGCTCCGCGGCGGCGGCGCTAGGCTTCGGGCCGCAATCGCGGCCTTATCGATTCCGTCTAGGTCGGAATCGCTCTAGGCAGCCCGATGACATTCAGCAGCCCGGTGACATGACGTCGCCGGGCTCTGTTTATGGCGATGAATGCCCTTGGGTGCGACGGGACATATACGCTTATGTCATCGCTTGTCCTGCTCACGGGCTCGTCGCATGGCTGCGGCGAGGGCGGATTCGCCTCCGGCTGCGGCATCGCCGCCACGCGGCTTGGGCGGCGCGGCGGATGTGCGCGCGCCCTGCGACGACGGCGCACCGCGTGAAGCAGATGGGCCCGCAGTTGACGCACGCATGTCGATCGCGCCTGACTTCATGGTGAGCGCGATGCGCTTGCGGCCGACATCGACCTCCTTGACCCGCACACGCACCACATCGCCCGCCTTCACCACTTCGCGCGGGTCCTTGACGAAACGGTCCGCCAGCTCGGAGACGTGAACGAGGCCGTCCTGATGCACACCTATGTCAACGAATGCACCGAAGGCCGTGACGTTGGTGACAACGCCTTCCAGCGCCATGCCGGGCTTTAAATCGCTCAGTTTCTCCACGCCCTCCTTGAATTCGGCCGTCTTGAACTCAGGGCGTGGATCACGGCCGGGCTTTTCCAATTCGGCCAGAATGTCGCTGACCGTCGGGACACCGAACTGCTCATCGGCAAAGTCCCTGGGTTGCAGCGTCTTCAGGAATGCGCGATCGCCGATTATCGCCTTTAGAGGTCGTTTCGTGCGCTCCGAAATCCTCTCGACAACCTCATAGGCTTCAGGATGCACCGCACTGGCATCGAGCGGATTTATGCCATTCATGATGCGAAGGAAGCCGGCCGACTGCTCGAACGCCTTGGGCCCGAGGCGCGTGACCTTCTTAATGTCCGTGCGCTTCTTGAACGGCCCCTTCTCGTTGCGATGCAGCACGATGTTCTGCGCGATCGTCTGGTTGAGACCGGCGACGCGTGCTAGCAGCGGCGCTGAAGCCATGTTGACATCGACGCCGACCGAATTGACGCAGTCTTCGACGGCTGCATCGAGCGAGCGGGCAAGTGCCGTCTGGTTGACGTCGTGCTGATACTGACCGACGCCGATCGCCTTGGGCTCGATCTTGACCAGCTCGGCCAAAGGGTCCTGCAAGCGGCGTGCGATCGATACGGCACCGCGCAGCGATACATCGAGATCGGGGAACTCGGCGGCTGCCAGCTCGGAAGCGGAATAGACCGAGGCTCCCGCTTCCGACACCACCACCTTGGCGATCTTGGCATCGGGCAGCTTCTTGATGAGTTCAGCAGCGAGCTTGTCGGTCTCGCGGCTCGCCGTGCCGTTGCCGATGGCGATCAGCTCGACCTTGTGCTTGATAGAGAGCGCACCGAGCGTTGCCAGCGCTCCCTGCCAGTCGTTGCGCGGCTCGTGGGGATAGACCGTCGCGGTGTCGAGCAGCTTGCCGGTCTGGTCGACAACGGCGACCTTGACGCCGGTGCGAATGCCGGGATCGAGCCCCATGGTCACGCGCGCGCCAGCGGGCGCCGCGAGCATGAGATCCTTGAGATTGGCTTTGAAGACGTCGATCGCAGCGGTGTCGGAATTCTCCTTCATGCGCAACAGCAGGTCGACCGCGAGCGAGACATGCAGCTTCGCTTTCCACGCAAGTTTGACAGTATCGATCAACCAGCGATCAGCAAGGCGTCCGCGGTCGGCGATATTGAAGGCGGACATGATCTTCAGTTCAGCGGGATGCGGGCGGCCAGGCTCCACTTCAACATCGAGATCAAGGTTCAGGATGTCATCGTTGCGACCGCGCAGCAGCGCCAATGCGCGGTGGGATGGGATGTCGCGGATCGGCTGGCGGAAGTCGAAATAGTCGGAGAACTTGGCGCCTTCAGCTTCCTTGCCTTTCGCCACTTTCGAAGTGATCGCGCCTGTTGCCCACAACCATTCGCGCAAACTGCCGACGAGCTTGGCGTCCTCGCCGATGCGCTCGATTAAAATGGCGCGGGCGCCATCGAGCGCCGCCTTCGCGTCGGCCACGCCCTTCTCGCCATCGATGAACTTCGCGGCTTCTTTCTCGGGATCAAGTGCCGGATTTGCCAGCAAAGCATCGGCCAGGGGTTCCAGACCCGCCTCGCGCGCGATCTGCGCCTTGGTGCGTCGTTTGGGCTTGTAAGGTGCATAGAGGTCTTCCAGATCGACCTTGGTTTCAGCTGAGCTAATCGCGCGCTCCAGCTCCGCTGTCAGTTTGCCCTGGTCGCCGATGGATTTCAGGACCGTGCCACGACGATCCTCCAGTTCGCGCAAGTAACCAAGCCGCTCCTCCAGCTTGCGCAACTGAGTATCGTCAAGACCGCCGGTACGTTCCTTGCGGTAGCGGGCGATGAAGGGCACGGTTGCGCCTTCGCCCAGCAGTCCCACAGCGGCTGCGACCTGCTCGTTCCTGACGCCCAGTTCGGCGGCAATGCGGGTGGTGATCGTATCCAAGGCGGTCCTCGCTTCTTCATGCCATCGGGGTAGGAGGTAGCGGGGGAGAATGGCGCTGTCGAGACAACACACCCAACCGCCGCCCGGATGCCCACCGGCAATTGGGTGTGGCGTCGCCGCCGCGCCACAGGCAACCTGCGCGACAAGAGGCCAATGGTCCCCCGTAATAGATCAGGGCGTCACGACACAACAGCGATCCGCCAGCGATTCTTGCCATCGATCTGCTTTACTTCGAATTCGACGGGCAAGAATTTTTCGATGACCGAAATATTGGTCGTCGTGTGGGCGGTCGGGCGCATGGTCACGAAGCTGCCGCCGCCCGCCAGCGCCATCGGCACCAGGAGCTGATCGGCCAGATGCGGGCCAACGGGAACGCCCGCCGCAATGTAGTCGCGCGCTTCGGCCACTGCATCGGCAGCGACCTGCTCCGCAGTGATGTCGCGGGCACCGAAGGCCGTGAAAATCTCGGCCATGCCGCCACGCCATATTTCCAGCGCCAACACGTTGCCATGACCATCGGCGTTGACAGAACGCGGGAGAGCCGCCTTTGCTGGCCAGCTCATCAAACGCACGGCTTCGGCGGCTTCGCGCTCGGCGATGTCGAATGGCAAGTTTGCGACGTCGGCGCGCGCGTGCTGCGCGGATGTGGGACCTGCTTCTTCAATCACAAGGGCAGTGAGTTCGCGCGCGGGCTGCACAAGCGCATGCCATGAGCCGCCGCCCGCAGGGAAGAAGCCGGGCTTATGGAGCTTCACTTCGACCGCCACGCCCATGCGTGCAATCAGCGGCAGGAAAACGCGCTCCAGATAATCGAACGTCGGCGCCAACGGATTGTGAGTGCCGCCCTTCAGCGTCACGCGCGACGGCGCATTCGCTTTAAGCAGCGCGGGCAGTATGGTTTGAAAAACGAGTATGGTGGAGCCTGCCGAGCCAATCGCGAACTCGTACTCACCGGCATTGATGACGCCGGGTTCGAAGGTGAAGGATGTCGCGCCCAGCTCCGCTCCGGTGACGCGCGCGCTTGCAACGCGCCCTGACGCCTTCACGCAGGTGAGGTGCTGGCGAAGCAGGCCTGGCTTCTTACGCCCGGCGCGCACGCGCTCGATCCGGAACGGCGTCCCGGTAATCATTGAAAGCGTCAAGGCAGTGCGCACGACCTGCCCGCCGCCTTCGCCGAAGCTGCCGTCTAGAGTTAGCATTTTCAGCACTTAATGGAGCGCGTCGTGTCCCGCTCGGCGTCCGGCTCTTCATACAGCTCGTCGATCGCATCATCATAGCGATACGTGACCATTGTAGCTGCTTTGATAAATGCCATGAAATCAAGCTCTGCGATCCACTCAACACCGGACTGCTCACCACGCATCTCCAGGATGGTCGGCAACGCGTAGGAAATGCATTCTCCAACTTCTTCACCATTCTTGTCGACGTAGGTCATGATCCCTCCGCCGAGTTCGAACGACAATTGTCGCGCATGTATGATTTTGTTGCAGCAATCACGGAGGCGCATGGGCGTACCGCCTGTTGGACCGAGCAAATTTCCAACTGGGAAGTTGATAGCTACGACGTGCGAACCTGCTATATCGTCCAAGATTCTCAACGTTGCCGCAATTTCGATGAGCAGCCGGGATACCTCAGCGGTGAAAGTATCATCGTATATCATTTCGACGGGGTGGAATCTGTGACCCCACTGCGCCAAGTTCCGCCCTTCTGACGCTGCGTGCTTTATCGCAAACTCGGAACCGCAGACGATACCCGTCAAATAGAGGATATTCCTCCGCACAATCGATGTGTCGAAGAAGTGCCCACCGAATAGTCGTCTTTCTGCAAGCGCCCTATCCATACCTCTCCCTCCAAAAGTTTGGTTCAATAGCTCATCCAAAGCTAATTGAGCAGTCAATTCCGAGTGCGATGCTTTGCCTGCCGCTTGCTTCACCCCTTCACGCACACCACTTGCCGCAAAGTGTGGACGATGTCGACGAGGGCCGCTTGCGCCGCCATGACGGCATCGATGTCCTTGTAGGCCTTGGGAGTCTCGTCGATCACGTCGGCGTCCTTGCGGCATTCGATGCCGGCGGTGTCACGGGCGTGATCTTCAAGCGTGAACTGCTTCTTGGCCTGCGTGCGCGACATCGCACGTCCCGCGCCGTGCGAGCACGAGCAGAAACTTTCCACGTTGCCCTTGCCGCGAACGATGAACGAGCGGGCGCCCATCGAGCCGGGGATGATGCCCATCACACCTTCAGCCGCGCGCACCGCACCCTTGCGGGTAATCAGCACATCCTCGCCGAAGTGTGTCTCACGCGCGACGTAGTTGTGGTGACAGTTGACCGCCTGCTCGCCAATCTTGAAGGGCGGCAAGTGGTCACGCAGCACGCGCAGCACGCTGTCCATCATCGCCTGCCGGTTCTCCCACGCATACTCCTGCGCCCAGGTGAGCGCCTCCCAATAGTCGTCGAAGTGCTCCGTGCCCTCGGCCAGATAGGCAAGATCACGGTCGGGCAGATTGATGAAGTGCGTGCGCATGTCCTGGCGCGCCAACTCGATGAAGTATTGACCGATCTGGTTGCCGGGACCGCGCGAACCCGAATGCAGCATCACCCACACGGCATCACTTTCATCGAGGCACAGCTCGATGAAGTGGTTGCCCGTGCCGAGCGAACCCAGCTGATGCACCGGCCGCTTGTGCGCGATCCTGGGATGCTTCTCTAGAATCGCGTTGTAGCGGCCTTCGAGTTTGCGCCAACGAGTCGATACCGCTGCCGGCGCCGTCTCCCAGCCGCCCTTCAGCGCACGGCCCTGCGTCGTGACGAAGCCATGCGGCACCGCACGCTCAATGTCCGTGCGGATTGCTGCGAGGCTATCGGGAAGGTCCTTCGCCGACAGCGTCAGCTGCCACGCCATCATGCCGCAACCGATGTCCACACCGACTGCAGCGGGAATGATCGCGCCCTTGGTCGGGATCACCGAGCCAACCGTCGAGCCGATGCCGTAATGCACGTCCGGCATCACAGCGAGGTGCTTGAAGATGAACGGCATCGATGCCGTGTTGAGCAGCTGCTGCTTGGCCTGATCCTCGACGGGCACGCCGCGCGTCCACATCTTGACCGGTCGCGCGTTGCCGCCCGCAGCCTTAGCGGCTTCGGAACGCTCTGCCAGGAATTCAAAATCGCGGGTCATGACACGTCTTCCATTTTCTCAAGAGTCGATTTCCAGCATGCAGCCAAGAAGAGCCGTGGCGACGAGGGGTGATGAGACTTCGCACACCGCTTGGCGCGCGCGAGGACTCGAACCTCTCGGGCTTGCGCCCTTCCCATGTAGTCCCATCGGCATTCGCCACGCTCTTACAGTCAGGCTCCGGCGACGAGAGATGTGAGAGGCGAGCTCCCGATAACGGTGGGTCGGGTGCGCTTTCCAGACGCAATCGCTCATTGGCGGAGGATGTACTCCCACAGGCATTCGCCGGATTCTCTTTCGTTCTTCCTTTCAGTTCGGTTCAGCAGCATTTGTCGTGACGACGAGTGTTTGGCGAAACTCCTGCTCTATCCGCTGAGCTACGGGTCCATACGCTTCCCTAGAAGGGTTATGGCGGACCCGGCGGGATTCGAACCCGCGACCCGGTCATTAGCAATGATGTAGTTCCTGCCGGCATTCGTCACGTATTCGTTCCCTGCTACTGTTCCTTTCTCAACTGTCTAAACTGTAGTGTCGTTCGTTTGACTGGTGGAGGTGACGGGGTTCGAACCCGCGACAATCGCCGAACCGAGGCATTACCCAAGGCCCATCACCGGTTTGAAATGCGCTTCCCTACTCGGCCCTCTCTGGCTGTTTCGGTGCAACTGCAAAGACCCCGATGATGACTTGCGCCGACAACCGGATCTCAATCCGCCGGTTTCAATCCAAGACTTTTCCCGGTACCCGCGCCTTTCCAGGTGAGCACCCCCTTCAGTCGATCAACTCCTTCACTTCGCTACACTGCATTTCGGGGCCGGGGGGACGAGGTCGTTCGCTCGAGACTTTCTTCGGTTTGGAGCGATGTAGTCCCGGGCAGCATTCCCCCCGGCCTCACTTTTGTTTGCGCCAGCGATTCACGACCATAGGTGATGCTGCGCATCTGGCCTTTGGACGATCGCGAGCGCGGTGTTTGCGCTAGCGATTCACGTTCGACGGCGACACTGCGTGACAGTCCGTCGAACGATCGCGAGCGTCATGTTTGCGCCAGCGATTCACGCCGAAGGGCGATGCTGCGCATCAGTCCCTTCGACGATCGCGGGCGCGGCTACTTTCGAACCGACGCAATTGCAGCAAGTGCAATTGCATCACAGCGCGACCTTCTCGATCTCGTCCATCCAATGCTCCGGGCCAAGCGACCCGCGGGCAAAGTCGGCAACGATCTCGAACACCGCGTCCGAGAACCCGCCGACATTCAAGATGTCGTCGCGCTCGGGCGCCTGCGTCGTGCCGTAGGGCTGGATGTCGATGCAGACCAGCTTGGCGCCGTGGTTCTTGCGCTTCAGCTTCGTCCACTCCGTCATCATTCCTGTGCGGTCGGGATGCCGGGCATCCATCCAGGACTGGTTGTCCGAGACGAACACGACGAGATCCACCTTGGCGTGCGCCTTGTTCAGCACCTGCAACGGCGCCGAGCAATTCGTTCCACCACCGCCGACCGACGCGAGCTTGGCCGCATTGGTCATTACCGAGTCGCGCGGATTCAAGGCGACGTTCACCACATCGTTCTCGAATGGCAGTACCTTGGCAGCCGGTTTCTGACGCAGCATCGCCGCTGCAAACAGAGCCGCCACGTCGATACAGCGGACCGCGGACGTGGCACCCTTGCGGACACCTGTCACGGGCGAGGACATCGAACCCGACACGTCGGGGCAGATCACCACGTTTCCCGACACAGCCGGGACGTTGGCGAGTGAAACTTCCATCGCGTCCTGCAACGCCTCGCGCACCTGATGCGGCACGTCCTTCGATGCGGCTTTGTAGGCCATCATCAACTGGTAGGGCAGCACACGCGCCTTGGCGATCTCAGCCGGGTCTTTCAACCGCGCCGCAACCATCTCCGCGAAACCGTCGATGGCGAATGCACACTGGCGGTCGAACGTGTTCAGGTTCATGCGCAGCATCTGCCAGCCAGCCCTCTTCGCGATCTCAACCCAGTGCTCCGGCGTCAACTCCAGTGCCGTGAGCATCTGGAACGGAACATCAGGCACGGGGTTCATGCGATCACGCTTGAAGGCCTCGAACGAACGCGCAGGCGCCGGCAACATCGCTACATCGTAGGGCTTCCCAACCAGCCAGGCGTAGAGAGCGCGGCGCTCCGGCGAGGCGGGCTTCGGATGCACCATCTTGACGATGTCCGCGAGCGACGGCGAGGAGCCGACCGCAGCGCGCATCAACGCCTGATCCGAGGCAGAATTGAGCCAACCCTGGATCTCAGACTTCGGACGCGAGCCAAGAGACTTGCGGCCCGTGGCACCCGAACGCATCACCTGCACGAACGTGCGAAGCATGCGGCCGTTATCGACCACGCGCGGGAACGCGAGAGCGAAAAACGCCGGGTCACGACGCGAAAGCACCGCCAGCATGAGCGCGGGCATGTCCTTCATGTGCCCACGCTTGCGGGCATAGATCGCGGCCTTGGCCAGAAACTCAGGCGACACCTTCTCCGCCAGCGCCATCACATCGGCAAGCTGGGCGTGCGCATCCGCATAGAACGTGCGCGACAGCGTACCCGTCATGGCGAGCTGGGCGATCTGGTGGCGCGCCTCGAGCTTATAGGCCTTGGCGCCTTCGCGGTTCTTCGCCGTGGCGCGCGGCAAGAGCTTGCCGGCGTAAGTGGCGAAAAGTGACTTGTTGGCCATGACGGGCCTCCATCGGTTGCAATCGGCTCCTCCAGCTCCCGCCGCCCGAGTGGCGGTTTAATCGGCCGCCTTGGCGGCGGGAGCGGTTCGGACACCAACAACAATTGCAGCGCGCGTGCCAATGCGTGCCGCTCACCCCAGCACCACCTTAGGCTATTGATAATGTTGATTTTTATTTCATCCAAACCAAACTCAACCAGATCCAGTTCTTAAAAATCTGATATTTTAATCGACTATTTTATAATTTTGTATATGATTGTTTGCCATGAAACCGAGGGTCGTCATCGGCTTCCTGGGCTCGACACTGGACCAGGGCAAGAACCCCGATCGCTGGCAGCGCTGGCGGCCGACGATCGCCATTTGCCAACACGAAGACTTTGTCATCGACCGGCTGGAGCTGCTTCACGGGCGGCCGCATATCGCTCTCGCCAACCGGGTGGAGAAAGACATCGCGCAAGTCTCGCCGGAGACTGTCGTGCGGCGGCATCTGGTCGACTTTCGCGATCCGTGGGACTTCGAGGAGGTCTATGCGCGGCTTTATGACTTCTCGCGCGCCTATCAGTTCGACACCGACGCCGAGGACTATCTCGTCAACATCACAACCGGCACGCACGTCGCGCAGATCTGCTGGTTCCTGCTGACGGAAGCGCGCGTGCTTCCCGGCCGATTGCTGCAAATGACACCACCGAAGCGCTGGAAGGATGGGGAGCCGGGAACTTACGGAATCATTGATCTCGACTTGTCGCGGTATGACCTCATCTCCGCGCGCTACAAGGCGGAACAGACAGAGGCACAATCGTTCCTGAAGTCGGGAATCGAGACGCGGAACCCGGCCTTCAATCACATGATCGACCGCATCGAGCATGTCGCCATCAAGTCGAAGGCACCGCTGCTGCTGACCGGCCCGACGGGGGCGGGAAAATCGCAACTGGCGCGGCGGATCTATGAACTCAAGCACGCGCGGCATCAGGTGAAGGGGCCATTCGTGGAGGTCAACTGCGCGACGCTGCGTGGCGACCAGGCGATGAGTGCGCTGTTCGGCCATGTCAAAGGTGCATTCACCGGCGCCACCACCGACCGGCCGGGACTGCTCAAGGCGGCCAACGGCGGCGTGCTGTTCCTCGACGAGATCGGGGAACTGGGCCTCGACGAGCAGGCCATGATCCTGCGCGCGATCGAAGAGAAGAGATTCCTGCCCGTGGGTGCCGACAAGGAAGCGCAAAGCGAATTCCAGCTCATTGCCGGCACCAACCGCGATCTCAACATGAGCGTGGCGGCCGGGCGGTTCCGCGAGGATCTGTTAGCACGCCTCAACCTGTGGATTTTCCGCCTGCCTGGCCTCAAGGAACGGCGTGAAGACATTGCGCCCAACCTCGACTATGAGCTTGCGCGCTACGCGGAGGCGACGGGCGATACCGTCACGATCAACAAGGAAGCGCGCGAGCGGTACATTGGATTTGCCACATCGGCTGATGCGGAATGGCTCGCCAATTTCCGCGATCTTGGCGCCTCGGTCACGCGCATGGCGACGCTGTCCCGGTCGGGCCGTATCACCGAAGCGATCGTGATGGAGGAAATCGAACGACTGAAAGGGCGCTGGCGGCGCGACGAACCCAATTCCGATGCCAGTGAGATCGAGCATATCGTTGGAACCGAGCGTCTGGAATCAATCGATCTGTTCGACCGCGCGCAACTCGCCAGCGTCATTCGCGTTTGCAGGGGCTCGCGTTCGCTGAGCGATGCGGGGCGAAAACTGTTCGCGGTATCGCGGCTTGCCAAGTCCACCAGCAACGACGCCGATCGGCTGAAGAAGTACCTGGCGCGCTATGGAATCAGTTGGAGCGATATTGAACGTATTGTCTGACGCGAATAAGCGAGAGTGCACGGCGCAGCGTAAGATTTCTACTGAAGCTATGCGATGCGACGCAGGTGATTGTCGAACGAAATGCCTTCTGTCCGGCTTTCATGTCCGACTTTGGCGCCGGGGGATGAGACCTCAAAGATCCCTTCTCCACTCGTCAGCGCCATCCTCTCGCCGCCGGCAGGCGCCACACCGCAGCCGTCGGCTATCGAAGCCTCGCCAACGAGCCTGCCGCTTGCTGCCTCGAAGTAGAGGACGCGGCCTGCGCGTGGTGCGGATGCCGCAACGATACGCCCGTCGGCGCTCGACGCCATGGAGCCAATGTAACCCTTGAGTTCCTTGCCGGAGAATGCGGGTGGTTCTGCAAGTGCGATCTGTCTGTCGATAGCGACGTTGCCAATGAGCCATGGCGTGTCATCCACCCCGCCTTCCCACTGACCGCCGAACCAAACGCGACCGGACGCATCGCCGCACATGTGCCGCAGCGACAGCTGATGGAGGCCGGCACTCAGGGCATGAAGCGACTTCAGGCCGCCTGTGCGGCTGTCGATGAAGGCGACCGAGGGCGCCATGGTATCAAGATTGAGCTTGGCGCGTCCGGCGTCGGGGTGGGTCTCGATGCCACCATTGGCCACGCAGAGCGTCACGCCGTCGGCCATCATCAAGACTTCATGCGGTCCAACACCATGGGTTGCATATTCGCCGATACGTTTGTAGCCGGCGCCAATGTCATAAATGCCCAACACGCCGCGCGCATCGTCGTAGACGTTCTCGGTCGCATACAACAACCGGCCATCGGTAGAGAACACGCCGTGGCCGTAGAAATGGTGCCCGGCGGTGGCAGTGAAGATCTCAGGTGCCTTGCGTCCTGCGACGTCGATGGCGACGCCGAAGGTGCCGGGGCGGCGTGCAAACGCGACGGCTGTTCTGCCATCCGGCGACAACGCGATGTCATGTCCACGGCCGGAGAGCGGCACGGTGCGTTCAACCACGCCATCCTGCGACAGGAACACGATCTGATAGTTGCCGTCCTTGCCACGCGCGGCTGAAACGTAACGGGACCGTGCCGCGGCCTGGCCGCTTAACGGAAGTGCCAAGGGTGCGCATGCCAGCAGGGCAGCGCCGCCGCCAATCAGTCTTCTGCGGTCAATCGCCATCGAGTTCATTAAATCCAATCGTCAGAGCCGAAGCCGGGGCAATCTCGCGGCCGATCAGCTGCCGCAGAGCATTGATGTTTATGCGCGACCGCCTCAACGCCATGAGGTTGTAATCCGAGGCGATCTCGGCAGCCGAGTTCTTGGCGGGCAAGACCATCGTCTTGGCGTCATGTTCGAGGTCGCCATAGGCCTTGGCGATCCAGCCCTTCATCCAGGCCTTGCTCTTGTCCTTGGCGCCGATTTCGCTGATGACGCGATCGAGGTGCAGTGCATTGTGGAGGTTGCGCAGCGCCACGACCGACGTCGCAACCACGTCGCGAGCCTGCCCCGACTTCTCGAACGGCAGTCCGGCCCATGCCATCTTGGCTTCGGCTGCCTTGAGCCACACAAGCAACATTTCCTCGCGAACGAGCTGCAGGCCTGTCAGCAACGTGCGGACGAGCTCCGAGGCTGCTTCGTTCGGTGACTGGTAGTCCTTGTTGCCTGGGCCAGCGGTAAATAGCCGATGGCGCCAACCGGCCGGTCCGTCCCAATCGCTAGCCATCTCGTTTGCGAGTTTGGTGACATGGCCTGAGATCGCCTTGGCGAGGCGACACTGGTAGGTTTGAGCGTCATACGCTTCGGCCTTGGTCGCCGCGAAAAGAACGAGTTCGAGAGCGGGAAGACCCTGCAAGGCTGCCGACTGCTCTGCGATGGCTTCAACGGTTAGTAGATTTTGCGGGTGTTCTGCCAGTACCTTCGCGACTTGCCGGCGGACGACGCCGCGCGGATCAGGAAGGAATGCTATACGCTGCCATCGATTGTTGGTACGCGCGGGACCGAAACGAATGTGCTGGATCCGCGCCCAGGCATGGACGTTGCCATGGAACGACTTGCGTGCCGCCTCCTGCGTGGCCGGGCTTGGGTGGTCGCACCATTCGGCAATTGCAGCGGTCGTCTTGCCACTCACATCGGCGAAGAACTGGTAGGCAGGCACGATCGTGTTGTCGACGGCGGATGTCACCATTGCCGCCAGCTCAGGTGCGACCTTCGGTTTTTCTTGCGCATCCGCACGGCCACACGGCACTGCCGTTATGGCGGACACCGTCATGAGGATTGCCATCAGAACCCGGCGCCGCCCCTTATTTGCCGTCGAAAATGAATCGCGATGCGTCAATCGTCCTCCAACATGAAGTCTGGTCCCGCGATACCGCAGCTGTGCTGCTCCATGGCGGGCCACTATCCAATTCATTCCCGGGTCCGGCTTAAAGCACCCGCCGACGCATAAAGCGCCGCCCCACAAAACAGGCATCGTCGAGCTGAGCTTGCTTCAAACTTGTGGCAAACCGCGAGCTGCCAAATGTGCGCGTTGTATGCCGCAGGACACATATAGGTTTCCTTACGCAGCGTGTCATCATTAAAATATTGACTCGATTCGTATAGAATGAAATAGATGGCCGCACGGTGCTGGCAGGAGCGTGTTTTAAATGCGGAACTCGTCGGTGTCCCGAACCCAGGGCCTTGAACCCTGAGATATCGGAGAGGAAAAATGCTGAATTGTATTTCGCGCGGCGCACTTGCCGCTCCGTTCTTGTTGGCCGCCACAGCGGCATCAGCCGATCCGGCGGCATCCATAAAGGAAGTGCTGGCAAACTACGCGAACATGGCCGAGGCCGGTTATGGCGATGCGCTCAAAGCCGCCGAGGCTCTCAATGCCGCCGTCGGCAAGTTGGTTGCCGAACCCACTGCCGCCAACCTTGAAGCTGCCCGGACATCGTGGATAGCGGCCCGCGCACCCTACCAGCAGACAGAAGCCTTCCGCTTTGGCAACAAGATCGTCGACGATTGGGAAGGCAAGGTGAATTCGTGGCCGCTCGACGAGGGGCTGATCGATTACGTCGATGCGGCCTATGGAACAGACAACCCTGAAAACTCGTTGTATGCCGCCAACGTCATCGCCAGCCCGTCGATCAATATCGCAGGCGAAACCGTTGATTTGACGACGATCACAAAGGAGCTGCTTGCCGACAAGCTGCAGGAGGCAGGCGGTGTCGAGGCCAATGTTGCGACCGGCTATCACGCCATCGAATTCCTGCTTTGGGGGCAGGATCTCAACGGTACAGATGCCGGCGCCGGCAACCGGTCCGCAACCGATTTTGATATGAAGAATTGCACGGGTGGGCATTGCGACCGCCGCGTCGCCTACCTGAAGGCGGTCACGGAACTGCTTGTCGATGACCTCAAGTGGATGGTGTCGCAATGGGGCAAGGACGGCGCCGCGCGTCAGGCCGTTCTGACATCCGAAGGCAACAATGGGCTCGTTACGATTTTCACCGGTCTGGGTTCGCTTTCTTACGGCGAGCTGGCGGGCGAGCGCATGAAGCTCGGCCTTCTGCTGCACGATCCGGAGGAGGAGCACGACTGCTTCTCCGACAATACCCACAACTCGCACTTCTACGACGCACTCGGCATCCGCAACGTTTATCTGGGCACCTACAAGCGCGTCGATGGAAGCGATGTTGCCGGGCCGAGCTTGTCCGACATCGTCCGCGCCAAGTCTCCGGAGACCGATGCCGCCGTGCGCAAGGCGCTTAACGCAACGATCGACCAAATGACCGCAATAAAGGCGCGCGCAGAAGGTGGTGAGCGATACGACCAGATGATTGGCCAGGGCAACACCGAGGGCAACGCAAAGGTTCAAGCCGCCATTGATGCGCTTATCGCGCAGGCCAAGGAGCTTGAGCGCGCCATGGCGGTGCTGGAACTTGGAAAAGCAAATTTTGAGGGGTCCGACAGTCTCGATCAGCCCGAGAAGGTTGGAAAGAACTAGAAGCGACGACACTGGTGAAAGCGACGGGCGGCTCGATAGGGTCACTGCCGCCTTGGGGGATAAAAAGATGAAGCAAATACTTTCCATGACTGGTGTTGCCGCGATTTCCGGTCTTCTCGCGATCATGAGCCCGGCATACGCCGCTGATCTGGGCGGCAACTGCTGCGCGGACCTGGAAGAACGCATCGCGGAACTGGAGGCGACCACCGCCCGCAAGGGGAACCGGAAGGTTTCTCTGGCCATCACGGGGCATGTGAACCATGCGGTGCTGTTCTGGGATGATGGCCACGAACGCAACACATATGTCACCGGCAACAAGAACGATCAGTCTAACTTCTCGTTCACGGGTGACGCCGAGATCGCCAAGGGGCTGAAGGCGGGCTATGCGATTACCATCCGATTGAAAGACAACCTGTCCGACGAGGTGAACCAGAACAGCGACGATGGCGAGGCCGGGTTTGTTATCTGGGAATCCTACTGGTTCCTGGAGAGCGAGCGTTACGGCAAGTTGTCAGTCGGTCAGGTCTCGCGCGTTTCCGACACCGCACCCGAAACGGATCTGTCCGAGTCAGGGTTGCCTGGATACGCCGGCGTGCAGGACATGGGTGGCGGCTTCTTCCTGCGATTCAAGTCAGGTGCGCTGTCCGGCATCACGCTTGGCGACGTCTACAATCACTTCAATGGCGATACCGCGAACGTCGTGCGCTACGACACGCCGGTAATTGCAGGGTTCGTGTTGTCGGCCAGCTATGGCGAGGATGACATCTGGGACGTTGGCGGCCGGTATGAAGGATCGTTCAACGGGATCAAGCTTGCCGGTGCCATCGCCTATACGCATTCGACGGACGGGAACGGCCTCGACGGCTCGGGAGATGCGGACCACAGGACGCTGGTTGGATCGTTCGCGGTGCTGCATGAGCCGACGGGTTTGAATGCACTGGTGGCGGCGGGCAACCGCAGCTTCGATGATGCTGTCGACGACCAGGGACTTGGCACGCTGCGCAAGCCGAAGGACGCTCACTTCATCTACGCAAAACTCGGCTGGCTGGCCAAATTGACGAGCCTCGGGCCGACAGCGTTCTACGGCGAATATGGCCGTTTCAGTAACTTCATCTCGGCGACCGAGGACTTTGACGTATTCGCGGACGCAGGTGGTGGTGCCGGGGCCGTACGCATTGCTGGCAATACCGCGCAAGTGTGGGGGCTCGGCGTGGTGCAGCACATCGAGGCGGCTGAAATGCAGGTCTATATCGGCTATCGCCATCACAGCTTCGACTTCGATCTTGTCGATGCTGGTGGCGCGGATGTCGCCGGGGAGCCGATCGAGGATTTCCAATCTGTTGTCGTTGGTTCGAAGATCTCATTCTGAGCCGGTTCTTCTGCGGGCTCAATTCTGAATTGTCCGGAAGCCGCCTCGCGGCTTCCGGTCGTCATTTCAGCTGAATGCAGGAACACCGATTGTCGCGTGCGGTGCATATGAGGCCATGACCAAACGATCCGCGGGATTGAGCAACTCGTTGCCGCCATTGCTTGTCGCAGCAGCAGTGGTGATGACGACTGGCACTGCGCGGCATATTGTTGTTGCCCAGGCCGCCACCACAACTGCGGCGTTGGAGCCAGGGGAATTGCTACCGGGCGGCGAGGCGACCACGCGGGGCTCGACCGATCACCACGACGCCTTCTCACGCTTCTCGAATGGTATGGGCTTTGCGGGCGAAGCGCGCTTCAAGCTCGGCAACGCCATTTTCCGCAAGCAATGGGTATCAGCCCCGTCCTCCACGCGATCATCGGACGGCCTCGGTCCGCTCTATAACGCACGCGCGTGCCAGAACTGCCACCTGAAGGATGGCCGAGGCCACACACCGGGCGCGAACGAGCCCGCTGCCTCGATGTTCCTGCGTCTTTCGGTTCCGCCGCGCACCGCCGAGGAAAAGGCGCTTCTCGCCAGCCATCGCGTCAACGTCATTGCCGAACCGACCTACGGAGGGCAGCTGCAGAACTTCGCCATCCAGGGCCACACACCGGAAGGGCAAATGCAGATCAGCTACCGTGATATGCCTGTCACGCTGGGCGATGGGAGCATCGTCACGTTGCGCGCGCCGACCTATTCCGTTGCCGAGCCTGGGTATGGGCCGCTCGCAGCCGATGTGATGCTGTCGCCGCGCGTGGCGCCGCAGATGATCGGTCTGGGGCTCATCGAAGCCGTGCCAGAAGCAACGATCCGGACGTTTGCCGACCCCGGCGACAAGGACGGTGATGGCATTTCCGGCCGCGCCAACGAGGTGTGGTCACGGGTGACGAATGGCGTCGCATTGGGCCGCTTCGGGTGGAAGGCCGGCAACCCATCCATCCGCCAGCAAAGCGCCGATGCATTCAATGGCGACATGGGGCTTTCAACTTCCCTCTTTGCGCGACCCTCTGGCGACTGCACGAAAGCGGAAGAGGCATGCCTGACCGCACCCAACGGCAACTCACCAAAGCCCACCGATCCAGAGGTTTCCGATCAGCTACTCGATCTCGTCACGTTCTATGCACAAAATCTCGCTGTACCACTTCGCCGCGATGCCGACAGCGACGATGTGCTTCGCGGCAAGCAGACGTTTGCGGTGATCGGTTGTATTGCCTGCCACCGGCCGAGCATGACGACTGGCGACGTGCCGGATCAGCCCCACCTTTCCGGACAGAAGATCTGGCCATACTCCGACCTGCTGCTGCACGACATGGGCGAGGGGCTCGCCGATCACAGACCGGAAGGCGTGGCGTCGGGCACCGAGTGGCGCACCGCACCGCTGTGGGGCATTGGGCTCACGCATATCGTCAGCGGCCACAGCGAACTGCTCCACGACGGCCGGGCCAGGACTGTCGAGGAAGCAATTCTCTGGCACGGCGGCGAAGCATCAGCGGCGCGCGAAGCTTATGCCGCACTCTCAAAGGCCGAACGCGAGGCGCTTATTGCCTTCGTCAATTCTCTTTAGAGCGCGTTCATTTTCGATAGGATCGGGAACGCGCTCTAGCCTTTTGTGATGGGCATGTTTTTCACGCTGAACCGCTGCTCACTTCAGCTAAACATGCGCTGGCCTTCCGGTGGCCCGCCTAGCGGGCGTGCGGTGGCACATCGACTACCTGATCCAGAATTCAACGCGCTGATTCAAATTCCGGCTTTCAGGTGTATCGTTGCAGGCGACCGGTGACATTTCGCCATAACCCGCCACGGCAGCGCCGGTGGATCCTACCGCGCGAAGTGCAGACTCGACGGACTGCGCGCGAGCCAACGACAGCCTTTCATTCGCAGGTCCACTGCCAAGCGTATCGGCAATTCCGAACAGCATGACCTATTTGCCCCTGTTGCCGTCAGCATTCAGCTCTGCCGCAACCATCCAACGAGCGCGCAAGGGCGGCAAATGGGGCGGCGCGGAAACTTATGATGATGTCATTGTGTTTGCATCGATGGCTGCAGTCGGTTGATCGGCCTTTACGATCGGATACCGGGAAGCAACGACCTTCCAGCCAGTCTACCGGACTAGACACTGCCCTCGACGCGATCCAGCTAACCTATTGAGAAACTTGGTACCGCCTCCCTGGCTTGAACAGGGGACCTCTAGATCCACAATCTAGCGCTCTAACCAACTGAGCTAAGGCGGCACAGGCATCCGCAGATTGCGTTGTCAATTCCGCGGCGAGCCGTGTGTAAAGCCGGAAGGGGCCTCACCCGTCAAGTAAAAATACGGCATTGCGGCATGGGGCGCCAGGGTAACGGCTCTGTCCTGCGCGTGCGCCAGGTGCCGTTCCCTTTTTTGCGGTAATTGCCGCATCAGGCACACCGCTGGGCGAGGCACGGTCCTATCGCGCTGGCCGGTTAACCCCGGGCGGACTGGCCCTATAGGTGCCGCGCTGACGCCGGATGCGCGCCCGGCGCAGTGGTGCGGAGCGCCCAAAACGGGCACCATGACCAGCCAAAGCAAGCGGAGCGCCCGACGTAATTTTTTCCAGCGGACGTGATATGGGCGCTTTGTCCGCCCAGGCGTGCCAAAAAGCTCATAGACGGGCAGAGGCCGCGCCGCTAACAGGTTATTGGTTCAAGAGGTTTCGGGTTGATGACGGAGCGGCTGACTGGCGCTGAGCCCGCGGGGCCCGGGACGAGCGACGAGCTTGCCCGGCGGCTCCAGTTGGCACGCGGCCCAGCGCTGGTCATTGCTCCGCAGTCTGCTCGCCTGATCGCGGCCAACGAACTTGGCGCCAGTATCCTCGGTCTGGCAGGCAAGCTGGACGTCCCAGTTGCGCTCGACGGTGCAATGCCGGCAATCGTCGCGCTGCGGCGGGCGGCAGCGCGCGGGGCGAGAGGCCCCAGCAACGCAACTCAGACATTGATGTTCTGGACGGCGGCAGGTGCCACGCGGCTCGACTGCCTTATCGAAGTCTTGGGCGATGAGGGACCGGAGCGCCTTGTTCTCGTGGAGGTGCCGAATACGGATCGCGGCAGTGCCTCTGCTACTGACACGGCTGAACGAACACACAGAGAAGCGCGTCTGGCGACGGTTCCGGCCGACCGGCAGGCGGCACTGAGTGATCTTTCGCGTTTTGCCAGCGAAGATGGTGGCAAGGGCGGGAACCAGGGCGATCGGCAATCATCCGCCGAAATCCCCTCGGACCGTGCGGCGGCGAACGACGGTGCATCGAACGGCAAAAGGGGCGAGGCAGCCGTAATGCCATCCGGCCACGCACCAGTACGCGAGCCGGCCGAGGAAACCGCCCCTCCCACCGAAGCGTCGATCCCTGGGCAAAATGCGCCTGACATAGCTGCCGTCGCAGGTGCACCGGCGAGACTGGGAAGTGAAGATCAATACGAGGCTCACGAAGACATACGGCCAAGTACATCGCCAGAGGTGCAGGACGCGCAGGAGCCGCGGAACGTGCCGGTCGTTAAGGATATGCCGCCAGCGCCCCCCGTTCCGCCGCCGCCACCGTTGCAACTCAGCGATCACGACACACTCAAGGCTATCGCGCGGCAGATCCTCGCTGGCCGCAAGCAACCAGCTGCAACTGATACGGGACGGGCGCCAACGCGAGACGCGGGCGCCTCCAGATCAGACCATCAACCCGCACGCGGCGGCAAGAGCGGGACGACTGGTCACGGCCAAGCGACAACGCTGCCCATGGCTGCGCGTAGTTCCTCGGTTGATGTACGCAGGTCAACGCAAGCGCCCAAGGAGCCAGTGCCCTCAGCAGTCGAGGACCGGCCAGCCCCAAAAAGGTCCAACAGCTTGGCGGAGGCGGGTGTTACGCCCGAGCGCGCGGAAGTACTTTTCGAGAAACGGCGGCAGGACACCCCGGAGCTGCCCTTGCAGCCGCCTGTCGCGGAGGGTGGCTGCACACCGGGACAGAGCATTTCATCGATGAAGTCTCGTCGCCGTCCAGGCGCGGTGCTCGATGATCCAACGCGTAGCCGAGCGACGCGCCGAACCGTACTGCACCGTCTTGCACACGAACTGAAAACGCCCATCAGTGCGATTGTATCGGCGGCTGAAGTGATGAAGGACGAGCGCCTTGGCCCGATCGGAGACGAGCGCTACCTGCGCTATGCGCGTGACATCCACGAAAGCGCCCGGCATGCGCTGCTGGTCGTCGAGCGTATCCTCGGAGCGCCGATGACCGACAGCCATGTCACCGACTTGTCGTTTACCAACCTCGATCTCAATGACGTCATCAAGGCGCTCGGATCGAGCGTCGAGCAGTTGGCCGTCGACGCGGTTGTCGCACTTCAATTGCGCCTGGCGCCGCGACTGCCTCTTGTCGTTGCGGATGCGACGTCAATCCGGCAAATCATCCTCAATCTGCTCACCAACGCTTTGAAATTCACGCCGCGCGGCGGCACGGTGACGATTTCAACGCAGGCCCAGCCGGGCGGGCCGCTTGTGATCGAGGTCAGCGACACCGGGCCCGGGATGTCCGGTGAGGAGATTGCCAAGGCAATGCAGGATACCTCGCCTGAAACTGTTGCGCCGCGCCCATCCGGCGGGCTCGGAATTGGATTGCCGCTGGCGCGGCAACTGGCCATGGCCAATGGCGCGGACCTGACGATCAACAGCCCAAAACACGGCGGCACGCAGATCAGGCTGATATTCCCGCTTTCGCGCCAGATCCCCATTTGACCTGGCGCATACCGGCGATCCGACGTGCCTGTGCCACACGGCCTGCGCACTTTGCATCTGCAGCCCGAAGCACTAAAGTCGCGCCGCGCGCTGACGCACTTGAAGTCCCCTAACCTATCGGCGGTTTCCAAACGTGTTTTTCAAAGACCCCACCGCGGCCCTTACCGCTGCCGGCAGCTCACACTGCTGCAAATCCCGCCGGCCGGCGCCATGACAGCGGCACCACAACGCATGCCGCAACCACCGCCAGGAAAAGCCGCTTCAAATCCGGGAAGGCTGGAGAAGCTGCGTACCTGGCATGCGCGGCGGCCAACGTCGCTGGCGTGGGGCGTGACCGTGCTCATCATCATGGCCGTGATGGCATTACCGATCGCCACCACGGTGTGGCTGGCGATCACGCCCAAGGAGAACATTTGGCCGCATCTTTTGCAGACCGTGCTGCCGCCATCGCTCATACAGACGCTGGCACTCATGGCTGGCGCGGGCACGCTGACACTAGCCACCGGAACCGCCGCGGCCTGGCTTGTGACGATGTACCGGTTCCCCGGACGGGCGCTGGCCGATCGCCTGCTGGTGATACCGCTGGCAATGCCCACCTACATCGTGGCGTACTGCTACGTCGAGCTGCTCGACTATTCCGGCCCGGTACAGAGCACACTGCGTTCGCTGTTCGGTTGGACCAGCATGCGCGACTACTGGTTCCCCGATATCCGCTCGCTGCCTGGCGCCATTTTCGTGATGTCGTCGGTGCTGTACCCCTATGTCTATCTCAGCGCGCGGGCCAGCTTCGTGCAGCAATCGGTCTGCGCGCTCGAAGTCGCCAGAACGCTGGGTCGAACGCCTCTGGCAACGCTATGGGCGGTGGCGCTGCCGCTGGCCCGTCCTGCCCTGGCGGCCGGAGTGGCACTCGTCTTGATGGAATGCCTCAACGACCTTGGCGCCGTTCAATATCTGGGCGTTCAGACACTTTCGCAAAGCATCTACGCCACATGGCTGCAGCGCTCCAACCTCGGCGGTGCTGCCCAGATTGCGACGGTGATGCTGCTGCTCATCGTGGCGATGTTCACCGCCGAACGCTGGGCGCGTGGCGGCGCCAAGGTGCATCACACCACGGGCCGGTATCGCTCGATTCCATTTCAGGATCTGCTTGGTTGGCGCGGCTATGCGGCTGGCGCGTTCGCCATCATGCCTTTCGTCATCGGCTTCCTGTTCCCCTTCCTTCAGTTGTCGAGACACGCATTCCTTTACGCCGATGCCGGGCTTGAGCGCGGGTTCTTCAGTGCCGCCTCCAATTCACTGATGCTCGCCACCATCAGCGCGCTTGTTGCTGTGACGGTTGCGCTGGTGCTCGGCTATGCCAAGCGCATCGACCCCAACCGTTTCACTTTTCTTGCCGCGAGGGCGGCGGGACTTGGCTATGCGATCCCCGGAACGGTGCTGGCGCTCGGTCTTCTGATACCGCTTGCGGGGCTGGATAACGTGATCGACCGCTTCATGCGCGCGACACTGGGCATCTCTACCGGCCTCATGATATCGGGAACGATGCTGGCGCTTGTCATCGCCTATGCGGTCCGCTTCCTCGCCGTGGCCCTCGGCTCAATCGAATCCGGACTTGAGCGCATTTCGCCAAACCTTGACGCGGCGGCGCGTGCTCTTGGCGAAACATCGCTTTCAACGCTGCGGCGCGTTCATCTGCCGCTTCTGCTGCCATCGCTTGGTGCCGCCGGCCTGCTGGTCTTTGTCGACAGCATGAAGGAACTACCGGCAACGCTTCTGTTGCGGCCGTTCAACTTCGACACACTGGCAACCCACGTCTATTCGTTTGCCGCTCTGGAGCAGTTCGAGGAGGCGGCTCTTGGCGCGCTCACGATCGTTGCCGCGGGACTTATTCCCGTATTGCTGCTGCACAAGGCCGTAGCGGGTGGGCGTGCAGGCAGCCGCGCCGGGCCAGCGTCCACCAAGAACTGACAAAATTGCCAAGATATTGTGTCGCGGTTTGATGCCCCGCAATGCGGCATTGGCCTGTGCTGCCCACCATCCGCCTCCATTACGTCTGCCCAGTCCGGGAAACCGCAACGGATCCCGTTGCCTGCGGCGCTATCCGATTGAATGGAGACCACAACATGGACCTGATCGCTGGAACCGACTCACTGGCCTTGATTGCTCTTGGCGGATTTGCGATCCTCATGGTTGTATCGATCGGAATATTGGTGTTCGTGCTGAAAAAGCTTCCCGCGCGCCGATAACAACTTCCTGACACAAGGATCCCGGCACGGAGACCCTCGTGCGCGGTGCCGGAAGCAGCAATCGTTTTGGCGGCAAGGGAACCGCGTTCGACCTCAGCATCGGGTCGCGTGCGGCAGCGCCGTCCCCCCCTCCCCGCCGGCCAATTCTGAGACCTGAAAATTGCACAAATAATTATGGCGTGCAGAGCATATTGCGTCATAACCGCGTCAGATTAGCGGGGCACAAGTCGCGTCAACGACAGTCTGGCAGCATCAATAGCAGGTGGTGACCGGCTGCGCGGCGGAGAAGCGTCGCGATCGCCACTACGCCGCATTTCCCTACGCAGGCAATGCCCTCACTCAAGGCCCGGCCCCGGCTTTCAATAGTCCGGTCATTGGGAATGTTGATGGTGTTGCGATGACGCTTGCCAGCTTTGGGGGGCAGCACTAGAAAGGAAGCTGTATCAATAATCGCTCTGTTCGCCCGGTTAGCCGGGACATGCCTTTGCAGGTTGCTGGCGGGCCCTGCATCCGTCTCTTCGTGGTTGACTTCAGCAAGGCTCATGACCGGCCAGGAACCAAAACGAAAAATTTCAAAAGCGACCCGTGTCGCCACGCTCGCTCTGGCAGGCGCCGCAGTTGCTGTTCCATTGCTGATTGACGCATCGGACCGGGATCTTGCGTTCCATTCCGCAGTCGTCGTCGCCGCGACCCGCGATGGCTATGCGCTGACTTTTCCCGTGGCGTTGCCGCTGATGCCCAACGTCATGATCGAGAGCGGCACCCTTTCAGTCGCCAGCGAATCAGGGAGTTCCCGATCAACGGGAGCTGCTGTGCTGGCGTTACTTTCCGGCGGCAAGGCCCGGCTGGAACTCAACGACGCTGTCCTGTCAATCGCACCCACGCAATCGTCAAATCCCATTGCGGACAAGAAGGACGGATCAATCGCTCCGATTCTTGCCTCTTTGCTGAAGCTATCGTTTTCACAGCTCGACTTGCAAAACTCCAAGGTCCGGCTGGGGCGCAGTGCCGGCGCGGATGCCACGCTTTCGAACGTCAACTTCAACGTAACTATCCCTCGTGCGAATGAAGCGCACGCCACGGGCTCTTTCGAGCACCGCGGACAGACTGTCTCGTTCGACATATTCATGACCACTGCCGCCGAACTGCAGAATGGCCAGGCGCAAGGCAAGGCAACCATCGGCCGCAACCTGGCGCTGAAAATGCAGAGTGACCTGTTCTCGCTCGATGCCAAGGGAACGCTATCGGCGGGAGATCAGCCACAGTTCGTGGCCGCCAACTCCAAAGTGACGGTGAGCAATATCCCGCTGATGGCCGAATGGGTGGGCCTTGCAGCAGCGGACATACCTGGCCCCACAAGCTTCGAAGCTACCGGGCCTTTGGAATTCACACCGCAAGCGATCTCATTTGCGGACGCTCAATTCAAGATTGACGGCAATTCCGCCACGGGCGCGCTTGCGCTCAAGCTGAGCGGCGAGAAGCCTTCGCTTGATGGCACGCTTGGCTTCACCACTCTCGACATCGCTGAATATTTCAAGCCGCAAACTGCGAACGTGGATACGAGCCCGGCTTTTGACGTGTCGCGGTATCTGCCCCGACCCTCGGGAGAGAGGCCGTTTCCATTGCTGGACAAGCTTGACGCGGATTTGCGGATTTCGGCCGCCAAGGTCAGCTTCGCTGAACGTGCGTTCGGCAAAGGCGCTGCTTCGCTTTCCATCAAGGATGGCATGCTCCTGGCTGATCTCGCCGAACTGGAATTCGGCCAGGGTGGGCGGTGCACGGGACAGCTTGCCATACACATGACGGGCAACCAGCCGCGCTACACGCTGAGAGGCAAAACCGAAGCCATCGATCTCGGGCAGATCTCCCGCGCACTGTTCTCCTATGACGTGCTGTCAGGCGGTGGGGATATGACGATCGACATCGCCGCTTCGGGCGAGGACAGGCCGCAGCTCATTTCAGGCATGCAAGGAAAGGTCAGTCTTGTTCAACCTTCAGCAGGGCAGCTTGGCCTCGATTTGAAAACCCTCGCCGCCACAGCGCGGGCCCAGACCCAGGCAGGATGGGGAGGAGCGGCGCGGGGCCAAACCGCAATTGAGGGACTTCAGGCCAATTTCAGTTTGGCGGATGGTCAAATGACCATCGAGCGCATGACCGCACGCGCAGGGGACGCCAATCTCAGCGGTGAAGGCGGCGTGCATTTTCCCGATCGTATCGGAGACCTGAAGATCTGGATCACTCATCCGCGCGTCGACACCGCTCCAGCAGATGTGGAACCGGCCTCGCATGCCGGCGCAGCACCAACCGCAGCACCCGCTTCAGCCTCCGAAGCGAAGACTTCGGGCGGCGGGCTGCATATCCAGGGGTCATTCGACAACCCCGAAATCCGCTTCCTTCCGCTTTCGGATCGCAAGCCCGAAAAGTTCGACGGCCGGCAACCGAAGTCGCCGCTAAACGCTTCAGGCAAAGGCTAGATCCGACAGCTCCGGTTTCAGCTGTTCGCTCTTTCGACTTGCAGCCTGGAGCTTGCGTTCTCGCGTAGCCGTTGCGTGCAAACCCGTGCGATCGCAGCGCCCGATTTTTTTCGCGACGGCCTTCTACAAGCCACCTCGCCGGTCTAAAGTGCGCCGCTTCCGAACGGGGCGATATGCTCCGATGTCAATTCTGCCGGAGACCACTGCATGCGGATCCCCCTGATGGTTGCCTTAATCGCGTTCTTCGCCTCGGCGAGCAACGAGGTTCAGGCGCAATCCGCACCTCAAGGTGGAATGACTCCCAATCCCCCCGCGGCTATTGCACCGCCGCCAGCCGATCCTTCGACTTCACCGACTACCGATGCAACGGCTCCCGTAGCAATGGAAAAGGCGTTGCCGGGTTCGACGCCGGCCGCATCGGAAAGCACGGCAAGCGATTCACCGCAGGCGCCTGAGGCAAAGACAACCGGCGCAAAAACGGCTGGGCCAATGGTTGAGCCGGCGGCGCCAGCCAAAGACGCCGCGCGCGCGCCATCGGTTGACAAGGATGCTTCTGGTTCAGCAACGGCCGTCAAGGCAGAGGAAAACACCACGGCAACGCCTACCGGCAACACGCCAGCCAAGGACGCCCAAAACGCAAAGGCAGATGGGCCTCAATCACCGAGCGAAGAACAGCCGACCACCCCAGACCAAGCGGCGGCACAACCACCCGCGACCGCCGTGACCACTCCTGCGGCTGCCGCCGCGCCTGATAGCCCACCCCAAGCACCGGCATCGGCCGCTGCACCCGCCCGCGAGATGCCTGATGCAGCATCGACGGCGGCGCCAGCCGTTTCACCAGCCGCAGCAATCGAGCCACCAAAACCGCGAATTGCTGTCGACAGCGGCTCGGGCGCATTCGCAAACGCCTATCGCAGTGCTGTCCTTCAACCATTCGCCAAGGAGTTTGGCATCGAGGTGGTTGCCCAATCCGCAAACGATGCGGCAAGCGCCGATGTCGTTGTCGTCAGCCGTGACGAACTTGACCGGGGCTGCAAATCGGGGGCGCTGCTTTCGTTCGCGACCGCCGAGATCATGCCCACTTCAGCCGCTGCACCGGAGGAAGACGGCGCCTTGCAGCACATGCGAGGAGCACACAGCGATTGCGGCATCCCGTGGCTCTCGTGGTCGCGGGTGTTCGTCTATGATCCAACACACTTTGAAAAGCGTGCGCCTTCCAGCATCGCCGACATGTTCAACGTCAAGCGCTTTCCCGGCAAACGCGCGTTGCCTGCGAACGGCCGCGGGCTCTTCGAGATGCTGCTTGCGGCCGATGGCGTCGCGGCTGACGAGATCTATGTGACGCTGGAGTCGCTCAATGGGGTGCAGCGCGCGCTGCGCAAGCTCAAATCTCTCAGCGGCAACATCGTATGGTACGACCGGATGGGGGAGGCTATTGGCCTGATCCGCGATGGAAAAGCTGAAATTGCCATGACCTCCAACACGCATGCTTTCATCGAACGTGCGCGCTCGGGTCCACTGGAAATCGTCTGGGATGGCCAGGTGCTCAGCGCCGACTACCTGGCGATTGCCAAGACCGCACGCGAGCGCGATCGGGCGTTGGCGCTCGTCACGTTTGCGGGCGCGCCAGAGCAGGTTGCCAAGATCTCAGCACAGCTGCCTTACGGGCCAATGAGCTCTGCGGCACTGCGGCTCGCCTCACACCATGCCGTAACCGGACAGGAGTTGGCGCCATTCCTGCCAACGGCACCAGCCAATCTGCAAAAGGCGATCCGGTTCGATCCCGAATGGTGGGCCGTCAACGGTGAACGCCTGCAGGATGCGCTCAAGACCGAGATACACGGGCCACCGCCGCCGTCGCGTCCTTGACGGTCATGGAGCAGGCGGGGTTTGCTTTTGAGGCCGCGGTGGCGTCGAGGCGCTGCCACAACTTCCGGAGTATTCCACGCGCGACTTGCGGCCTTGGCCATATCGGTCCCGTCACCAGGTGCGGCGCGGTCCGTTGTCGATGTGGAAGAAGCCCA
The DNA here is from genome assembly GCA_020442165.1 of Hyphomicrobiaceae bacterium. GTDB lineage: Bacteria > Pseudomonadota > Alphaproteobacteria > Rhizobiales > Hyphomicrobiaceae > JAEUMD01. The sequence continues at coordinate 3,496 of JAGRKV010000064.1, read as the reverse complement.
AGGGATAGCGCTTCAAGCCGCCAACATCGGCGCGCTTTTCCAGATACTCCAGCAATCCGTTGCTGCGTCCGATGACACGGAAATCGATCGCCTGGCAGCGCAGGTGGAATGAGCGTGGCGCGCCACCGACACGGCGATTGCGCTCACGATCACGGAACGTGGAGAGGATCTGCACCTCGCCATAGCGCTCGGCAACGTCATAGATGACATCGAGTAGGTCGTTGGGCAGGCAACGATCGGGGTGATCCTGGAAGTGAACCTTCTCGACGATGGCCTTTGGTACCCGGCGCTGGCTTCGCATGCCAACGCGCGCTGAACGGCTGGGCGGCGCCACGTCGATAATGCGGGCGGTGTCCTTCATGACCTGGCGGCCGAGTTCGCTGGCCGGTGCGGACAAGAATGCGACGCGCGTAGGCTTGGGAGTGCTGGACGGCTCCGCACCAGATTGCAGCCGCGAGGTCATCGCGACCTCGCCACCCGTTGTCTGGGGACGTAATTCAACCGAACCTCGCGCATGGCCGACTTTAAGCTCGGGCCCAAACGTCGCAACGCGCAAACCGACTTCGGCAGCCGAAACGCTCTTGGTCAAAACCGTGTCAGCGGCAACCGTGCCGGCTGCTACTCGCGGCATGCGCACGTCATCTTGCCAGCCGGCGGCACCAAGTTCCAAGCGGTCACCGCGCTTCAGCGGCTGCAGTTCGGCTGGATCAAGTTCAGCACGTCCGGTCGCAACAGCCGCCGGAGCAATCGAATTGAGATGCGGCACGACGGCAGCCTGGGCCACGCCAGCGGAGCGACCGCTCAAGTTTCCCTGCGCCACAACGAAGCCCTGAAGTGCAATGCTGCTGGCGGCAAAAAGCGAAATGCCGATCACCGTGGACCGCTCGATCGCTTTGGGGTTGACGTTAGCCAGGGCGCGGCGCGCGGCGTCTGTGCGAACGCGAATACCGCGTTGCAGCGCCTTCAATGCCTTATGTGCGGACACCTGTTGCACGTTCTGTTCAACCTTGCTCGTCGGAATCGGACTTTTGCGGACGAAGCGGGACGCGGAACCAGAACCATTGTGCGAGCCTGCCACATGCTGGTTAAGGCGACGTTAAACCAGAAGCCAAATTGCAACACTTTGCCATGAACTTAGGCGGCGATGCTCGGGCGGAACGCAAGTTGCTCAACTGCGTGCGGCCGGGATGGACAGGCGACTGTGGGGCCGGAATTGCAGGAGACGCCGCCGGCAGGCCCGGTCAAGTGCCGGTTGCGAGGGCCTTCTCAAGCCGGGCTTCCACCTGTGCCAGTTGCACAGCCATCACATGCAATCCGGCCTTGGTTCGCCGCCAAAGAATGTCCTGAGGCGTCACCGCCCATTCGCTATTGCGCAGGTACAAAACCTCCCGCAGGCTCAAACCGCCGCCAAGATCCTCGCCGAGGTCGGCAACCGTTCGAGCATCTCCAAGCACCTCTGCGGCCATCGTTCCGTACCTCCGCAGCAGGGGCATCAACAGCGGGACCGGGATGTGCGGATAACAGGCCAGGAACGCATCGGTGTAGGCATCGAAATCAGCGTCCGGCATGTCGCCGCCCGGGAGCACTGCTGTCGCGGTCCAGGCAGGCCCCAATGGTTGCGGCATCAACGGCCCGATCAGTTGCATCGCCTGCTCCGCCAGGCGGCGGTAGGTCGTGACCTTGCCGCCGACGACGGTCAACAACGGCGGTCCGCCACCGGACGCATCGAGTTCGAGCCGATAATCGCGCGTTACCACCGAAGGATTATCGCTTGCATCGTCGTAGAGCGGGCGGACGCCGGAATAGCGCCAGACGATGTCATCGCTTTTGAGGGGCGTTGCCAGGAAGCCATTGGCGACCTGCAAGAGGTATTGCTCCTCATCATGGGAGATCTCACATCTGGAAGGATCACCGGTGAAGGGCACATCTGTGGTGCCGATCAAGGTGAAGCGATCAGCGAATGGGAGAAGAAATACGACGCGGCGATCCTCGGCCTGGAGGAGAAATGCGCTGTCGGCGCCCGCGATGCGCGGCACAACGATATGGCTGCCTTTGACCAGCCGGACTGGCACCTCAACTGAAGCATTGTGCCGCTGGATGGCGTTGCGAGCGACCTCGCCAGCCCATGGACCAGCGGCATTGACGAGGACGTGGGCAGCCACGGTCCTCGTGCCCGCCCCATTGGCCAGGGTGAGCTGCCAATACCTTTCGCCCGCAATCGCCGAGCGCAGCGAAGTTCGCGTGAGGATCGAAGCGCCGTGCTTCTCAGCCAATTTCGCCACCAAGACCACGAGGCGCGCATCATCCACCCAGCAGTCCCAATAGCTGAAACCGTTTTTGAAGCGCGTGGAGAGTGCATGGCCGGTCGGGTCGCGGGCCAGGTCCAGGATGGTTGAGGCTGGGATGCGGCGGCGGCGCGCCAGATGATCGTAGAGAAACAAGCCGGCGCGGATGAGCATGCGCGAGCGCATTTCCGGTACGTGGGGCACAACAAATCGTAAGGGCCAGACGATGTGGGGCGCATTGGCAAGCAGGATCTCGCGTTCCTCAAGCGATTCCTTGACCAGCCTGAACTCATAGTGCTCCAGGTAGCGCAAGCCACCATGTATGAGCTTGGAACTGGCTGAGGAGGTGCCCGCAGCAAGGTCGCCCTGTTCGACCAGCAGGACCTTCAGGCCGCGACCAGCCGCGTCCGCGGCAATGCCGCAGCCGTTGATGCCGCCTCCAACGACGGCCAGATCGAATATGGTTGCATCTGCCCCGGAATCACCCATGGGCGCCCATCATACACCTGGTCGGGGGCGACGGACTCGCGCCATCAACTCGATTGCCGCAGCGCCCGGGCGCGGTGTCACCAGAGAAATGAGACCGATGGACAAGCCTGCCACGGCCGCGCCCAGTATACCGGCTGCAACGTCGCGCAGGCCGAACCAGTTCGCCACGGCTCGCGCGCTGTCGATGTAGGCAGCCTGGACCGCTTGGCGGTCGGCCGCCCCAGCCGCACCAGCAAGCGCCTCCTTGGCCGCTTCGAAATCGGCTATTGCACCGTATCCAGCCGCCGAGAGGCTGCCCCACATCTCATAGAACGAGGGGGCATAAAAGCGCGTCGCGACAATGTAGTAGAGTGTCACGCCGACGCCCGCGATCATACCAATAACGGCGCCAGCCGCGGAAGCGCGCAGCCACCATATTCCGGCAAGCAACGGCGGTGCCAGACCTGCTGCGGACAGCGCGAGCCCCCAGGCGAGCAACGTCCTGACGTCAGCAATGGGCGTGAGGACGAGCAAGGCTGCACCGCAGGCTATGCCTACGGCCGACAGCGCCGCGATGCCCGAACGGATGCCCGCAGCAGAACCTTTACCGTCGCGGCGGATGCAGCTGCCCAGCGTTGCGCCCAGCCACGCCGCGCCAAGCACCGCTGCTATGCCGACGGCGACGGCGAGGATCGTGGCCGCTGGGCTGGGAAGCCCAGCCAGCCAGTGCATGTTTTTTTTTT
>JAGRKV010000007.1 GCA_020442165.1 Hyphomicrobiaceae bacterium | reverse complement strand
TCCGCCGGACCAAATTCAGGGCGCTGACCCGGTGCTCCCGCGACGCGGATCTTTGAGGAGACTGCCATGTCGACTGAACACGTAGAGCGCTGCAATTCACCCGCCTGCAAGTCTGCGACCCCCGGCGGGTGTTCTGATTGCTCGCTGGCCTACGACTGTCAGCGCAGCTGGACCGGCCAGACTCTGAGATGGCCGCTGTTGGTCATCGCGCTCGGACTTGCGGTTGCCGCCGTACTGCGCGGTTTCGGCGTCTAATCATATCCCGCTCCGACGCGGGGTCACGCCTGAGACAGCCGCACGTACCTGACGGCGGATAGGCATGCCCGACGTTTCAACGACGCCCACCCCACATGCGTGCAACGCCGAGTGATCGGCCTAAGGGCACGAGCTGATGCCCGTGCCGCATCGAACCAATCCAACCTGTGTGGAACACGCTCGGCCGCAGCGGCCGGTGCACTAAGCCATGTCTGCCGCGCCACTCTTGGAACTTAAGACAATTTGGGCGACGGCCAGTTTCCAGCCGCCGCCCTGGATGCAGCAATCTCGGTCGCGAACAGCAGCGCTCAGCTTGCCTTCTTCTGTCCCGATTTGATCTCGTCGATCTTGCGCTCCCACTTCATCGCCTTGGCGAATGCCATCAGCTCTTCATCGGCCATGTGGATCGTTTCCTTCGGGCCTGGATAATCGCGGTCGACGACATCCTTCATGTAGCGCGTGATCACATCCTCCATGATCGGAATGAGATCGGTATAGATTCGTGAGTGCTTGGGGACGTGTTCCTCCCAGAGGTGGAACAGATCCGAGGAAATGATATGGACGCCATCGGCCCGGCTGCCTGCACCGAGGCTGATCACAGGGATGGGAAGCGTCTCAGCCAGGTATTCCGCCACTTCAGACGTTGTTACTTCGCACAGGATCGAGAAGCACCCTGCATCATACATGGCCTTGGCATCGTCGATCAGCTCTTGAGCGCGTTTGGAGGTCTTGCCTTGTGCGATAAAGCCACCGAGCTGCGGCATGCGCATTGGCGTGATACCGATATGGCCCTGCACCGGGATACCGGCGCTGACAATCGCCTCGATATTGGGAGCGTGATGACGATTACCCTCGCATTTCATCACTTCGGCGTTGGCCTCATGTACAAAGCGGCCTGCGTTTTCAATAGCCTGCTCTTTGGAGACGTGGAAACTCCAGTACGGCATATCGACCATGCGCAGACCATATTTCGATCCACGGTCGATCGCCTTCGACATCATCATCACTTCGTCAAAGCTCACCGAGACGGTGCTTTGGTGACCGAAGAGGATCATACCGCCCGTATCGGAGACACATAGAATGTCCATACCGAGCCGGTCTGCCACAACTGCCGTGCGATAGTCATAGGCGGCAAGTTGGGTGATAGGCTCACCTTTCCTCTTCTTGGCCATCAGCGTATTGATGGTGACCTTCTTGCGATTTGCCGGCTCCGCCATAGCGCTTCTCCCAAGGGCGTGGATTATTTGTTCTTGGCAGGCGCACAGACTGAGGCGTCACCTGCACGGACCCGTCTATGGGCGATGCGGTTGGTCGTCTCGTCAAATGAGCAAAAGCTATGAGGCGTTCGCTTGAACCTATGACCCGTCTTGGATGTTCAGCACCATGGCATGCGCGGTCGCGTCTTGGTGGGGTCATAGAAGGGGCGTGACACAACCTGTATTCGGGAGAACATCCCGGTCGGGTCGCGCAGCGGCATCGCACGAGGGCGAAAGCGCCATGCGTAGCCAAGCCCCAGGACACTTCCTGCGGCCAGGCTGTAACACGCGGACGTCACTGCGAGGACATCGGGTTCCGCGT
>JAGRKV010000063.1 GCA_020442165.1 Hyphomicrobiaceae bacterium | reverse complement strand
TTGAGTCAACTCTTGGTTGATCGAGGTGTCCGGTTGGCAACCTGCGCTCAGGCTCCCTAGGACGATTGTAACGCCTCGAGCTGCCCCGTCGTGACATGCGGGCGTTGCTGTGCGACAGGGGGAGGGTGAAGAGGGAACTGAGTCAATTGAAGAACGCGATCTCGTCGCTTCCAGTCAACGTGCGCGGTCGGCGACGATACCCGAGGAAGCTGCGCGAGGCGATTGTGGTCGCATTGGGCAAGTGGCAAGCCGCGGGCGGCAAGCGGGTTGATTTTGTAGCTGCGGTTGGGGTGGATGGTAAAACGCTGGCTGGGTGGAACACGCGGAAGAAGCTGGTGGAGGTTGCGATAGTGACGGAGTCGCCAGCCGCTGGGGTGGTTGTGTCGCCGAGTGGCTATCGCGTGGAGGGGCTCACGCTCGAGCAGATGGCGAGTCTTCTGGGCGCGCTGCGATGATCTTGGGCACGAGCCGCTCGGTTCGCGTGTTCGCCTACCCGCACGCAACCGACCTGCGCAAAGGCTTTAATGGCCTGTACGGTCTGGTCGAAAGCGAGCTGCGCCGCAACGTGCTAGACGGCGAGCTATTCTTGTTTGTGAATCGCCGGCGCAATGCATGCAAAGTGCTGGTTTGGGATGGTACCGGACTCTGCCTATTTCAAAAGCGACTGGAGCGAGGGCGGTTTGCCAAGCTATGGCACGACGACGACACGGTCGTGCAGCTCACCGCATCGGAGCTGGCACTATTCATTGAAGGGTGCGACCTGATTGGCAAGCGTGTGTTGTCGCCGGCAGAGTTTATGCCCAAAGCGATTGTTTCGGCCGCGCAAATATGATCTAAACAAGGAGTGAGCACAGCGATTGAACGCGAAAAGGACGTTGAAGAGCTGCGCCGCATTGCACTTGCCCTGGAAGCGTCCAATCGGCATCTCATCGGCATGCTCGAGGCCAAATGCAAAGAGCTCGAGTCGCTGAAGGGCAGCGAAAACGAACTGCAAATGACCCTTTCGCTCATCGAACAGCTCACAGCGAAACAAAACAAGGCCCAAGCCGATTCCGTGGCCAATCGCGACGGCGAGACGACAAAACACAAATCGTCGCGCAACAACAAGAACGAGCGATCCCGCTCGGGTCCGACGCCACAGCCGAATCTGCCGGTTGTCGTCGAGGTCTGCACGTTGGACGAAGCCGACCGCACGTGCCCCAAGTGCGGCGGTGAGCTGCGCGAGATGAAAGGCCAGTTCGAAGAATCGAATGTCATCGATGTCGAAGAGACCGAGTATGTCGTCAAGTATATCCGTCGTCAGAAGTACAACTGCACATGCGGCCTTTGTATCGACACCGCCCTGGGACCCGAACGTGCAACGCCTGGCAGCCGCTACTCGCGGGACTTTGCCATCAAAGTCGCCACCGACAAGTATCTCGATCACATCCCACTCGAGCGCCAAGTGCGCATCATGGCACGACATGGGCTCGTTGTTACGTCGCAAACCTTGTGGGACCAGTTGCGCTATGTGGCCGAGCAGCTCGAACCAATAAGCGATGCGCTGTTGGCCCACGTTATAGGTCAACGTGTGATCGGACTGGATCAAACTGGCTGGCCCAAGCTGGGTGCAGGGCGCAAGGCAAAGCCATGGCAGATGTGGTGTTTGACCGCGCCCGATGTCGTCGTGCATCGCATCCGTGATGACAAGAGCGCCGCGACTTTCAAACAACTCGTCGGCGACTACGTAGGTGTCATTGTGTGCGATGCGCTTGCGACCCACGGCGCCGGAGCGCGCGGCAGTCCCCATATTACTCTTGCGGGCTGCTGGGCCCATGTCCATCGCAAATTTCAAGAAGCACTCGAAGATCATCCAGCAGCACAGCGGATGCTCGCCTGGATCAGCCTGCTCTACGAAATCGACGAACGAGCCGGTGATGACATCGAGCTTCGCGCCCGCCTGCGCGCCACCGAATCCGTCGCGGTCTTAGATGACATGAAGGATTGGCTGTGGCAGCAGGCCGAGCTCACAACGTTGGCGTTGGGCAAAGCCGCCGCTTACGTCGTGGCCAACTGGCAGCGGCTCATTGTGTTTGCCACAAACCCCCGCGTGCCGCTGGACAACAACGGCACCGAGCGCGGAATTCGTGGACCCGTGGTCGGCCGCAAGAATCACTACGGCTCCAAATCGCGCCGCGGCACCCACGTCGCCTCTATCTTCTATACGCTATTTGAGACCGCCAAGCTCCATGGCATTAACCCAGCCGCCTACATCCGCCAAGCCCTTCGCGCTGCCGACCGCGGCATCATCTTGCTGCCCTGGCAAGAACCCCAGTAGCGATTCTTCCTACGTCACACCAACCAATGGCAAGAACCCCAGTAGCGATTCTTCCTACGTCACACCAACCAATTTTCCCGCGGGGGACGGCGAGGCGTTACGTCTGATGTACGGCGGGCGTTGTAAGCTGCGCCGCCGACCAGATACCAATCGCTCATCTGGCGGCGCATATTGATGCCAACTTGGTGCAAGTGCAGTCCATCTGACAGAAACACATTGGCACTCTCAAGG
>JAGRKV010000062.1 GCA_020442165.1 Hyphomicrobiaceae bacterium | reverse complement strand
GGTGTCGATTGTTGCGCCTGTGCAGCGAACAGAAATTCAGCATGTGTTGGTGCCGAACGGCACGGCAACGGGGGCTCTATGGGCCGACCCTCAGAGCCGCGCCGAACATCAATACTCGCGAATGTTGCAATGTCCAGCCCCTTGTTGGCTTCTTGCGAGGTCGCATAACCCGAGGTCGGACGGCAGGAATTTTCGGTTTGTGAATTCAGTCAAATCGCCCGAAATTCAGTTCGGCTGCGGTTTTACGGGCGCTTTGCACCACCGGTCAAATCCGACATGTAAAATCGACATTTTTGAGATTGGCTGAACATGTGCAATGCAGCATTCCGCTTAGCGCGTTGAAGCACATCGCATTGCTTCGAATTCGATGTCGCAATCTTATGTGCAGTGCGAAAAGGTTGCGTCACGAAGTCGCTCGTGCCTTGCGCACTGTTTTTTTCACACCACTCACTGACCGCCGGCCCTGCGCAGGCGTTCTGAAATTTCTGCAAGCGATTTGCGTTCGGCAATCGTGAGCGGCGATTGACCCTTGCTGTCGTTTTGATTGACGTTGGCGCCTTCCCGGATCAGCAGGTCGACAATGGCAAGGCTGCCGCGTCCCACCGCCCAGTGCAGTGCCGTGCCACCCTTGGCGTCGATGGCATTGGCGGACGCACCCTTGGCGATGAAGGCATGGGCGATCTCCGCGCTGCCCTTCTTGATCGCCTCAATGAGGTCGCGTTCCAGGGTGAAGCGGCCCGTATCCCAGCCGCCGATGGGTGAGTAGACGAGGCCGAGCCCGTCACCTTCCGCCACCACCTTTTGCAGCATCGGGTGATAGGCTTGCGCCAGCGTATCGACGAGATGCGCTCCACGGCCATACTCCAGCGCCACAGTTTGCGCGGCTTCCAGTATGTCGAGGCCGAAAATCGCACGGCCGTCTGGTGATCGGACGTAGTAGCGGTACTGACGCGGCGCGGCAGTCATAACGGCGGCTCCCAGGTTCACGCACAACGCGCGTTAGTCATCTTCAATCCGGCAACGGGGCAGCGGACGCGGAATACAGCGCAAGGCATGTCTGCCAACGATTTGGCGCGACGCATGCAGCGTTGCAGACAAGATAGGAAACGCTCCGCCACATTGAAACGCTGAGCAGGCTAAAGACCTGTATCCAGAAGGCCCAGCGACAGGGCGAGATGCAAACGGCCGCCCGAAGGCGGCCGCATGCCAGTATCATCGCACTGCGACAGCGCCGCAGGGCTATTCGGCCGCCGACTTGCTGTCGAGCGCCTGGTAATACTTGATGAGGATCTGCGCCACTTCCGGCCGCGAGAACTCGGGCGGCGGGGCAATACCCTGACCCAGCATCTCACGCACCTTGGTGCCCGACAGCGCCACGAAGTCCTCCTTCGTGTGGTCTGGCGCCTCGCGCATCATCACGACCTTGTTGAGCTTCTTGGAGTAGGCTGTGTTGTCGGCGCGGAACGTATCGATCTTGAGGGCTCCCTCGGGAACCGAATCAAAGATGGTCTGGGCATCGAACGGTCCGTAGTAGTCACCGACGCCCGCATGGTCGCGACCGAGAATGAGGTGGGTGGCGCCCATGTTCTGGCGGAACACAGCGTGCAGAACCGCCTCACGCGGGCCGGCATAGAGCATGTCGAAGCCATAGCCGGTAATCATCGCGGAGTTGGGCGGGAAATAGATCTCGACCATCTTGCGGATCGCGGCATCGCGCACCGGTGCTGGAATATCGCCTTCCTTGAGCTTGCCCAGCAGCATGTGGATGACGAGGCCGTCGGCGTTAAGCCGGTCCATCGCCATGCGGCACAGCTCTTCGTGCGCGCGGTGCATGGGATTGCGGGTCTGGAAGGCAACGACCTTGGACCAGCCGCGCTCGGCGATTTCGTTGCGGATCTCGACCGCGGTGCGGAATGTGTCGGGGAATTCCGTCTGGAAGTAGGAGAGGTTGAGCACCTTGATGGGACCAGACAGCAGCGTCTTGCCCTGCTTCAGCAGCGCATCGACGCCGGGATGTTTGGGGTCGGTGGTGCCGAACACCTTGGTAATGATAACATTGAGATCATCATCGCTGAACGTCTCGACCCCTGTCACATCCATGACCGCCAGCACGGGATTGCCCTCGACGTTGGGGTCCTTCAGCGCCACGCGGTGCCCCGCTGCAATGCCGCCGGCGTCAGCGACGAGGTTCATGACCGGCACAGGCCAGAACAGCCCGGATGTCATCACCATCTTGTCGGCGCACGAGAGTGCATCCGCCTTGTTCATGTAACCGGTTAGCGGGTTGAAGTATCCAGCACCCATCATCACGGCGTTGGCAGCAGCCGCCGAGCTGACGATAATGGAGGGAAGGGATTTTGCTTCGTGCTGCAACCGTTCATTCTCGGCTGCATCATAGACGAAGAGCGGATTGAGCTCTTCGGATCCGTGAGGTGCGATAAGCTTGGACATTGACGTTGTTTCCTCCCGAGGTGGACAAGGCATTTCTTTTCTGAATGCGCACCCGCCAAGCCCGTCCGGCTCGGATTTCGGGGGCGACAATCTAGACGGCTTGTCTTGAGCGATTAAAATGTGTTCTATTCGAAAAGTCGAATATTAGAATTGCCGCATGTCCATCAAGGCTTGCCGACGCAAGCCTCACCGGAGCAAGAAAAGACCGAGACAACAGACTGTTGGTGAATTCAGCTGAGTCGCAATCGGCGCCAGGCCGATGCCGCAGGGCTGATGCAAGGAACCCACCGCCGAAGTGCGGACAAGGCAGGCCGCTCAGCGGAGCCGCCGGTCCGTTAGCGGTCAGGGGATTTGCACGATGCTGCGTCATGAGGACTGGTGGATGGCGCGGAGACGCCGTCACGCTAGCATGCGAGTTTCGCAAGGTTCACTCGATTGCATCAACTAACCAATTGATGCTGCCTTGTTGACCCTCCCATGGGGGACGATAGCGTGGCTTCAGAAAAACAAGACAGCGCGACGCAGTGCGCGCACGGGAAGCGAGACAAGTCAGGGAGGACTTGAATGCCAGTCGACGGCAAGGAGGCGGGCCCTGCCAGCCAGACCATTTTGGTGGTTGGCGGCGGGATCGCAGGCATATCGGCGGCGCTGGAGGCGGCCGAAACAGGGCACGATGTCGTGCTGCTGGAAAAAGGTCCGAGCCTGGGCGGGCGCGTCAGCAAGCTGAATCGCTATTTTCCCAAGCTCTGCCATCCGACCTGCGGACTGGAGATCAACTATCAGCGCATCAGGAAGAATCCGCGCCTCAAGGTGCTGACGATGTGCGAGCCGACGAATGTGGCAGGCAGCCGCGGCGCGTTCACCGTAACGGTCAAGCGCCACCCCCGTTTCGTCAATGAGAAGTGCACGTCCTGCGGCGATTGCGCGGCAGCGACCGAGACCATGGTGCCCAACCCCTTCAACTATGGCTTGGACAAGGTGAAGGCGGCCTACCTGCCCAACGAGCATGCCATGCCGATGCGCTACGTCATCGCGCCTGAGGCCATCGCGGAAGGTGAGGGGGATAAACTCAAGGCAGCGTGCAAGTACGGCGCGGTGGAGCCAGAGCAGCAGGAAGAGACGTTCGATCTCAACGTCGGCGCCATCATCTGGGCGACAGGCTGGCAGCCCTACGATCCCAACAATCTCGACGTCTACAGCTATTCGCATTCGCCCGACATCATCACCAACGTGGAGATGGAGCGACTGGCCGCCCATGACGGCCCGACCCAGGGCAAGATCGTGCGTCCGTCCAATGGCGAGCCGGCCAAGAAAGTGGCGCTGATCCAGTGCGCCGGCAGTCGTGACAACAACCATCTGGCCTATTGCTCGCGCATCTGCTGCCTGGGCTCGCTGAAGCACGCGGCCTACGTCCGTGAGCAGTACGCGGATGCGGAAGTCGACATCTATTACATCGACATCCGCGCTCACGATAAACTCGAAAGCTTCTATCAGAAGGTGAAGGCAGACCCGCAGGTCCGCTTCGTCAAGTCCAAGCCCGGGCACATTCGCGTCGGGGAGGACGGCCGGCCGTTCATTCACGGCGAGCGCACGATTGATCGCGAGGTCTATGACGAGCCCTACGACCTGATTGTCCTGGCGACAGGCATGCAGCCATCGGCAGTGGCCGGCTACACGCCGCAGGTTGGCCTTGTGAAGGACGACTATGGCTTCGTCGTGCCCAAGGAGCTGGAAGACAACGAGGGCATCTTCTCCTGCGGCGTCGCAGCAGGTCCGCTCGACGTCTCGCTGTCGGTCCAGTCGGCTACGGCAGCAGCGTTGAAGGCGGTCCAGGCCGTCCGGCAGTCCGCATGATTGAGCGCTCCCGCCCGGGCCATGGTGCCAGCGGGAGTGCATGACCTTCGCAGTCGCGCCGCCCTTACGCCCAAGAATGACGACAGCGGCACGCCCAGACCACGATCAAGACCGCGCCAGCGCAGCGTGGTTCAGGAGACGATGAAGATGACTGAAACCGCAACGCCAACGAAGCCCAAGAAGCCCGGCGTCTATGTTTGCAAGGGCTGCGGCATCGGCGAGGCCGTCGATGCCGATGCGCTGGCCAATGTCGCCAAGAGCGAGTTCCGCATCCAGACGACGGCCACACAGGATGCCTGCTGCTCCGATGAGGGTGTCGCTGCCATCAAGGCCGATGTCGATGCAGGTACGGTTGACGGAGTGGTGGTGGCGGCATGCTCGCACCGCGTCATGGCCGACAGGTTCCGTTTCAATGGCACCCCCGTTGTCCGCGCCAACCTGCGCGAGCACGTTGCCTGGTCGCAGCCGCCGGGCGAGGAAGACACCGAGATGCTGGCGGCCGACCAGGTCCGCATGGCGATCACCCAGGTACAGCTCACACTGCCGCCGTTGCCCTCGCAGGTTCAGGAGTATTCGCGCACGCTCCTGGTTCTGGGTGGCGGCATCACCGGCATGACGGCGGCACGCGAGGCGGTCAAGGCCGGCCATCCGGTGATCCTCGTCGAGAAGACCGACCAGCTTGGCGGCTGGGCCAACAAGTGGGCCGGACGCATGCCCTACCGGCCGCCTTATCGCGACGTGCAGGATTCCGGCATTGCCAAGCTCGTCGAAGCGGTCAAGGCCGACAAGGACATCGACGTCAAGCTGGATACCCGCGTCGTCAAGACTGCGGGACAGCCCGGCGCCTTCACGGTGACGCTGTCGCACGGCGGCCAGGAAAGCGTGGTGAACGTCGGCGCTGTTGTCGTTGCGACCGGCTTCCGCCCTTACGACGCGACCAAGCTCGGCCACCTTGGCTATGGCGCTTCGCCCGACATCGTCACCGGCGTCGAGTTGGAAGCGATGCTGAAGGCGGGCGGCGAACTGAAGCGCAAGTCCGACGGCAAGCCCGTCAAGCACATTGCGTTCGTGCAGTGCGCAGGCTCCCGCGATCCCGATCATCTGCCCTATTGCTCCAGCGTGTGCTGCGGCGTGTCGATCAAGCAGGCACTGCAGATCACCAAGGCGGATGCCAAGGCGTCGGCGTACATCGTCTATGAGGAGTTGCGCACCCCCGGCACGGCCGAGGAATTCTATCGCCAGGCCCAGGAAGCGGGCGTCATCTTCATGAAGGGCAAGGCCACCAAGGTCGATGCCGGGGCCATGCAGGTGTCCTACACCGATGAGCTGCTCGGGACCGAGGTGCCGCTGGCCGGTCTCGACATGATCGTGCTGGCAACCGGCATGGTGCCCAATTCCACCGACCCGGATGTGCCCGTCGTCGAGCCGGAAAAGAGCGAAGCCCAGCTCAAGGGCGACATCAATCCCTTCTCCGCCATCCCCGTAGCCGGTTACAAGCCCGGCGGTGCCGAAGGCCCGACGCCGCCGGCGATGCCGCATCTCGATCGCATCCCCGAGGGCGGCCCGATCCTTAATCTGCAGTATCGCCAGGGCCCCCACATTCCCGTGCTCGCGGACGGCTTCTCCGACAGCCACTACATCTGCTTCCCCTACGAGACGCGCCGCACCGGCATCTATACGGCCGGTCCCGTGCGTCGTCCGATGGACATGGCGGAAAGCGCCGAGGATGCCGCTGGCGCCGTGATGAAGGCGATCCAGGCCATCCAGGGCTCGAAGATGGGCGTGTCGCTGCATCCCCGCGTCGGCGATTTGTCGTTCCCCAAGGTTGGTCACGAGAAATGCACCAAGTGTCGCCGCTGCACGGTGGAATGTCCGTTCGGCGCCATCGACGAGGATGAGACGGGTCGTCCCATCATCAACCCGGCGCGCTGCCGCCGCTGTGGCACATGCATGGGTGCATGCCCGGTGCAGACCATCACGTTCGACAATTACAATCCGCAGATGGTCAACGCGATGATCGAGGCCAACGAGATCCCTGACGAGTTCTCGGAAAAGCCGCGCATCCTCGTTCTCGCCTGCGAAAACGACGCCTATCCAGCACTCGACATGGCCGGCATCAACCGCGAGAAGTGGTCGCCATACGTGCGCACGATCCCGGTTCGCTGTCTGGGCTCCGTCACGCTCCAGTGGGTCTCGACGGCGCTGCAGAAGGGCTATGACGGCATCATGCTGATGGGCTGCAAGTCGGGCGACGATTATCAGTGCCACTTCGTCAAGGGCTCGGCGATCGCCAAGGAGCGCATGTCGAAGGTGGGCGAGACGCTGAAGAGCCTGGCGCTCGAGAAGGAGCGTGTGACGATGGCCGAGGTCTCGATTGCCGACAGCCACCGGGTTCCCAAGGTGCTCAACGAATTTGCGGAATTGATTGGGGGCTTGGACCCCAATCCGATGAAGGGGTTCTGAACCGATGACCGCTCCGCTTCCAAATCCAGGAAAGAAGTACGATCTGGACTTCGCGCGCTGGGTCTATGACAACGTCAACGGCGGCGACAAGATGGCCCTGTGCATGCAGTGCGGCGTCTGTTCCGGCTCCTGTCCCATCGGCACCAACATGGACCATGGACCGCGCAAGCTGTTCATGATGATTCGCGCCGGCATGCAGGAGGCCGTGATGACCTCCAACACGCCCGCCAACTGCACGAGCTGCTATCGCTGCGTCGTGCGCTGTCCGCGTTCGGTGCCTGTTACCTACATTCTCCAGGACCTGCTCGCCAAACAGGCCGAGCTTGGCTACCGCGCCAAGGACAGCAACGAAAATATCGCCTTCGCCAAATCGTTCTGGTGGAGCGCCCGCGCGTTCGGCCGTACGGACGAACGCCTGGTGACGGCCAAGTACTATTGGTCGTTTGGTCCCGCGGAGTTCTGGAAGAGATCGATGGAAAACCTGAAGATCGCGCTGGGATTCATCAAGAAGGGCCGCATGCACATTGGCATGCCCCACAGCGTCAAGGACAAGAAGGGCTTGAAGGCCATTCTGGACAAGGCGCGCGAGATCGAGAGCCGCGGTTGAGGAGGACGCCCCATGAGTGACAATAAAAAGGTGCGCATGACCTATTATCCGGGCTGTTCCTCGCAAGGGTCCGCCCGCCATCTCGATGAATCGCTGCGTGCGGTGCTGCCCGAGATGGGCGTCGAGATCGACGACATCGCGGACTGGAACTGCTGCGGCGCCTCGGTCGGCCATATCGGCGGCGGCCAGTTGCCCAACCTTTCGCTGACCGGTCGCAACCTCGCCAAAGCGCGCGAGCGCGGAACGCAGGATGTCATCACCGGCTGTGCGGCCTGCTATCTCAATACGCACGGCGGCAACGAGAAGATCAAGGCCGACGTCAAGAAGAAGGCCCAGGTCAACGAGGCATTGGCCGCAGGCGACTTGAAGTATGACGGCGATCTGAAAGTGCGCCACGTCTGCGAGGTGCTGGTCAACGACGTCGGCGTCGATAAGATCAAGGACCGCGTCAAGAATCCTCTGACCGGCCTGAAGGTCGCCGGCTATGTCGGCTGCCAGACTGTCCGTCCCTTCGCGCAGACCCAGGCGGGCGGCGAATACGACAGCTACGACGATCCCAATTTCCTCGACGACTTCACCGAGGCTTGTGGAGCGACGGCGGTACCTTTCCAGAACAAGACATCGTGCTGCGGCGGTTCGGTGGCGGTCATGAGCCCCGATCGCACGCTGCACCTCATCAAGAACATCCTGGAGGAGGCCAAGGAGGCCGGTGCGGACGTCATCTCGACGCCCTGTCCGCTGTGTCAGACCAACGTCGAAATGTACCAGGACCAGATCAACGCCAAGTACGGCACCGATTACAAGATCCCCGTGGTATTCTACAGCCAGCTGATGGCAGTGGCGTTCGGCATGGACGGCGACAAGGATGCCGCCCTCCAGCGCAACACCAACGCATCTGACAAGCTCGACAAGCTCGCCAAGCGCGGCGGGTAGGAGGCTGGAGAACAACGATTAATGTTAAGCCTGCTCGGGTTGGAGCAGGTCACCGTGAGCGAACCAAAACCTGGTCAACAGGAACGCCGAACGACAAACGACAAAAAAAGCAACGGACGCACCGCCAACAACGATAATAGCGCCCGTGGACGACGTGAGCACGAAGAGGAAGCTGCCAACGAAAACAGTTACGAGGAGAATAACATGCTGGTTCGCGAGATCATCCGCAGTCAGGGCCCGCTTATTGTGTGCCGGCCCGAGGACACCGTGCAGACCGCCGCGGTCATCCTGCATTCCAAGTACATCGGCGCCATGCCGGTGATGGATGACAAAAACCGGCTTGTCGGCATGTTCGGCGAGCGCGACATCGTCCGCGCCTTCGCCAACAGGCTCCCCAAGATCGATTCCATGCTCGTCTCCGACCTCATGGCCAAGAACGTCATCGTCTGCAAGCCGGAGAACTCGGTGCTAGAGGCGATGGCACTCATGAAGCGTCACAAGATCCGCCATTTGCCCGTCTGCGAGGATGGCAAGGTGGTTGGCATCGTCTCCATCCGCGATACCCTCGACGTGCTGCGCCAGAACGCCGAAGAGAACGCCGCAGTCATGCGCGACATCTCCATCGCGCGGCGTTGACGCGAGACTTCGTTGGCAAATCCGCTGCTGGGCTGGCAATCAGGCGGGGCCGTTATCCGCCGGGCTGCCAGTCCAGATGACAGCCGCAAGAGCTGGAGATGAGGTCCTTTGCCTTGGACCTCAACTTTTCTTGCGGAACTGGGCGCCGAAGTTCGATACAGCCACGGGCGCCGGGCTGCCCGGCGGGCGTTGCAAGGGCTCGAAGCGGGGCGACGTCTCATGCGGTTCGTCCGCCTTCGCCTTCTCGATCTTCACCTTCAAATCATACCAGGCCGCCTGACCGGTGATCGGATCTGAATTCGAATAGCGATAGCCGCCCGGCTGCGTCGGCAGCAGCTCGCCGATCAGATGGTTGAGCAGGAAGCCGTGCGTGTTCTCCGGCGCGTCATCCGAAAGGCCCCAAGCACCCGCGCGCTTTCCGATCGCGTTCCACGTCCAAACCGTGTCGTCATTGACACCGTCCATCAGCCGAACCTGAGCGCGCACGCGGCCGATGCGGCTTGAGATCCACACCCAGTCATCGTCAGCGATGTTCATCTCGGTGGCCTTGGAGCGGCTCATGTAGAGCCTGTTCTCCGCCGTGATCTGGCGTAGCCACGCATTCTGCGATCCCCACGAGTGGTACATGTGCATGGGCCGCTGCGTGATCGCAAAGAATGGATAGTCATCCTTGTCGACAAGCTCGCCCTCGATCGGCGGATACCAGAAGGGCAGGGGATCGAAGTAGGTTGCGATGCGGTCGCGATGAACTTCAGGCGGCGTACATTTGCAATGCCCCTGCGCAGAGAGCCGGAAGCGCTGCATCGGCTCCATGTAGAGCTGGAACACGAGCTGCTCGGCATCGGCGATGAACCCGATGCCGTTGGCCCAGTCCAGATAGTCGCGGTTGGCGTGCTTGAAGTAGCGCATGTGCTCGGGCAGGTGATGCACATGAAAGGCACCGTTCTTGATGTATTCCTTGAGCTGGTTCGGGTTGGGTTCGCCCTTTCCGAACGACTTGCCATCCTTGCCGCGCCAGCCTGACAGAGGGCCGACACCCGGCATCCGCTCATGGTTGACGATGTAGTCGGGATAGCCGCCAGGAAACTTGCGTGATCCGTCTGGCTTTGTGAACGCAGGCAGGCCAAGCCGCCAGCCAATATCGATCAGTACGGACTGGAAGCCGCGCACGTCGCGGTCAGGCTCGACGACCGGATGGCGGATCGCGTCGGCAGGGCCATCGGGCTCTGAAATCGGGCGGTCGAGCAGTGAGATGCAGTCCCAGCGTTCCAGATATGTCGTGTCAGGCAACACGAGATCGGAATAGGCCACCATCTCGGAATTATAGGCGTCCGAGTAGATGATCTTGGGGATCTTGTATTCGCCCGTGGCCTCGTCCTTGGCGGTCAGATGCTCGATGACGCCAGAAGTGTTCATCGAGGAATTCCACGCCATGTTGGCCATGTAGAGGAACAGGACCTCGATCGGATAGGGATCGTGGTTGGCCGCGTTGGTTATGACCATGTGCATCAGGCCATGGTTGGCGAGAGGCGCTTCCCAGCTGAACGCCTTGTCGATCCGCCGCGGCGTGTGGTCGGCGTCGATCAGCAGATCCTCGGGCGAAATCGGAAAGCCAAGGTGCGGACCGCCAAGCGGTTCGTTGCGCGCAACCTGGCTGGCCTTGCCGGTTGGCTTCAATCGCGGCGGAATGCATTTGGGGTAGGGTGCCTTGTAGCGGAACCCGCCAGGACAATCGATCGTGCCGAGCAGGATCTGCAACACATGGATCATCCGGCAAGTATGGAAACCGTTGGAGTGCGCGGAGATGCCTCGCATCGCGTGCATCGAGATCGGCCGGCCGATCATCTTTTCCTGCCGCCGTCCCGCCCAATCGGTCCACGGGATGTCGAGGACCACCTCTTCCTCGAACGCGACTTTTGCCAGCTCCGCGGCGATGCGCCGGATCGTGGCAGCGGGCACGCCGCTGATCTCTTCAGCGCGCTCGGGCGCATATTCATCTGACAGATAGCGCTTGGCAAGGAGTTCGAACGACGGCACGGCATTGCGTCCGTCCGGGAGCTTATAGGTGCCGGACAGTGCAGGCGCGTTGCCGGGCGCATTGGCGTCGACGATCTTGCCCGTCTTCTTGTCGAAGGCGAGCGGCTCCTTGTTGGTATGGCGGGCGAAAAGTCCGTGTTCCGGCGTGCCCGGCGCGTCGATCACCAGCCAGTGCGCGTTGGTGTAGCGAATGAGATAGTCGAAATCGACTTTACCCGTCCGCAACAGCTCGTGAATGAGCGCGGCAACGAACATGCCGTCGGTGCCAGGCTTGATCCCGATCCATTCGTCCGCCACCGCGCCATAGCCGGTGCGCACCGGATTGATGGCGACCACCTTGGCGCCGCGCCCCTTGAGCTTTCCGATGCCGATCTTGATCGGGTTGGAGCCGTGATCCTCGGCAACGCCGAACAGCATGAAGTATTTGGTGAGATCCCAATCGGGCTCGCCGAACTCCCAGAAGGCACCGCCAAAGGTGTAAAGTCCCGCCGACGCCATGTTGACCGAGCAGAAGCCGCCATGCGCCGCATAGTTGGGTGTGCCGTACTGGATCGCCCACCAGCCGGTCAGCGACTGTGACTGATCGCGTCCGGTGAAGAAGGCAAGGCGGCGCGGATCTGTGGTTCGGACACGGCCCAGCCAACCCGCCGCGATGTCGAGCGCTTCCTCCCAGGTGATCTCCTTGAATTCACCCGAGCCTCGCGGGCCGGTGCGCAGCAGTGGTGCGCGCAGCCGGGCCGGCGAATAGTGCTGCATGATCCCGGCCGACCCCTTTCCGCACAGCACGCCCTTGTTGATCGGATGATCGCGGTTGCCCTCGATGTAGCGGACCTTGCCGTCTTTCAGATAGACGCGGATGCCGCAGCGGCAGGCACACATGTAGCAGGTGGTGGTCTTGATCTCGTCGGCGGGCGACTGGGCCGTGTCGACGCGATCATCCACCTTGAATTCCGCTCCCATGCTCATCTCCTTTGTGCCGCGTCTTGGGCCTGGGGATCTTGGCAGATCTTGGCAGCGCGGGCTCCGTTTGGCGATCGTCCTCGCCTTTCCCCTGGGCGGCAA
The DNA here is from genome assembly GCA_020442165.1 of Hyphomicrobiaceae bacterium. Classification (GTDB taxonomy): domain Bacteria; phylum Pseudomonadota; class Alphaproteobacteria; order Rhizobiales; family Hyphomicrobiaceae; genus JAEUMD01. Next base: position 59,260 of record JAGRKV010000062.1, on the reverse strand, counting down.
CCCGCCTCAGACCAAAGCCCTAGACATTCGCATATTTGAATGTAACTGATAACCCGATAGACAAGATCAGCACAACCGCGCAAAGCAGGTGCGGACTGCGACCAGATGCTTGTGGGGCGGGGGCAAAATTTGGCCGATTGAGCCAGTCTAATGGTTAAGCTTGCCATTGGCGTGCCGCCAAATCCCCATCCACAGGGGCCTCGGCAAAGGCTTACAATAGCTAGGGAATGCGCATGGCCGATGGACTTCTGATCGCACAGATTTCGGATACTCACATTCAGGCGGCAAATCCCGAGTCCAAGGCGCGACTTGGCGACCTCGCGCGAACGGTGCGCTCCATCAACGCCTTACCCCGCAAGCCCGATCTCGTCATTCACTCCGGCGACGTCGCCCACGATGCGACTGCGGCTGATTACGCTGCCGCCCGCGCGGAGTTAGCGCGCCTTACAATGCCAGTCTATGCAACTGTGGGAAATCGCGACCGCCGCGACCCATTTTTCGAGGCCTTTCGCCCCGACGGCTATCTGCCAGCCGAGCACCACTTTGCGCAGTATGCAGTCGAGGTGGCCGGCCTGGCGATTATCGCAATTGACACCTTCGATGACCAAAGCGCCCTGGGCGGCTTCTGTTCCCGGCGCGAGGCTATACTGAAGCGCTTACTGGCTGATGCAACAGGTCGGCCCACGCTGGTTTTCGCCCATCACCCGCCGCTTGAGCTGCCGGACATGAAGCCGCCGCTGCTGCAATACCGCGACGTAGCCGAGGCGAGGAGCCTTGCCGATTGTCTGGCGGGCCATGCGGGTCTTGTCGGTGTTATCGCCGGCCATGTCCACAGGGCACGGTCAGTTCGACTGGGCGCGGTTTCGCTTTCAACAGTGCCGAGCATCGCCGCAGACTTGAGCCGGGAAAAGGTAGCAGAAACCTATCTGCGCCGGCCCATCTACCACCTGCATACAGTGAGCAGTGGAGGCATGACCACGCAGACCCTCATGCTGGACTCTGCCGAGGCGGCAGCCGCCTGAGCGCTGCGGCGTGTGCCGTCGTCGCGATGGCCGGCAAGAGAACTTTGCAACGGCGAGAGCCCTCGTCGTTCAGGAGCCCCTAACCCCGTGGCGCTCCGGCAAAACTCAGCCCCTTCCGGTCGGCACCCTCGCTCGCAAAATGACGAACGGTGGGGGCAGGTGAATCCAGCGGCAGAACATACCCGTGGCTGGTTGCCCGGAGGTGGTTGCAGCGAGCTTCTCGCCCGTGTAGGAAGGCCGCTCCAGGAGCCCATCGGTGCTCGGGCGGCAGGTCCCAATAGGGAAGGCCGCTGCACGAAGCCATCGCAAGTGCTGCTGGACCGGGCCAGATAGGGGCCGGTAAATGGGCGGGTAGCTCAGTGGTAGAGCATCTGACTTTTAATCAGATGGCCGTGGGTTCGATCCCCACCCCGCTCACCAATGATTTCAATGACTTATGTTGGGAGTAAATATCGAGCATTATTGCTCAGCACCCACATAGCACCCACCGCATATGTTGCGTTTCTAGCGCGTGCTTTGAGGCCACCTGTGTCTGAGACACCGGGCGTTTGCTTCTCACGGTTTCGCCGATCTTACCGGCAGCGCGCATTCTTAAGTCGGGTTTCGATGTCCGCAATGAGCTCGTGTTCGCATAAACCAATGGCAACGCAGGACACCTTGCTGATCCCCAGCCCCACGATGTCACCGGGCAAGATCACGTCATCACCTGCGAATCCACCGAGGATGAAGGGGCCGTTGTATTTGTTTTGGAGTGCCTTGGCCCGGTCTAGCCACCCCGAGTGTGGCCCACCAGCGCCGAACCCGCAGGTCTTGAACGAGTGACTGTGTTCGAATCCCTGGAGTTCTTTCGTAAGCGCGCGAATGTCTCTGAGCATTTCGTGGCAGGTGTTGGCGCCAAATGCGACCGATGGCCAAGCAATGCAGAAGGCGAAAAGGATGGATCGCTTCATGGGGGATAAACCTCACAGACGGCTGCCGGAGCCAAAATGATCCTAAGATCTCCTCTTGCCCGCTTCCACTTTGGCGTCGCAGATAAGCTTGGGACACGCTCAAGTAACACCGCGCCTGACGAGAGGAGTTTTGGTTGTGCAGCAGGCCGTTCAGAATCGTGTCATTAGTTCGTGTATCGTCGTTCCTATTTTGTTGACGTTCCCGATCCACGCTTCGTTGGCCGCAGATGGTTGGAAGGGGTTCAGGAATGAGGCACAAGCGTATTTTAAGTGCAATGCAGAGGCTGCAACTCGCCTCGCTTTTGAACAAGCTTCCCCGACAGAGATTGCTACTGCGGCGCGGGCTCGGTGCACAAAATTTGAGGAGGCACTCGCTGTAGCGTTGCGTCGCGCTAAAGGAGCTAGTTTTGCGCTCAAGCTTTGGTCTGATTTTCGGAAAAAGGTTCTTGAAGCAAACATGGGACATGTTTTGGAAACGCGCAATCGGTTCCGGCAAAGAAGTTTGGATTGCGAAAAATCTAAATCCGTAGAAGAGCGGATAGATGAGTGTAGCAAGTTGCTCAGTAAATTCCCCGGAACGATTGAGGCCCTTCTAGCTAGGGGCGTAGCTTACGCAGAGGCAAAAGAAGGTGAAAAGGCCATCACTGATTTCACGGCTGTGATAGACCTCGGCGGACGAAGCAAGCTTGCTTACAAAATGCGCGGTATCATACGCCTTCAGGCGCGGGACGCGGGATCGGCGAAGAGAGACTTTGAGGCAGCAATCGAGTTGGACCCGCTGGATGCGGGCCTTCATGAGTGGAAGGGTTTCTCCCAACAGGACCTTGGCGACAGAGAAGGTGCGGTTGCCACCTTTAAGAGCATCTTGGCACTCCCGTCATCGTATGGTGAAAATGCAAAAGCCAGAGAAAATGCAAAGTTCAAATTGTATCTGTTTTGCCTTGACCGCCTCAATGAGGCGCACTCGACGCCGCCGATTCCTGCGATCGAACGATTGAAAATTTGTGAACGTAAGTGGCTCGAGCCGAAGGATAGATAAGCCTTGCGTCCGTAAACCGTTGCGCAGTCGCAAACCCTCTTAGGGTAGCGTCTGTTGCTCTTATGTCGGCCGAGGAAGCGCACGACTTGTTACGTAAGAACGCGTGGAAGTCCGCAGGTCGCGATCGTGTTTGCCCCCGATGCGGTGGAACCATCGCACACGCTTGCAAGTTCCAGCCAATTCTCTTCAGAGGCTCTCCGCCCCACGCCTTGATGAAACCGTGCGATGAAAGTTCTCAAACTCATCGGCCAGACTAATCGGGTGATTGAGATCAAACGACTGGGGTGGGCGGTCAAAGCCCCGGTCGAGCAGAGCGTTGGCAGCCATGACGCGCGTTGATGGGGAGAAGCTGGCATCCACCATGATGGCGGCGATAGTTGCAATCGCATCGGCAGAGTGCTTGCGCGCCAGTTCGGCAACGTCGTGATTCCGATTTGGACGGCCGCGAGGGCTGCCAGAGACCCCTTTTTCAAAGGGTGGGTCTCTAGGTCGAGTCGCTGTTCTCATTACTGTTACCAGCGGACGATGATCTGCTGATCAGTTGGCGCGGGCGAGGGGACTAGCGCATCTATTGCGTGCTCTTGTCGGCAGCTATCATCGTGGTCCTTATCTTGGTGGGCATCTCCGTCGGTTCGACTCTGGGCTAGCAGCGTGTTTCCGTGGATCTGCGAAAGAACCGAATTGTGCGAAGTAATGTGGGGCCGGAGCTGACATATTTCGCATCTTTCGCTTCGTTCGCGAAGTGGCGGAGGTTCCGGATGCTGCGCCATGACCAGGACAGTCTGCTTCGCCACTAGAAACGGACCTGAGGCGACGTAACCTTGAGAGTCTGCTCAGGGCCGATGCTGTCGAAAAAGAAGTTGAGAGGGCGGGCGAACGCTGATTCCGTTGTCGCAGAGGTCTTCGATATTGGAGGGCGCGGCGATGATGGGGCGGCGGACGCGGGATCAGGGCAAGCTCTTCTACGAATTCTGGCTCGAGGATCGTATTCCTGAGAACCACCTGTTGCGGCGGATGAACGTGTTTGTCACCGCAGCACTCGCCGATCTCCACAAGGAGCTGGAACCTTTCTACAGCGACATTGGCCGGCCCTCGGTCGACCCCGAGCTCATGATCCGGATGCTCCTCGTGGGCTATTGCTACGGCATCCGCTCCGAGCGCCGCCTGTGCCAGGAGGTTCAACTGCATCTCGCCTACCGCTGGTTCTGCAAGCTCGATCTCGACGACGCGATCCCGCACCACTCAACGTTCTCAGCCAACCGGCTCGGCCGCTTCCGAGAGAGCGACGTGCTGCGCTACATCTTCGAGCGTGTCGTCTGGTCGGCGATGGCCATGGGGCTCGTGAAGGGCGAGGGCTTTGCCGTCGATGCCAGCGTGCTCGAGGCCAACGCCAGCCGCTATCACGGCGTGCCGCCCGATGAGATCGACTGGACGGACAGGCAGCGACAGAAGCGGGCCGTGGCGGAGTACCTCGCCGCGATGGAGGCCGACCCGCCGGCCGTCACGGTACACGATGCCGGTAATGATGACGGCGGCCCCGAACAGCCGCGCCGCCGCCAGACCGATCGCAAGGCACCGAAGGTGATCTCACCGTCCGATCCCGCATCGGCCTGGACGGCCAAAGCCAACAAGCGGGTGCAGTTCGGGTATGGCCTCAACTACCTCATCGATATCGAGCATGCGGTCATCGTTGATGTCGAGGCAACGCCGGCCCGCACCTACGACGAGGTTGAGGCGACGAGAACGATGATCGACCGTACCGAGCGGTGCTTTGATCTGAGACCCAAGCGGCTTGCTGCTGACACAGCTTACGGGATCGGCCGCTTCCTCGGCTGGCTCGTCAAGGAGAAGCGGATCACGCCACACATCCCGGTGTGGGACAAGAGCGCGCGGGACGATGGCACGTTCTCACGGTCCGACTTCCGATGGGATCGGCGCAGCGGCGTCTACATATGTCCGGCAGGTCGGCCATTGCGATCGACGGGAACAGTGCATGACGGGACAACACTACGCTATCGCGCCACCCTTGAGGATTGCCGCAGTTGTCGACTGAAAGAGCAATGCTGCCCGAAGGCACCGCTGCGCTACGTGTCCAGAGACGTCGACGAGGACGCCCGCGAGGTTGCGCGCGCCAAGATGAAGACGAAGGCGTTCCTGCGGTCGCGCGATGAGCGAAAGCGCGTTGAGATGCGCTTCGCGCACTTGAAGACCCACCATGGCTTCGAGCGATTGCGGCTGCGCGGCCTCTCCGGTGCCCGCGATGAGTTCCTTCTCGCGGCTATCGTCCAGAACCTGAAGACGCTAGCGCTGCGCCTCGTCAAACCGCCGCCCGACCTCGCCGTCGCGTGAGTTCGCGTAGCGCGTCAGAGTTCGCAACGTAACGGATGTTGACCCGCTCCAAGTGGCAACCCATCAGGAAAAATCGGCATCAATCAACGGCCGAGGCCAGTCAGAACCGACAGCCGACTTTTTCGACAGCATCGACCAGAAGGAGACATGCTACCCTAGAAATGGCCGGAGCTAATTTCAGCTCCGACCCAATGGCTACGCAGACCTGACGCGCCTACCCGGCCACCAGCCGTTTATCGAAGAACGGTGCAAGCACGCTCACCGCCTCACCAATCTCTTTTTCTCCGTCGTAGAGGTCCATGTGGTTCGCCCCATCGACAACATGCATCTGCTTATCAGCGCTGGCCGCTCTCGCGATCATGTCGTCACTCATCCATTTGCTGCCAGCCTTTGAACCCACAACAACAAGCAGCGGCTGGGTGAGGAACGCCTCGGCCTTGTGGAACGCATCGTAGGTGATGATCTGCGTGAGGCTGCGGGCGGTCGCGAAGCCCGGGGCCGTGCAGAATTCTGCGCGGGGTGTGTGGTAGTACTCCCATGCCTGACGCAGCTCTTCATTGGGTGCATCGGATTCTTTCATTGGCGCCAGCGGAATCGTTGCCGGCGCCGTACCCGATGCATCTGCCGTGCGCGCGTCCGATCCTGCCTTGATGTAGGGCGAAGCCTGCGCATCTTTGACGTTGTTCTCCCAGCCGTTCCGGAACATCTGACCGATGTTGACGAGGCTGACAGTGCCGACGGCTTTGATGCGTGGGTCGTTGATCGCAGCATTGGCTGTGTAGCCAGCGCCCGCGCAAATACCCATCGCGCCAATCCGGTCCGTGTCCACATAAGGCAGCGTTGTCAGATAGTCGATGACGGCGCTTACGTCTTCTGTGCGGATATGTGGGTTCTCAAGTTGGCGCGGCTCACCGGTGCTCTCGCCCTGATAGGATGCATCGTAAGCGATGGTGACGAAGCCGTGTTCGGCAAGCTTCCTTGCATACGTGCCCGCCGTCTGCTCCTTCACGCCGCCGCCCGGATGCGAGACGACAATCGCCGGATATTTGCGGTTCTTGTCGAAGCCTTCCGGGACGTTGACCACGGCAGACATGGTGATGTTGGTATTGTTCGAGTTCGGGAAGCTGACCTTGTTCATTGTAGATGTCTCCGGATGTGTAACAGGTTGTTGTCTCTGCCTTCAGGTGTTGCGCAGTGAAAGATGCCCTTTGAGGAACGGCAGCATTTTTTCCAGAGCTAAGCCAACTGGTTCGGTCATGTCGTAGATGTCGTAGTGCGACCAATCGCTCAGCTCGACGAGCTGCCTGTCTTTCGCCGCCGTGGAGCGGCCGTAAATCTCCATTCCATCGCGATAGGCGCCGAAAGCTCCGACCTTCTGGCCAATTACGACCATCATCGGTTGGGTCATAAGTGTCTCGGCAAAGCCGAATGCATCCCAGCCCAGTGTGTTCTGCGCGTGCGAGAAAAGCATTTGGGTCGCACCTCCCTGCTTCTGTCCGCGAGGGGTTTTGTAGTAATCGGTCGCCTCGAAGACGTCGCGCTCGGTAAGTCCGTTCTGCTTTGCCACCTCGGGGCTGGCAGGCAGCAGCTCGTTGACTTGAAGGTCTCCTCCGCGCGCCTCGGCCGTGCGCTGTGCAGCCATGGCTTCGAGCGCACCGATAGGATCGTAGTTGCTGAATCCCTCGCGGAAGAGACGTCCGATATTGACAGGCGTGATGCCCACGACGGCCTTAATGCGCTTTTCGGTCAATGTTGCGCTCAGCGCATATCCACCACCGCCACATACGCCGATCACGCCAATCCTATCAGCGTCAACGTAAGGCAACGTCACGGCGTAGTCGATGACGTGGCTGATATCCTGAACGCGCTGAGTGGGGCTCTCGATGAAGCGCGGTGTGCCGCCACTTTCGCCTTGGAAGCTTGCGTCGAAAGCGATGACGACGAACCCTTCGCGGGCAAGCGCCTCACCGTAGACGTTGCCCGATGTCTGTTCCTTGCAGCTTCCAAACGGATGGACGCTGACGACAACTGGGTAACGCAGCTTCTCGTCGAAATTCGGCGGAAAGCGAATGTCGGCAGCGATGTCCCACATCATGTCGTGGTTCTTAATCTTCACGGACTTCATTCATTCGATCTCCTTTCGCCGTTGCTTGGCGTAGAAGTTAGCGCGTTGCCCGGCTAGAGATAAGATGCTTAAATATGCATATGCCTATAAGTGAGATGATAAATGCGCCGCGAAGACATGGCCGACCTAACTGCACTCGTCGTGGTGGCCGAGGAGCGGAACTTCACACGGGCTGCTGCCAGGCTCGGCATGTCGCAGTCTGCACTGAGCCAGATCGTGAGACGACTTGAACAGCGCCTTGGTGTGCGGCTACTGACACGCACCACGCGTAGCGTTGCGGCGACCGAGGCTGGCGAGCGCCTCGTTCAGTCGCTTTCGCCTATGCTCCACGATCTTGATCAGCGCATAACTGAACTCAGCGAGTTCCGTGACAGGCCCGCCGGGGCAATTCGCATTACGACTGTCGAGCACGCGGCCAAGACCATCCTGCTTCCGGCGCTAAGCAAGCTTCTCCCTGCCTATCCGGACATCAAGGTAGAGTTGATCGTCGACTACGGATTGGCAGACATCGTAACGGAGCGCTTCGATGCGGGCGTTCGGTTGGGCGAGCAGGTCGCCAAGGACATGATTGCCGTTCGCATCGGCGCGGACATTCCGATGGCCATCGTCGGCGCACCCAAGTACTTCCGCCGCCGCGCCGAGCCGAAGACGCCAGACGAACTTGTCGAGCACCGCTGCATTAATCTGAAACTGCCGACATCGGGAACGCTCAATGCGTGGCGCCTCGTACAGCGGGGGCGCGAGAAGCGTGTTACTGTCGATGGTCAGCTCAACCTCAATACAATCGACCTCATCCGGGACGCAGCATTGGAGGGGCTCGGCCTTGCGTACTTGCCGATGGATCAAGTCATAGGCGACGTGAAGGCTCGGCGTCTAATGTCCGTTCTCGGCACATGGACGCCGCCGCTGCCTGGCTACCACCTCTATTATCCGAACCGGCGCCATGCCTCGCCAGCATTCAAGCTGTTTACCGACGCCGTACGATATCGAGCCCCGTCGCGTGGCTCCTAGCCAAATGGCAGCTTGGGGTCAATCTCGTCGATCTAGAGGCGGGTTGGCTGCGTCGGCTTTCCCCTCAGCAACTGCCATCGCAATGCCAGAGCTTCTGCTTGCCCCCCTATTGCCGACGCCGATCCGAGCGCAACTCAGGTTAGCCTCGGGCCAACAGCGCCATAGACTTGACCAAGACGATCAGCCACAGTGTGTTGTTCGTATAATAAGGACGTATAGAAATTTGCTGCGACGCAGCTTACTGGGCCACGGCCCTACCGTGCAGACCGTGTTGACGGGAGCCCCTTACCCCGGAGCGGTTCTCGTACCGCGACGCAACTCTTCCCGCAAAGATGACCAACTACCTGCACTTCAGCATATTTACTGCACCATTCTGCTTTTTCCGCACTCGTGGCGCAGGCTCAGCTAACCATTTCTCCACACCTGCTTTGCGACGGCCCCATAAGCAGGACAGGATCAATTAGCCCGGCTGACTTGAACGAGGTTGTCCGAAAACGATGGAGCATGCCCCATATCGGTGAACTCGGCGGAGCTTATGGAATTGACCGTACCCTCATTGAGCTGGCGCCAATAGCCGAGGGTCGCCACGACAATGCCCGGATTGACGTCGTCGGAGATCCGCGCCACGCCCTTGAATGCTCCGCGCATGTTGGCGACCTTCACCCGGTCGCCATCGACGATCCCACGCGAGTCCGCATCCACTTTGTGGATCAACACAAACTGCTCGCCCTGGCCTTTGATCTTGTGTTCCATGTTGGCGTAGCACGAGTTGAGGAAGCCGTGGCTCTTTGGCGAGACGATGTTGAGCGGGAACTTTTCTGCAAGCAGGGGATTGCTGGCTGGAGATTCCCGCGGCGGCGTGTAATCCGGCAGCGAATCGATCGGTTCGCCCGGCTGGAAGCCTTCATACATTTGCCGGAACGGCCCCGCGACGAAGTTCGTCGCATTGGGTACCTCAAGCATGCACTTGCCCGTTGCAGTCGGAAAGTTGCCTTCCCTGTGCGGCGCCCGGTCGTCTTTCGTGCCGACCTTCAGTCGCGCAAAGCCGTGCTCACGCAGGTATGCCAGATCGATACCCTCACAAGCAGGTGAGTCCCAATCGACGTAGTGCTCCAGGCACTCCGAGTCCGACCACTTGAAATTTTCATCTTCAAAGCCGAGGCGGGCCGCCAGTCGACGGAAGATCTCGTTATTTGGAATGGCCTCGCCGGGAGAGTCGACGCATTTGGCATTGTAGGTCAGGTAGAGATGCCCCCACGACAGTATCATGTCCTCCATCTCCGCACCCATCGATGCGGGCAGAACGATGTCCGCATATGATGCGGTGTCTGAGATGAAGTGCTCGGCTGAGACCAGGAACAAGTCATCGCGCTTCAGGCCTTCCACGATCTTGTCGGTTTCAGGCGCCTGCGTAACGGGATTGGAGTTCCAGCACATCATGGACTTGATCGGCACCTTCAAATCCAGTTCGCCCATCAGCGCCCGGCCGATCTGCAGGTTGTTGACCACCTGCGTACCTTCCGGAATGAGATCTGGCCGGCAGATGACGTCGAATTTGTAGGGATGTTCCCAGACCGGGAACTGCGTAATACCGCCACCAACGTGCCGCCACGCCCCCGTCAAGGCTGGGATGCAAGTCACCGCGCGAATGGTTTGACCTCCGCCGTGGTGACGTTCAAGCGCAACGCCGATGCGGATCGCCGCCGGCTGGGCCGTCGCGAGTTCACGTGCCAACTTGCGGATATCGTCAGCCGCAATTCCGGTGATCTCGGAAGCCCAGTCCGGCGTGCGGGACGAGGCACGCTCTTTTAGAGCCTCAAAGCCCATGGTGTAGTTGTAGACGTAATCCTGATCGACGAGCCCTTGCTCGATGATCGAGTTGATGAGTGCCATCGCGAGCGCCCCGTCGGTACCCGGCTTGGGACAAATGTGCCAGTCCGCCTCCTTCGCCGTCCGCGACCTGTAGGCATCGATCACCACAACCTTGGCGCCGGCCTTCTGCGCTTCCTTGACGATCGCCCAGTGATGCAGGTTGGTGGAAACCGAATTGCACGCCCAGATTACGATGTACTTCGAATGGATGTAGCTTTCCGGATCGACACCCGCCGTCGGACCGAGGGTCAACAGCCAAGCCGTGCATGAACCCTCGCCGCAGAAAGTGCGCTCCATGACCGTTGCGCCAAGACGGTTGAAGAAGGCGTCGCCGCCATTGAGGCCGTGCACCAATCCCTGGTGCCCGAGGTAGCTGTAGGGAGCGATGGCCTGCGGCCCATGTTCGGCAATGATCGCCTTCCAGCGCGTCACGATTTCATCGAGCGCCTCGTCCCAGCTGATACGCTCGAATTGTTTCGATCCCTTCGGTCCCGTCCGTCGCAACGGATAGAGCACACGATCCGGGTGGTAGTGGCGTGCTTCGTAGTCTTTGAGCTTTACGCACAGACCGCCGCGCGTCATGGGATGATCGGGATTGCCGCGCACGCCCTTCAACTTGCCCCCTTCCACATCGAACAGCATCGAGCATGTATCGGGGCAGTCGTGCGGGCAGCCTCCAAAAAAGGTCGTTTTCGAGACACGCTCGTTCATGGGTTTCCTCCCTAATTCTTATCTTTGGTTCTGCGAGCAGGGCGCGGTCGTCCGCGACAGTAAAACCCAAGCGCGGTGATCGGGAAAGGAAAATTGGTTTGCGACAATGAGAGAACGGAAGCGATCAGACGGATTGGGGCTTCGCGAAATACTGCTTCGCTAGGGAGAGCTACCTGCGGTGCTCGATGTCGGCCAGGAAGGTACCATCCGCTGCAACACTACCAGTTGCACCGCAGCAATTATCAAGTGGCTATAAGTTCGGCATTCAAGGCCACGCATCCGTTGCGCACCGGCGGAGAGTCCGTTGGGGGCCAGGAGGAGACGTCTGTCTTGGTCGACTACGCATGTCCTCTTGGATCATCTTTTGGTGTCGGCGGTACCAGCCCAAGCAATCGAGCGACATGCGATATCGTCGAACCTTGTAGAAGCAGAGACGCCACAACCACGACGAACACGATATTGAAGAAGTCGACGGTGACCGGTCCCGGAGTGATGACTGGGACTATCGCAAGGAAAATAGGGACAGCTCCGCGCAAGCCCACCCAGCCCAAAAATATGGTTTCTTTGATGCGAAAGCCAAACGGAGCAGCGCAAACCAAAACAGCGATGGGACGGGCGACAAATATGAGTGCAGCCGCTAATAGCAGTGCCTGAGGAAGCTTGGAAACGAGATTGCTAGGCGTAACGAGAAGCCCAAGCATCAGGAATAATAGGATCTGACTGAGCCACTGCAATCCCTCATTAAAATGGAGGATGCGTTCAATTGGCCGCTTCGCGCGGTACGCAATGATAAGGCCGCATATGTACACCGCCAGAAAGCCACTGCCGCCGGTTAAAGCTGTTCCCGAGTAGACGATCAAACCGCAAACCAGCGACAACGGCGGATACAATCCTTGTGGCAGCGTAATGCGGTCGATAAGGGCGGCCGAAACCCAGCCGCCAGCAACACCTAGCGTGAGACCAAAGCCGATCTGGTTTGCGAGCAGTGGCAATGATCCAAGAAGGCTCTCCGTTGATACTTTGGCGCCCGCGTCCACCAACGCCGTCAGCATGAAGGTCAAGAAGATCGCAACAGGATCATTCAATCCCGATTCTAGTATCAGTGTATTCTTCAAGCGGTTAGAAATTCCAACGCCGCTTTGCTGGATGAGCAGAAATGTTGCAGCCGCATCAGTCGACGCAACTACCGCTCCGAGCAGCAGGCCCACTTCAAGCGGCATACCGATGACGCGAGTGGCGAAAACGCCAACCACCACCGCAGTTATCAAGACTCCGAATGTCGCAAGCAGTACCGCCGGCATTCGCGCGCCTCTGGTCTTGTATACTTCCGTCTCAAGTCCACCCGCAAACAAGATTATAGCCAAGGCAACGCTGCCGAGGGCATATGCGGACGAATAGTCGTTGAACTGGATGGCAACTGGGCCGTCCTCGCCAAGGAACATACCGGTCGCGAGAACGATAAGTAGTATCGGCGCACCGATCCTTCGGGAAAGCGGCACAACAAGGATGCCGAATAGGATCAGAATGCCAACCAAAAAAATGACTGCTTCCATGCGATTTCCATCTGCGCGGTCGGGATGTCGATGTCAGTTGACCTACTTATTTGACCGACGCAGTGTAGCAGATGATTGTGGGCTATAATCCGCAGTCACAGTTCCGCTCAGGGTCAAAAGTGAGCTTCATTGGCATCGCCGCATCGCGTCCGGTTAGACTCGACCAGCGGACGCAAAATTCGGTTTAGGTCTGCTTGCCACTCGGAAGCTGACCGTCAACGGCCAAAGTCAAATCGACAGCTCAGGGCCAATTGCTGCCTTCACGCGGGTCCTCGAACAGGCGAGGTTCACTTCCGCTCCCGAGACATCCGCGACCGCGGAGTCCCCGAGGTATCACCCATAGTCATAGCGCGAAAGTGACGTGACCATGATTGTCAATTCGCCAAGCCGGATTCCAAGCGATTTCCCATGCATGATCATCAGGATCTGCAATGTATCCCCGAAAGCCACCATGCGGCGGGGAATCGGCAGGTCGAAGGACCCGACCACCTGCCGCTTCTAGTCGCTTGAGAAGAGGTGTGACATCTTCTTTAGCAGGCACATTGTGCCCCAGAGCAAACGCACCCGGCGTCACCAAGGCGCTCCTCGTCATGTCGCCTTCGAGGGCTTCCTGTTTCCACGTCCCGAGTACCAGGCCATTCATCTGGTAGAAGACAATCTCAGCGTTCTCAAAGACCGGTGTCCAGCCGAAACCGTCGACGTAAAATCGGCGAGAGCGCTTTATATCGGCAACACCAATAGTAATGACTGAAATTTGTTGCTGCATTTCCATGACCTTTCACTGAGCTCACGCGTGATTGCGCAAGCTTTGAAGGCCGTGGGACTCATCGTTGAACGAAGGCCAGGACCCGCGATAGAGCGGGGGTCGGGCAAACCGCACCGACCTCACCTTTTTCGACGAGGTAATATCACATCAAATACGTCGGCGCTGCAAGCGCCTGTTTTATGGATCAATACGTATCTGACGAATGCTGTCTACGCCAATCAGCTGCTACCGGACAGCCAAAGGGTCGGCTTCGCATCTGACTGCAGACAGCGAGCTGAGCACTACTGAGGGCAGCCTTGGGTCATGAAAACCACTCCATTGCAACGGATGCGTCCATGGTGGCTGTGACAGTTCATAGCATGTGTAATGCAACCGTTGGCGACAGCCCATTTCCGGCGTCGGATACTGCTAGCAAATGCGTAGGCTATCTATCTGATTAGCCGGTACTTTCTCAACCATTCGCGATGCATTGGGCGACGTCGCTGAAGCCCTTCATGAAAATTTTTCACCGCGGATGTCGGCCACGATACGACAGCAACGTCTTTATACCATGCGGACCACCGCCGCGAACGGTAGGGCTGACTTCAAAAGTCCAAATGGATAGGAGCCACATCATGAAGGTCATGGTCATCGTCAAAGCAAGCAAATCGTCGGAAGCCGGTGAAATGCCGGGAACGGAGCTGCTTACCGCCATGGGAAATTACAACGAGGAGTTGGTCAAGGCCGGCGTCATGCTGGCTGGCGAAGGCTTGCAACCGACGTCGAAAGGTAAGCGCGTTCGTTTTGAAGGCGCGGACCGCACAGTCATCGACGGTCCATTCACCGAAACCAAGGAACTTATCGCCGGATATTGGCTTTGGAAGGTCAAGGACATGGACGAGGCCGTTGCGTGGCTGAAGCGCTGTCCGAACCCTCATCAAGACGTGACCGAAGTCGAGATCCGCCCCGTCTTCGAGGCGGACGATTTCGGCGCGGAATTTACGCCAGAGCTGCGGGCACAGGAGGAGCGCCTGCTCGCCGAAGCAGCCAAAAACAATCAGAAATGAAAGCTGATGAATGAACACGGGAAAATCAAATGCAGTACGCAATCCTTTGCTATCACGACGAGAAAGTCACCTGCGCATGGTCGAAGGAGCATGATGAAGCCGTCATGGCCAAGCTTGGTGCCGTAATGGACAAGCATAAGCAGAAGCTCGGACCCGTCGCGCGCCTGTTGCCGACCACCGCGGCAACGACGCTACGCAAGGATCGCGAGCCTGCGCTCGTGATCGACGGCCCGTTTGCAGAGACGAAGGAGCAATTGCTTGGCTTCTACATCATTGACTGTGCGACCCTCGAAGATGCGCTGGACTTCGCGCGCGAACTCGGCGCGGTCAATCCCGGCGGCGCCTACGAGATCCGGCCAGTCGACGTCCTGTTCGATAGCGCGGGTGCGCCGTGAACCAGCACGACTGGATTGGCACGGTTATCGCAGCCGCAAGACCGAAGGCGATGGCCGCACTGCTGCGTTACTTTGGCGATCTCGACGCGGCTGAGGAAGCTTTCCAGGAAGCCTGCCTGCGCGCGCTCAATGCGTGGCCGAAAAACGGGCCACCTCGCGATGCCGCCGCGTGGCTCATCATGGTGTCCCGGAACGCCGGCATCGACTCGGTGCGCAAACAGAGCCGCATGACACCGCTGCCGTCCGACGATCTGATCAGCGACCTATCGGATACGGAGGCCGCCGAGGTCGAGCGGCTCGATGATGCCGGCTATCGCGATGACATCCTGAGGTTGCTCTTCGTGTGTTGCCATCCCGATTTGCCATCCACACAGCAGATTGCGCTCGCCCTGCGCATCGTCTCGGGCTTGAAGGTTTCCCAGATTGCGCGCGCGTTCCTTGTCAGCGAAGCCGCGATGGAGCAACGCATAACCCGCGCGAAATCGAAGATCGCTGGTGCTCACGTGCCCTTCGATGCGCCAGGTGCGGTCGAGCGGACCGAACGGCTGGCGACGGTCGCTGCAATGATCTATCTCGTCTTCAACGAGGGCTATACGACAAACGTTGCCGAGCAAGGCGCAAAGGCGCCGCTGTGCGAAGAAGCCATCCGGCTCAGCCGGCTGCTGCTCAGTCTGTTCCCGGCCGAGCCCGAGATCATGGGGCTCACGGCGCTCATCCTTCTGCAGCATGCGCGTTCGGCCGCGCGCTTTGACGCCGACGGCATCGTTGTCCTGCTCGAAGATCAAGACCGCACGAAGTGGGATCGGCGCATGATTGCCGAGGGGCTCGCTCTCGTCGACAAGTCGCTACGCCATCAAAGACCCGGGTCCTATCAGGTACAGGCGGCTGTCGCAGCACTCCATGCCCGCGCGCCCTCGTTCGCCGAAACGGATTGGGCACAAATCGACAGCCTCTATGGAATTCTCGAAAGAATGCAGCCTTCGCCGGTCGTCACGCTCAATCGCGCGGTCGCCGTAGCAAAGTCGCGCGGAGCGGCGGAAGCGCTTTTGATGATCGAACCTCTGGAGGACAAGCTGAACGGCTACTTCTATTTCCACGGCGCCCGCGGCGCCTTCCTGATGGAACTCGGACGCAGCGAAGAGGCCCGGATAGCCTTCGACCGCGCCATCGCGCTCGCCAACACGCCAGCGGAAGCCGCCCACATTCGCAACCAGATCGACCGGTTGGCGCCCTAGCTCAGGCTCGGCAGGCGACCCGCGCACCAGGCTTAGAAAATTCTTTTCGCGGTTGTGTCGGGAATCATGCCGGACAGCCGTCCTAGTTTCGGAACACGTACCGCCAACACGCGCGATGTCCATCTTGGCGGCACACAACCGCAACCACAGGAGAGCGACATGACCACCAAAATGTTCGTCAATCTGCCCGTTTCCGACTTGAAGGCGTCGATCGCTTTCTACAAGTCGCTCGGCTTCACGTTCAATCCGCAATTCACGGACGAGACCGCCGCCTGCATGGTCATATCAGAGCACAACTACGCAATGCTGCTGACCCATAAGAAATGGGCGCAGTTCTCTTCAAAGCCCATTCCGGACGCTCATAAGACGACCGGTGTGCTTATCGCCCTCGCGTTTGAAAACAAGGATGCCGTCAACGCCATTGTCGAAAAGGCAGTGCTCGGCGGCGGCAAGGAACCGCGTCCCATGCAAGACCACGGTTTCATGGTCCAACGCACGTTCGAGGACCTCGATGGACACACCTGGGAGCCGTTCTTCATGGACCCGGCTTACGTGAAGAATTGACCCTTAAGCGTGCCCGCCCAGCAATCCCGGACTTGGGCTTACGGAACATTTTCGGGACCTCCTGCGGCATGACCGGCTATCGAAAATAAGGAGACTCTGCGTGATGGACTATCTCGTACCAGCAATCGCTGTCGCGGGCGTGATGATCGCGACCTTCATCATCTATGTGGCGATGTTGCCGAGCGCCTTCCGGATTGAGCGTACGGCTGAAATCCGAGCGCCCGCCGCCACCATATTTCCGCTCATCAACGACCTGCGAAACTTCAACCGGTGGAATCCGTTCGCCCAGTCCGACCCGGATGCAAAAATCGATTACAGCGGCCCGGAGAGTGGCGTTGGCGCAGCCTACGACTGGAGTGGCACGAGATCGGGCGCCGGCCGTATGAAAATCGCCACCTCGCGGCCGGCCTCTCAGGTGACGATGAACCTGGATTTCAAGAGGCCATGCGACGCACAAAACATCGCCGAATTCACGCTCTTGCCGAACGGCACCTCGACGGCTGTCACGTGGGCCATGACCGGCAACCGCCGGTTCGTGCACAAGCTGATGGGCACCTTGTTCAATATGGACAGAATGGTCGGCGGCGAATTTTCAAAAGGCTTGAACGCGCTGAAAGCGATGGCGGAGGCGCGTGCCGACTGAACCGCAGATAAGGCTGGTGTCGGGACGGCTGAGCACTGGGCTGAAACGCCCCACCCCGACGCCATCGCTTGACGACATCCAATTGCCAAGACACGCGCTAAGGGAGTGCCAGCATGACGGAACTGATGACCTGTTTCTGGTTCGATCATGGAGAAGCGAGCAAAGCCGCCGCGTTCTATGCCGCCACCTTTCCCGACAGCCACGTCGGCCGCATCAACAACGCTCCCGGCGACTTTCCCGGAGGCAAGGCGGGCACCGAGTTGACCGTTGAATTCACCGTGCTTGGTCGCAAGTTTCTCGGCCTCAACGGCGGCCCCAACTTCAAACCGAACGAAGCGGTGAGCCTCGTCGTTGTCACCGGCAACCAGGCGGAGACCGATCGCTACTGGGATGCCATCGTCGGCAACGGCGGCAGCACGAGCGCCTGCGGTTGGTGCAAGGACCGCTGGGGCTTCTCCTGGCAGATCGTTCCGCGCCGGATGATCGAATTAACGTCGAGTTCCGATCCAATCGAGGCCAAGCGCGCCTTCGAGGCGATGTTGACCATGGTGAAGATCGACATCGCGGCGCTGGAAGCCGCAGTGAAACGCAACTGAAGGACCACAACTATGAGCTACATCGACGGTTTCGTGATCGCGGTTCCCACCGCCAACAAACAGAAGTTCATCGACCACGCCAAGCTCGGCGACGGCGTGTTCATGGACCTTGGCGCCACGCGGATCCTCGAATGCTGGGGCGACGATGTTTCGACCGGCAAACAAACGGATTTCCGGCGGGCCGTGCAGGCCAAAGACGACGAGACGATTGTCTTCTCGTGGATCGAGTGGCCGGACAAGGAAACGCGCGATGCCGCGCACGCAAAAATGATCGAGTGGATGGAGCATCCCGAAAGGGCCGATCCACGCAAGCATCCGGAGAAAAATCCGATGCCGTTCGACGGCAAGCGGCTGATTTTCGGCGGCTTCACACCGCTGGTGGAACTGGGGAGCGCTCCAGGCAACAAACCCGCACCATGAACGGACTGATCACCGCATTGGCCACCTTGCATGAACCCGCCGCAGGATTGTCACGCGATCTGGCATGGCGATGGTTCGAAGGCGCGGCAAACGCATTGGCCACAAGTCACAGCTGGAAGAACGATGGAAATACAAAATGACTCGGCACCTGATCTCTTTTGACGATGGCGCGATGGTGATCCCTGAGCAGGACCTGCCAGCGGTTGGCGAGGCAGCACACGCCGTGGTCAAAGCGGCCCAGGAAGCAGGAGTTTGGATTTTTGGCGGCGGCGTGGAGAGCCAGAGGGCGAGCATCGTGGAGACAGATGGAACGGTATCTGAGGGGCCCTACCCGGAGACCAAGGCAGTTGTCGGCGGCTTCGTCATAATCGACGTCCACGCGCGAAATGGCACTGCAATGGGCCGCCAAGTTTGCTGCCGCTTGCCGGTGCGCGCAGGAAGTACGCGAGATCATGTTCGACCCTTTGGTCTAACGCGATCGATCATAGAGCGGACAGCGTTATGGCCTGTTTGATCGGCAATCACGGCTTCCGAAATGGGTCACAACCGGTCCTCTTCGAACCATCGGCTGTACGTCAGCTTCGCCCCTGTCAGCAGACAAAAACGGATTTCCGTTGGGAGGACGGCTCAGGGTCAACAGTGGCCGATCATTAAGTTAAGTAATCTGGTCGTCTTGCGTCCTTCCCCAGGCGTAGCGCGAGCCGTAGCATTCGGCCGAATGCCTCAGCAACTTTCCGTGCGCCGACTTGATGACAGCGTCCGAAGAAGGCCTTCGAACTCATCAGCCAAAGTTACGTTGTGGTTGAGATCGAGGGACAGGGGTGCGCGTCCGTAACCTCGGTCAAGTAGGGTGTTTGCAGCTACAACCCGCGTTGACGGGGAAACGCTAGCATCGAGCATTATCGTAGCTAGGGTTGCAATCGCGTCGGTGGAGTGCTTGCGGGCCAGCTCGGCAATATCGTGATCCCGCTTCGGACGGCCCAGAGGGTTGCCCGATACACCTTTCTCGAAGGGCCGGCCTCGTGTCGGTGTTGCTGTTCTCGCAACTGTTACCAGCGGACGTAGTGCTGCTGATCCGTCGCAGTTGGCGGTGGCGGATTCGTCCGTCAATTGTTTGCTTTTATCGGTGGCTGTCATGGGTTCCTCGTTTGAGCGGGCATAACCTGCGAACGAAGCGAAATTAGCGAAGAAAGGTATCCTGGAGGCCATCGCAACAGCGAATGAAGCGAAGAAAGTTGGCGCATTGACCATCCTTATTTCGCATCTTTCGCTTCGTTCGCATTTCGGCTGAGATGCCAGACCTCACAAGGGCGCCCAGATGTGCTTTCTGTTCTACTGAAAATGCGGCCTCGTTGTTGGAGACTTGCGAGTGCCGAGTCCATGGCGGCAGCGTTCGTGTGCCCACCGGTCGCGCGATGCAGTTCAGTCTTGGTTTTAGGCCCATTTCGCAGCGGCGACAGGATCCGGGCCTCAAGCGGATTGCTTGCGATGGACCCGAAAAGCCTGGCAGCCGACGCGCTGCAGTAGTCCCAGACTGCGAAGGCCGCCTTCAGGTGATTAACGACGATTTCATGACTGGCATCGAGCAACGCATAGACTAGGGCAAGGCGGATCACTTGCACTTCGGCTCGTGAAATCACGACACCAAAGAGCCCGTCATGGTCGGCCGTCAACTGCGGATACCGTTGTATGTATAGATCGCGAGCCTCAGAACTGAACTTGATGCATTTGAGGTTCCTGGCAATCCTGATCCGCTTTGCCAATTCTCGACCGAGACGTTCAACATCTTCGTCTCTCATCCCCCTTGCCAAGGGTACAAAGCGATTTCGACGTGCGCCGAACCACACGAAGCGGTTTGCAAACCCGTTGAAGATCTCAATATTGCCAAGCAGAGTACGGAGCTCAGCTTGGGTTATATGCGCCACGATGCCGACGTGTGGTTCGCTAGCTTTGATCGGGCTTGTCTTTGTGAGTGGCTCTAGCGTCTTGCCGTCCCATGCCGTCCGCAGGATTGCCGACAGCGTGTTACCCTCTCTGCGCATGGCGCGCAGGGGGGCCGCAAATTCACTTTCGACAATGAATAGCCGCTTGTCAGGAACGCCCCCATCTTCCTTCCCATCTCCGTCGCGGATTGCATTGATGAGACCTTCTCCGCTGCTCATCGGGCCAGGTTTCCAGTTAAGGGGACCAAGCGTCCGGGCGGCAACATCCCAAATCCGACGGACGGGTCCCTCGCTCGTACCTTTGCGTCCGCGCGCAGACTTGCCGACAATGACGGTAAACAGGCGCGCATGGTGGATGTCGTCACTGATTTTCACATATGGGCCGCGTCCTACTGCGATGCCGATCAGCGGGAGCAGTGTCGCCAGCACGGCTGCCGGGTCGGCTTCGCTTTCTTCGGTCGCCGCATTCACAATATCACCAGCGAGGCTGTAGAGCGCCTTCGGTGCGAGGATGGGCCATTCGGTGTGTTCGGAGGGGCCAATTGCACCGCCGTTAGCAATCACAGAACCATTGTATTCGGTCATGCGCCGCCCTCCTGAAAGCGGCGCGCAAGCGCGGGAAGTCTATCATTGCGGCCAAGGTCGAGTGCGCGGCATATGGTTTTGTCGAGCCACGCAGGCCCGTATTTCGCCAGAGCGCCGTTCGCAGTCGCGGCTCCGCGAAAAGCCGACCGCACCTCGTGTTCCGTCAACACGCAATGAGCAGTGTATTTTGCGACACGACAGGCAATCGTGAATAAGACGGTGCGGCGACCATCCGTGAGACGGGCATAAGCGTCGGCAGCGTTTTCCAAGTCCGACAATGCCTGCCGCCTCATAGCGCCAGCTTCCGACGGCGGCGACGCGATGTCTGCCCTGAAGCGATTGCGGTTGTGAGCCTGATGGGACTCAAAAGCCGCCCGCCAATCGGAAGGCTCCACCGACCGAATTTTGCAGTTTAGCCTTGAGTCTTTGGCGATAACTGCCCGCTCACGGGTGTTAAATGTTGCGAGAAGAACCAAATCTCGCGGTGCAGGCGCCAGATCGCGAAGATCAACATTTTGCGACAGCTCATCCGCGGGCCGATATGGGTCTCCAACCGCGTAGCCGCGTCCATCGGGCAGGCGATTGCCCGGCGCGATGATGGTTCCACCCTCGCCACGCGTGTCGATACCGAGGCCGATATCGCGGGCACGGCTCCTAGGGCACTCGCCCGGACGCAGTCTGAAATACAAATGCAGTCCGCCAGATGGCGTGGTCACAACGGTCCGAGCAAGATCTGCAATCTGTTCAACACCAAGATGTACAAGTAGAGCCTGTAGGCTTTTTCTACCTAACTCGCCATCGACATCGAGAACCCAAAAGCCCGACACGGCGCCAGTGGGGATACCGACCAAGACACGGGGCCAACGTGACCACCATTCTATTATCTGCCGTTCATCGATGGCGGCATCTTTATACCCATGGGCCGTCAGGGGGCGTTTCGTCTTCGGGCACATCGGATGTACTCGAAGACCGCACCGGGCATAGCACAATGCCAATTGGAGTTGTTGACAGCAGGGATGCTGCTTAGAGGCTTGCAGAATTGCTCTTGCATTCGGTCGTAATGGATCTTTGTACATCGCGTAGTCTCTTGATGAAACGACGGCACGACGATATACTTTTGCCGTCGGTGTGGTAGCCGATATCGAATTGAGATTCACGCCGCCCGGGCCTGGTCGCCTCGTGGCGGCGTTTTCTTCGTCAAGGGGCGCTGAGTTCCGAGGTGGAATTGACGACCGGTCCGGCCAGCGCATCGCCCCAGGCTTTGAGGAGGTCGCGCGGATAGGCCACCCGGACCCCGAGCTTGCGAAATGGCGGCGAACCTCCAACGACGCGGCGCTTTTGCAGAGACTTCGGGGCCAGCCTGACGCCGCATACGTGCAAAAGGAAGGCGCTGGCCGCCTCTTGGTCCATCAAGACCGGCCATGCATCGGGATGATGGATCTCCGCTCCTCTCGCCAGTATTGCGTCGAGAACGGTTTCCAATTGGCGAGACGCAGGATGCAATTGCGGCTTGGGCGGACCGATGCTTCGTATGCGTTCCGAGCAGTCTGGACTAGGGTGAGCGTCAGTCTCGGTCATGTGGTCTTCCTCTCGTGCAACGCACTGCACTTGAGGTCAACATGCCTCTATCTTGGCGGAGCAAAAAGGTTCACGATAAAAACTGGCGTCATGATTGTTTCGCAACGATTGTTTTCCGAGGTCGCCCAGCCGCATCCCAACCTGATCCGGTCACTTTGCAGGCATTCGCCCAAGCACGGACGAAGCCTTTACCGCTGATCTTGTCGAATTGCTTCGGAGCGCGATCACGCCAAACGGCCTTTCGGTCATGCGGGTGGGGAACGTCCTTCGCCAGCCACGTGTTCATCTCCTCGATGAGCCATGCCTCGCAGGCCAACTCAGCATTGGCTTTGGATGTCCGCTTCTGCTTTTTTCGAAGGAAGCGAAGAGGTGACGCGGCAGTTAGCAGTGCGTCAACAGCTTCTGGCCCGCCCAGTTTCCACGCCTCGTAGAAGCGCTGATTATGCCGAAGATCGAACCAGTAGTCTGTGTGCGCAAAAGTTTTAGACCTCTGTGGTGCTTTGGTGTGGGCACTGCGGGTCCGTGGGAAATGCGATTCCGGCAGCGGTGCCTCATCTCTGATCAAAAGTGGGCCGTCGCTAAGCTCGCATGGCGGCTTCTCGAAAGCGCCCAACAATTGATAGTCTTGAAGTTCGGAAACAGTGACCTCACGATAGTCTGAAAATTCGCGGCCATTGCCATGCTTCCCGATCACGGGGATGTAGCCGTTCTTAATTGCTAGCCAGAGTTTGACCGGGCCATCGTAGTCACCGTGCTCCGCAATGATCTCAGCGAGAGCACGACGAAGCGGTTGCCAGTCTTCGCCTCTTGCAATTGGAGAATCGGAGCAATCCAACATCACTCACCGCCTCTGCATCGAGACGAGATCGCCGATCTTGCCGTCTAGTGCTGCCGCTACTCGCTCCCCTATAGCCTCCGCTGTGGCTCGCACGGGATCATCAGAAAGGTGCGCATATCGCTGAGTCGTCTGCTGTGACCTGTGCCCAAGGACACCACCGATGAGCAGGAGGCTCGCGCCTGTCGTCACGCCGACCGCCCCCACCGAGTGTCGGAGGTCGTGAACGCGCGTCGCTTCAATGCCAGCTTTGGCGAGAACGCGCGCCCAGGGCTTGGCCACGTTCACTAAGGGTTGGCCGGTCCTCTTGCCAGGAAAGACATACGGGTTGCCGCCCAGGCGGGGGATATCGTGCAGTATTTGAAGTGCCGGCGCCGAAAGCGGCACATCACGCCGGCCTGTCTTCGAGTCGAGTTCATCGAGAACCAAGACGCGGCGGGCGTAATCGACACGGTCCCAGGTCAGCAGGCGCAGTTCATCCTTACGCATGCCAGTGAGCAGCAGGAGCCGGAAGAATGCGGCCGCATATACCGTAACGGAGCCGTCGGCCTCACAAGCGCGAATGGCTTCGCCAAGGTTTGCTATTTCAGCCGGCGACAAGTACCGCCGCCGCGCCACCTCCGCGAACTTCTCGACAGCGCGACATGGGTTGTCGCCGTCGCGATACCCTCGCTGCGCGGCCCAACTCATCAACTTTGAGAAGACTGCCAGGGCTCGGTTCGCCTGATATGGCGTCGCCTTGAGGCCATGGTGCCAGCGCTCAACCTCGCCCGAACTGATGTCTTTGAGCCGACGCGAGCCAAAGGTTGGGATAATGAGGCGCTCGATCAGCCGCTCGTACTCTTCGACGGTCCGAGACCGACGCTTCGCCTTGGCGTGCAGAACCATGAAGTCGGCGGCCACCGCAGCCAGCGTCAAGGCACTCCGATCCTGCGCCAGCTTCCTCGCCTTCTCGCCGGCGGGATCGACGCCGCGCCTGATCTCGCCGAGATGAATCTGAGCCTGCCGGCGCGCGCCGTCGGGCGTTAGCACGCCATAGTTGCCGATGGTCAGCGTCCGCTTGGGCGTGTTCCGTCCGCCCATCCGGTAGCGCAGTTGGAACACCTTCTTCCCGCTCGGCAGGGCCTTAAGGGCGAATCCAGGCAGTTCCGTGTCGAAGATGACGATGGGCCTCGCGCGCGGACTGATCGCATCTATCGCCGCCTTCGTGAGCTTGCGCCGCATCGACCCTCCGTGGGTGCTAGCCTCTCAATAGCACCCACCGTAGCGCTATCTGCATCAATCCGCACCAACGCCGAGCAACCAAGGGGCCTTGAATTCACATAATTTTTCAACCTAGATCATCATCGCGAAATCCTGAGAAACTTGAGAAAGACAAACTTTTAATCAGATGGCCGTGGGTTCGATCCCCACCCCGCTCACCAACGATTTCAATTGGTTATGAGGATATGACGGCGGCATTTTTGGCGCTCGGGTCCGCTGTGGGTCCTGGAGATGCAGGGTTTTCGCCGCGCGGCCCGCAGGTCAACACCAGCTAAGTCCACCGATCAGCTTCTCTAGTGTCGGTTTCTGGATGGCCCATAAGATCATGGTGCCTTCTCGCTTTTTCGAGGAGTAACCTAGCACGGAGCTTTTGTTGGCTTCGCGATAGCGAAAGTAGGTCCGGGAACTTGTGGGAAGCTGCCTTATCCAGTCTGTTGGCGAGCCGATGTTCCCCGGGTAGAGAGCGCCGTACCATGTGTGGAATACTTGAACTTCGATGGGCGACCTACCCTCAAGCTCCACGATGTCGAAACAAGGAATGAGGAGAACGTGGTCGCAATCGGTCTCTACAAAGTCGGACCAAACGCCGTTGGGATCACGATCAGAGTGCTTGAAGAAGTTGCGAGCAGGATTGATGAGTTCGCTCTGAACTTTTCCATCCGCCATTCCAGCCGGACGAGCAATGTTCGCTCTCAGAGAGCGAACTCCTTTCTTGTCGCAGAGCGTGGAAAGGATCTCTTGGGCGTTTGTAGCGAGCGAATAGACGGAGACTGTGTCCAGCCCCCTCAGTCTGGGCCACTGATTTGGTTCTTCTCTAGTATCGTTTCGGGCATCGGCGGACGCATGCCGAGCGCGTGATGCGGCCGGCCGAAGACTTGCGTTTCCGACAACGGCACGGAACTGACCAGAATGGCGATCCTGCAATAGAGCAAGCTGATGCACGTCGACTGGCACTACATCGCGCCGGGCAAGCAGCAGAAGAACGCGTTCGTGGAGTGTTTCAACGAGCGGCTGCGCGACGAGCTGTTGAACGAGACACTATTCTCCTCGCTCAGCGAGGCTCGCGTGCTGCTCACTGACTGGCGCGAGGTTTCCAACCGTGTGCGACCGCATTCAGCTCTTGCCAACCGCACCCCGGAGGCGTTCCGGATCGCCACGTCAGCCCTTGCCACGATGCCTGGCAACGGGCAAAACATCAAGCCAGGACTCTCCCAATGAGCGGATAAGAATTGGGTCTCAGGACACCTCGGTCACGCATTGAAACTCGGATGCCGCGATAGGCAGATCTAAAAGGTAAGGTACATTTCGAAACAGCGACAATCTTGAAGAGGAGTAAGCGTTTCATGGATCGTCGTAGGGTAATACAGGCCATTGGTGCCGCAGCACTGAGCGGTTCGGCAGTTTCACTCTTGCCAGGCCGTGTCTTTGGTGAATCCGTTCTCAAGAAAGCTTCGGATCTGAAGCCCGGACAGTTCACATGGCACCCGGAGCGCTCACCGGAAGGCCCCATTGCGATCATCGTGTCGCTTCCCGATCAGCGGGTTCACGTCTACCGCAACGGAATCCGCATTGCTGTCTCGACCTGCTCCACGGGCAAGCCGGGACACTCGACTCCGACCGGAGTTTTCACGATCCTGGAAAAGGACAAAGATCACCACTCGTCCACGTACAACAACGCACCGATGCCCAACATGAACCGTCTGACCTGGAACGGAGTGGCCCTTCATGCCGGTAATCTGCCTGGCTATCCGGCCTCTCACGGCTGCGTGCGCTTACCCTTGAAATTTTCCGAACTCCTCTTTGGCATCACACATGTTGGCACGCCGGTCGTTATTGCCGGTGCCCACAGCGACCCGCAGGAAGTGGTCCATCCAGGTCTCGTTCTTGCCGAATATGCCTCTGATGAATTCGATCACGCCAAGTCGAAACTAAAAGGAAAAGAACGACCTTGGGCAGCACACGTGACGAACTTCTCTGCGGCGACGTCAATCGTGATTAGCAGCTTGGATCGCGTTGGAGTTCTCCTCGTGGACGGGAAGGTGATCGGACAGGCTCCAATCACTATTCGGAACCCGTCCCAGCCACTTGGCTCGCATGTCTTCATGCTCATGGATCTGCATGAGGAACGCCAGGGTTTGAGCTGGCATGCTATTGCGCATCATGAGCGCAGTGGCGTTCCGGTCGGACAACCCGAAGAGAGCGTTATCACCCGCATATCCGCGCCCGAAAACGCTCGCCAAACGGTCCACGAATACATGCACCCTGGCATGACACTGGTCACAACGGACCTGCCAGTACATCCCGATACGCGCACAGGACAGGATTTCGTGGTCATGACGCAGGCGGCAAGTTGACCGCTCCCACTCTGTTTTCAACTCTTGCAGCGGAGCGATCGCGCAACTGCTGTGAGGGGGGCGCCATAATCGATGATCGGCAGTTGTCAATCGGTGACGGATACAATCGTGTCCCCTGTAGCCTGCGACTGTGAACGCAATTTTCATGATCCAGACGAGGCAATCTCAAAGACCGACTAGTCAACAGCATTTATGAAGTCAGCTGGAATGCTGGCCATCTCCCAGAATAAAAGCCAAGGCAAAAAGTGATGAAAACGCTAGCAGCAAGCTGTCTACTTTTCACCATTCTGATGCAGGGAATTGTTGCTGCACAAGCTGAATCGAGCGGTCCTGATCTGTGGGATGTAACTGGCGTCAGGGCGGATGATGTGCTCAATCTGCACGCCGACGCCAATGTGCAAAGCAAAATTATTACTGGCATACCCCACGACGCGACAGGTCTGAAAAACCTCGGCTGCACGGGCGAGCCGACGTTCGCTGAATGGCAGCGCATGACGGAGGCGGAGCGCAAGCAGAGCACGCATGCCAGATGGTGCAAGGTCGGATACCACGCACAGCAAGGTTGGGTCGCCGGGCGCTTTCTGAAAGAAGCAGAAAATGTTCTCAAGCGTCAGCAACCCACCCGGCATGGGGCGTGGGAGATAGCTTGTGAGGCGACCTGCGTGCTCGAACAACGCGGAAGAGGCAGCAAGCAGCCGGCTCTGCTGCGGATCGAGCCGCGCGAAGGCAGCAATGCGCAGATCAGCATCATTGGGCCCGGCATCCCGAGACAGGGCACGCTCACCATCTACATGGATGGCGAGACGATATCGCAGGGACCCATCACACCTTTCGCGGAAGAGGACGGCCACCAGATTGTAATGCCGCCCGACGACATCACAGCGGGTCTGCTACGGCAAATGGCTCGCCGCAAGAACATGGTGCTGAGTTTTCCAGGCGAGGAACGCGGCGTGGAGATCCAACTAGAGCACTTCGAGGACGCTTGGCGAAAGGTGCTGCAACAGAAAGGCTGACTGCCACTCTGAACTGCTCGCCAACTAGCACAAGACGCATGTTGCTTGGGGTTGAATTATCGTTCAGTTAGAGCATTACGGCGTGAAGTTCTGATCCAGAAACCGCGCCTCACCATCATCGCCACTGCTCGCAAACGTTTGCTCGTCGCGATTGTACAGATCGTTGCGGAATTGAACGACGCCGTTTTCGACCCAGGCTGTCAGATATATGAAATGAACCGGAACCTGCTCCTTCAATTTGATAGTCAACGGCTGGCCGGAGGCAACACTTCGCTGAAGTGAGTCCTTGGTCCAGCCGTCCTGACCTGCAAGAACCCACTCCGCCAGGTCAAAGAAGCTTTGAACGCGAACGCATCCCGCGCTGTAAGCCCGCTCAAAATAGCCGAACAGCTTTTTCATGGGAGTGTCATGCATGTAGACAATATGCTTGTTTGGCATGTCAAAACGCAGCACGCCCAGAGCATTGTTTGGTCCGGGATCCTGCCGAAAAACATATCGCGCACTCTCAGGCCCCCACCAGTTCACTTGTGACGGGTCAACCTCTTCGCCACCGAATGTGGAGAAGACCCGGATGTTCTCGCGGTAGAGGTACGAAAGATCCTTGCGAATGGCAGGTATGATCTGAGCCTTCGCGATCGTTCCGGGAACGTGCCAGTACGGCAAGATGTTGAGGGCTTGCACTCTTGCACTGACCGTTGGCGTTGGTGTCGTTCTCTTGCCTGCGATGGTGCGACTCGCAACCTCAATTTGCCCATTTCGTATTGCCTGCAATTCGAAGCTTGCGGCGTTCATCAGTATGTGTCTTGGCGAATTCACGATGCGCGGTGCCAACTCGCGAATTCGCTGGAGGTTGCGCTGAAGTTGCTGAACCCGGTCGGTCGCTGGGACGTTGAGGAGACGCTGCGTGACGCCATAGACGATGCCGTTTGGTTCCAGCCCATTGCGGGTTTGGTATCGCTTGACGGCTTCTGTGAGCGCTTCATCAAAAGTATAGTCATCGCGCCCGGAGGCACGAAGATCACCTGTCATTCGCAGGCGACGGTGCAGCGTGGCAACATTCGGTCCACTGTCACCTGGCCGCAAGATGACTCTGTCAGGCAGCGTCGGCCAACCACCCTTTGCTGCCAATGCAGAGTAAAAACTGATTGCTTTCTGCAAATCATCCGCTGACGTTGCGTGGACCCACGAAACATTGCTTGGCAACGGCGGAGTAACGCGCTGTCCCCGCGCCTCAACTGGAGACGTAGAAACGCACGAAGCCGCGGCGATCGAAGCCGTGACGGCGAATGCTTGCAGTACTCGGGAGACGCGAAACCTCAAAACTCAGCTCCCTGCTTTAACTAAAGGTTCGGAGGGCGTATCACCACATCGGCGGGGCAAAAAGGATCCCCCCCTTTTTCCAAAGGGCATTCAATCCGCGATCCATACCAAGGGCGCCGCCCTTCCCGATGTTTGCATTGTAGAATTCACCGTAATTACCAACAGCAGCAACCGCCGTGCGCAGCCAGTTCCACTCAAGTCTCAGCTTTGCTCCGCTCGCACCGGCGCCTTCGGTGAGCCGCTTTGCGTCGCCATCCAGTTCCTGGCCGTTCAACGCTGCCTCGCGTGTCAATCCGACTTCTTCAGCATTGATCAGGCCGGCTAACACCCAACGTGCAATTTCCGTCCATTCCTGATCGCCTTGCAACACCACCGGCCCCAGTGGTTCTTTGGAAATCACTTCTGGCAAGATTGTGTGTTTTGTCGGTTCCGCAAATCCTGAGCGATCGGCGAAGAGCGCGGAGCGATCGGCAGAATAGGCATCACAAACGCCATCGAGATACGCTTTGACCATTTCATCGCGCGACTGAAAAGTCTTAACTGCGACATCGACGCCATGAGCCTTGAAATAATAGGCCATGTTTGCCTCTGTCGTTGTTGCGGACTGCACACAGACCGTGGCCCCTGCAAGCTGCTGTGCGGAAACCAAACCCTTGCCATCCGATGTCATGAACCCCTGGCCATCGAAATAGAGCACGCCAACAAACTCGAGCCCCATGTCGACGTCACGGTTCATGGTCCATGTCGTATTGCGTGACAACACGTCGATCTTGCCCGACTTCAATGCATCGAAACGTGATGAGGCGTCCAAGGGAACGAACTCGACTCTCGTGGAGTCGCCAAGAATGGCAGCAGCAATTGCCCTGCAGTAGTCAACGTCGATACCCGCCCATTCTCCGGTGCTCGCGCGGTAGGAAAAGCCTAGAAGGCCCTCGTTGACTCCGCAATTGAGTGCGCCACGGAGCCGAATTGCGTCGAGTTTCGATTCTGGTGTCGCAGAATTGGAGGCGGTGACTATATGCTGCGGGGATTGGGGGGATGAAGCTGCAGCAGCGTGGGCTTCTTGGTTCGTCACCGGTCGCTCTGATGCAACTGGGACGTCCCCTACTGGAGCTGCCTTGTTGACCTCCGGCTTTCCAATTGTCGGCTTCAACTTTCCAGCTGCAGAACCACGACGGCAGTGCGACCGCTTCACTGTTGTGAATCTACCAGGCCCGTCGTCCGCCGCCTTACATGTGCACGGTCCCTTTGGACCGGAGCGGAACGCGCAAAGGCTTAGATCGGCCACAGCCATGTTAGAAAAGCAAACGAGAGTTGTGGTGACGCCGACCGCAGCTGCCACATAGAGACGGGCTTTCGCACGTTGCATGACTTCTCATTCCTCAGGTTCACTTGTCGACGATTGGGCTCACCGAGCCAAGCACGCCGTTTCAGATCTGAAAAACACGCGATTAGATGAATACGTGCATCCGCGCAATGCGTCCACGAAAACCGCGACGGTGGTGTCCAGAGAGACGTCAGGGTTCATTGAGCAGTATTCTTATGCCAATATAATCCCCAAGTTTGTATGCCTTTCTGAAGTCAGGTGCGTGATGTCGCGGTTGGGCGCGTTAGCCGCTAGCACCAATCCTAGTCAATTAGTAAGTGCCTCTTGGGGAAGTCGGTTGTCTCAGCCCCCAAAAACTGGGCCATCATGTTGCGACCTTTGAGAGGAGCGAACGATGGCCCGGAAGCGGCTTTCCGACGAGGACATTCTGAAGCTGTTGCGCCAGATCGAACGCCGGAGCGTCGCCAACACTCTCCAAGCGACGTAAAACTAGACGTTTCCAACAATAGCGGCGGCCTCTGCCTTCAATCCTTCGATTCGTGTCCGGACGTGGCGGATAGGCACGCATCATCAGCCTCGTCATGCGAGGTAGGCTGAGCTGCGTTTGAATACGGATCGGTTCCCTTTAAGCTTTCCATGAGAGGTGATTCGCGCCGGAGGCCGCGACTCGCCGGGAGGGCTGACACGCCCTGTCGAAGTCGGACAGGTGCCGGGCGGTTTCCACCTGCACCGGTCGCCGCAGCCGGCACGCAGGAGAAGCTGTGGGACAGCCACGCGATCGGGCTGTCGGACAAACTTCTAGAGCGGTTCCGACCAAGGCGGAATCGTTGAGGCCGCGACTGCGGTCCGGCGCCTTGCGCCGCCCCCGCGGAGCAACCCGAGCGCTTGCGAGGGTCAGCTGCGTGAGCGAAGAAATCTGGATCGTTTCAACGCAAGTCTGAAACGATCTAGCGGCAAAATGGAAGGCTGGGGTTTTGGGCGGAGCGTGGCGATTGCTTGTTCTGGCTGTTGCTGCGACGTCTATGGCCGGCGTCCGTTCCGCGACAGCGGCAGATGGCATCGCGGCGGCTCTTTTCGGCGAAAAAGACACTGCAATCACTGAAGGCTACGCCTATGGCGTTTCGCTCAACGTCGAAGCAAGCGGCAGCGATGACATCAAGCAACTCATCGCATCGACATCGCGACTCATGGTCGAACAGGCGCGCGGCGCCAGCGACGCCTATGCACTGGTAGCACGCGCCCGAAGCGATGTCGCCCAGATCGAAGCCGCACTTTACAGCGCTGGCCACTACGCCGGGGTGATTGATATCCGCGTTGCCGGGCAGCCGATCGAGGGGCTCGATCCCGCATCGCTGGGTGGCGGCGATAGCGCACGGCCTGAAGTGGCAATCAATGTCACGCCAGGGCCCCGTTTCGTGTTCGGTAACGTCGAGATCGTGCAAGTGAGCCATCATGGCGAGGGCCCCTCACTCAGCGCTGCTGATCTTGGCTTACGGAATGGCGACACGGCAGGATCCAGCCTCATCATCGCCGCTTCGGAAAAGATCGTCGAGGCTTGGCGTTCGGCGGGGTTTCCGTTGGCCAGGATCATCGACAAACAGATCACAGCGGATCACGCCCGCAATACTGTCGACATACGCCTGCACCTCGATCCCGGACCGCCTGCCGTCTATGGCTGGGTGGGCGTTTCCGGAGCCCCCAATCTCGATCACGAAACCTTGCTGGCGCAGAGCAAGCTCAAATCAGGCAACGCCTACCGCCCCAAGGACATCAAACGCGCCCGTGACCGCCTAGTGAAGATGCCGGGCATCGAAAGTGTGCGCGTTGTCGAAGGCGACAGGCTCGACGCCAATGGCGGGATCCCTGTCAATCTCGAGGTGTCGGAGCGCAAGCCCCGTTATTTTGGTGCGACCGCTTCGCTGTCGACGACCGATGGCGCGGAGATCGAGGCCCATTGGGGACACCGCAACCTGTTCGGTGAGGGCGAACATCTGCGCTTTGAAGGCAGCGTCGCGCGCATCGGCAGCGAGGCTCTCGACCGGCTCGAGTTCGATGCTGCTGCCATCTACACCAAGGCAGGTATCCTCGATGTGGACACCGATCTGGTCAGCGAATTCAGGCTGACGCGAGAACATCCCGACGCCTACGATAGCCTCGACGTCTCCGCCAAGGTCGGACTGGCGCATGTATTCAGTCCAGTGCTGTCGGGCAGCGCGACGCTCGCAGCGAAGTTCTCGCAAACCACCGATGCGTTCGGCGACAATCGCTATCTCCTCCTGAGCGTGCCGTTGGAAGCCGTCTACGACACGCGCGACCGGCGGCTCGATGCAACGCGCGGAGTGTCTGTGATGGCGTCGCTGACACCTGCCTTGGACACGATCGGGGGAGCGGGTTTCGTCAAATCGGACGTGCAGTTCGCTTCCTACCTCCCGCTCGCAGACGAGGGGCGCACGGTACTGGCCGCGCGCATCGGCATGGGCTCCATCGCAGGGGCCTCGGCTGCCGACGTGCCAGCCTCCACCCGTTTCTTTGGCGGCGGTGGCGGATCGGTTCGTGGCTACGAGTATCGCAGCATCGGCCCCCTGGCGGATGGCAAGGTCGCCGGCGGTCTCGGCTATGTCGGCACCTCGTTGGAGCTGCGCCAGCGGCTGACGCAGTCATTCGGCATCGTCACGTTCATCGATGCAATTTCGGTGACCGAAAAATCATATCCAGACTTTAACGGGGACTTCTACGTCGGTGCCGGCGTCGGCTTGCGTTACTTCACTGTCCTCGGCCCGCTTCGCATCGATGTTGCCACTCCGCTCAACGAACGCGACGGCCGCCCGCCGGTGGCCGTTTACGTCGGTCTGGGACAGGCCTTTTGATGCGCCGGTTGTGGAAAATAGCTTTTCTCCTGCTGCTATCGGCATCGCTGGGACTGCTGGCGCTCCTGTCGACGCATGGCGGACACACCCTGCTTCTGCGGCTGGCATCGTTGCTTGCAAGCAGCAACAGCAGTGCGCTTCACATCGGTGCTCTTGAAGGTTCGCTGTTCGGGGACGGTGCCATCGCGCATGTCACGCTTTCCGACAAGCATGGCGTGTGGCTGCAGGCTCAGGAAATATCCTACTCCTGGACTCCACGGCAACTGCTGTCCGGGCGTCTCGATATTGCTTCGTTGCGCATCGGCAAAATATCGCTGCTGCGCAGACCCGTTGGCCCCTCCAGTCCTGCAGGACAAGGTCAAGTGGATCGTGCGACGATGCAGTTGCCCTTGAAGCTGAGACTCGGCGGTCTCGACGTCAGACAGATCGATCTCGGAGCGGACGTCGCAGGCGAGGATGTCAAGATCCGTGTCACCGGGTCGGCTGAAATCGAGGCTGTCGATGAGGCAACGGCGCATTTCCACATCGCCAGGCTCGATGGCGCCGGTGCCGCGTTCGATGCCAGGATCGCGGCGGCCCGAGCTTCTCGCTCACTTACACTAGCCGTTGAGGGCAGCGAGCCAGCAGGTGGCTTCGTCGCGCACCTTCTGGGGCTGCCATCGCGCCCGCCAGTTTCGCTGAGGATCAATGGGCGCGGAACGCTCGATGCCTTCAGTGCCGATCTGGCCGTTTCGGCCGCAGGCAAGCCATTTATCGCTGGCAACGTGAGCCTCCAGGATCAGGGAGACCGAACGCACAAGCTGAAGGTGACGGCAGCTGGCTATTTCGAAACACTGGTTCCGCACGCCGCCACCGAACTATTTGCCGGTAGAACCGATATCAATCTCGCCGCCGATGTGCCAGGCCTTGGCGAAGGTGCGCCGCGAAGCGTCGGCAATGCAAAAGTTTCGGTGAACGGTCCCAACCTGCACATCGAAGCGACGGGTGGCGCCAATCTCGCCAACCTTTTCGTCCATGGCCGTGTTGAGGGGCACGCCAGACGCGCCGATGGCAAACCGATTCATTTCGCAACCGTAACAGGCGAAGGAGAGGGGCTTGAAGTCGGCGGCCTAGCATTCAATGCCGTGCTGCCCGAAACGGCGGGTGCCCGGCGTCTCACCGCCACGGCACAGATCGACGGGCTGGCCCACCCGCAGTTTGCCGCCCGTACGATGACAATGTCGATGACAGCCCTGCAGCCGCAGCCCGTTGGGAAGACGCCAAGTGTCCTTGATGGTATTGCAATCGATCTAGCAATTAGCGGTGTTGACGAAACGCTTGCTTCGGGCAAGGCGTTGGGTGCCGAAGGTCACGCGAAGCTCTCGGGCTCTTATGACGGCAAAGTTCTTTCAGTCTCTTCTCTCGACGTGAAGACCGCGGCTGCCGTGGCGCAGGCGTCAGGCACGTTAGACGGACCTATGCTCAAAGGCATTGCGCGCGTCGTTGCTGCGGATTTGTCGCGGCTTTCGGAGATAGTCGGGCGGCCGGCAAAGGGGCGGGTCGACACGCGGATCGACTTAGCTGCCAATCTCAACAACGCGAGTGTGCATGCAACATTTGAGGGCGAGAGCGAAGGCATCTCCACCGGCAACGCTACCGCCGATCGCCTGCTGGCGCCGGCGTCCAATTTTGGCGGCCGTATCGAGCGATCGGCAGAAGGCAATCTCGTTGCCCAAGACGTGAAGTTCGCCAACGCAATGCTGACGGCGGAGCTTGACGGAAAGCATGAGCACGGCGTGCCTGAAGTCTCCGGTCATGTCACTCTCTCCTCGCTTGCAGCTATCGACCCGCGTCTTTCGGGTGCTGCAAAACTCGACGTTTCAATGACAGGCGCAGCGGACGCACTTCGCTCAGCGCTCAATATTACGGGCGAGCGCGTTACATTGAATGGCCGTGACGTCGTCAAACCGTCGTTGCGGTTCTCAGGCCATGGTCCACTGGCGCAACATGCCGGAACCCTCGAACTCTCCGCCAAGGTCGCTGGTGAGCCGATCGAGGGCACAGCCCAAATCACGGCCACAGACCGCGGCAGCTTTTCCATTGCTCAACTGATGCTCAATCTCGCTGGTGCCAAACTCACCGGAGATGTCATCGCGGCGGGCGGAAAACTTCCGACGGGCAGTTTGAAAATCGACGCGCAATCCTTGGCACGGCTTGGCAAGGCAACAGGAATGGAGCTGCAAGGGCGCGTGACGGGCGACGTCGTTTTGGCCGATGAAGCCGCAGGCGGGGCAGCCAGCGTCGACATCAAGGCGCAACACGTCGTCGTTGGCGATCTGCGTGTCGATGGCGCCCGCGCGAACGGAAAAGTCAGCAATTATCTCAACGCTCCGGTCGGCAGCATCGGCGTCAAGGTTGCGCGGGCTTCCAGCGGAACGAGCAGGTTGACAGATGTTGGCCTTGAAGCCCGCTTTGTTGGCGATACGGTACAACTTGCATCGAAGGGCCTGTTCGATGGCGGCACCTTCGACATCAAAGGCCGCGTCAACGCCGCACACGAAGCAATGGAAATCGATGTCACGGCGGCATCCTATGCCGGCAGAAGCGATCTCCCCGATCTGCGGTTGTCCACACCGGCAAAGCTCGCATATGGCGATGGCCGGTTTCAGCTTGGCGACATCCGCGTTGCGGTCGGGAACGGCAGTTTGCGGGTTGCCGGTTCAGTCGGCGCAGAAACTGTAGATACCAAAATCACGCTGCAAGACATTCCAGCATCCATCGCGGCGGTTGTGGATCCCGGTATCGGCATCGAAGGCAACATCAGCGGCAGCGCGACAGTCACTGGTGCGCCAGCAGCACCATCCGTCGCCGCAAAGATCATCGCAAAGGCGCTTTCGGCACGCGAAACACGGTCGCGCCAGCTGCCGCCAGTCGATGTGGTGACGACGGTGACAGCCGCCGGCTCTGTCGCGAACGTCGGGGTGCGCGCGACTGGCCGCGGCGGTCTGGACATCGCGGTCGATGGTACTGTCGGCATGAAGGGTGATGGGGCGCTTGATTTGAGCGGCAAGGGCGTGGTGCCTCTGGCGCTCGCCAATGTATTCCTCGCCGAGCGGGCAGCTCGCGCGGACGGCAGCGCCAAGGTTACCGCACGGATCACAGGTTTCATGAATGCGCCCCGCATTGACGGCAGCCTTAAGATCAATGGCGCAACGGCAAGCGATCAGGGCATCGGTCTGGAGCTGTCTGCCATTGATGCTGACATCGGGTTCACCCAGGAGGCCATCAGCATTCGCAAGCTCACGGCAGCGAGCAAGAAGGGTGGCAGTGTGGCCGCCGAGGGCTCGGTTGTGTTGAGTCGTGGCTCAGAGCCTTCTGCCGATGTATCCATCAGGCTTGCCGGTTTCAAATTCGGCAACCAGGATCCCATTGCAGGTGAGATCGACGGCGAAATGACGGTGTCGGGTCAGGTCTCTGCTCTGGTTGCGCGTGGCGATATCAACATCAAGCGAATGGACATCACCATTCCCAACCAGGTGCCGCAATCGGTAGCCTTGCTTGACATTCGCCACGTCAATGCCCCGGGGCGCATCGGTGCAGATCGCCACGGAAGTGACACCGCCGATCGTGCATCACGGGCGGACGAAGGCGTGACGCTTGCGCTCGACCTGCACGCAGCCGATCGCATTTTTGTGCGCGGCCGTGGTGTCGATGCCCAGCTCGGCGGCGACGTCAAGATTCGTGGCAAGGCGGCAAGGCCCGTTACGGACGGGCAGTTTACGATGTCGCGCGGGCGGCTCACGATCATAGGCCGTCAGCTCGACTTCAGTCGCGGCAACATAGTCTTCACCGGTGGACTTGAGCCCTCGCTCGACATGGAAGCTAAAGCTGATGCCGATGGAACGACCGTTATCGTGATCGTGTCCGGGCCGGCCTCCAAGCCCACATTCAAGTTCACATCGTCGCCCGAGTTGCCCGAGGACGAGGTTGTTTCGCTGCTGCTCTTCAACAAGAGCCTGGCAAAGCTGTCGGCCACGCAGCTCGTTCAGCTTGCCAGCGAGATCGATAAGATCGGCGGACTGTCAAGCGGCCCTTCCACGCTAGACCAGCTGAAGAGTTCTCTCGGCATAGATGTTCTTGATGTCACCACCGATGCGAAGGGCAATGCCCAGGCAACTGCGGGCAGCTACCTCAACGAAAAGACATATGTCGGCGTCAAGCAGGGGACAAGCCTCGGCACCGGACGGGTCGTCATCGACCACAATCTCACCAAGAACCTCAAGGCACGCGGCGAAGTCGGCAGCAATGGCGACAGCAAGCTCGGCCTTGGTTTCGAGTGGGAGTATTGAATTCTAGCGCGAAGGCTGCCGGCGCAACAGCATGCGGACTGCGTTGCGGCCGCTGATGAAGACAAATCCGAACCATTGAAGAATCTGCAGGGCAGTTTCATTGGAAATGTGGCTATAGGCAGCACGAGGCAAGCCCGTCCGCTCAAACCACCTCAGACTATAGGGGCTGCGTTTCAGTGAGATCTGCGGATAGTCACCGACGAACGCCTCGGGTTTGCGCCACCAGGCCAGATTGCCAACAACGCTGCCCGTCGTTTGTGGCCCTTTTTGCAGATATTCAAAATCGATGGCGTGCGGCACGGAGTTCGCATCGAACAGAATGTTCTGAGGCGCAAAGTCAATCAGCTCGTAGCCTTGCGCTCTGACACTTGAAATCA
This sequence comes from Hyphomicrobiaceae bacterium, assembly GCA_020442165.1. Taxonomy (GTDB): domain Bacteria; phylum Pseudomonadota; class Alphaproteobacteria; order Rhizobiales; family Hyphomicrobiaceae; genus JAEUMD01. The sequence continues at coordinate 21,173 of JAGRKV010000062.1, read as the reverse complement.
GGTCGCGGCACTTCATGAGGACGGAAACGGGCAGAAGACCGTCACGGCCCCCAAAGGGCATGAGCATTCGCGGAGCTTTGGCATCGGACCCAAGGTCGGGCATGATGAAATAGTTCTTGCCGCTCTCGACGATCGGCATGACCAGATCGCAGCCCGCGAACAGTTGGCGGGCAAGAAGTTCTCTTTCCAAAAACCGTTCCGCACCCGGCCGAAACGTCTTGCAGATTGCCGTTCCACCTTTGTAGTGGATGCGTTCCACTTTCGCGCGCCGGCCCAGGCTGTCGAGACGCTCAATCGTATCGAACGGGTGCGATATGGCATGCAAGATGGCAGGTAGCTCAGCCACGCATCGCAATGCGAGTTCGGGATCGATTGTGCGCAGATACTCCAGCGCATCGGCGGGCGAGTCTGAGGAATGTATGCTATTGTATTGGCGCGTCTCCGGATGAGTGCGACGCAGTTCTACACGGATGCGTTCCTTGACCGTCGGGATCGTCTTGTTGCCGGCCTCATGAGGATTGTCGGCGAGGCCCTGCATGTTGGGAAAACAATCAAAGGCGATGATGGCTATGGCGGGTTTGCCGCCGCTCAATGGCCAAGGCCCCTGGTTCCAGTTGCCGCCACGGATCTGAGGCGCGACACGATCGGCTTCAGCTTCATCGAAGCTCTTCACTGCTAACACATCAAAGCCGTTCGCTCGCAACAGGTCTTCAATCTCATCGGAGAATTTTGCCGCACGCTCACGGACGATAAAGACCGCCAATCCATTCAGCACCGGATCGACGCTTAGCGCTTCAGCTGCAAGTTTGCTTCCGAGCCAAGGGTTCTTCTTGCTGTATTTCCTGAGAGTGTCGACGGGCGGGCGCCAGCCTGCTTCGGCCAGCATCGTGTCGAGCCCTTCCAGACTAAGCTCCGGCACGGGCAAACCGGCCAGTGCCGCGCGTTTGGCTATCTCCTCGGCGTAGTCATGATCCGCGCAGGGCTCGGTAGCCCCACCCAACTTTGCCGGCAATCCAGATCGCAATCCCTTATGGTAGACGACGTGGTAGCACATCGAATGGAAATAGCTGAGCGGACCGGGAATCTGGTAGCGCCCCCGGAAAGGAACCGACCGCTGCAGCGTCTCCGCAGCCAATTGCGGTGATAGGTAGGGGACTGTGCAGTAGTCTGTGCCAGGCAGACCGCCTGCCGTGTAAAGATCAACCGGGATGCCACTGCGCTTGTCCCCGGATAGGAGCGCGGCAAGCGTTGGCAGCGCCTCGTCGGAGACCAACAGGTCAATGTCTTCGCCGGGCGCCACTTGAGGCAACGTCTCATGCCAGCGAAGGCAGACATATGTCGCGCCTGCTTCATTGAGGCGGTTGAAAAAGCCTTCAACTCCAATGTCTTTCGGAATGTAACGGCGAGGGCGGGGCTTTTTCTTGCCGCGCAGCCAGCGTCTCATTCCCATTGTCAGCGTGCCTCATTCCGCGCTCATCAAAAGCGCTCGCTGATAACACCGGCCAAAGACCAGGGCAAAAGCAATCCCAACCAGAGGCCGCCGAATCCCTTTTCCGTGACCCGTTCGGCACATTATGGCCCATGTGCCCACGCGCAACACGCTGCCACTTGAACACATTTCCTGGTCGGAGCGGAGCAGTGGATAACGTGGACAGAGCTCCAAAACTGCTGCACACGTAAATTTCGTGTAATATTTTCCACATCCAAGCACACGGTGTGAGTCGCGGCTTCTTCGGAATGAACAACTTTTCGGATAACTCGACCCGAGGACCAGGAAAAATGCGCCAACCAGCGATGCGCGTGGATGCAGCTGCCGACCCAGATCGCGCCCGCGATATCACGGCACACCAACGACCAGGAACGCCTAGCCCGGCCGCCAAAGCGACGGCACCAGCCGCCGAACCGTCGACCTCCATTGCGGTCATGATTTGCACGCGCGGGCGGCCGCTTCGCCTCAGGGACTGCGTCAACTCACTCTTGGCGATGGATATTCCAAAGGGCGTGTCTCCTCTTCTGGTCATCGTCGAAAATGACGACCTGCCCCATTGCCAGAGTGTCGTCGTCGATCTCCGCCACCGTGCTCCGGCCGTTTGGGAGATAAATTATTCCCACGAACCGCGTCTTGGCATTCCCTTCGCTCGGAACCGCGCGTTGGAAGTCGCGCTGGAGATGGATGCCGACTGGCTGGCATTCCTGGACGATGACGAAATTGCCACTCCGGACTGGCTCAGCGCCATGCACGCGGCAAGCACGAAATTTGACGTGGACGTGCTGCAGGGACCGGTTGAATACGTTTATCCAGAGACGACACCGGCATGGTTTGAGCGCAAGGAGCTGCGGCCCAGGCAGTCTGGAACGCCTCTCAAGACCGCCTACACGAACAACGTCATGATGCGGGCAAGCATCGCGCGGGCAGACGGACTCAATCTGCGTTTTGACGAGAGCCTGCGCTTCACGGGCGGCAGCGATACGGATTACTATTTTCGTGCTGCCGACAAAGGCGCCTCGCTCTGCTGGGTCCATGAGGCGCTGGTCAAGGAGCCCGTCACCCAAGAGCGCATGACGATGCAGTGGCAGGTGAAGCGCGCCATGCGCGTTGCAGCCAATGCCTCCACCATTCATTCGCGCCGGTTTGGCGTCGGCCGGTCGCTTCTTAGATATTTGCCAAAGGCCCTGACGCGCATCGTCAAGGGCGGCGTCATGGTGACCGTCGGTGCCTTGGGTTATCCACTCCGCCGGTCCACCGCATCACGCTGGTTCTACAAGGGCGCGAAGGATCTCTTTTCAGGGATCGGAGGGCTCGCTGCATTCTTGAATATCAAGCCACAACCCTATTTGAAGATCGATGGCGATCCGCAGCCAGAGACGGCATGACGCCGATCAAAGCCGAAGCCAACCCATTTTGAAGCCGTTTCGTATTTCCAGATCCAGCGCTCTCCGGTCAGCGCCAGGGCAGCTCACGGCCGCCCATTAACCATCACGACTTTTCGGTGCCAGTCACCGCGGCCTTGGCCAGCGCCCGCTCCGCTCGCTGAGCCCTGGCACATTTCTTGATCCAGCCCGTCAAAGTCTTGACGAATTACGGCTGGGTGTACCGTTTTAGGACAGCACCATCACCCCGATCCAGCCGAACCGCGTTGCGAGAGGCTGGTTTCCATGGTGGTCAACGAATTTCTTATTACGTTTGAACAGGGTCTTGCGGGCTACTCGGGCATCCAGGATACCCAGATCAATCAAAGCTCGGCCAACACGAGCTATGGCAACTCCACGTCGGCAAGTGTGGATGGCTCACCGCAACAACAAGTTCTGTTGCGCTTTAACGACCTGATCGGCGCGCAGGGAATCCCCCAAGGCGCAACTATCCTCTCCGCAACGCTGACGCTGAATACGACCAACAGCGGCAATGGCGGCACTCTACACCGCATGCTGACGGCGTGGAGCGAAAGCTCGACCTGGAACAGCCTGCTGGGCGGGATCAGCACCAACAACATCGAAGCACTTAGCGCTTACGACCTGACGGTAGGCTCCCAGCAGATCGGCACGACCACACTGGACGTCACATCGAGCGTGCAGGCATGGGCGAATGGCGCGGCAAACTTCGGCTGGGTGTTCAGTTCAACCGACCGCAACGGCTGGGATTTCTCAACGTCTGAAAGTGGCAATGGTCCCAGCCTGACCATCCGCTACGTGGTCGACAGCCCGCCGGCAGTCAACACCCCGCCAATCGCGAACGCTGATGGAGCGAGCGTCGTCCAAGGCAGCAGCGTCCTGATCGACGTGCTGTCAAACGATACCGATGCCAACAACGATGCCTTGTCGATTACCAGTGTTGCCCAGCCCGCGCACGGCACGGTGGCAATCCAGAACGGCCAGATCCTCTACACACCGGCGGCGAACTACACCGGTTCAGATGCATTCCAATATACCATCAGCGACGGCCATGGCGGCAGCAGCAGCGCGCAGGTCTCAGTCAACATCACCGCACCGCAGGTCAACACCCCGCCAATCGCGAATGCCGACGGCGCGAGCGTCGTACAGGGCAGCAGTGTACTAATCAACGTCCTAGCGAACGATACCGACGCAAACAACGACGTGTTGTCGATTGCCAGCGTCGCGCAGCCTGCCCACGGCACAGCGGCAGTCCAGAATGGACAGATCCTCTACACACCCGCTGCAAACTACGCTGGAGCCGATGCATTCCAATACACCATCAGCGACGGCCATGGCGGCAGCAGCAGTGCGCAGGTCTCAGTCAACGTCACCTCACCGCCTGTTCAGCCTGGCGTAAACCAAATCACTTTCGCGCAGGGTCTTTCGGGATACTCGGGCATCCAGGATGCCGAGATTAATCAAAACTCGGCCAACACGAACTACGGAAACGCCACGTCGGTAAGTGTCGATGGCTCACCACAGCAACAAGTTCTGTTGCGTTTCGATGACCTGATCGGATCGCGGGGAATTCCCCAAGGCGCAAATATCCTCTCCGCAACGCTGACGCTGAATATAACCAACAGCGGCGCAGGCGGAACGCTGCATCGCATGCTGACGGCGTGGAGCGAAAGCTCCACTTGGAACAGCCTAGTGGGCGGCATAAGTACGAATAATATCGAGGCACTAAGCGCTTCCGACCTGACGATCGGCTCCCAACAGATCGGCACGACCACACTCGACGTCACATCGAGCGTTCAGGCCTGGGCCAATGGAGCGGCAAACTTCGGCTGGGTGATTAATTCGAATGCCAATAACGGCTGGGACTTCTCGACCTCCGAAAGCAACAACGGTCCCAGCCTGACCATCCGCTACGTGATCGCCAGCCCGCCGACAGTCAACACACCCCCGACCGCGAACGCCGACGGGGCCAGCGTACAACAAGGCAGCAGCGTCCTGATCGACGTCCTGGCAAATGATACCGATGCGAACAATGACACCTTGTCGATTGCCAGCACCGCCCAACCCGCGCACGGCACGGTTGCGATCCAGAACGGGCGGATCCTCTATACGCCAGCCGCGAACTACACTGGAGTCGACGCCTTCCAATATACCGTCAGCGACGGGCATGGCGGCAGCAGCAGCGCACAGGTTTCAGTCAACGTCACCGCACCGCCAGTCAACACACCGCCAACCGCGAATGCCGACGGGGCGACGGTCCAACAAGGCAATAGCGTCCTGATCGATGTCCTGGCGAACGATACCGACGCCAACAACGATGCCTTGTCGATTGCCAGCATTGCCCAACCCGCCCACGGCACGGCGTCAGTCCAGAATGGACAGATCCTCTACACACCGTCAGCAAACTACACTGGACCTGACGTCTTCCAATATTCGATCAGCGACGGGCATGGCGGCAGCAGCAGCGCACAGGTTTCAGTCAACGTCACCGCACCGCCGGTCAACGCGCCACCCACGGCGAACGCCGACGGGGCTAACGTCCAACAAGGCAATAGTGTACTGATCGATGTCCTGGCGAATGATACCGACGCCAACAAAGATGCCTTGTCGATTGCCAGTATTGCCCAACCCGCCCACGGCACGGCGGCCATCCAGAACGGGCAGATCCTCTACACGCCGGCGGCGAACTACACAGGCTCCGATGCATTCCAATATACCATCAGCGACGGCCGTGGCGGCAGCAGCAGCGCGCAGGTCTCAGTCAACATCACTGCGCCACCCACGCTGAATTTTAATTCTCCGATCGGCTACGTCGCGACCGCCGATGCCACCGGTTCAACGAAGAATTTTGAGCATGATAACGCCAGCAAGGCATTCTTCTTTGACGATCACTGGTGGTCGATCTTGCCGGAGGCCAATGGCGGCTCGGCTGGCGCATGGTATGTCCACGAGTTCTCCGGAGACCTTCCGGCCTTAGGGCAGGCGGGCGGATGGAATCTCAGCAGTGGCGCCATCGCGTCGAGCAACTACCACGTCGACATCGCACTCGATGTAGATTCCCAGATTCTCTATACCTTGGCGTATGGCAGCAACTCTTCCGCGAGCTACCTGTATGAATTGAGTTATGACCAGAACTCGCATTCGTGGGTGACAGTCGACGTTACCACGCTCACCAACGATCTGAACCCGGGTATTTATGGCGGCAACAATGATCTGGCACTCGGCCTCGATCAATTTGGCAATCCGCTCGTTCTCGCAATCGATTCTGGAAGCACTCAGGGGCTGTATCTGGCTCATCTAGATGCGACCACCAACCACTGGTCAAGCACGCTGCTCGACGGCAATACAACGTCCAGCGGCGGAACGAACGGAAACAGCAAAGCGGATTTCGTCTATTTCGACACCAATGGCGTGCAGGAACTGGGCATTATCTATTCTCAAGATGGCACGAGCGACAGCTGGCGTTTCGCCTGGCACGACGCGGCAGCCGACAGCAATGCATATGGTTCGGGCTGGCTGAATGAGATGATTACCAACAGCATCAGCATTGACGACCACATCTCGGCGGTCAGCTATAACGGTGAAATCTATGCTGCGGTAAAAGATGCATCAGATGCGCTCTGGCTGTTGTCCGGCTCTCCCGGGGACTGGAACGACCCCATCAAGATCGTCAGTGGAGGTCAGCACCGCAGCAGGCCAATCCTCACTCTCGATGAGACGAATGGCAGGCTGTATGTGGCCTATCAGCAGTCGACATCACCAGGTGATGTGTTCCTTAAGGTGGCTGACGCAAACAATCCGTACTTCAATGCAAACAGCTCCGGCGTTGTTATTCTGAGTGGCGGATCGGGTGACAACTTCATCAACCCGCAGTCAGTGGCCCACAGCGTGGGTGATTTTACGGACGGCTACTTCCCGATCCTGGCGCGAGAAGACGGAGGCAGTGAAGTCTGGTGGAATGGTGTCTCGCTCCACTCCTATGACCTCATCGCTTGACATGAGGAGCTGCCCAGTTCGCAACAGTACCGGATCTGGGTGCGGCATGAACCTGCGCGGCTTGCCCGCAAAGGCATGTTCGTCGCTGCAATCCCATTTCCGGCCGCAGTCGGAGACCTCAAACTTGGGGGGGGTGAGCCTGATACTCCGACAAATGAGACAAGAGGCTGTGGCGGGGCGCCTCGGGTCCGCGGCCGTCGCACGAGGGCAGACGTCAAGAACGCTTGCCCGCGGGCAAAGCGTTTAATGCCATATCCAATACTGGCTGAGAGGCGGTGACAGTATCCCGTCCACGTTCGAGCCAGATCGCAGAGCCCCCTGGGCAGCGAGCAGCTATTGCTGGGCTGCTCATATCGAGGGGCTGAATAGGCTGATGCCGGCCTAGCCCCACGTCTGGCAGCTCCACTCGCCAGGGGCCAGAAAGGGGCCCCGCCCCATAATGTTGCCACTCCGCTGCACTCCAAGTATTGAGCATTATCGTCCGCGCCGTTGCGAAGCGGCTTGCTGCGGCGGGCGTATCAGGGAAGCAGATTGGTGGAGCGACACCTTCCGTCAATGACACTATAACGGCGTGAGGACAGTTCTCGGCCAGTTCGCTATAGGCGCCATGATGGAAGTTGATTGCGACAGGTGCACGAGGTGAAATTCCACACCGCGTCTTCTGATTAGAGTCTTCTGATTAGAGTTGAGTGACCGTACCTTGAAATCGATTGGACGACTGCACGATCTCGCCTTATACGGTGCGCCGCCTGCGTTCAGCGAGCCGCTACACGTCGGCTATCCATCGATCGGCAACAAGGACGACTTCCTTCGCCGCATCGACGACATGTTCGAGCGGCGCTTCTTCACCAACGATGGACCCTTTGTGCGCGAGTTGGAACAGCGCATCGCAGAACGCCTTGGCGTCAAACATTGTGTTGCGGTGGCCAATGGTACACTCGCGCTTGAAATCGCAATCCGGGCTCTCGGGCTTCAAGGCGAGGTCATCGTACCCTCTTATACGTTCATTGCCACGGCCCACGCGCTGTGGTGGCAAGGCATCACGCCGGTATTTGCCGACATAAACCCGGCCACGCACAACCTAGATCCAGCGGCGGTCCGCAGGATGATTACGCCACGCACGACTGGAATCATCGGCGTTCATCTTTGGGGCCGGCCCGCGCCCGTGCGGGAACTGCAGCAGATTGCCGATGAGCACGGACTGGAGTTGATGTTTGATGCGGCCCATGCATTCAGCTGCAGTTACGGCAACGAACTGATCGGCAGGTTCGGGCGGCTCGAAGTCTTCAGTTTTCACGCCACCAAGATCTTCAATTCTTTTGAAGGCGGTGCCGTGACGACAGACGACGACGAACTAGCAGCTGCCATGCGATTGATGCGCAACTTCGGGTTTTCCGGCTACGACAACGTCATCTATCCGGGCACCAACGGCAAGCTGACTGAAATCTGCGCCGCCATGGGATTGACCAACCTGGACGCTGTGGACGACATCATCGCCGCCAATCGCTCCAACTACGAGGAATATCGTGCGGCCATCGACAGCATACCGGGTCTATCGCTGGTGCGCTTCGATCCCGACGAGCAAAACAACTATCAGTACGTCGTGATTGAAGTGTCGCGGAAAATCGGATTGTCCCGGGACTTCATCGTCAACGCGCTGCATCGTGAAAATATACTGGTTCGCAGGTATTTCTGGCCTGGATGCCATCGCATGAAGCCCTACCGCGATCTTTTCCCTCATGCAGGACTTGTGTTGCCGAACACTAAGGAGGTTGCGGAAAAGGTCATCGTTCTCCCAACCGGACCTTCACTGCCGGAAGGCGCCGCAACAGCCATATCAAACATACTCCGTGTCTTGTTGAGTGAGAAAGATGCTTATGAGATTGGACACTCCCATGAGTAGCGATGCCGGCAAGTTCCGCTTTGTTGTGGATGGCCTCGAACGTGAAAATGGCCGCACGCGGCTGAAGCTTACGATCTCAGATGGCGAGTTCAAGAAATCCCTGTGGTACTCGACGGCAGACGCCGAAATGGCTCCACGCAATGAAGCGCTCCTATGTCTGGGACTGCTCCCTGCCTATAAGACCGGGCGCGACCTTGCGTTGGAAGGTTCTGTCGACCAGCAAATCCTGGAATCCCTACCGACGATCCAGGACATCTATTGCAGCTGGAATCCCGCTTTCCGGCGTGTGGCGATTTCAGGAGCAACGCCTGGACAGTCCGTTCCAATTTCACCAGCCAAGGGTGGTGTGGCAACCTTCTTCACTGGCGGACTCGACTCTTTCTACACCCTGCTGAAACATCGCGACGAGATCACGCACATCATATTCATTCATGGCATCGACGTCGGGCTCCGCGACGAGAGGCTGCGGGCCCAGGTCACAGAGATGCTGCATCGTGTTGGACAACATTTTGGAGTCCAGCCAATCGAGATAGAGGCCAATCTGCGCGGCTTCTTCGAGGGCTTCGATCTGGATTGGGGCAGCCATGCATTCGGCCCGGGTTTGATCGCGACGGCGTTTCTGCTTTCATCGCAGTTGCGCAAGGTTTATCTGCCGTCCAGCTTCACATATGCCGAGCTGATGCCATGGGGCTCCCATTGTCTCCTCGATCCGAAATGGAGCGCTGCTGATCTGGAAATCGTTCATGACGGCTGCGAAGCCACGAGAGTTCAAAAAGCTGCAAAAGTTGCCACGTCGGATGTTGCCCTGCAGTCGTTGCGGGTCTGCTTCCATAACGTCAATAGCGCATACAACTGTGGCCAGTGCGACAAATGCCTGCGCACCATGATAAATTTTGCAGCCGTTGGCGCGTCATCCCGGCTGGTAACATTCCCCAATCAGATTGATATGAAACTTGTAAAACGTATGGACGTCCTCAGCGATGCCGAACGTGCATTCATCCGGGAAAATCTGTTGGCCCTGAAGGATGTTCCGGAGGCGCGCGAACTCCATGACGAACTGCGGAAGATCTATGACCGGCCGGTGTGGAGAGCCAAGATCAAACACCAGGTCCAGCGCCGCATAAGAGTCTGGAAGCGGTCCGTCAGAAGGCGGCTTGGCCTGGAAGAGCGCTTCGTTCACTACCAGCTCGGCGGCAACGATTACGCCGACAAGTAGCCGCCACGGCATGATTGCAGGATAGACCGGTTCGGCTATTTGCCGTCTATGCCGGTCTTTACGATTCGCGCGGGAACGCCCACAACGCAAACATTGTCAGGAACGTCGGCGACCACGACAGACCCCGCGCCGATAACGGTATGGGAGCCAATGCTGATACCATCGACAATGGTGGCACCAATCCCGATATACGAGCACTCGCCGATCTTGCAGCGCCCGGCAAGGTTCACACCCGGACCGATCGTCGTATAGCTACCGATGTGCGTATGGTGGCCCACGGTAACGGACCGATTGATGATAACATGCTCTCCGACATGCGCATGCGCGGCCAAAACCGAATTCACACTTAGAATGCTGCCAGCGTCTATGGTGCTTGTCGCTGAGCGGTGACTGGTCGGATGGATCAGCGTTGCGAATTGGGCGCCGAGCGATGTGACTTGAGCGATATAGCTCTTGCGGCGGGTGGTGCCGATACCACAGAGGAAGCGGCAAGAGCTTACCAATTCCGGAATCGTATCCACCCAGTGAATGGGCTTTCCGAGAAATTCGCTTTCGCAGCGTTGGCGATCAAGGTTCTCCACAAAGCCAACGACGCAGAACTCTGGCGTCTCGGAGACGAGATCCGCGATCTCCTCAGAGAAGCTCGTGTTGCCTAAGATGAGAATGGGTATTGGCACTTTACCATTTCGGCCGGGCCGGTCAGGCATCACTTGCACCTCTTGCACCCTCAGCTTCGTAACCGATCCGATGACTCGATCGCATCCGTCAACAGACGGCCCAGTTCCAGATCGTTGGCAATGAGACTGTGCGCCTGTTCGACAATCTCTTCCCGCTCGGTCTCGTTGCGCAAATAGTGAATGATCGCATCTCCCAATCCCTCAGGGGGTGCCGTGACAAGGTGCGTTCCCGGCACGAACGGTGCGACGTCCCAGAAATCCTCCGTTACCACGAGCGACTTGCATCCCATGCCCATGAGCATTCGCATTCGGGTCATCTCCCAGGGATAGTTGCGCAGATGGATCAGGATTTTTGCGTTGTTCAGCAATCTGGTCCGCTGCTCGCCGTAGCAGCCGCCCTCAATGACCGTTAGGTTGAAACCCTCCGCTGAAAGCTGCTCTTGCATACGGTTGATTTGCGGAACCCTGGCAGGTGTCGGCGTGCCGATGAAAATGGCGTCGAGTTTTCGCTCTTCATGCGCCAGTGGATGGCCCCAGAGCGGATGATAGCCGAGCGGAATGAAGGAGGCATCCACGCCGATGGCGTGCAGAAATTTCAGCCGGCTCTCCAGGCTCACCAGAACTCGGTCGAGCAGTTTTTCCCGCCACAGCTCGCGAATTCTTCTCGCCTCGCGATAGGGCAAGCCAAGGCGTCGCGCTTCCAGGCCGCTGTCACGCCACCATTCCTGCTGCTGCAATTCGCGATCCAGCATCCGCAAGGCATATTTGTCGATCAAGCGGGCAAGTCCAGTGACCCGGTCTGGTGTGCGACGCAGAAGGATCCGAGCGGCAACGGAATTGTCGCCATTCATCGGCGGTAGCGTCTCAAGTTGCCAGAGCGTGCGCTGAACGCCCAATTGGCCGGCAACCCGCAATGCCTCCCGAACCTCATCTCCACCCCATTGTCCAAGGCCGGCAATCACAAGCTGCGAAGCTGACGCAAGTTGACTTGGGCTTTCATAAAGCTTCGCAGCAAGGCTCTCGACGAGCATTTCTTGAATGCTGGAACACAGGTCCGCATGTCCGTCGCTGACGATTGGCATCACCACGACTGTCAAAAATCTTCTCCCCCCAAATTTTGTTACCCGTCCGCCGCGGAGCCCTGGCTCGGCCTGCCGCTCCGGGGCGCCCGCAGCGTGATGATCCACGTCGAACGCCGCGATGTGAGCGCTCGAAATCTTGTAGCATGAGGATGCTGAGTTTTGCTGCGGGCAACACTGTGGTGCGGGCCCAAGTCGAGGCCGGGCACCTTGTCAATCGGCTAATGGCTCATTCAGCCGGAGAACCGACTTTGTCCATGGCATCCCCGCGATGGCCGGCAAGCGCGGCCATATAGCCTGAATATTTGCGTTTGCGCCGCTCGTTAAGCGTAGCCCACGCCAGCAGCCAATTGACGGTCGCGAGTGCCTGCCGATAGCGGCGGTTGAAGCTGAGCCCGTGCTTTTCGCGCGCATAGCGGATGCTACGCATGAAGTGATAGGCACGGAAACGCTCAAGGGAAGGCGAGGGGGGTGTTGAGCAGCCCTGCGCATGGATCACGACCGCATCGTGGACATAGCCCAACTTGAATCCTGCGCGCTTGAAACGGACTGCGAGATCATCGTCTTCGCAATAAAGAAAAATGTTCTTGTCGAAACCGCCAACCGCATCGAAATGAGCCTTGCGGCAGAAAAGCGCTGCACCCGTCAGCATTTCTAGTTCGCCGTCCCGGGTCAGCGGGCGTCGAAGCTGCCTGTTCGTAGCGCGGTCCAACAGCCGCGAGTGGCGGCGCTGGAAGGTCTTGCCGCTATTGTCGAGTATGCGCGGATTGAGGGCCGCAACGTCCTGCTGGGCCTCTGCCGCGTCGACAAGCTTTGCAAGTGCGCCAGTGCATAGCCGCGCATCAGGATTCATGAACAAGACGAATTCGCGGGATGCAGCCGCCGCCCCGACATTGCATGCCGCTCCATAGCCAAGGTTTGCAGCATTCGAAATGAGCTTGGCACCGGGCCTTTCGACAATAGGCGCGATGCCGTCGCTGCTGGCATTGTCGACAACGATAATCTCCGCGCCAGCGTCGATCGATGCGATCGCAGCCCCGATGACCTCCGCACTGTTGTAGGCAACGAGGACGACGCTAGCGCGCTGGGCTGGTGACAGGGATGATCTGCTCTTCATCGTGTGTGCGAACCGCGGTCGATGGCGAAAACTTTGACGCCCACGCTCCGATGAGCAATGCCATGCCGATTTGTCATCCTGTCGCTTTCGTCCTTCATCCAAAAGGACACTCTTTAAAGGCCACTCAATATGGGCGCAGACATTATCTGTTTGCGACGGGTCAACACCAATCGACAGTGATTTTCCCGGCTGATCGCGGCGCAATCTAGGCGAAGGCTTCTGCCCGCACTATCGAATTCGATCTTTTTTGCCAGCCGGTTTTAAGCTTGCGCGGATTTGCCTCCACCATGTCAAAAGCGCTGCTGGGCATCGGCTGGCGAGTTGCGAGGCGGAAAAGTTCCCAGCAATATTAATGGCTTGATGTCCGAATGGAGCCATGGCGCGGCAACACTATGAGCCAGCGCGTAGGAGCTTCCTGGGCGGAAGGGAAATCAAGCGAACAATTTGTCTCTTCAACGATCGAAGGGATTTGGAGCCTGCCAATCCAAAAAACGCTGGGAGCCCACCTGGATACAATAAGCAAAAGCGCTTCAGCAGCGTTTGGCTCTCGCCTCGGGTGCTCCCTGTGACAGTGCTACGCCAACTGTCAACGGCCCCTCGAATGTCGTCTGCCCGGCCTGCTCACTTGTGGTTGGCGGTCTTGATGACCCGCCACCTTGGGGAGTGATCCCATTTGTAATTCATCTGGCTTTCGAGCGGCGTGGACGGCGCGGGGTAGCGGTGGTTCGCTGGCCAAGCTGTGCGCCGCCGTTACGAATGACCTCGTGAACGAACCCAAGCTTTTTGCGAACTGGATCTGAGATGACAAACGGATAGTAGTCAGCATGCCCCATGCTGCGGCTGAGGCTGTTCAGCGACAACGTAAGTGGAATCCAGCGCTCCATGAGCGCTTCGAAAGTTTCCTCGCGGTAGATGTCGGAAATCTTGAATGGCCAGAATGAACCGAACACCAGACCGCGCGCACGCGGTTCAAGCCCCCATTCCTCCGACGTATCTAGCGCATCGACCATGTGCAGATAATGCGCCCACGTCTCCGCCCAGTCTTCCCACGGGTGAGCGCAAGCATAGGCCGAGACGTGCAGCTCCTGCCAGTTCGCGACCGGCCCCGTGTCGTGATAGGACGCAAGCGCGTTCGAGTAGTCTAGCGTGTCGTCGCCAAAGAGTGAGCGGAAGCGATCGAGGTGGCCCGTGCCTTCGACCAGAAGCATCCAGTAGAAGTGACCGCTCTCGTGGCGCAGATGGCCGAGCAGTGATCTATAGGGCTCCTGGAAGAGTTGCTTTTGTTGCTCGCGCCAGACCGAATCCGCCTCCAGCATATCCACGCTGATGACGCCGTCCAGATGTCCAGTCGTGGTGTCGCGCGCAAAATCGAACGTCAACTTGTGGCGGCCGATGTGCGTTGCATCAACCGGCAAGCCAAAACGCAGAAGCTGATAGATGAGACGCTTCTTTGCGAGTTCGAACTCACCCCAGGCTGCTAGGTTTCCAGGCTCCTGTAGGTTGGGAATGGTGCGATTGAGGCTGCAGGCAACGCAAAGTTCTGCGCCACCAGTCTTAGGTGCCAGCCAGTTGCACACCCCATGCCCCGCGTTGAGGCAGAAGCGGTACGATTGGGCTGGTTCATGTCTGGCAATCTGGATGTATTCATCATTCTGTCCGGAGGCCGTGAGCGTCACCACCTCGAGCCTCTCAGCGTCGAATCCGAGCATGTGGCCGCACCGGACGCACGAAATATTCTCGAAGTAGACCCTGTGACCACAGGCGCCACACGTATATGTTCTCATACGTCATTCCCCTGGCGCGTTGCCTTAGACCGCGCCGCTTGGAACGGATGTCCGACCTTGGGTGTCAAGATTTTAGGCAACCCACGCCACAACAATTAGACATGATGCCCAAGTTTTAAACAATCTTTTGCGCTGCGGTATGCAACTGCCATTCTGGCATTGTGACAGTCCTGGTGAACGGATATGCGGAGATTCATAGGAACGCTATCTCGAATGGTCCCCGCCACATGGTACTGAACGTCGCCCTCACTCATAAGACGACTTACACCTATGACCGCATGGTCGAGATGGGACCACAGGTGATCCGGCTGAGGCCGGCACCGCACTGCCGAACCCCGGTGTTGAGCTATTCGCTAACGGTCAAGCCATCGCTGCACTTCATGAATTGGCAGCAAGACCCGTTCGGAAACTTTCTTGCTCGCGTCGTGTTCCCGGAGCCAGTCGATCACTTTTCGGTTTCCGTTGGACTGGTCGCCAATATGGCGATCATCAATCCGTTCGACTTCTTCGTGGAGGAAACGGCAAAAGACTGGCCGTTCCTTTATCCGCCGGCCTTGAAAAAGGAACTGCAGGCATACCTTGAGCCGGAAGTGCCCGGTCCCTTGCTGCGCAAGTATCTGACAGGCATCGATCGCAAGCGCCGCAGCACCATCGACTTTCTATGTGATCTCAATCGTCAGCTTCATGCCGATGTCAATTACCTGATACGCATGGAACCCGGCGTCCAGACGCCCGAAGTGACATTGGGCAAGGCTTCCGGATCGTGCCGCGACAGCGGCTGGCTTCTTGTGCAGATCCTGCGCAATCTGGGTTTGGCCGCGCGCTTCGTTTCCGGCTACCTCATCCAGCTCACTCCCGATGTCAAATCGCTCGATGGACCGACTGGAACAGAGGTGGATTTCACCGACCTGCACGCTTGGACCGAGGTCTATGTACCAGGTGCCGGCTGGATAGGACTTGATCCAACATCGGGTCTGCTTGCGGGCGAAGGGCATATCCCGCTTGCAGCTACGCCTCACCCCATCAGTGCAGCGCCGATCACCGGCGCCCATACGAAGGCCGAGGTCGAATTCGCATTCGAGATGCACGTTGATCGTATCCGCGAGACACCGCGCGTCACAAAGCCCTACAGCGATGAAACATGGCAGGCGATTGCCGACTCCGGCCATGTGATCGATGCCAGGCTGAAGCAGGGCGACGTTCGCCTCAGCATGGGTGGCGAGCCGACGTTCGTCGCCAGCGACGACATGGAAGGCGCTGAATGGAACACCGCCGCGGTGGGTCCCAACAAGCGCCGTTATGCAGACAACCTCGTACGGAAATTGCGGGAGCGCTTCGCTCCGGGCGGCCTCCTGCATTATGGCCAGGGCAAGTGGTATCCCGGTGAACAGCTCCCGCGATGGGCCTTCGCGCTCTATTGGCGCAACGATGGTCAGCCGCTCTGGGAAAATCAGGCGCTTGTCGCCAGCGAAACCGAACGCGCCGAGGCCACGCCCGAGGACGCACTGAGCTTGATGTCGGCACTGACCCAGCAGCTGGGTTTGCCCGCAAACAGTGCGGTTCCGGCATATGAGGACATGGCCTACTTCATGCTGGTCGAGCAGAAGTTGCCAATCAACGTCACGCCCGAAACCAACAAGCTGGAAGATCCAGCCGAACGCGATCGGGTCATGCGCGTCTTCGACCGGGGCGTCACTGAGGTTGCCGGCTATGTGCTGCCCATACAAGCTTGGCACACCGAGGATCGCGGCCGCCGATGGGTGACGGAGCGCTGGTCCCTGCGGCGCGACAAGCTCTTCCTCATTCCAGGCGATTCGCCCATTGGATACCGTCTGCCGCTGGGCTCGACCTATTATCTCTCACCGGCCGAATACCCCACCGAGTATCCGCGCGATCCGTTCTCGAACCGGCGCGCATTGCCTGAGCGGCATGTGTTGCTCCAGCGCCGCCGCACGGTCACGCTCGAACAGCCGACGTTTTCGCCTAGCACGACAAGCGATGTGACGGGCTCTGTTCGCACCGCGCTGGCGGTGGAGCCGCGGGGTGACACGGTATGCGTGTTCATGCCACCGCTGCTCGATGCGGAAGACTATGCAGCGCTAGCAGCCGCGGTCGAAGAGGCGGCAGCAGCTACGGGAGTGCCGGTCCACATCGAAGGCTATCCGCCGCCCTACGATCCGACCATCAACGTAATCAAAGTTACACCCGATCCAGGCGTTATCGAAGTCAACATCCAACCGGCGCATTCCTGGGACGAAGCCGTCACGATCACGACCGGCATTTATGAGGATGCGCACATGGCGCGTCTCTCCACTGAGAAGTTCATGTTGGATGGACGTCACACGGGCACCGGCGGCGGCAATCACATCGTTCTGGGCGGCGCAACGCCTGCCGACAGCCCGTTTCTGCGGCGCCCCGATCTGCTGGCATCGATCATCGCCTATTGGCAGAACCATCCCTCGCTGTCCTATCTCTTCTCCGGGATGTTCATCGGCCCGACGAGCCAGGCGCCCCGAGTCGACGAGGCCCGGCATGAATCGCTCTACGAGTTGGAGATTGCACTGTCGCAGGTGCCCAATCCGGGCGCGGGCTCGATCCCGCCATGGCTTGTGGACCGGATCTTCCGCAATTTGTTGGTCGACGTCACCGGCAACACCCATCGCGCTGAAATCTGCATCGACAAGCTCTATTCGCCGGATGGACCGACGGGACGTCTCGGCCTGATCGAGTTCCGCTCCTTCGAAATGCCGCCGCATGCGCGCATGAGCCTTGCGCAACAGTTGTTGTTGCGCGCGCTGATCGTCATGTTCTGGGAGAAGCCCTATCGCACCAAACTCGTCAGGTGGGGCACCGCGCTGCACGATCGTTTCATGCTGCCACACATGGTCTGGCAGGACTTCGCCGATGTCGTGGCAGACATCAAGTCAGCAGGCCTCCCCATCGAGCTAGATTGGTTCCGCCCGCACTTCGAGTTCCGCTTCCCGCTCTACGGCACCGTGTCGATCGACAACGTGAAAATGGAGCTGCGGCAGGCGCTGGAACCCTGGCATGTCTTGGGCGAGGAAGGCATCATCGGAGGTACGGCGCGGTACGTCGACTCATCGCTCGAACGGGTGCAAGTGAAGCTCTCCGGCCTTACAGGCGAACGTTATGTTGTCGCCTGCAATGGCCGCGGCCTGCCACTCACTCCGACGGGGACGTTCGGTGAATTTGTTGCCGGTGTCCGCTATCGGGCATGGTGGCCGCCCTCCGCGCTGCATCCGACGATCGCGCCGCATGTGCCGTTGACGTTTGACATCTACGACTGCTGGAGCGGACGCTCTGTTGCCGGCTGCCGTTATCATGTGTCGCATCCAGGCGGCCGCAATTTCGAGGTGTTCCCGGTAAACGCCTACGAAGCCGAGGGACGCCGCCTTGCGCGTTACGAAGCTGCCGGCCACACCGTAACCCCCGGCATGCCGCGTCCGGCGGCAGTCAACCCCGAATACCCAATGACACTCGACCTGCGCTGGGTTTGACGGTAGCCCCCGCAAGGGCTGAATGCTGACCCTTGCGGGACAAATCGCGGTCACAATGTTCGCGAGGCGGGCTGCTCCTTGCCTCGTGTTGCCGTATGAACACGCCTCTTGGCTGGTCAATAGAATATCGTTCGAGCGCATTCCCGAGCCGACGCAAAGGATGGCGAACGCGATGTTCTGTGTGAGTACACGGCAAGACAACCAATTGCGCACGCATTCACAAGAGCCCATTGCGCCGCTGCTTCATGGCGCGCTGGGTTCAATATGTGGCGTGTGCTTCTGGGCGACCGCCTGGTTGCTCTTGCTGTTGGCGCAGGCTTCGGCAGCCCAATTCGAACCCTTGAAGATTGCGATCCATCTGAGTTCCGATGGCAACCGTTGCTATGCACCCGGACTGGTCGATGCGGTCCACTATTTTACCGGGCGGCTCGTTGACGAGGTCAATCGCGACGGTGGCATCGCAGGCCGCAAGGTGATGCTCACCTACTTTGACGACTATGAGTCGTCGGAAAAGACCGTCGAAAACGTGCGGGCGGCGATTTCCGATTCCGCGACCATCGCCATGGTGGGCCTGCCAAGCTCCACACGCGGCCGCGCTGTCTTCGATGCATTGGGTGGTGAACTCAAGACGAGCGCGATGCCCTTCATCACCGAGATGTCGCTCGACAACATCTTCAGTGATTGGCCGAGCGTGTTCACGATGGCAAGTTCGGTGCGAAACGAACTTGAAGTCGTCCAGAAGTCGATCGTGGCCGGTGGCTATTTGCGGCCGGCCTTTGTCGGTGTCGACAACGATCTTTACAGTTTCGCACTCGAAGACGGGATGGCGGCAATCCCGCAAGGGCCGCCACTGGTGGCGCGACTGCGCGTGCCGGTGCGAGACTACCGGCTGGCTCCCGATGAGGTGGCGCAAGCCGCCACTAAGATCGCGGCCAGCAACCCGGACATCATCGTGCTTTCGATCCACAGTGGGCCGTCCGCGGACCTGCTAAAGGCGCTGGGTACGCTTGGCGTAAGGGCGCCTGTCATTGTGCTGCTGGGGCGCATTGCACTGATCTCAGATGCACTTGGCCCCGGCGCCTATGCCGGCCCCCTGTCCCAGATCGCGCGCGAGGGCGTGCCCAACGTTTACAGCGAGCGCTTGCGCCGCAGGATATGGCGCTCGCCTGACCAGAAATGGGTCTTCCACGATCGAATCCAGCCCGAGACTCCTGGCTGGAAGGATGGCACCTGCAAGGAAAGCGAAGCAGCCTTGCGTGAGCTTTACGATGCTGGAAACAGCCGCGCTGTCGGACGCGGCACGCAATACCGCGACAATCTGAAATTGATCGTCGAAACCGCACAGAACTTGCCCAAGGGGCTTTCCGTGCCCGAGTTGAGAGAACAGATCGGTGCGAAGCTGAGGAGTTTCGTCGAGGGACGGCACGTCTTGAAAGGGTTGTGGCGCGATCTGGCGTTCACGACCAGCCGGACGGCCGCCGACGACACATTGCTGCTGACGAAGGAGGCATCCGAAGCGGGCATCGTCCTCTCTCCGGTCCAATATCAGCGCATCAATGGCGAACTCCTGGAATCGCACACGCTCTACACCTCGATCGATCTCGTAAGCCTGTCGCACATCGACACGAACGATCAAAGTTTCGACGCCGAATTCTATCTTTCTATCAAGAGCGCGGGCAACGAACTAGGAATCGACGACATCGACTTCACCAATGCGTATCGCTCCCAGGCACTCGGCGGCAAACTGCTCAGTGTTCGAGAAATCCATGGCGGCGACGAGCGCGCGAGCTTCCCGCCCGGCGTCAAGCTCTACAAGATTTCCGGCAAATTCCTGTTTGAGCCTGAGCTGGGGCGCTATCCGTTCGATACGCAGCGTTTCTCCATTTCGTTCCAGCCCAAGAGCACGGCCAAGCCCTTCCTGGTGCAGCCCCCCGCCGAACGCCAGAGGATCACGGATCTGTCCGTGGATGGCTGGCAGGTGCTCGAGCAGTACGTGGGCGCTGACCAGGATATCATCCCGACGATAGGCCGCTCGCTGTCAGAACGGCGCATCGTGCCCTTCTATAAATTCAACGCCACCTGGATCGCCGAGCGCATCTCGATCGACTACTACACGCGCGTCGTCATACCGCTGGGCTTCATACTGCTCGTCACTTACTTTTCGGTTTTCCTGCCGCACGCGCGCTTTGAATCGTTGATGGGCATACAGGTAACAGCACTTCTGTCTTCTATTGCCCTTTACCTCGCGCTGCCCAAGGTCGACACCGACCAGGCAACGCTCTCCGACAAGATTTTCATGATAACCTACGCAGCCGTGAGCATGATGATCGGACTGTCGATCTTGAAGGACAACCTGATCGCCGCGGAATCGAGCGCGCTGCGAACGACCGTGACCTTCATCCAGCGGGTCATCTTTCCGATCGCCGTGCTGGTGGTCATGACGGGAATGCTTTTTCTTGGCTACGTGCCGGGTCAGGTCTCACTCTCGGAAACCTTCCAGCGCGTTCTCCATGTCGTGCAGAAGCCGTAATTCGCCTCGCCCAGTCGGCACCCACTGTCGAGAAGCAACCGACGCACCATGGCCGTACACAAGCATCTGGCGGATGGGGTGTCCGCCCGAGAAAGACCTTAAGTTATTGAGTTAATACCTCCTTTTATCGACACAAGCATTTGCACCCCAGCATATACCCCAGCGCTAAAGCCGCGACCTGTATTCAGGCCCAACAATCATCCAGCACGATACCAATGCGTTTGCGCGCGGATGCTCAGCTCGTCGCGATATGAGGAAGTTCACATCGCTAACGTTCTGGTTGTGATACGAATGAACGTTTGCTGACTTGTCGTATGCGGGGGGCTTCGGTGAGCACGCATATCATTGACTTTGCGTCGGGTCTTCTAGCGTTTTCGGGGGCTGGGGGCTCGGTCGAGCGTCGTGTGCTTCAGGCTGATGATGCGGTTGTTTTAAGAAGCTACAGTGAGCGCTATGCGGTGCTG
>JAGRKV010000061.1 GCA_020442165.1 Hyphomicrobiaceae bacterium | reverse complement strand
CAACATTCGCGAGTATTGATGTTCGGCGCGGCTCTGAGGGTCGGCCCATAGAGCCCCCGTTGCCGTGCCGTTCGGCACCAACACATGCTGAATTTCTGTTCGCTGCACAGGCGCAACAATCGACACCTGAATCCGGGAGGAATGAGATGCCGACTTTCGTTCACACTGAAAAGTGCGATGGCTGCAAGGGTGGTGAAGTCACCGCCTGCATGTACATCTGCCCTAACGACCTGATGAAGCTCGACGTGACGCGCATGAAGGCGTTCAACCAGGAGCCCGACCAGTGCTGGGAGTGCCAGTGCTGCGTGAAGGCCTGCCCGCAGCAGGCGATCGAAGTTCGCGCCTTTGCCGACTGGGTTCCGATGGGCGGCGCTGCCATTCCGCTGCGCACCGACAACGCCATCATGTGGACGATCAAGTTCCGCGACGGCGAGATCAAGCGCTTCAAGTTCCCCGTGCGCACGACGCCGGTCGGCTCGATCGACCCTTATGGCAACAAGCCCCAGGCCGGCGACCTTGGCGATCAGCGCTACTTCACCGAGGAAGGCAAGACGCTGCCGACCCCGGCTGCCTGACCGGGACCGGCACGCATAAAAGTCAAAGCTGAAGCAACCTAACAACGTGGGCTCGCAGCACGCGGCCGGGAACCCGGCTGCAGGCTTGGCCCCAAGGGAAGAGACAACAATGGCAGGTACATTCGGTGATCCCGAAATCGTCGAGATCGAGACGGACATCCTTCTCGTCGGCGGCGGCATGGCCGCTTGCGGCGCGGCCTTCGAGGCCAAGCGTTGGGCTGGCGACGACGTCAAGATTACCCTGGTCGACAAGGCTGCGATGGACCGCTCCGGCGCCGTCGCCATGGGCCTTTCGGCCATCAACACCTACCTGGGCGAGAACACCCCTGAGGACTACTGCCGCTACGTGTCGGCCGACCTCATGGGCATCACCCGCGACGACCTCGTCTATGACGTCGGCCGCCATGTCGACGACTCGGTTCACCTGTTCGAGGAGTGGGGCCTTCCGATCTGGAAGGAAATGGACGGCGGCAGCCGCGTCGACGGCGCCAGCTGGCAGAAGGCGGGCGGCAAGTCGCTGAAGGACGGCGGCAAGCCGGTCCGTTCGGGCCGCTGGCAGATCATGATTAACGGCGAGGGTTACAAGACCATCGTCGCCGAAGCCGCCAAGAAGGCGCTCGGCATGGAGAACATCTACGAGCGCGTCTTCATCGTGAAGTACATCCGCGATGCCAGCGAGCCCAACCGGATCGCCGGTGCGGTCGGCTTCTCGGTGCGCGAGCACAAGCTCTACGTGTTCAAGGCCAAGGCGATCCTCAACGTCGCCGGCGGCGCGGTGAACGTGTTCCGTCCGCGCACCACGGGCGAGGGCATGGGCCGCGTGTGGTATCCGGTGTGGAACGCCGGCTCGACCTACGCCATGGCGGCGGAAGTCGGCGCTGAGCTGACGATGATGGAAAACCGCTTCGTGCCGACCCGCTTCAAGGACGGCTACGGCCCGGTCGGCGCCTGGTTCCTGCTCTTCAAGTCGAAGGCGACGAACGCATTCGGCGAGGACTACGTCGTCAAGAACAAGGACATGCTGACCCAGTATGCGCCTTACGACAAAGCCTTCGTGGTGCCTTCCTGCCTGCGCAACCACGCCATGCTGAAGGAGATGAAGGAGGGCCGCGGCCCGATCTTCATGGACACGCCAACGGCGATGAAGGCGTTGGGCGAGAAGATGACGCCGAAAGAGGTCAAGCATCTTGAGGCCGAGGCCTGGGAAGACTTCCTCGACATGTGCATCGGCCAGGCCGGCGTGTGGGCGGGTCTCAACATCCGTCCCGAGCAGTCGGTCTCCGAGCTGATGCCGACCGAGCCCTACCTGCTTGGTTCGCACTCGGGTTGCTGCGGCATCTGGGTGTCGGGTCCCGAAGACATCGCTCCGGCGGAATGGCAGTGGGGCTACAACCGCATGACGACGGTGAAGGGCCTGTTCACCGCCGGTGACGGCGTCGGCGCTTCCGGCCACAAGTTCTCGTCGGGCAGCCATGCGGAAGGCCGCATCGCGGGCAAGGCGATGGTGAAGTTCTGCAAGGACAACGCAGGCTTCAAGCCGGCGTTCAAGGACGACATCAAGACCATCACCGAGGAAATCTACCGTCCGGTGCGCAACTACCTTGAGCACAAGGACAAGACCACGGCGGAAGACATCAACCCGTTCTACATCACGCCCAGGATGCTGCAGATGCGTCTGCAGAAGATCATGGACGAGTACGTTGCGGGCGTCGCGACCTACTACCAGACCAACGGCAAGATGCTTCAGCGCGGCCTCGACTACCTTGGCATGCTGAAGGAGGACAGCCTCAACATGCGCGCCAAGGACCTGCACGAACTGCTGCGCGCGTGGGAGAACTATCACCGGATCTGGGCTGGCGAGGCCCATCTGCGCCACATCCTGTTCCGCGAGGAAAGCCGTTATCCGGGCTTCTACTACCGCGCCGACTTCCTGGATCTGGACGACGCCAACTGGAAGGTGTTCGTCAACTCCCGCTTCGATCCGGACAAGAAGGAGTGGGAACTGAAGAAGGTCCCGCACAAGGATCTGGTGCCCAAGACCTACGGCGGCCAGGGCAAGCACTGATCCGCCAAAGCCATCTGGCTGAGGCCAAGCAACAGGGGGAGCGCCAGCAAGGCGCTCCCTCATGCGTTGTGCAGCCCGATTGCAAAGCCTACACTGGGCCTCCGCTCCCGATCGAACCTGCTCGCGATCGGTCCGACGGCGACGTCGGCTTTGCTGCAGTGAAATGAAACGATCTTCCGCACGGCATCGCACCGCGCCCGCCGGCCAATTAGAACTCGCGCTCAAGGCACCTGAGGTTTACGTCCCCCATGTCCGATCCCAACAAGCCCTACGATCCCGATGACGAGAATTCTCCCCTGACGCCGGAGGATCAGGTCTACGCCGACCAGGAGCGCAAGCGGCGCGCGGCAGAGGCCGACATGGAGGTGCAGATCATCGATGCGGTGCGCGGCAAGAACCCCGTGCAACCGGTGCGCCTGACCAAGGACAACTCGTTCTGTTTTTCCTGCCATAAGGGCGTGTCGTGCTGGAACGAGTGCTGCCACAACACCGACATCACGCTGACGCCCTACGACCTGTTGAGACTGGCCAAACACTTCGAGGCTCGTCCGAAGGCCATCGCCAGCATGTTCGCCGCGCCTTCGATTCACGATGCGTCGGGCATGCCGATCATGAAGCTGAAGATGGTGGACAAGGACGGTGAGAGGAAGCCTTGCGTCTTTCTCGACGAGACGGAGGGCTGCACCGTCTACAATGATCGTCCGGCGGCCTGCCGCTATTATCCGCTGGGCCTCGCCTCGGTGAAAATGAAGGGGCACGAGCAGCCTGAAGACTTCTATTTCCTCGTCAAGGAGCCGCACTGCAAGGGCCACGAGGAATCAAAGGAGCAGACGGTCGGGGCGTTCCGCGCCGAACAGGGGGTGGACGAGTACGACGAGAAGAATCGCGACTGGATCCATATCCTGATGAAGCTGGCGTCGTGGAAGTTCCTGGGCGGGCCGTGGGGCAAGGAGCCCGACGAGCGCACCAAGAAGATGTTCTTCATGGCGACGACCGACATCGACCAGTTCCGCCTGTTCGTCTTCAACTCGTCGTTCCTCGACAAGTACGCGATCGAGCCGGAGATGCGCGAAGAGCTGGCCATGAACGACGAGGCGCTGCTGAAGCTGGGGCTCGACTGGCTGCGGCATGTGCTGTTTGCCGAGGAGACGATCTCACTCCGGCCGGATGTGCTCCAGCACGCCATTGCCCAGGCACGCGGTGGAACCGGGGGAACGTAGTGCTGCGGTTTGAGAGTATAGAGGCTCACAAACCGTAACCGCTACCCAAGGCGGAGCATTCAACCCGCAAGTTTTGCAGTGGTGGGCCGCGCGGCTGGCTTTGACGCGGTTGATACCGCTTGGGCAATCGGTGGGCTTCAACGAACCGAGAGCCGGTCGACCAGCAACGTGCCAAAGCGGATCGCCATGTCATCCGTGCCGCGCCTGACGTTGAGTGTGAAAACGGCATCGGGCAGTTTGGGCAAGCGCATCTTTTCTGGAGCAACGACAAGTTCCTTGTCGACGAAGCGTTTCGTTCTCACCGTCACGGCAAGGCCTGCCAGCAATACGGGTCGCAAGCCGGAAAGACTTGGACTTGTTGTCGTTATCCTGTAGCTCCGGCCGGCACGCTCAAGTGCGCTTACTGCGGCATCGCGAAAGCCGCACGGCGCATCGAGTACCGCCAGGGGCAGTTCTTCGGGAAGTCCTACCAGCCCGCGTTGCGAGATGATCCAACACATCGGCTCAACGAATGTTGCCAGCTGATTGCCGTGCAGCCCACCTGACATCGTCAGCGACAGATCGATTTCTCCCCGCCGCAACAGTTCGTTTAGTTCGGACGATCGCCCGACACGCATGTCGGTTTGAACGTGGGGGTGTGTTCGCGCGAATAGTGCCAACGGATCGGCGATCGCTTCTCCTGCGAAGTCCTGCGTGACGCCAATTCCGATCCTGCCTTCAGACACAGTGCCATGGAGGTCGAGCCATGCCTCCTCGTTGGCTGCCAGAATCCGGCGGGCGTGCATCACCAGCCGCTCACCCGCATTCGTCAACACACGACCGCGACCGACCGCCGAAAGCAGAGAGACGCCTGCCATGTCCTCCAAGCGCTGCATCTGCGCGGTCAATGCCGATGGCGTGCGCCCAACGATTTTGCCAGCACCGGCAAGGGTGCCCGCATCGGCAAATGCCACAAGCGTGCGCAGGAGGTCTGGGTCGAAGGCTCTCATAATTCGACTATATCGAAGTGTTTGCGCAAATAAATTCAATTTTTTAAATTTATTGTGGTCGCCATCATGGGACTGGCAACACCCTTTCCAAACCAGGAGCGATCCCAATGCCCATGCTCAATCTCTCGGTTTCCACGCCGCTTTCTTCAGAACTTGCATCAAACCTTTCTGCTGCGCTGACACGCGCGACCAACGAGCGACTTGGCAAAGATCCATCCGTGACAGCGGTGTTGATTACTCATGCCCCAGCCGACCATTGGTTCATCGGCAACGCCAGCCTAGCATCCATGGGTAAGAACGCATTCTGGCTTGAGATCAAGGTGACGGCCGGCACCAATACAAAGGCTCAATATGCGGACTATCTGAAGGACGTCTTTGCCATGATGCGGCGCGCGTTGGGGCCACTGCATGAAACCAGCTACATCGTCATCGACGAGGTTAATGCCTCGGCATGGGGGTACGCAGGGCTTTCGCAGGAACACCGCTTCGTCGCTGGACGAATCGCCGCTGCCTGATGGGCTGTCCTAATGCTTCAAAGCCGCTGATTGCCGGGGTTTGAATCGGCGGCGGCTTTGAAGTGTTCCTGTAGCCGCTCGGAGATCGGGCCGCCGGTGCCCGACGTGATGAAGCCTTCGCGCTCCGCCTCCAGCGCCCACTTCAGCAGCGCCAATGCCTTGCGCTTGCGGTTGTTGATGTACTCAAGCATGACCAGGAAGGCGTGGCCGTTCTTGCGCGGCCGCATATCCGGGATGCCGCGTTCGCGGTTCGACGCCACCTCGACTTGCAGCGCCACCCAGTCGATAAGTTCCAACTGGTTCAGCGCCCGGACACGGTCTAGGACACTGCGCCACTGATCCGAGCGCTTCAGGCCTGCCCGGTCGCGGAACGGGGTCTTGTGCATATAGCGCTGGATGGTGCGCCAGGTTTCCAGCTGCGCCTGATAGCGCGCGCTGTCGGCGCCGGAAGTTTGGGCGATCACAGTCTGCTCGTTGGCGACCACGCGGCGCACCTCGTCGGTCAGCTGCGCCAACTCGGAGCGCGTTGGTGCGCGCTGGCGTTCCAGGCGCTGCATGCGCCGTTCGCCGTTGTCGCATGCAAGGTCGTCGTCTTCGTCCGTCATCTGGCCTCGTTTCACCGGCACGGACCGGGCCACTTTCAAGGAATATGGCCTGCCTCTCCCGACAGTCTAGATCCTACTCGATGAACATGGAAACTCGTATGTTGCCCGCTAGGTTTCCAGTGGGCCAACATTGACGGACGACCCAATCGCGGAAAGTTGGCGGGATCAGGCCCCGCCATGCGGACCTTCCTCTGCAGGGCTGCGGATTTGGACTGCCACCTTGGGCCTGCCTCATATAAGAAGGCCATTCCGAGGGAGCCGGCAAACGGACCGTCCTGCCCTGCCAGTCCGCCAATGCCGGAGCCTTCCTGCCGATGAGCGCGCCGTCCGAGACGACAGACCCCGGTAAGGAGGCCCAGCGCGCACGGTTCGCGGCTATCGGATTAATGCTGCTGGCGCTGGCTTTCTTCTCGACGCTCGATACCGCGGCCAAATATCTCGCCACGCGAGCGGGCATTCCGGTCATGCAGCTGTCCTGGCTGCGTTTCCTGGTGCAGTTCGTCGGGCTATTGGTGCTCGTGCCCGCATTGGGCCTGATGAGCCTGGAGCGGCTTTTTACGACAAGCAAGCTTGCCAAGCAGATGGTCCGCTCGACGTTGATGGCGGCGACAACGCTCTTCAACTTCCTGGCGCTGCAATATCTGCGGCTCGATCAGACAATCACCATCGTGTTCCTGGCGCCGCTCGTGGTGGCTGCCCTTGCGGGGCCGCTGCTGGGAGAATGGGTCGGCTGGCGCCGCGCGGTGGCGATCGTCGTCGGGTTCGTTGGCGTGCTGGTTGCCGTGCGTCCAGGTTTTGCGCATGTGCATCCGGCGGTCATCTATTCGTTCCTGGCGATGAGCGCTTATGCCCTCTTCATGCTCATCACGCGCCACCTGGCACCCTACGATCCGCCGCTCGTCACGCTTTTCTACTCCATGTTCGTTGGCACCGCGCTTGGCGCACCGGTTGCGCTATCGCAATGGGTGTGGCCGCACGATGCCCTGACCTGGGTGCTGCTGCTATCGCTGGGGTTGCTCGGCGGGACAGGGCATTTCCTGTTCATCCTGGCCTACAACCGCGCGCCGGCCTCAGCCATCTCGCCATTCCTTTACGCCCAGCTCATCACGATGGTGGCGATGGGATATCTGGTATTTGGCGACGTTCCCGATCTTTGGACGCTTGCCGGCGCAAGCATTATCATTGGCTCCGGCATCTACCTGATCCATCGCGAGCGCGTGACCAAAGGCATGGGCTGACGGCGGCGCTGGCTGCCTCTTTCGCAGCTATTGAATGGAACGCAGCGGCCCTGATCGATCAATCGAGG
This sequence comes from Hyphomicrobiaceae bacterium, assembly GCA_020442165.1. Taxonomy (GTDB): domain Bacteria; phylum Pseudomonadota; class Alphaproteobacteria; order Rhizobiales; family Hyphomicrobiaceae; genus JAEUMD01. The sequence continues at coordinate 32,179 of JAGRKV010000061.1, read as the reverse complement.
GTGCGCCTGAAGCGCGTCACGGCGATGGACATCACAACGACTGTCAGCACCGCGACCCAGATGATCTCGGTCGTCAGATCGCTTGCGCTGGCGCCCTTGAGCATGATCCCGCGTACCGTGCGCAGATAGTGTGTCAGCGGCAGCATCTGGCCGATCACCTGCGCCCAGCCGGGCATGCCGGCAAACGGGAACATGAAGCCCGATAGCAGGATGTTGGGCAAAAAGAACATCATCGACATCTGGATCGCCTGCAACTGGTTACGGGCGATTGTCGAGAACGTATATCCCACCGACAACGTGGCAGTGACGAACAGGATCGTCACGCCGATCAGCAGCGCAAGGCTGCCGTCGATGGGAACAGCGAAGATGGTTACGCCGGCCAGGAGAATGATGGCGGCTTGAACGAAGCCGACGACGATATATGGCGTGATCTTGCCGAGCATGATCTGGAGGGGATCGATCGGCATGGAGAGCAGGCTTTCCATCGTCCCGCGTTCCAACTCGCGCGTCACGGAAAGTGACGTGAATATCAGCATCGTCATCGTCAGGATGGTGCCGAGGAGACCCGGCACGATGTTGAGAGACGTGACGGCCGCCGGGTTGTAGCGGCGCTGTTGCACGATCGTAAATGGCTGGGCGCCGCTGTTGTCAGGCAGCCCATGCAAGCCCCTCAAAGCTGTGCCGATAATTCCATCCAATGAACCAAGTGCGGTTCCCGCCGCGACCGGATCGGAAGCATCCGCCACCACCAGCAGAGATGGATTGTCACCGCGGCGGACCGCGCGCGCGAAGTTCGCTGGAATTTCGATGCCGAAGAGAATGTCACCGGATTTGATCCAGCCGTCGAACTCCGCCCTGGTGCTGGCGATGCGTGTGATGTCGAAATAACTGGTGTTCTTCAACGCGCCGATGATGGCCCGGCCAATGTCGCTGTCCTCCTGCAGCAGGATCGCGGTGGGCAGGTGGCGCGGGTTGGTGTTGATTGCAAAACCGAATAGCAGGAGCTGCATCAGCGGAACGATTATCATGGTCGCGAACGTCACGCGGTCGCGCTTCAGCTGGATGAACTCCTTCACGAACATCGCCGCAAAGCGCGAGAATGCGGAGGCCCTTCGGCGTAGGGGAGCATTCATCATGGCTTGGCCTCAACGAAGTTGTCGCGGCTACGCTGCATGAGATCGATGAAGACGTCTTCCAGCGAGGGCTCGCTGCGTTCCCAGGTGAGGTCCTTGCGCGCCTTGAAGCCTTTCAGGGCCTGATCCAGCGCCGGATGGTCACGGCCCGATACGTGCAAACTAGTGCCGAAGGGGGCCACCATGTCGACCCCCGGTGTGCTTTCAAGCTCAAGTGCGAGGTCGTGAGGCTCCGGCCCTGTCACCGTCCAGGTTTCCAATCCCGAACGGCCGATGACTTCGGCAACCGTTCCGTGGGTCAGAAGCTCGCCATAGGCGAGATATGCGATCTCGTGGCAACGCTCGGCCTCATCCATGTAGTGGGTGGAGACGAGCACGGTGAGGCCTTCTGCAGCCAGCGCATGGATCTCGTTCCAGAAGTCGCGGCGTGCCTTGGGATCGACACCAGCAGTCGGTTCGTCGAGCAGCAGGAGATCGGGGCTCGGCAGAATGCATGCACCGAGCGACAGGCGCTGTTTCCAGCCACCCGAAAGATCGCTCGCCAGCTGGTTCTCACGCCCCTTCAGGCCGAGACGTTCGATTGCATCGCGTGCTGCCTGCGTGGGGTTTTCCAGGCCGTAGATCCGGGCGACGAATTCCAGGTTCTCGCGGATCGAGAGATCCTGATAGAGACTGAAGCGTTGGGTCATATAGCCGACCCGCTCCTTGATGCGGTCAGCCTCGGTGAGAATATCGTAGCCCAGGCACGTTCCTTGGCCGCTGTCGGGCGTCAGCAATCCGCAGAGCATGCGTATGGTCGTCGTCTTGCCCGAGCCGTTGGGCCCAAGGAAGCCATAGATCTGGCCGCGCTTAACGGTCATGGAAAGGTTGCGCACGACGACCTTGTCGCCGAAGGATTTGGTCAGCCCTTCGACCCTGATCGCGATTTCCCTATCGTTTTGCGATTCCATGCTCGTTGCCCTGGATGTTCGCTTCCACAGTTATGGGAAGGCCGACGCGCAAGGATGCTGGATCGACCGGCTTTGCTTCGACACGGAACACAAGCTTGTGGCGTTCCTCCCGACTGAAGATGACGGGGGGCGTGAACTCTGCTTCTGTCGACACGAACGTGACCGTTGCCTTGATCGGCTCGGCGCAGCCATCACAACTCGCTTCAATCTGGGTGCCTGGCTCAATGGACGCGAGCTTTGCCTCGGGCACGAAGAAGCGCAGCTTGACGTTGCCTGGTGGCAGCAGTGACAGAACCGGGCGGCCGGCTGGGACGACCTCGCCGTGGCGATAGAAGACTTCCTGAACGATTCCCTCCGCCGGGGCAGTGATCGTGCGACGGGAAAGACTTACCTCCGCGGCAGACAAGCGTGACTTCGCCTGTTCGACAACTGCGCGTGCAGCGGCAATGTCCTCGATCCGGGACTTCAGCCGTGCGACGTCGATCTGGCGTTCGGCCTCGACCAGCGCCGCGCGATCTCGCGCCAGTGAAGCGGCAGCATCGTCGAGTCGCGATGGCGGCGAGATGCCCTTCGCAACAAGGTCTTTTGCGCGATCATAATCGGGCTGCGACTTTTCAAGCGCGGCCTTGGCGCGCGTCTTCTGCGCTTCCAAAACCGCAATTTCTTCCGGCCGCTGTTGCGCTTCGTTGGCGCGTGCGAGCCTAGCCTCTGCTTCTTTCAAGGCGGCCGCGGCCTGCTGTAATTCGGCTGATTGTAAATCGGACTGGACTGCGAAGAGTGGCGCACTCTTGGCGACGCTCTGGCCTTGTCTCACATCCAGCGATGTGAGGCGTCCCGCCTCGTCAGGGCCGATGAAAAGATAATCACCCTCAACCCAGCCTTGCCAACCGGCCTCGACCTGCTTGTTTCCATATGTGCGCCATGCCCATGCAGCCGAAGCTGCGGCAATGATGAGGAGCAACGCCAGCAGCGGCTTTCTCATGGTCGCTTCCTCCGTTTTGCTGTCAGGATCTCGGCGTGTCCGGCCAGCATTGCCTCCACGTCGAGCGGTTCGATGCTGTCGAAAAGCCCATCCCAGACGATCGACAGAAGCATCGGTGCCGCGATCAACTGCGGGAAGCGAAGGAGATGCGGATTCGAAAGCTGGCCCTCGTCGCGCAACCTGGCGGCGACGCCCCTCAATGCTGCCAGAACGTGTGAGATCACTTCACGGTGATAGAATGCGGCGAGTTCAGGAAATCGCGGCCCCTCCGCAAGGATGAGGCGGACGATCAGCTTGCGCTCGGTGCCCAGAATCTCGCGGCGGAAAAGCGCGAAGATGCTTGCCAGTTGTTCGGCAGGCGACAGCTTGCTCTCGCGCGCTATCGCGGACAGGTTCGTCAACAGCGGTTCAGCCGCCGACATCACCAGCGCTTCGAACATCGCCTGCTTGTTTGGGTAGTAGAGGTAGAGCGTACCCTTGGCGACGCCTGCAATGCTTGCAACCTCGTCGAGGCGCGCGGCTTCCAGGCCGTGCTCGGAAAAGACCTGGAGCGCGGCCTTGAGGATGTGCTGGCGCTTGGCGTCAGCATCTTCCGCTGAGCGGCGGGGCCTGCCGGCGCGTTGCGACTTGCCTGGGCGCCCGGCACTGGCGCGCTTTACAGTTTCGGATTTCGCGACTATTTCGGGTTTTGGCGCCAACCTGGATTTCGACGGCGCGGACTTGCGGGCCTCGGATTTACCCTGGCCGGTTTGTGCTGCGCCCCGCTTCTTTCGCCCGGTCTCTTTCCTGCGCGCGGGCTCTTTTGAACGGCTACGTTCTTCGGTTTTGCGCGCCATTGCGCCCGCCTTATTTATTGACTGACTGGTCAGTCATATAATACAGACTACCTGTGCGCGCAATGCGACATCCCGGTCGAGTGGGCTTAATTTATTGTGACGCGATGGGATGGCTGGCGTTTGCACAGATGCGGAATTGCGCCCGTGCCGTGGCGCTCTGCGCCGCGTTAACCCGTTAACGCCCATGAACCGCGCGTGAAGCGCCAATTCACAGCGGGTTCAAACCGACTGCGTCATGATCCTGCCATTGTTTCACATGCGTCGCGCCGGACCGCCGCCAAGCGCCCAACTTGAGGAACTATTCATGCAATTCATCCGCGCACTTGCGCTCACCGCTTTCGCCGTTCTGGCCACCTCCACCGCCGATGCCTCGGATAGCCGCTATTTCGGCCCCGACCCTTCGGCGCCAGGCTGGGCACGCATGAAGCCGGAAGCCTGGACACCAAACACGGCGGTGACGGCGGCCGAACTGGTCGCTGGCATGTTGGCGGGCGCCATGGAAACCACCGATGGCCGACCCGACACCAAGGTGCATATCTGGACGACCGGCGGGACCTTCCGCGCAGCGGCACAAACGACGGGACTTCCTGATGATGCCGTTCGCGCACAAGAAACCGTCATCGCGATTGCGCCGGCGGATAGCGGCTGGAAAGTCACCGAAGTCTGGCGGCGCTGGATCTGCGCGAGGGGCGACAACACCCGGGACTGGACTGACAAGCCGTGCCCATAAGCGCCGCCGATCCCACTCCTCCGCGCCTTTGCGCACGAGACGTCGAATTCAGATTGTGATTGTTGGCGGAACTACCCGTGCTTTCACCCGTCCTTACGTGACAGGCGTTCCAGCGTTTCGGCGGCCCAGGCTTCGAAGCGTCCATCAGCGATTGCTGCGCGCATCGCTGCCATCAGTTGCTGATAGAAAGACGTGTTGGACCACGACAGCAGCATCGCGCCCAGATACTCGCCTGACCGGATCAGGTGATGCAGATAGGCGCGCGAATAATCGAGTGCCGCGGGACAGGTGCTTTGCGGATCGAGGGGTGAGAGATCTTCGGCGTGACGCGCATTACGAAGGTTGACGCGGCCGTTCCATGTGAACGCCAAGCCGTGGCGGCCATTGCGGGTCGGCATCACGCAGTCGAACATGTCGATACCACGACGCACTGCCTCGATCAGATCCTCCGGTGTGCCGACGCCCATCAGGTATCGCGGCTTCGCTCCCGGCAGTTCGGGCAATGTCTCTTCCAGAGTTGCCAGCATCGCAGGCTGGCCCTCGCCAACAGCCAAGCCGCCGACCGCATAGCCGGGGAAATCCATACCGACAAGCGCGCGTGCTGATGTCTTGCGCAGGTCCGGATCGGTGCCGCCCTGGACGATGGCGAACAGGGCCTGTCCATCGTTTGCCAGTCCCCTCTCCTTCTGTGAATCAAAAGCGACCTTAGATCGTTCGGCCCAGCGCAGAGACAATTGCATCGCGCGATCGATGTCGGTGCGTTCTGCGGGCAACTCGATGCACTCGTCCATCTGCATCTGGATGTCGGAACCCAGCAGGCACTGGATCTCGATCGACCGTTCGGGCGAGAGCATGTGCCGCGAACCATCGATGTGCGACTGGAAGGCTGCCCCCTCCTCGGTGATCTTTCTGATCCGTGACAAGCTCATCACCTGGAAGCCGCCCGAGTCGGTCAGGATCGGCCCGTCCCAGCGCATGAAGCCGTGCAAGCCCTTCAGGCGATGAATGCGCTCGGCACCGGGCCGCAGCATGAGGTGGTAGGTGTTGGCGAGAATGATGTCGGCACCGGCATCGCGCACCTGTTCGGGATAGAGCGCCTTCACGGTCGCAACCGTGCCGACCGGCATGAATGCAGGCGTTTTAATGATGCCGCGCGGTGTGGTGATTTCGCCAAGGCGTGCGTTGCCATCTTCGCGGATGAGACGATACGCAAAGGCCATGGGTGGCGCAGTGTCTTGGGTGCTGGATGCGGTGTCTTGGCTGTTGTTCATCTGCTCGACCGTGGTGATTGCGGAAACAGCAGCGAGGCGTCGCCGTAGGAATAGAAACGATAGGCGGACCCAATCGCGTGCGCGTAGGCGGCCTTCATCGTGTCGAGGCCGGAGAATGCCGACACCAGCATGAACAACGTCGATTTGGGCAGATGGAAGTTGGTCATCAAAACGTCGATGGCCTTGAAGCGATAACCGGGCGTGATGAAGATGCCCGTTCCACCGGCAAACGGCTCTATCTCGCCGCTGTCGTTTGCAGCACTTTCCAATAGCCGCAGCGATGTCGTTCCGATCGCGACGACGCGGCCGCCCCGTGCATGGACGGCGTTGAGCGCCTGTGCCGTCGTGGCTGAAACCTCACCCGTCTCGATATGCATGACATGATTGGCTGTATCCTCTGCCTTGACTGGCAGGAAGGTGCCCGCCCCGACCTGGAGCGTTACGAAGTGGCGTGAAATTCCGCGCGCATCGAGTGCAGCGAACATATCCGGCGTGAAGTGCAAGCCCGCCGTCGGCGCTGCAACCGCACCTTCCTTCTCGGCATAGATCGTCTGGTAGTCGGCGCGGTCGCTTTCGGCAGGTGCGCGCTTGCCAGCGATATAGGGCGGCAATGGCATCTCGCCTTGCGCGGCGATGGCAGCATCGAGGAAGGCGGAATGGAGATTGAAGGCGAGTGTTACGAGACCCGCTTCGCCTTTACTCTCGACCGTGGCATTGAGCACGTCGCGATAACAGACCTTCCCCTCTTCACCAAAGCGGATCAGGTCGCCGGGCTTCAATCGCTTGGCGGGCTTGGCGAAGGCCTGCCAGCGGCTTTCATCCAGGCGTTCGATCAACGTCACATCGATGTGAGCCGTGTTGCCCTCGCGCGTTCGCGTGCCGGACAGCGCGGCTGGGATCACGCGCGTATCGTTGAACACCAGGGCATCGCCCGGGCGCAAAAAGCTGGCCAGATCGCTTACAGAGCGATCCTGCAATGGCACGCCCGGCTGGACCACAAGCAGGCGTGCGCTGTCGCGTGGCCGCGCGGGTTGCAAGGCGATCAAGTCTTCCGGCAGATCGAAGTCGAACAGGTCGGTACGCATGGTGCGGCAGATGCGCTATTTTGCGCGCGACCGCAACTCGAGAATGCCGGCAATGGCAACGACGATCCAGCCGGCAATCATGGTCGAGCCGCCCGTTGGGGCCGCCATTGGGAAAAGCCGCGTTCCGGCGAGGGCGCGCGCCGATATATCGCCAGCGAAAAGAGCCGCCCCCGCCAGGAGCATCACGGCGGCAATGGCCCAGAAGCGGATTACGGCTGGCGAGGGGTGATGCGCGCGGCGCATGTTGCCAGTGATGGCGATTGCCGCTGCCGCCTGCAGGATCAGCATCTGTGCGGCCGTTGCCAAGGCTGGATCATCGACCTTGTGGGCGGCAACGGCAGCCAGGGCTACTCCTGCCGCGCCCAGCAGACCGGCGAACATGGTGATGATGGGAGCTGAGCGTTGCAACACTTCGGCGGTCTCTCACATGCAGCTCAGGGCTTTTCCAGCAAGGCGCGGAATCTGGCGGCCTCTTCCGGGGCAAGTTCTTTCAGCAACGGCCGCATGGTTTCGTTGCCAACGATCTTGCCATCCCGCATGAACATCCAGTCGGTGATCTGGTCGGCGGTGAACTTGTGGCGCTCGCCCTGTTTCACATTGCTAACGACGTTGGGCGTGTTGGTGATCGTTCCGATATATGCCTGCTCTTCATTTACGATATCGGCCAGCCAGAAGTGCTCAATGCGATCGCCATCGGTGACACGCACCTTGAGCGCAAACCCATCAACGCCCTCTGGCGGGTTTGCCTTGGCCGTCCAGAACTCCTGCAATGAGGCTCGCGCCCGCGCGATGGCGGCATTCATTTCGTCGTGCTCGCCCGGCACCTTGACGACTTTGTCGGCAACCTCAGCCCGAAGCACTGGGACTGGAGCCAGGGCAAGAATGAGTGCGGCAGCGAGGGCGCTGATGAAACGTATCATCATTGCTTCTGAGTCTCGTGTTCGGTCTTGATTGTGCTCCCGTGAGGCCGGAAACCGCTCTGGTATTCGGCACACGTATGCGCCAATCGCCTGAGCCGTTCCAGCATCCAGGCTCGTGTCCTGAGCCTTGCCGGGAGCGGGACATACCTTAGAAGCGTGTACCGGGCAGCTGCGAAACTAGAGTGCGTTCATTTTCGATGGAATCGGGAACGCACTCTATGCTTTTGTCATGGGCATGTTTAGCTGAACCGCTACTCACTTCAGCTAAACATGCCGCTGTTCTGTGTTGGGCATGTTTTTCACGCTGAACCGCTACTCACTTCAGCTAAACATGCCCTAGGTGACGTCGGCCGCCACCTTCATCGAAATCATCTTGTCGGGGTTCTGTACCGGCTCGCCGCGCTTGATCTTGTCGACATTCTCCATGCCCTCGATCACCTTGCCCCATACCGTGTATTGCCGGTCGAGGAAGCCTGCATCATCAAAGCAGATGAAGAACTGGCTGTTGGCAGAATTTGGGTTGGAGGCGCGGGCCATCGAGGCGGTGCCGCGAACGTGCGGCTCGGCATTGAATTCGGCCGGCAGGTTTGGATATTGCGAGCCACCCGTGCCGCGGCCCTGCGGGCAGCCGGTCTGCGCCATGAAGCCCTCGATGACGCGATGGAACACGATCCCGTCATAGAAACCTTCACGTGCCAGCGTCTTGATGCGCTCGACGTGCTTGGGCGCCAGGTCGGGGCGCATCTCCACGACCACGCGGCCCTGCGTCGTCTCGATGATGAGTGTGTTTTCGGGGTCCTTGTAGGCGGCCATGGGCGCGTCTCCTGCTTCTTCATTTCGGGTCATGGGCTTCAGCAGGCACTCGCTGGCGCCCGCGCGTTCGATATGTCTGCTGTGACGGCCTGCTATTTCATATCCGCCATAACCGAGAGCTTGATGATCTTGTCGGGCTTGGCGACGGAACCGGAACCATCGGCGCCCTTCTTAACCTGATCGATGTGGGTCATGCCATCAACGACCTGCCCCCAGACGGTGTACTGGCCGTTCAAGTGCGGCGTATGTGTGAAGCAGATGAAGAACTGGCTATTGGCGCTGTCGGGGTTGGATGTTCGCGCAGCGCCAATGGTACCGCGCTCAAACGGCGTCGGGGTAAATTCGGCCTTGAGGTCGGGGTACTTGGAGCCGCCCTGGCCGGTGCCGGTCGGATCGCCCGTCTGTGCCATGAAGCCGGCGATGACACGGTGGAACGGCACGCCGTTGTAGAAGCCTTCTCGCGCCAGCTTCTTGACCCGCTCAACGTGTTGAGGCGCTAGGTCCGGGCGCAACTTGATCGTCACCTTGCCGGTCTTGAGCTCCATGATGAGCGTGTTTTCCGGATCAAGCCCCGCAGGCGCAGCCTGGGCGATCCCGGCGAATGCAAACAGGGCGAGCGCAAATGTGAGGACGTGGCGCATGGATCAGAAACCTCGGTTTGATGCGAGTTGGCTTGTGGCGGTCGCACGGGGCCGCCGGTGGGATGGGCCGCCACAACAGGGCGTCGTTATGGCGTTTTGAGGACAACGGCGCAACAGTTTCCCCGCCGCGCGGTGTGCCGACAGCGGGACTTTGCAGCCTATACAGCCCGAATTTGGGTCAGCGGCGCTTGGCCTTTCCGGCCAGACGCTTGGCCACTTTGGCTGAGACGAAGGGGCGGACATCCCCCCCCATCGCGGCGATCTGGCGCACGAGATTGGCAGCTATGTGGCGCACCTCGGGGGCGGCGGCGACGAAAACCGTCTGGATCGCCGGAGCCATCGCGGCATTCATTCCGGCCATCTGCATCTCGTAGTCGAGGTCTGTGCCGTCGCGCAGGCCGCGAAAAATGACGGTGGCGCTTGCTCGTGCCGCAGCGGAAACCGCCAGGTCATCAAATGTTTCGATCAGGATCTCAGTGCCCAGCCGCTTGACGATCGGTTTCGTTTCGTCAGCCAGCATGGCCGTGCGCTCATCGCCTGTGAACATCGGCTGCTTTGCCGGGTGGATGCCGATACCGATGACCAGCCGGTCAACCAGGGCGGCGGCGCGCTCGATCACATCCATGTGTCCAAGAGTTACGGGATCGAACGAACCCGAGTAGTAGCCGATGCGGGTCATAGAAGCGGGACCGGATAAATAAGGTTGCAGATGCGTGCTTGGGCGGGCTGCCCGTTGGGCGGGAAGACCTTTGCTGAACGCCAAATTTCCACCATTTCTAACCTCTGGCAGCCGCCTGGCACAACAGAGAGTATGTCGAGCGCCTTGCTCGTGTGCCTTGCTCCCAGCGGCCGGCATGGTAGCCTTCCAGAAAACATGAGACGGATTGGGCCGGGCGTTCCGAGGATGGACAACCGGCGGCCTGCCGCGCCCTGGAGGAGACGCCATGATCGACCGCCGCACGTTGCTGCTTGGTACTGGAGCAGCCTTTACCGTCGCAGCTCATGCCGGCAGCATTACACCTGCCGGTGCGGAGGCAGGCGCCAAGCTCACGGATGATGGGCTTCACTACGAGCCTTGGTTTCAGGAGACCTTTCTCGACCTCAAGGACGACGCGGCCGAAGCTCGCGCGCAGGGCAAATCGCTGGTCTTATTTTTTGAACAGCGCGGCTGCCCCTATTGCGGTGAGATGCACAAGGCGAACCTCTCGAAGCCGGAGATCGCCGACTACATCAAGCAGAACTTTTATGCTCTGCAGATCAACCTATATGGCTCGCGCAAGGTGAAGGATTTCGACGGGCAGGAGTTGGAGGAGCGCAAACTGGCTGAACGCTGGCGCGTGAACTTTACACCGTCACTGGTTTTTCTTCCGACCGATCCCGCCGTCTATGCGAACAAGTCGGGCGGCGATGTCGAGCTTTGGCGGCTCATGGGCTACTGGAAGCCGTTCCACTTTCTGGGAACATTCGTTTACGTCCACTCCGGTGGCTATTCCACTGAACCCAACTTTCAGCAGTGGCTGTCTGAGTACCGCGAAAAGCTGCGTGCGGAAGGCAAGGACGTTTCGCTTTGGTAGGCCGTTACGTAACAGCGAACGTCCAGAGCAATACGCGATGGTGAGGTCCAACAAGCACCGGTAGACTGCCAATGCCCGCCGGCTATGGCACATCCAATCGTGCCGTTTTGCGAGCCCTGACAACAAAAGCGGCCCGGACACTAAGGAACGGGCCGCAGGAACAACGCCGCTACGGGAAGGTGCAACGGCGCCGAGAGATTGAGCGAACTGCTATTTCAGCGGAACGTCACGCTCTCCAAACAGATTGAAGCGATAACCAACGCCCACCGAGAAGATCCAAGGGTCGAGATCGTGCTTGATGACGACATCTCCGCCAAGATCGGTGTTGGCAAGTCTGACCTTGGTATCCAGGAACGATTTCTTGACGTCGGCATTGAGGTACCAGCCGTTGCCGATCTCGATATCCATGCCTGCCTGCAGTGCCACGCCGAATGCATCTGAAATGTTGATGTCCGAAGCGCCAGTGGCATTCTTGCCGGTCTTTTCAGAGAAGAAATGAACCCACTGGGCGCCGACGCCGACGTAGGGCTTGATTGGCCCCATGTCAGTGAAATGATATTGCAGCGTCACGATCGGCGGGAACATCCAGGTGTTACCGACCTCGGCCGAACCGCCGCCGACCAGGTCCAGCTTCACCGTCGACTTGGCGAAGCAGCAGAAGAGTTCCGCGGCAATGTTCTTGTTGAAGAAATAGGTCAGGGTGGCGGTAGGGAGCACCGAGTTGGTGGTGTAGGATTCGCCAATCTTGGATTTGACCGTGTCCGTCACGTCAGCGCCGTCCAGCGTTGCCGAGCGCATATCATCGTCAGTGTAGAGGTAGGTTCCCTGCAAGCGGACCATGAAGTTGCCGCTATAGTCGCCGGCCTGCGCCATAGCTGGAGCCGCGATCGCGAATACGGCGACGACGGCTGGCGCAACCAGCGGTTTCAATGAACTAAATTTCAACTGCATTGCCATCCCCCGGCAGTCCTAGAGCCACGCAACAAACCGAGCCGCACCACTCGCGACGGCTCACACGAGAATTTGTTGCAACGCCGGGGAAAAAGCGCGAGTTGGAAATGCTCACCGCAGCTGATTCCCGTCAGGCCGCTGATGTCATGACCTAAAGTGTTGTAGCTGCGCACCCAATTTATTGATCTCGATCAAGCCGAAACCCGACCGCAGGCATCATGCATTCATGTGCTCGTGGTGCGGCCAAAGTGTTGCGGTTGATCCCCATCAAGGCAATTCGTCCACTTTGGCGGACTTTCCATTGGCAACATCTATTTGCTGTGACGAAGCGCGATTGCTGTCGGCTGGCATAGCCGGTGAAGCTGTTCAAGCTTGTTGTGTCGCAGCCCATTCATTCAGATGTCAGGCGCTGCCAATGACGATGATATACAAGACACAGAAGCCCGATCTGGCCAAACGCACGGTGCCGCCGTCGATGGTTTCCAGTGGCGTGGTTATTGCTCTGAGGCCTCGCCAAAGGCTGGGTCTGGCTCGCGGCAGCGAACAGGTTTTCGTCGTGCGCTCGGGGATGGTCTATCTGGAGGCCATGCCGCAGGCGACATCGCGGCAGATCCTGGATTTGTATTATCCCGGCGATGTCATCAAAGAGCAGTCCATCCCGCAGATTCCCGGCGCCAACCTCATTGCTGTGCAAACGGGCGAGGTTGTCCGGCTCAACGCTCAGCGGCTGCAGGCGCTTGTCGAAGGCGATCCCGATGCGCGGCGCTTTCTCGACAATGCGATGGCCCATCAATATCCCCGGAGGCTCGCGCATCTGGCCATGCTCGGCGCGCTCACGGGCGAAGAACGGGTTGCATCGCTGCTGATGGAGCTGGCGTTGCGCGTGGGAGAAGCGGGGCCTGATCGCGCCCGGACTTTCGACATTCCATTGTCACGCACGGAAATGGCGGACTACTTGTCGCTTAATGCCGATACGCTCAGCCGCATCATGTCAAAGCTGCGCCAGACCGGCGTTCTGGGTGCAACGGGACGAGGCCGCGGATATGCGCCGCATTTCGATGCGCTATGCAGGATTACGCCACTCGCCGAGACGATTACCGCGCTCCACGTCAACCGGCCAGCCTGATCGTCACAGCCCGCGGGCGACATGACCGCATGTGCGCCCGCCATGCTCAGACCGGAGCATCGGGCTCTTCGGCAACGTCCTCTTCGGTGTCTTCGGGAATCCACTCGACAGAGACTACGCGCTCCTGTTGCTCTGTCTTGAAGATGCGCACGCCCTGCGTGTTGCGCCCGGCGATTCGGACATCGGCGACGGGACAACGGATCAGCTGCCCCGCATCTGTCACCAGCATGATCTGATCGCCCGCCGAGATGGGGAAGGAGGCGATGAGCGGCCCGTTGCGCTCGTTGACGACCATGGCGAGGATGCCTTTGCCGCCACGACCACTGGTGCGGTACTCGTAAGACGACGATCGCTTGCCGAACCCGCGTTCCGAAACGGTCAGGACGAATTGCTCGGCCACCGCCAACTCCTGGAAGCGCTCCGCCGACAATTCAGCATCTCCTTCCGCTCCTTCTTCGACGTCGGCTGCTTCGGATGCGCCATTTTCGTCGCCCTCCGTACCCTCCGCGCGCCGCAATGCCGCTGCCTGCTTCAGATAGGACGTGCGCTCCGCCGGTGTCGCATCGACGTTGTTCAATATCGTCATCGAGATGACGTGATCGCCGTCGTCCAGCCTGATGCCGCGCACGCCTGTCGAATCTCGCCCCTTGAAGACGCGCACATCGTCGACAGGAAAGCGGATGCATTGCCCGCGGGCGCTGGTCAGCAGCACATTGTCCTCGCCGGTGCAGATCGCCACCTTGACGATGCGATCCCCCTCGTCGAGCTTCATCGCGATCTTGCCGTTGCGATTGATGTTCTCGAAGTCGGAAAGCGCATTGCGGCGCACGCTACCCGTCTGCGTGGCAAACATCAGTTCAAGCCGGCTCCACGTCTCGGCGTCCTCGGGCAGCGGCAGGATCGACGTGATCCATTCACCCTGCTCAAGTGGCAGTAGGTTGATGAGCGCCTTGCCCACCGATTGCGGCGTTGCCGCGGGCAGTCGCCACACCTTCATGCGGTAGACCATGCCGCGCGAGGAGAAGAAGAGCACTGGCGTGTGCGTCGACGCCACGAAGATCTGGGTGACGAAATCTTCGTCTCGCGTTGACGCGCCTGAACGGCCCTTGCCCCCTCGGCGCTGCGCCCGGTAGGTCGAGAGCGGGACGCGCTTGATGTAACCCTTGTGCGTGACCGTGACGACGACATCCTCGCGCTGAATCAGGTCCTCGTCCTCGACTTCGCCCTCGATGTCCACGATCTCGGTGCGGCGCGGCACGGCGAACTCGCCCTTGATCGCGGAGAGCTCGCCCTTGACGATGTCGATGATGCGCTGACGGGATGACAGGATCTCAAGGTAATCCTTGATTTCGATGCCGATCTTCTGCAGCTCGTCGGCGATCTCGTCGCGGCCCAGCGCAGTCAGGCGCTGGAGGCGCAGATCGAGGATCGCGCGCGCCTGTTCCTCGGAGAGGCGGTAGGTGCCTTCGTCGCTCACCATATGGCGTGGATCGGCGATGAGGCGGATCAGCGGCACCATGTCCTTGGCGGGCCAATCGCGGCCCATAAGGGCTTCGCGCGCTTCGGCCGGGGTGGCGGATGTGCGGATGAGGCGGATCACCTCGTCGATGTTGGCTACCGCGATGGCAAGACCGACCAGCACATGGGCACGGTCGCGTGCCTTGTTGAGCAGGAACTTGGTGCGGCGGCTCACGACTTCCTGTCGGAAGCTCGTGAACGCCTCGATCATATCCTTCAGGTTCAGCTGCTCGGGACGTCCGGCGTTGATCGCCAGCATGTTGGCGCCGAATGACGTCTGCAGGTCGGAGTAGCGGTAGAGCTGGTTCAGCACCACTTCGGCCACCGCATCGCGCTTCAGCTCGATGACGACGCGCATGCCTTCGCGGTTCGACTCGTCCCAAATGTTGGAGATGCCCTCGACGCGCTTATCGCGCACGAGATCGGCGATCTTCTCGATCATCGTGCGCTTGTTGACCTGATAGGGAATGGCGGCGACGACAAGCGCCTGGCGGTCCTTGCGGATTTCCTCGATCTCGACGCGGGCGCGCATCAGGATCGAGCCCCGGCCCTTGTGGTAGGCCGCCTGGATGCCCGCGCGTCCAAGAATGAGGCCGCCGGTCGGGAAGTCAGGCCCCGGCACGATGTCGATCAGATCGTCGATACTGATCTCGGGATTGTCGAGCTGTGCCAGGCAGGCATCGATGACCTCGCCCAAGTTGTGCGGCGGGATGTTCGTTGCCATGCCGACCGCGATGCCGCCCGCACCATTGACGAGCAGGTTGGGGAACTTCGCCGGCAGCGCTACGGGCTCGGTTTCCGATCCGTCGTAGTTTTCCTGGAAGTCGACCGTATCCTTGTCGAGATCGTCGAGCAGCATCTCGGCGACCTTCTTAAGACGGCACTCGGTGTAGCGCATGGCCGCTGGCGGATCACCGTCGACTGAGCCGAAGTTGCCCTGGCCATCGATAAGCGGCAGGCTCATCGAGAAGTCCTGGGCGAGACGCACCAGCGCCTCATAGATGGCGCTGTCGCCATGGGGATGCAGCTTACCCATGACATCGCCGACGACACGGGCGGACTTCTTGTAGGACTTGTTCCAGGAAAGACCCATTTCGCCCATCGTGTAGAGGATGCGGCGATGCACGGGCTTCAGGCCGTCGCGGATG
Organism: Hyphomicrobiaceae bacterium; assembly: GCA_020442165.1. GTDB lineage: Bacteria > Pseudomonadota > Alphaproteobacteria > Rhizobiales > Hyphomicrobiaceae > JAEUMD01. The sequence goes on along the minus strand of JAGRKV010000061.1, from coordinate 16,501 downwards.
TCGGGAAGCGCGCGAGAAACGATGACGCTCATCGCATACTCGAGGTAGGAGCGCTTCATCTCCTCGGTGATGTAGATGGGCCGGATATCGCTCGGCTCGTCGCCGTCCGGCTTATCGTTGTCGTCGGTGTTGTCTGTCACGGATCCCGCCTAGTCATCCTTCTGGCATGCAAGAACGCATCTGGCATGCAACATCGATAGGCGCCCGCTTTCGCGCGTGCCCGTGCTCCTCAGCCTCGTTTCGCCAAGACTAGCAAAGGCATGTGCTGCGGTGCAATCGCAAGCCGCTACGCGGCGTAGCGCATAGATGTTTTTCCTCAGGAAATCAGTCGGTTTTTGGCCGCTGATCGGGCGTGGTGCGACCAAATGGCAACCAGCCCCATGACTTGTTCTCGACACACAGAGTGTTTATCTCCGCCATCGGTGAGGAACGCGGCGGCATTCCCTCTTTGCTGATGCTCGCCATCCCCTGCGGAACAAGGACATACGCCTATGAAGACATCGCTTCTTTCCATCATAGCTCTCGGTCTCGTCGCAGCCACGCCGGCGCTGGCGCAGGATGCAAAGTCCCCGGGCCTATTCATCGATGCGCAAAGCGAAGATCAATATCTCGCCAAGGATCTGCTGATCGGTGGCAAGGTTCAGGACGAAAACGGCAAGATCATTGGCGACATCGAAGACCTCGTGCTCAACGACTGGAACCGCGTCGAAGGTGTCGTGATGGGCACCGGCGGTTTCCTCGGCGTTGCCGAGAAGAAAGTCGGCGTGAAGCTTTCAGCTCTCAAATTCGAGGAAAAGGGCGGCAAGACCGTCATCGTGCTGCCGGGCGTAACGGCGGAACTTCTGAAGGGCGTTGATGCTTTCAAGCGCGCAAAGCCGAAGAAGTCGCTGCTCGACCGCGCGATGGAGAAGGCCAAGGAGCTGACCGACAAGAGCTCGGTTACTGCCAAGGACGCCTACGAGACGGCCAAGGACAAAGCCGGTCCGACCTATGAAGCCGCCAAGGAAAAGGCCAAGGAGGCTTACGAGGCAGCCAAGGAGAAGACCAAGGAAGCCTACGACGCGGCCAAGGAGAAGACCAAGGAAGCCGTCGACAAGGCGAAGGAAGCTGCCCATCCGGATGCAACTGCTCCCAAGCAGTAAGCCCGCCATCAGCGCGCTTTCAAGAATCGACATCTTGTTATGCCCGGAGGCTCCGCAGTGATGCGGAGCCTTCAGTATTTTGCGGGCCTGCTGCTTCCATTGAGCGGCATCAATCTTTATTTTCACGGCCCGCAGTCGGCTGTCGCCGATATTCTTCTGGTTTCATGCAACAGGATTGAAAGGAGCCCGATGTGACCGGCAATGCCTCCATGAGCGTGGTAATCGTGGCGCTTTCCGCCAACCTCGGCATTGCTGTCGCCAAATTCGCTGCTGCTGCCTGGACGGGTTCTTCGGCGATGCTGTCGGAGGCGATCCATTCGCTGGTCGACACCTCCAATCAAGTCCTGCTGATGATCGGGCTCAAGCGCTCGCACCGGCCGGCGGATGCGCGACATCCCTTCGGCTATTCCAAGGAACTCTATTTCTGGGGCTTCGTGGTTGCTGTTCTTCTGTTCTCGATGGGCGCTGGTGTTTCGATCTATGAGGGCGTCCACAAACTCACCGATCCGCAACCCATCAGCGATCCACACATCAACTATATCGTTCTGGCCCTGGCGATGGCCCTGGAGGGCTTTGCGCTCTTCAAGGCAACGGGCGAACTCAAGCGGCGGCACCCGGGGAAGCCCATCGCTCAAGCACTGCGCCAGTCGAAGGATGCGGCCCTCTTCACCGTGGTGCTCGAAGATATTGCTGCCGTCACCGGACTGGCGATGGCATTGGCGGGCGTGATGGCATCGCATCTGGCACAGATCTACTGGGCAGACGGATTGGCGTCGATCGCGATCGGGCTGCTGCTCGCCATGGTCGCGATATTCATGTCGATCGAGATCCGTTCCCTCATCATTGGCGAAGCGGTCTCGGCCGAAACGCTTGCCGGCTTGAAGGCGATGATCGGCAACGAGACGGGAGCGGACCGCCCCATCCGCGCGCTCAACGAACTGCGGACAATGCATCTGGGGCCGAGCGACGTGCTGGTGGCTGCCAGCGTTGATTTTCATGACGGAATACCGTCTGAGGACATCGAAGCGACCACCGCGCGACTGGAGCGCGCCATCCAGGAGAAGTTTCCATCGGTGCGGCGTCTGTTTCTCGAAGCGCAGAGCGTTGCGGCTCACCATGCCGCGTTGGCTCGGGAAGCAGAAAGGCACGGCGAAGGGGAATGTTCCGGCGCGATCGGTCAGCAGGTTGAACTCACAACGGATCCGGCTGTGGCCAAGATTGAAGCTGCGGCTTTGGAGCAGAATGCATCAGCGCAGAAGCATGGCGCGACCCAGGCTGGTGGCAACGCTGCGCAGTCACGCAAGACCAAGAAGAGCCGCAGGCGGCATCGGTAGGGCAACACATTCGAATCCGATTGCCGGGCGGGTTGCAAGCGGCATGGCATTATCGCTGGCAACTCAAAGCAGGATGTCGATCAACCCCGCTTTTCGCCTGCTCCTGCCGCCTTCTCGTTCTCGGCTGCTGGTCCCTTCCGTCCCAGCAATCGCGGATCTTCCATGATCCAGTCGGCGAGAGTCTCGCCGACAAGCTGGTTGGCTCGCTCGTCCCAATGCCAATCGTAGCCATATTCGAAGCGCTGCTTATGAGTGGCATAATCTCCAGCGAACATGTTCGTCAGATCGAGAAACGGCAGCTGAGCGTGAGAGGCGGCATCGGCGGCAATATGGTTGAGCGTCCCAGCCTTTTGTGTCTGCTCATCCTTGCGGCCGTAGATCGTTTCGCGCACCGCATCCATCGAGAATGCAAGTTTGAAACCTTTCGTCTCCGCAAGCTTGCCCATCTCGCTGATGATATAGCGCGCAACGCGCGACATGCGCGGCATGTCATCCAAGGTACGAACGTCAATTCCTGACACGATATGTGCTGGATCATAGACTTCCTGGCCACCCCAGAAGTAGCGCTGCACCAAGCCTTTCAGGGTGAGGTAGAGATTGGTTTCATAATAGAGATAGCGGAAGGTCGCGGAGGAGCGCAGAACGTCGGCGATGGTTGTCCTGAATTCTACCGGTTCAATTTCGTGCGCGCGTCCACTTTCGTCGACATCGATCTTCAGGAAGCTCGACGCATAACGGGTCTTCAGGAACCGATAGCTCTCGTCGAAGTCGTTGTGGATCAACTGCACGAGCACGACGTCGGGCTTGTAGGCCAGCACCTCGCGGCGGAGCACGTTGAGATACTGGCTGAGCGGCGCGCCATCCATGCCGAAACGGAACACCTCGGCGGCCATCCCCTTTTCGCCGAACCGGCGGGACATGACTTCCGGAAATGCATCTTCGACGTTGACCTGGCTGGCGTTGACGTAGCTATCGCCAATGACGGCAATGCGCAGTCGGCCCGGAGTGCGAGTTGACGTGTAGCGCTCGATCGTCGAGTTCCAGCCATCCTTGTTGATTGTTATCCGCGACGTTCGGCCGTCGGGATGGCGGAAGACTGCGACGCGGCCTGGCTCATAGCGGACAACGCCGTTGATCGACACGTTGGCGACGACGTCGTCCGGTTTCAGGAAAACTCCGAACAGAACGAACTCGACAACAGCCAAAGTGGCTACCAGCGCTCCAAGAGCCAGCAGCGCATTGCCGAGCCAGTGTTTCAACCTCGTACGCATGGCACAGTCCGAAACGGGACGAAGGGCGCAATTCAGGCGGATGTAGCCCTTGCGCTCAATCTCATTCCGCAAGGGCTGTGCCACCGGGCACGAGGTTTCGCTGGAGCACGCAATATTACGGCCGTCCCGGATAGGACGACCGTACGGTTGCTTGGAGTTGTGTATCGAAGGTTTCCGTGTGCCGCCCTGTCAGCCATTTGGCGGGAGCCAAACTGGGCACGCAACGGCCGGCGTGGCCACGCCCAAAAAGGGCTTTGAGCATGTTCTTCACGCTGAACCGCTACACACTTCAGCTGAACATGCTCTTGGCTTTGAGCATGTTCTTCACGCTGAACCGCTATACACTTCAGCTGAACATGCTTTAGAATGGGATCTCGTCGTCCAGGCTCTTGTCGAAGCCGCCCTTGTTGCCGCCGCCTGACCCACCGCCCCGGCCACCTCTCTTCGGCTCGGGGCTGCCGCCGCCGTAGCCAGAATCGTAGCCACCGCCGAAGGCATCACTGGCGCCATAGTCGGCCTGACCACCTTCCTGCATCGACGCGCCGGCACGGCCGCCGCCGCCACTGGCACCGTCGAGCATGGTCAACGTACCGCCAAATCCCTGCAGCACGACTTCGGTCGAATAGCGGTCCTGGCCCTGCTGATCCTGCCACTTGCGTGTCTGCAACTGGCCCTCGATGTAGACCTTTGAACCCTTCTTCAGGAACCGCTCGGCGACGTTGCACAAGCCGTCATTGAAAATCACGACGGAATGCCACTCGGTCTTCTCACGACGTTCGCCCGAGTTCTTGTCACGCCACGTCTCGCTCGTTGCCACACGCAGGTTGGCGATCTTGCGTCCATCTTGGGTATGACGGATCTCGGGATCGCGCCCCAGGTTGCCGACCAGGATGACCTTGTTGACAGAACCAGCCATGTCCAACTCCTTCGTGCGTTGCAGGCAACCGTCCTATTCGTGACGGACCTAATACCCGCGCGTGAAACCGATGCAGGAAGTTCACCGCGCCTTGATCGCGGCTAGCTACCACTTCATGTGTGCGGCCGTCGCATGTGCGCGGCCATGGAATCCCTGGCGGACCCTACTCCGCCCTGCGCGGCAACGCGCGCCACACCGCCGCGGGAATAGAGCTTGTCCACTGTTTTTGCCTTATCGCGGCAGCAACCTGACTGAGCTTCTTCAATCAGCACTGCCCACGCTCGCTGACCCTAGCAGCCCGCCGGCCTCTACGAACACTTGACTTTTGTTCTCATTATGTTCTTGCATGGCGGCATTGTCCAGTGCAACGTGAGAGCCTACTGCGCGTCAATTGCCCGGCCCCGGCGTTCGATCAATCGAAGCCGTCAGGTCGCGCATGACCCTGGTGGGGACAGACTTGCCTGCCGCGCAGGAATCGACCTGCAGGCGCTGCTGGATCATCTGAGCGTCGCCGCGAAACAGGTTCGACTGCGCGCGCCGCGCGATGCCGGTGGCAACGGAACCGCCAGCCCAGCGCGTACGGCACATCGCCTGCGCCAGGAACTCTGTCAACTGAGAACCAAACGCGAGATCGGCAGCACCGGTCGCCGACTGCACAGCCATTGTCCGCCAGCTGGCGATCTCCGGGCTTTTCGACCAGGCGCGCATGGCATTTGGGTCCGTCACGCGCGCCAGGGCCTCACTGACCATGGTGCGCGTGCGCGTGCTGGCGATACGGCCGATCATCTGGCTGAGCTCCGTGCGCTCGGATTCGGAGGGCTCGCTGATTTGCAGGTTGGTGAGGTCGGCCAGTGTCATCGTATCTGCGGGCGGAGGATTGGTCGCCCAGACCTCGGCATAACGCATGTCGGCACCCTGGAGCTTGGCACCCGTCATGTCCGCGCCGAAAAGCTTGGCTTGCTGGATGTTGACGCCTTCCATATCGGCATCCCGCAGCATCGCGGCCTGCAGATTGGCGTAGTTGAGGCCGGCCCCCTGGAGGCCGGAGCTGGTGAAGTCAGCATATTGTAGCTGGGCGCCCGTGAGGTCGGCTCCCTGGAGCGAGGCGATGAGGAAATTCGTACCCATTGCCTGCACGCCGCCTGTCAGGTCCGCCTTCTGGAGATTGGCTCCTGAGAAATTGGCACCAGTCAGCAGCGCATAGGTGAGTTCGGCCTCGTTCATTCGCGCCTCTTCCAGGCGTGCTGACCGCAGATCGAGTCCGATGAGACGCGCGCCCTGTAGCCGGGCACGAGAGAAGTCGGCACCACGGGCACTGGCGCAGCCCGCTCGCTTGCGATCATCCGACAACAGTAGTTCGTTGAGGTCGGAGCACTGGAAGTTGATATTGCGGAGATCGGCGCCAACGAAACTGGCGTGTGAAACATTGGCTCCGGTGAGATCGGCCTGGTGCAGATCCGAGCGATCGAGCCGCGCATGGCGCAAATCGCGGTCGCGCAACTTCAGCGTCGCCTCGCCTTCGGTCACGTCCTTGTCGGCCACGAGGTCGGTGTCGGTGACGATCAGGTTGCGGGTGAAAATGCCAAACAGCGTTCCCTCGGCGCTGAAACCCAGGAACGGCAGGGCAAAGCCGCCCGCATAACGGCGATGGCCGACCTGTTCGTCAGTGTCCTGCAGGCCCAGCATCGAGCGGCTGAGCTTATCCATCGCCTCACCCGGCACTGTCGCCACCAGGAAGGAGACGAGCGCCACCAGACCCAGCACCAGCGTCGTCAATCCGAAGCTCCAGGGATGGGCAATCGTGGTGCGGGAGAAGGCCTGGAAGAACGATGTCTCGGCGCGCATCAGGAAGACGCCGATCAGCACCAGCATCGCGATGTCGAAGACCAGCGACAAGCGGTGGCCCCAGGTGATCGAGATGTCGTGGTAGGGCAGGAACACAGCCTGGATGTAGAGGATCAGCACCACGGGCAGGACGACAAGCGTCAGCCAGCTCATTCCGTGCAGAAAGGCACTCATGACAGTCGAGCGCTCTGGCCCGGCAACCGCCTGCACAAAGAAGAAGTTGTGCAATTCCAGGCGGAGCGGATGGGCGCGCCAGTCGGAGGTTTCAAGGAGGCGGATCGCGTGGTCGAACTCGAGCGTCTTTCGGGCCAAGAGTGCCAGCTGCGTGACAACGCCCAAGTGGAGGAGCACCAGGATGATCGGCGCGAACTGGAAGAATTGGGTAATCTGGATTGGCACGTCGACCACCGGCAGCTTTACCGGCGTCTCCAGCAGCAGATCGCGATGATTGACGCCGGCGACAGCGATCGTCAAATAGGTCATCAGGGCCAGGAAGATCAGCCACGCCCGATGTGCGGTCTCACTCGACTCGTTGACTGCCTCGAGCAGACTGTATGGATTGACCGGCGTCTCAGACTCGACGACGCCGCGGGTCACATCGGACATGCGGAACGACTCCCTGACTTCACTCCCGCAAACTGCGCCCGACCATAGCGGAGAAAGTTTCGGCCTCTCCGTAGTACACGCGCACTACCGGACATTACACCCGTAGCACGTTGATGCGCCTAGCGGTTCGTCTTACCTTGTCGGATAGCAATGTATTCCGCATCACCCGTCAAATACCGGTCTCTCACACTACTTGACTGCAAAATCACTGCAATATTTTGACCGTTCCGCAGCTAACTTAATACAACAGTCAAGCTTTTTCTTATCCACATACACTGGATTGCGCACAGTCTGTCGAATGGTACGATGACGGCATATTAGCTAAGCCAACAACCTATGGCCCCAAGCGAAACTCTCGGCGAACTTCGCGTACGCACGAAATTCAATCCGTCGGCATCTACCGACGTTGAAATTATCAAGAACAAGAGCGCGGAACTTATCGACCTCTGTGAAACTCTGAAGTCAAAAGAACCTCGTCTCGCATCGCTCGCACAGACAGCCTACGAAGAAGCTGCAATGTGGGCTGTCAAAGCAGCTACTGCCGCTTAGTCCTTGAACCACCCACTTCAGTCACTACATCTCTTCGCAACACCGAAATAGTCGAAGCGTGTTTGGAGGTCACTGACGACTAAAAACAAAAAAACCTCCAACTGCTGGCCTAATGCATGAACACCATCGACTACAGTAAGGGTCGTTCATGCCGAGCAGGAGGACACGATGGTCGTGTTTCTCTCTCTCGAAGCCAGTCAGCCCAACGGTACTCGCTACCGTGTGGCAGTCGGGTGCCTTGTGCCTCCGCAACTGGTTTCACTGGTAGCCGTGCTGTTGCGGCTGTTCTGATGGAAAGGGCATCTCAGACATGGGGTGCCCTTTTCTCGTCATTCCACTCCAAAAACGACTGCAAAATGACTGCAAAATCTGCACTACCGCTTTGATATCCCTACATGTCAAAAATCAGCGGAGAAAGTGTGGCCTGGGCACCACGTTCCGCCAATCATCGCGCCGGCAGGGCGGTCTGTTGCCCGCCAGCGGCAGCCTATCTTGCCCGCAAGGCAATTGACGTCCGCGCCGTCAGCACCTCCCGATTGTCCTAATCCTGCCGTCCCCATGCCTCCTGGCGCACTTGACCTTCTCGGGTTCAGCGTCCATCCAAGCTCATTCTTGCGTTGTTGCGCCTCGTGTGCCTTGCCGAGGCGCCTGGCCGCTGCCCGGTCAAAACGACGTCCTTGAAATGACACCATGAAGGACCTTCGATGCCGCTTTACGACTGTTCCAAATGCCCAGGCTACTGTTGTTCCTACCCTCTGATCGCTTTGGACAAGCGCGACGTACAGCGGCTGGCCAAGCACCACGGCATGAGCTTCGAAGCCGCCCGCAAGGCCTTCACCAAGAAAGAGCATGGCCGCCAATACGCCATGCGGCGCAAGAAGGACGAGCACTACGGCAAGATCTGCCGGTTCTTCGATACCAAGGAACGGCGCTGCACGATCTATACGGCACGGCCATCGGTGTGCCGTTCATTCCCCGGCGAGGGCAAATGCGGGTACTACGAGTTCTTGAAGTTCGAGCGGAACGCACAGGACGATCCGGAATTCGTGGCGCTGACGGATCATAGCGATTGAGTTTGACCGTGCGATGATGCCGCTTGAGCGAGAACCGAGGCAGCCATGATTACGCTTTTCACGTTCGGTCCGTCCTTCGGCATGCCTGATGCCAGCCCCTTCGTCATGAAAGCGGAGGTGCTGCTTCAGCTTGCCGAGGTGCCCTATACAAAAAAGCGGGCTGACGTGCGCAAGTCGCCCAAAGGCAAGCTGCCCTACATCCGCGACGCCAGCGGCACTGTTATCGCCGATTCAACATTGATCCGATTTCACCTGGAACGGCATCTGGGTGTCGACTTCGATGCCGGTCTTACTCCTTCGGAGCGGGGTGCCGCGTGGGCCTTTGAGAAGCTGTGCGAGGACCATCTTTACTGGATCGGGATGAGCGAGCGCTGGCTCAACGACACGAACTGGGAAAAGGGACCGCGCCATTTCTTCGATCCCTTGCCCGTGCCGCTGCGCTCCCTTATCGCCAGCAAGGTGCGGCGCGATGTCAGAAAGGCGCTCCACGCACAAGGGATAGGACGGCATTCGCACGCGGAGATGGATGAGATCGGCACGCGGGGATTGGCGGCGCTGTCCGACTTCCTTGGCGACAAGCCGTTCCTCATGGGTGAAAAGCCATGTGGAGCGGATGCCTTCGTGTTTTCGTCCATCGCACAAACCTTGTGCGACCATTTTGAATCGTCCCTCCGCGACGCGGCGTTGCGTCACCCAAACCTCGTTGCCTATCGCGACCGTGGCATGGCGCGCTGGTTTCCAGAGTTTGCATGATGGATTTTTGACAGCTGGCAGGCACGCTTCCGTTTGGCGGCGCCAAGGGCCAGGACGAATGAGGCTTGCCTGAAGCACCGCAGTCTTGGTGCCTATTCCGCCTTTGGTCAGAATTTTGGCACGCCATCGCTCCCTCTCCTACCCAAGGTCTGCTTACCCGGCCGGCATGAACCTGCTATCCGCGGTGCAGGTCGTGCCGCGGTGTAGATCGGGGCGGCTACAGATCGATGATTAGGCGAAGCGGGAAATCAAGCGTCTCGCCATAGTGATAGACCGCCCGGTCTTGTGAAATCGGTACTTTGAAGGTAACCCCTGGCGCAGACGCGCCGGATAACCGGCCTCGCCGGCCAAGATCCATTTGGCACGACTGGAATAGAGGACAATGGAAAGACAGGAATTCCGGGCTGCAACGTCACTCGCGGCGGTTTTTTCGGTCCGACTGTTGGGCCTGTTCATGATCTATCCGGTGTTTGCGGCCTATGCGCAGCACCTCGATGGCGCGACCCCCTATCTCATCGGCGAGGCACTTGGCGTCTATGGCTTGAGCCAGGGCCTGCTGCAAATTCCCTTCGGCCTGATGTCGGACCGCATCGGCCGCAAGACCATGATCGTCATCGGGCTCTTACTGTTCGCGGTCGGCAGCGCTGTGGCCGCCATGTCGACCAGCATCGGTGGTGTCATCATCGGGCGTGTGCTGCAGGGCGCGGGTGCCGTCGGCTCGGTGATCCTGGCGCTGGTCGCCGATCTCACGAGTGAGGAAAATCGTACCAAGGCGATGGCGATGGTTGGCATCACCATCGGCTTCTCGTTCATGGTCGCGCTCGTTACCGGTCCCATCCTTGCGAACTTCATCACCGTTCGCGGCATCTTCTGGCTGATGGTGGCACTGGCCTTCATCGGCATCGCTATCACGGTGTTCGTGGTGCCGTCACCGCAGAATTTGCGCGTGCATCGCGATGCCGAGACCGTGCCCGCGATGATCGGTTCGGTGCTGAAGAACCCCGAGCTGCTGCGGCTCGACCTCGGCATCTTTGCCCTGCACGCCATGCTGACAGCGAGCTTCCTGGTGGTGCCTGGTCTCTTGCACGAGGCGTTGGGCGTGACCAGCCATGACCAGTGGCTCGTCTATCTGCCGGTCCTGGTGATTTCTGTCGTGGTCATGGTGCCGGCAATCATCGTCGCGGAGAAACACAGGCGCATGAAGTCGGTGTTCGTTGCCGCAGTGATTGCGCTCGTCGTCAGCCAGATGTTGTTTTATGCCGGAGCACACAACGTCTATGTGCTGCTTGCTGCACTCACCATCTTCTTTGCCGGCTTCAACGTGATGGAGGCGAGCCTGCCGTCCCTCATTACCAAGGCGGCGCCACCCGACGCAAAGGGTACGGCAACCGGAATCTATTCCAGCCTGCAGTTTCTCGGCATTTTCGTGGGTGGCATTGTGGGGGGCTGGGCCAATCAGACGGGCGGCAGCGCAACAGTCTTTGCGCTCACGACCGCGATTGCACTTGTCTGGCTTGCTGCCGCAGCCACCATGGCACAGCCCAGCTATCTCACCACCCGTCTGGTGCGCATCGGTGAGAATACCGACACCACGACGCTTGCCGCGCGACTTGCCAAAATTCCGGGGGTCGCCGAGGCCGTGGTGATAAGGGAAGAAAATGTTGCCTACCTCAAGGTCGATTCCAAAACCTTCGATGTCAAACTGGCTGAACAGCTGACGGCGTCGTGACCAGCCGTTTCGTCCGCCAAGGTTCAACCACCGGCGTCGCCCGCTTGTTCCACTTGGTGTTGCCCAGTTGCGTTACTGCGTTGCGCCGCTCTACTTCTCCTTTCTTCGCCTCCGTGAATTGAATAGCATCCGCCACCGCCATGTGGGCGCAAGCACAAGACAACCCGGCCCTATGCCATGCACATTGCCCGCTGGTATCATATCCGCTCGATCTTCCGGTCCGTCGTTATTCGTCCGCGTGTCTATCTTGCGGCGTTGACGGTCGTGGTCATGGCCCTTGTCCTGCCGCCCTCCCTGCCCGCGAGCCTCCGCGTCGCGATGGCTGGCGATGTTGGCTTTCTCGTCTACATCGCCCTTGCCTTGCGTATCATGGGCAGCTGCACGCGCGACCAGTTGCGCAAGCGGGCCGCAGTGCAGGATGACAGCGGCCTTGTCATACTTGTGCTGATCCTGGTTGGCATCTCCATGTGTTTCCTGGCCGTTGTCGGCGTGCTCAGCGACGCCAAGAACCTCAGCGGCATCGAGAAGGTGCTCCACATCGTTCTTGCCGCTGTCACCATCGCGGTGTCCTGGCTGATGACGCAGGTGGTCTTCACCTTTCACTACGCGCACGAGTACTATCGGCCCGACGACCATGCTGAGCGGGTCGCTGGAGGGCTGGATTTTCCAGGAGATGCCAATCCCGACTATTGGGATTTCTTCTATTTCTCGACGTCCTTGGGCGCGGCTTCCCAGACTTCCGACGTCATGATCCGCACCAAGGCGCTACGGCGGCTCGTGACGGTACACGCCATCGTTTCGTTTTTCTTCAACACTGCCGTTCTGGCGATGGCGATCAATATCGGCGCCAGCTTGATCTGATGCGCTGCATTTCGTGTTATGCTGGTTCAGTTCACGGCGGAGGTAGACCATGAAACTTTTTCCCTGCGCAGCCACGATGATGGTGATGTTGGCGAGCGGCTCGGCGCTTGCATTGCCGGGAGACAGCGCCGATGGCAAGCATCTGCATGAGGCAAATTGCACCGGGTGCCACGATACGAGTGTCTACACACGCAAGGATCGCGCCGTGCAATCCATGGCCGCACTCCAGAAGCAGATGAACAACTGCGGCCATGCCACAGGAAGAACATATACCGAGGCCGAGATGCAGAACATGGTCAAGTACCTGAATGACGAGTTCTACAAGTTCGAATAGGCGCTTGCCCGTCGCGCTGCCCTACTTCACTTTTCGGCGCCGCCGCTGGTCGCGCCAAGACACGCGATAAAGATCGAAGCGGCGATCCTGCAGGTTGCGGGTCGTGCCGGCACCGCGCGCGGCGCGCAGATCTGCGAGATTGAGATCTGCAAAGGCGATCGTCTCGGTATTGGGTGCCGTGTCGGCGGCGATTCCATCGCGCGCGAAGGCGAAGTCGCATGGCGTCAGGATGCAGCTTTCGGCATAGTGGATGTCCATGTTCTCCACATTCGGCAGGTTGCCGACGACGCCCGACAGCACGCAATAGACCTGGTTCTCGATGGCGCGCGCATGGCAGCAATAGCGCACGCGCAGGAAGCCGCGGCGCTCATCGGTGCAGAACGGCACGAACAGGATCATGGCGCCCTGATCGACCAGATGGCGGGCCATTTCGGGAAACTCGCTGTCGTAGCAGATCATCACGCCGATCGGGCCGCAGTCGGTATTGATGACTTCGGCTCTCGTGCCACCCTTGATGTTCCACCAGTAGGCTTCGGACGGCGTCGGGTGGATCTTTTCCTGAGCGTGTACCGAGCCGTCACGCAGGAAGACGTAGCAGACGTTCTTGATGTCGCCGTTGTCCTCCATGATCGGGTGTGTGCCGCCGATGATGTTGATGTTGTAGGAGACAGCGAACGAACTCATGAACTTGATGAACCATTCGGTGTAGTCGGCAATGCGCTCGACGCCCTCCTTGGGTTGCAGCGGCTTTTCTTCGAGCGAGAGTAGTTGCAGCGTGATGTTCTCTGGAAAGACGATGAAGTCGGCGCGGTAGTCGGAGGCGACGTCGACGAAATACTCGATCTGCTTCTTGAATTCGTTCTTGTCCTCCAGGCCACGCATCTGGAACTGCACGGTGGCCACGCGCACGGTCTGCTGTGGGGCGAGGCGATCGTGACGCTCGTGCTCGTCGGTCTGATAGCGCGGATTGCGCCAGAGCATGTGCGTGGCATTGCCGCCTGACGGCAGGTCCTCAAGATCGTATTCCTCCAGCACGCCGAGAGGCTCAAAGCCGTTGGAGAGATGGAAGGCGATAGTCTGATCCTTGATCTCTCGGGCCTGGACCGCGCGGACATAATCCATCGGCTCGGGAAACTGGCGGCGCTTGCGTTCGTAGCCCGGCATGCGGCCGCCAAAGACGATGCCCTTAAGCCCCCACTCCTCGCACAAGTTGCGGCGTGCGGAGTAGAGCCGCTGGCCGATGCGCAAGCGCCGGTAGGCAGGATCGACGGATACCTCCATGCCGTAGAGGTGGTCGCCATCGGGGTTGTGGCGGGCGGCGAAGCCGTTGCCGGTGATCTCGTCCCAGGTATGCTGTTTCAGGGCGACGTCGCCGGAAATGATGAACGTCGCACAGTGGCCGACGATCTTGCCGTCATACTCGGCGACAAACTGACCTTCGGGGAAGTTGTTGATCTGGCCGCGTATCATGCGTGGCGTCAACGATGGATGGGGCGCATAGACACGGCGCCCCAGATCGGCGATGGCCTGGACATCGCTGAGCTTGGCGCGGCGCACGATCAATTTGGCCTTCGCAACCGGTTTGGAGCTGGCGGAAGCGCCTTGCTTATCCGATGACGGATTATGTGCTGATTTGCCAGCCGACTCGGCGCGCTTGGCCGCTTCCGAGCGTTTTGCGCTCGTCCGCCGGCGCTCGCTCTGATCGATCGGCATTATGAATTCCCCTGTTTTTTCAATGGCAAACGCTTAACAGCATGGCCCTTATCGCGGCGCAGATCAAGCCATCGGGACGATAACGCATGTTTGGCGGAATTGCTCCCGATTGCCGCTCTCGGGCGAAGGGGCTACCTAATCCTGGAGCCAGAGGGACGACCATGAGCAAGACTACGAAAAAGAAGCCCGCCCCTGCCACCTCCGACCTGATGAAGACCATTCACGTCCGGGGCGCGCGCGAGCACAATTTGAAGAACGTCGATCTGGAAATCCCGCGCGATGCGCTCGTCGTGTTCACGGGACTTTCGGGTTCGGGCAAGTCCTCGCTCGCCTTCGACACCATCTATGCGGAAGGCCAGCGGCGCTACGTCGAGAGCCTGTCGGCCTACGCGCGCCAGTTCCTGGAAATGATGCAGAAGCCGGATGTCGACCACATCGATGGGCTATCTCCCGCTATCTCCATCGAACAGAAGACGACGAGCAAAAATCCACGTTCGACGGTTGGCACTGTCACCGAGATCTACGACTACCTGCGCTTGCTATTCGCGCGGGTCGGCGTGCCCTATTCGCCTGCCACAGGACTGCCGATCGAGAGCCAGACCGTGTCACAGATGGTCGACCGGGTTCTGGCATTGCCGGAAGGCACACGGCTCTATCTGCTCGCGCCTATCAGCCGGGGCCGCAAGGGCGAGTTTCGCAAGGAGCTTGCCGAACTGCAGAAGAAGGGGTTCCAGCGCGTCAAGGTCGACGGTGAGTTCTATGAGATCCCCGACGCACCCAAGCTCGACAAGAAGTTCAAGCACGACATTGACGTTGTTGTGGACCGCATCATCGTCAAGAAAGACGTGGCGACGCGGCTTGCCGACAGTTTCGAGACTGCCCTCAACCTTTCGGACGGCCTCGCTTACGCCGAGTTCGCCGATAAGCCGCTGCCGAAATCGGAGACCGAAGGCGCCAACAAATCGAAGAACGACACGCACGAGCGCATCACGTTCTCCGCGCGCTTTGCCTGCCCAGTGTCTGGATTCACGATCGACGAGATCGAACCGCGACTGTTCTCCTTCAACGCGCCGGCCGGCGCCTGCCCCACCTGCGACGGACTTGGCACCGAGTTGCAATTCGAGCCCGATCTCGTGGTGCCCGATGGATCGCTGTCGCTCGCCGATGGCGCTGTCTATCCGTGGGCCAAGACCGGCGCGACCTCGCCCTACTACGAGCAGACGCTGGAAAGCCTCGCCAAGCACTACAAGGTCAAAACGGACACTGCATGGGAGCGGTTGCCCAAGCACGTTCAGCTCGCGATCCTCTATGGCTCGGGCGACGAAGAGATCAAGTTCACCTACTTCGACGGCGTGCGCGACTATCATACGACGAAGACGTTCGAGGGCGTCATCGGCAACATCGAGCGTCGCTGGCGGGAAACGGATTCGGAGTGGGTGCGTGATGAGCTATCGCGCTATCAGGGTTCGCGCCCGTGCGATGCCTGCAACGGCTATCGCCTGAAACCGCAGGCGCTGGCGGTCAAAGTCGGGGAAAAGCACATCGGCGAAGTCACCGACATGTCGATCCGCATGGCGAACGTGTGGTTCGCAGAACTGCCCGGCACTTTCACGAAGCAACAGAGCGAGATCGCAACGCGCATCCTGAAGGAGATCACGGAACGGCTGCGCTTCCTCAACGATGTTGGTCTTGAATATCTCACACTGTCGCGATCTTCAGGCACGCTGTCAGGCGGTGAGTCGCAGCGCATCCGCCTCGCCTCGCAGATCGGCTCCGGCCTCACCGGCGTTCTCTACGTGCTCGACGAACCCTCCATCGGGTTGCATCAGCGCGACAACGATCGCCTGCTCGCGACGCTGCGCCATCTGCGCGACCTCGGCAACACCGTCATCGTCGTCGAGCACGACGAAGACGCGATCCTGACCGCCGATTATGTCGTCGACATCGGTCCGGGAGCTGGCGTGCATGGTGGCGAGATCGTCGCGCAGGGTTCGCCCGACGACATCATGGCGGATGCCAACAGCCTTACCGGCCAATATCTCTCAGGCGAACGCCAGATCCCGCTGCCGAAGACGCGCCGTGAGCCACAGAAGGGCAAGGCGCTCACCGTTGTCGGCGCGCGTGGCAACAACCTCAAGAACGTCACAGCTGAGATCCCGCTCGGGCTGCTCACCTGCATCACCGGCGTTTCGGGCGGCGGCAAGTCCACGCTGCTGATCGACACCGTCTACAAATCCGTTGCCCGCCGCCTCAACAATGCGCGCGAGCATCCTGGCGAGCACGACAAGATCCTGGGGCTTGAACACCTCGACAAGGTGATCGACATCGACCAGTCGCCGATCGGCCGCACGCCGCGTTCCAACCCCGCGACCTAT
>JAGRKV010000060.1 GCA_020442165.1 Hyphomicrobiaceae bacterium | reverse complement strand
GGATGACGGTGGCATTTCGCGCACATTCTACGATGTGTCCGGCACCCAAACCTGGTCGCACTATCGCGTCTCCTCGGACGCAAACGGCGCTACAACCGGACAGATCACCTGGATGGATGACGGTGGAATCTGGCAGACATTCGTCGACGTCGCCGATCAATACACTTGGGATAGTTACCGTGTCACTCGCGACGCCAATGGCGCCATTACCGATCAGACGACGTGGATGGATGACGACACACGGTGGGTCCGCCACTACGACCCATATAACACCAACGATTGGACCCACTGGACGGCCTATTATGATTCAAATTCGCAGCTCGTATCGACCACAACCGTCTACGACGACGGCAGTATGCACATTGTGTGATGCGATTGCCGACAATGCTGGATTTCAGCGACAGCAGACGACCGTTTAACACGGTGGCCATAGATCTCTGACCAACTACTTTTCTCACCAGGAGATGGTGCACACCTGGCGTCGGGGTGCACCTAGAGCGGTTCCGATAAAGGCGGAATCGCTAAGGCCGAGACTGCGGAGCAGCCCGAGCGATAGCAAGAGTGGCCGCGTAAGCGACGAAACCCGGATCGTTTCGACCTAAGTCTGAAACGATCTAATGTTCCGAAAATGCTTTGGCGTTATGGCAACATTCGAAAAGTGCGAACCCAGGCCGGCCTGTACGCCTCTGGGCCAATACACACCACATAACTTGGCCAGACCGCCGACGACCCGCCTGCCCGAAGCAATGCGACAAAATTCTTGTATCCGTATCTGCCGAGCAATTTGGCATGGGCAGAAATGCCGCCCACGCCTTACATAATCGCAGTCATCTATTGGTGTAGAAGCACTCGCATGCTCACGTCATGTCACTGTGACTTCGTGAATGTCGTGCTCTCGGCAACCTGACCATCCTTGACGAATTCGGCAGTGACCGGCTGATCGGTCTTGCAAAAAAAGGCATAAGCCTTCGCGCGCTCCATGCAGACTTTCGAATCGGTGTTGGCACCTTTGTAGATATCCTTTTCAAAGATGCCATCGGCGTCGAAACGTCCTGGTTCAGCACACATTTTCGAAGCAAGCTTGACGCGGCAGAAGGTGGCCGCAGCTGAAGGTGCTGCGGCTGGCGGTGCAGCAGCGGTCGTCGTAGTCGACGGGCTCGCAGCCGGCTTCTCCGATACGTCCTTCGAAGCATTCTCCTGATTACAACCCGCAACCAGCACGGCAACGGCAGCGAAAACAAAGGTATATCGCTTCATGCTCGATCGTTTCCCATTGTCTGTTCGTGGCTTCAATTCTGCGCAGCGACGAGAGGAAATATGCCCGCGCGTGCACCGACCAAATCTATAGGTATGTTTGGTGCACAGGGTTGACGGAGTCAACCATGAGCGAACAACACCGCAATTTCATCCTCAGCAGCTGAACAACTCATCCTACCCATTCGTATTTCTTCCTGTGTGACGAAAAAGCAATCAACTGGACATTGGGTGATCTATTGATCGTGGGTGAATAGTAGCGTGTCAGCCGTGCGGATCTCGGCCAGCAAGATGCACTTGATGACGAATTGGAGAACTGCACGCCAGCTCCCAATTGATTGATGGGCTGCAAATCATGGGGCTCAAATGCACGAAATTCCCCCAACATCTCGGCAGCGACCGATCGCGATGCGGCTCAGGTCGTCGCCTTGAGCATGATCCAGGACCAGCAACGGCAGAGCGATACCGATATGTGTTCTGCTTTGTGAACTCGAGAACGCCAAAACTGCATAATCTAAGGTCAACGCGTCATTTTCGGCCACGCTCGCAGAAAAATATTGACGCGAGGATGAGCACCAACTTGACATTCAGCAACCGGCACATCTACCACGACTCCCGTTCACATATGCATCAAGAACTGAGGCGCAACAGCCCAAATGTCCCGGCTGAAACATCGCCTCGCGACTATGGCGGGGCCCGCGATACGGCTACATCGCCGGGCGCAACGCGCGCGCCGGCCGCTGATGAAATACATGGAGCAAAAGACATTGAAATCTGAGCCGAAGTTTCGCGATGACGTTCGCCCGATCTTCATCATCGGCGCTCCGCGATCCGGCACATCGATCCTGACTTGGGTGCTCGGCCAGCATCCCAACATTCAACCTATGCCCGAAACGAGCTGGATCGCAAGTCTCGGAACGGGCGCGTTCCTGAGCTATGCTATCGGCTCCGAACGTGAACGGTTCTCCCACCTGTCGAATGTTGGCTTCCCACAAGAGCCGTTCATGCGCCGTATTGGCGAGGCCATCAATGCCATTGTACACGATGTGTTCGAGGAACGTTGTCGCATCTTTTATGGCGACTACGTCGCCCGCGGCGAAATTCGCATCAATCCCAACAATCCAACCAAGCATTTGCAGATTCGCCGCGCTGTCGACGACCCCAAGCGCCGTTGGGTTGATGGAACACCGCTCAATTCTCAGTTCCTGTGGCCGCTGATCGAAATGTTCCCCGACGCGCAGTTTATCCACAACTTGCGCAAACCCCATGAGGTCGCAGCCTCCCTCGAAGGATTCGAGGCTGTTGGAGCGCAGGCTCAGGATCTGACAACCGGCCTTCGAACATGGATCACACACACCGAAAATGCCTGGTACGGTGAACGGGTGCTCGGCAACAGGAAGGCTTTCCGTCTCGACTTCGAACGAATTTCCCGCGAGCCAGAAGCATTACTGATGGACATCTCAACCTTCCTTGGAGAGGACTACCATCCGCACTGTCTCATCCCCCTTGGCGAGCGGATCAATTCCTCTCAGGTTGATGACAAACGCGAAAGCGCGCTTGAGCGGATGCGAAAATATGAGGTCTTCTCGATTGCAGAGTCGCTCTACAACGAGATCACATCGCGCCCCATAGGCGAAGGCGGGGATGAACAGGCCTTGGCCGTCTTGAAGCAACGCTTTCTCGACCATTGTCGCGACCGGCGGTTGGTGTAGACGACGAACTCTGCACCACCTTTAACCTGAAGCTGCGAGATGCGTCGAATGGCCAAGCACAGTGTTGAAACCGCAGATCCGAGCTGGCGTGGCTACATTGACGGGCTCCGTGCAGTCGCCGTGATCTCAGTCGTAATGTTTCATCTAAATTTGGCGCAGTTTTCTGGCGGCTTCGTTGGCGTAGATGTTTTCTTTGTCATTTCCGGTTTTTTGATCTCCAAAGCAATCTATAAGCATATCGAAGCTAGAGATAAGTTCAACATTCTCTGGTTTTACGAGAAACGTTTTCGACGAATCATTCCAGTCTATGTAGCCGTCACCCTGAGCGTCTTCGCTCTAGGGTATTGGCTATTGCTGCCAGACCGATTTTCAGCGCTGGCCCGATCCGCAGCGTATGCGTCTGGATTTTCTGCCAACGTCTTCTTCTATCTGTCGTCCGGATATTTTGACGATTCAGCAAAAACACAGCCCCTCCTGCACTATTGGTCATTGGGCGTTGAAGAGCAGTTCTACGTTGTCTTCCCCTTGTTCATTTTGCTTTTGTATAAGTTTGCCCCAAAGAGTCGTGGCGTCTCCATCGCGGTAGTGGCGGTGGCATCGCTATTGGCGGCAGAGTGGCAACTGAATCGCGACCCATCCGCTGCATTCTACCTATTACCCTTCAGGGCCTGGGAATTGCTGGTAGGTTCACTGCTCGCACTTCCAAGAACTTGGCTTCCCCAAAAACGCGTTGTTGCCGAAGTCATGTCGATTGCAGGACTTGGATCGATCGTAGCTAGTATTATCTATTTCACCGAAACCATGAGATTTCCAGGCCTCACTGCTGCTGTTCCTGTTCTTGGAACCGCAGCGGTTATCCTGGGGTGCGAGCGATACAAAACCTTCACGTGCCAGTTTCTTGAATGGAGGCCGATACGGCTTTTGGGACTGTGGTCGTATTCCATCTATATGGTTCACTGGCCACTGATCATATTCTCAGAGCCATTGTTCCCGGAAGCCACAGCCATGGCGAGAGCGAGCGGAGTTTTGGCGGCATCGATTGTGCTTGGTTGGGCATCATATAAATTCATCGAGCAGCCGTTCCGTGCTCCTAAAGAATTGCTGTCTAGGACGGGAGTATTTGCAGCTTCAATCTCCTCGCTGGCGGCTTTGGCAGCCATAGGAGCGGCGGTGATCCACTACGATGGATTTGTATCACGTCTTCCTCGGGACGTAGCACAGCTCCTCACATATCGCCGTTACAAATATCAGTCCATCTATCGCGAAGGAAAGTGCTTCATGCGTCCGGAACAAGGATGGCAGGACCTTGATTCAGTCAATTGCTTAGCGTCTCGAGATGCATTGCTTTGGGGCGACAGTCATGCCGCTGACATCTATCACGGCTTGAATGGATTACTAAGCAAGCGGGGCATAAAGCTTTCCCAAGCCACGTCGTCAGCTTGTGCGCCAATTCTGAACTTGAAAAGCTCGAAGCGACCTAACTGTAAGTCTTTTAATGACAATGTATTCAAGTGGATCACGACAAACAAACCACGAATTGTGATCATGGCAACGACTTGGCGGAGCGGAAATTTGACCGATGCCCTTGCTACGATCGCAAAGGTCCGCACACTTGGTGCAACAGTAATATTAATCGGCAATCGCCCAAACTTCAAAACTCCGGTATCCGAAATATTGGCATACCGGGCGCTGAACGGCGACAGGCGAACAACTATTGCAATGACGGCAAACGATGACAAACTTCGTAACGCTTTTACAAGCAAGGGCGTGAATTATGTTTCACTATTGAAAAAGCTTTGTCACAACAACTCCTGTACCGTGATTACAAAGAGCGGGATTCCGATACAATGGGACTTAAATCACTTTACGCGAGAGGGGCAAGAATATGTCACTAGCTTAGTGGCAGGTGAATTGGACGCCATCATTGACCGGGTGCAACTGCTGGTTCCCAAGTCAGCGGCACCGAAAAACTCTCCGACAGGCAATTAAGCCTGCACCGTAGAGCCAAGTATGCTAACAGGCCGCTGAAAAAGCGATTGGCGCGATTTTCTTCCGTCTCTGCGCAGCGGGGGCGGTTACATGCATGGCGATCAGGCTACATGCGCAGTCTCAGCTGAGATGAGGAATGATGCGCCTTCGCAAGGTATTGATGCTCGGGCTGCGCGGGTAAAGGGTCTCAAGGCGTGCAAGGGCCGCTGCAGCCTCCCTCATCTTGCCGCGCTCAGCCAGTGTCGAGGCAAGATCCGCATAGAGCAGGAAGTCACCCGATCCAAGCTCGGCCGATTTCTCGCATGCCTCGAGGCTGTCCTCGCCTTTGGCGCGGAGGAGTTGCGCGACGCGATAATGGTAGTAGGCATTTTCCGCGAGCGGCGCCACCAGTTCTGCGGCCAACGCGCTGGCGCGAACATGATCTTGCGTTCCCACGGCTTCCTCGAAATCGAGTGTAACCGCAAAGACTTCATGCCCCGATTTGCCCGCCGGGGCGGAACCCCGCTGGAACGCGATGACATCGCCGAAGATCAGATCCTGGCGCAAATACAAGCCCTGATCCTCCAGCAGCTGCACAAGCTCCAGCGTCTTGTCACGCCCCAGGATTTTTGGATGTATTTCGAAGATCACCTTGTCGATGCCCGACAGATCCGCATACTTGACGATCTCTTCCTCGAAGCCTTCGATATCGAATACCAAAGCATTGGCGCGGTGTCTTGCAATCTCGTCCTCCAGCGGAACCGCCGGCACCTTGA
This sequence comes from Hyphomicrobiaceae bacterium, assembly GCA_020442165.1. Taxonomy (GTDB): domain Bacteria; phylum Pseudomonadota; class Alphaproteobacteria; order Rhizobiales; family Hyphomicrobiaceae; genus JAEUMD01. The sequence goes on along the minus strand of JAGRKV010000060.1, from coordinate 19,372 downwards.
CCGCCTTCTGCGCGCGCGAAATTTGCCGCGTTGACGAAGCTTCAAACGAGTTGAGCACGAAGAAGTCGATGTGCGGTGTCTTCTCCGCGATGGGCCGTGGACTTGCAATTGCATGACGCAACGTCACCGGCATCCCGCTCTGCGCCACATTCTCACGCGCCAACTCAATGATCGTTGGATTGGCCTCGAAGCTCATCACGGCATCGCCACCGATGAGATCGGCAATCGTCAGCGATACGACCCCCATGCCCGCGCCAAGCTCGATGACGCGGTCGCCCCGTCGCAGCAACCGGCGGGCAATCTCGCGCTCCTTGAATTCATAGCGTCCGCGCGCCAGCGCATCGCGCGTCGCCTGCGGAATGCGCGGATCGTCGTAAGCAACAAAGATCGGACCGATGCCGATGATGGCGGGCTGCTTTTCCCCGTTGCCGGCAACCGGCTCCGCCGAAGCAAGCTGCCTATCCTGAGCTACCGCTGCACCCGGCTTGCCAAAACCAGCAGCACCTTCGCGCGATATCAACTTTGACGACGTTGCGGCATCGGCATCAGCACCGTTGCCACTTGCGGCCTTCGTCGCCAAAGGTGAACCAGTCGCGACAGCATCATTTTCAAGCTTGGAATGACCCAATGCCTTCAGAACTGCGTTGCGTTCACCAGCGACGACATCATTATCGCTTGCAAGTTCATAGGCGCGCGCACTCAAAGTGTCGGCTTCCGCCAGGTCTCCGCGCTGGCCACGCACAAGTCGCGAAAGCTGCGTGTAATAAATTGGATTGTCTGGATAGGCCGCGATCGCTTCCCTGATGATACGCTCCGCTTCATCGAGCTTGCCGTCCCTGGCAGCCATGCGCGACAGAAAAAGCGTCGATGCCGCGGCTTCGTCGGCTTGCACTGGCCAGCCCTTGGCAAACAACGGAACGACTGCGGTCTTGCGCGCGGCGTAGGCTATGTAGGTATAGCCCGGCGTCTTGATCGGCAGCCGCCTGCCCGCGATCTGCGGATCGCGCAGCGAATGAAAACCGCCCTGATAGTAGAGATCCGCCATGCGCGTCTCGAACCCGTGAACAGGGGAGAACGTGCGGAAGAAGACCTCCGGACTGAATTGCCAGAAGCCGTGCCCCAGATGGTTGTTTGCAATGTTGAGGCAGAGGAACTGCCCGCCCGGAGCAACCATCTCCGCCATGTTTTTCATGCCGGTTCCGATGTTGAAGACGTGCTCCAGCGCCCCGACATCAATCACGGTGTCGTAGCTGTTGCGCAACTTTTCCGGCAACGGCTCGTTGAGATCGTGGATGACCTGCGCGCCCTCATAGGCGCTGTTGTCCATGAAGTGGCATGGGCGACCGCCGAGCTTGTCGATTAGACCGTCGACATAATCATGCGCGATATCGTCCATCGAAAGATCGGGGCGATATTTGTTAAGCTTCGCGCCGAACGCTTGCTTTTCCTGATCGTTGCGCACGAGAAGCCGCTGCCGGCCGAGAACAACGGTGCGACCGAAATCGCCAAGTTCTTGGTGTGCGCGCAACAGGAATTCAAACGCTGGAAGATCGATACCCATGTCAGAATCCGTATTTCAGGTGTTGGCGGCTCTGATGTCCTGGCGGATCCAGTTGCACGTCTCTTCTAGAGACGTCATCCAGTCGGACCCGGCATGCCAACCGAGTTCACGTTTGGCCAGCGAGCAGTCCAGAATGCTGGTAGCAACGTCAATGCGCCGAGACTTCTGGAACTCTACGGGAATCTTCTGCCCAAGCACAATCTCCAGCGCGCCGATCACGTCGTTGATCGAGCGGCCCACGCCGCTGCCGATATTGAACGTATCTGCACCGCCGTCATAGATGGCCGCCTTGATCATAGCCTCAGCGACATCCGCGCCATAAAGGTAGTCGCGCTGAACAGAGCCATCTCCCCAGACGCGAATGGTACTCCCCTCAAGCACCTGCCGCGTGAAAACGGAAACAATTCCCTGGCTCTTCAAACCGTGTTGATAGGGCCCGAACGGATTGGCGATGCGCAACGAGATGTTTCGCATGCCGTAGTGATGGTTGTAGAGACGGTGATAGTGCTCGGCGGCGAGCTTGTTGATACCATAGGCCGAAATCGGCTTGGGCAATGTGCTTTCGCTGAAAGGCGGGTTGTTCGCGTCGCCATAGACGGTCCCGCCGGACGATGCAAAAACGATCCGTTCTATCCCTGCATGCCGGCACAGATCGAGCAGCCCGAGTGAGCCGCCAACATTGGTATTGAGATCGGAGACACGGCTAGCCTCCGCACTCGCTGGGGATGACGTTGCTGCCAGATGAAAGACCACATCCACGCCCTCGAGCAAGGTCGCAAGCTTCTGAACATCTTCCAGAGTGCCCGTGAACCAATGGACACCTTTCAGCGGCGCTTCGTAATAGCGTGTACGTCCATAGGCGCGCACCTTCGCGCCCAATGCAACGAGGCGCGGGCAGAGTTGAGCCCCCAGGAACCCGCCGGCGCCAACAACGACGCACGTCTTCCCTGCAATGTGTTCGACATCTGTCATGCCACCCGCCTGTCTTGTAGGGCAGCCTTGAGATGCCCTACAAGATCCGCCACTGAAGCATCGATCGTGTGATGATCGTTGAATCTGGTTCGCTGCAACTGCTCGATCGTGGCGAGATAGGTCGGGTCGCCCGCAAGCCGGTCGAGCTGCGCGGCATAAACCGCCGGCGACGCACAAATCATATCTTTGACGAGGAAGTTTCCGGCATCGTTCCCGGTAAAACTCATTACAGGCGTGCCACCGTAAACCGCCAGCGCCATCGATACCGCGCCACCAGTACACCGCGGATTGACATACACATCGCACAAGCCGAGATAATCGCCGACTTCCTTCACGTAACCTTTGAAGATTAAGCGATCCTCGAACCCAGCTACCGTCGAGCCCAAATTTGCGCGGATCTTGTCGGCATCCTGCGTCCCCAGCAGCATCCACTTGACTCTGCCGTGTTTCGCCATTGTCTGAGCGACGATCTTGCCGATCTCCTCATTGATTTCGACTTCGAGCCGGTTGCCCGCCGAAACCAGAATGAAGTCTGTCTCTCCAACTCCTATGTCCGCACGTGACAATGCGGAACCGGCACCGAAACGCTCATAGCCGAATGTGTGATAATGCCACCTATCGGGATGGATATGGCTGGCATCGATCGTGCGGCGCTCGCCCAGGTAAAGATAGCGCGTGAAATCGTAAGGCGGACGATTGCGGACAGAGGTCTGAAGGTAGACCGTGGCGCAAGAGCGACCAAAACCGTGAATATGGGCCGATGTCATTTCGAAATTGGGCACAAAGACGGCGTTCGGCTGAAAGCTATCCAGTAGCTTCAGATGCCATGCCACGTTGCCACCGTCCTGGAAAGGCGGCGGAGCACACACCACTTGTTCGGCCTTCGCTCCAAATTCCACGGCAACATTCTGATGTGTCGAGAGATAGCTGCGCGCATCAAACCGCGCTTCAGGCTGAGTACTGTCGGCCCGCGTCGCCGTCTCGTTGGTAATCAGAAGCAGAACGTCCTCGACATCAGGATGCCGGTTAAGTCCTGCCAGATATCCTGCCACGACCCTCAGAATGTTGTTGTTTGGGTTGTTCGGAAGCCAAGGGACCATGACGATGACACGAAGAGGCGCACCCGATATGTCACGCCGCACCGGATAGTGACTTGCGATCGCATCAGCCACGCACCGCTTCATTCGAAACGTATCGACTTCCAACGTCTTCGGAAATCGCCTCACCGCGCGGAATGCCGCATGTGTCGCCGGCACGATTGTCAGCAAAGCGTCCGGATTGGTCCGGGATATCGCCATCGCATGTGGCCGGTCCCCGCGGACATCGAAACTCCAACCCATAATTTGCAGCGGCTGCTCGAAAACAGAATTTACTTTTGCAGCAACCTCCTCCGTCGACGAGATTTCCCCAATCGAATGAAGCACGGCCTTGAAAACCTGCATGCTCTCCTTTCGAGCCGGTTGCAGAAGGACTGCGCGGCTGATCAAGAACTCGAAGTTGCCCGCGGCATGCGCGCCCGCTTGGCCTAGACGTCTTACCTACCTTGGGAAATTGGTCATAGTCATTCACACGGGCAGGCACAAGAACCACGAAAGCTTTCTGAAACTGTTTTCCAAGTTGATCGCTCCGCATGTTTCCAAATTATGAAACGACCGACAATCGGCGGCAGTGATGGCTGCATACCAGCGCATGAGATCGACCTCGCTATCACCAGCCCGGTTCACCCGAAGCCAACATTCGGACTCGCCTGTGGCAATAGTCACAGCTCCAGCGTCGAGACGGCCGCATAGCACCTACCTCGCGGTGCGTTCCATTGAAAACCCGGCCCGGGCTCCGTATTGGACTAACGATGAAAAATCCAGTGCGCCGGCATCCATCCATGTCCCCAATGTTGCGCCAAGGACACACGCATCTCACTCAACGCTGCTCCGCTTGGCCGGATAGAATTGACTTGCTGCATTCAAGACTTGCCGCACAGTCTCGATCACTGACCCGACGCCCAAATTTCAGCCAGTTCCGTGCATCTTTCTTCTCGCACATGCATTTGCGCACAAAATCGAAAAACGGTATTGAGCGCTATGCCGCTAGCGCTCAGCCCTCAAGTGTTCCAGCGGTCTGGACGCTGCTATCTTAGGTCCTGCGGCGGCTGAAATCTCAACCAGCCTGGAAAAGCAAATCGGGCCAACACATTTGTGAGCGTAGCCTTGACGACGAACCCTTCTATCATGCTGCTTTTGGGCATGCATCGCAGCGGAACATCGCTGCTGGGGAACGTAATCGACAAGCTCGGTGCTGATCTCGGCATCAGTTTGATGCCGGCCGGCAGCGACAACATGACCGGCTTTTACGAAAACTGGCGCATCGTCGCCCTGCATGACAAGTTCATGGCGCGCTTCGCCATGGCCTGGGATAGGCCGGGCTTGCTCCCCTACAATTGGCTTGATTCTGAAGGGGTTGCAGCGGACATCGACGAACTTGGGCGGATTGCTGAATCCGAATTCGCGTTCGACCGCCCAATTGCCGTCAAGGATCCTCGTCTGGCGATCGTGCATCCGCTCTGGACCGCCCTCGCTGAGCGGTTGGAAAGCCAATTGCGCCACATCGTCATTCTGCGGCATCCCGAAGAGGTTGTGCTGTCGCTGGCACGGCGCAACCGGATGTCTCTCGACTGGGCCGGAAAGCTCTACTGCGACTACAATTTGCGCATTCGCGATTGCGTCTTAGGAGACGAGCGGACATTCTGGCTGACATACGACCAGCTTGTTAGTGACCCTGCCACTGTCGTTGTCCGCCTAGCCAAGTTTTTCGAGCCGGAACTGGGTGAGCTCAGACCCGAAGTTATCGCCGCGGCGGCATCCGAGGCAATCCCGTCACTACAGCACCACGCCCGCCGCGGCTCCTCGTTGACGCCATTCGGGTATGCCTATGAGAACATTTCAAGCAATCCCGGAGAGGGAATAACCGGACCCGAGCTATCAGAATTTTTCGATCTACTGTCGATCAGCACGCCGCGGGAGGCCCAAACCTTCCTGGCCCTGGAAGCACCCAATAGCAGTGCTGGCCGACATTTCCAGGTAAAGAAATTGATTTCAAAGACTACTACCAAGCCCGTACCGCCCTCGCACGATTCACAGCTTATAAAAGCAGCTGATGAACACCCACAGCTGATTGCTTTGCAGAGCGCGTTTCAGGAACGCCTTTTGGACGTGCAGCGCACTGCATTCGATGAGCAGATCTCGCTGCTCAAGCAGGAACTGTACTACGCTCGCGGCGAGCTTGAACGTCTGCGGACGGATGGTGACACCCGCATCGAACAGCTCCATGCATCCGTGATCGACGCTGCGTCCGTGCGCCGAACGATGACTGCCTTGCAGGAAAGCACGCGCGTCCGCACCGCCGAGCTGAACGCCGAGATCGCCGAGCTGAGAAAATCCGCAGAACGCGCCAATGCCGAACGCGACGCAGCACTGACGCGCATCACCGAACTGGAGCATGTCCGCAACCGTGCAGCAGAATTGGGCGCCCAAATCGCTGAGCTTGAAAAAGCCGTGCAGCACACTCGCGACGAACGCGACCAGGCAGCGTCACGGATCGCCGAATTGGAGCGCATCAACCGCGAGATTTCCAGCACGCACGACAGCCTGCAGGCACAGCACACCGACAGACAGGAACACCTGACAGCATTAACCACCCAATTTGACGACCTGCAGCGGCAAAAGGTCGAGCTTGAGCGCCGCTACGACGAAGCGCTCTCAGAAATCCAGACAATTCATCGGCAGCAAGCCAAAGCCGAAGAAGAGCATGAGGCATTGCTGGCCCAACACTCAGAAACCGAAGAGCGATTAGCCATCCTCATCGCCAAGGTTGCGGCGTTTCAAGAAGCTGACGGTGAAAGCAGCGTAATACCTGAAAGCCAGACATTGGCACTTGGACAGCTCTTTAACGATGCCTTGGCAACGCTCGAAGGCGTTCGACAGCATCAATCGGCAGCACTCCGCGAGAGCGCGGAACTCCTGGCCCAGCAGGACGAAACTGTCCGCAAGAATGAAACGCTACTCGCACAGTGGGACGAGACTGTCCGCGAGAACGAAGCACTCTTGGCGCAGAGGGACAAGGCTGTCCGCGAGAACCAGGCACTCTTGGCGCAGAGGGACAAGGCTGTCCGCGAGAACGAACAGCTCATCGCACAGCTGGAAGAGACTGCCCAGAAGAACGAAGCTCTTGGAGCACAGCAGGAACAAGCCGTTCGCCAGCACGAGACACTGCTGGCTCGACACGCGAAATCTGTCGATCGGGCTGCAGAGCTCACTGCTGAGATAGCGGAACTGGAGGAGAAAAACTCCAGGACCAATGGGGAAGTCGCGGGCCTTCGCGCCACACTTGACCGGCTCAACAACAAGCTGCTCGAAATCCAGACGGCCTACGAACTGCGCCTCAACAGCGCCGACCAAAACTGGGGCAGACACGCCCAGACACTCGAACAAAAGCTCGAACAGGAACGCCAGAAAGCCAAAGCGGAATCCGAACGCCAGGAACTGGAAAACTCACTGGTACGGCAACGCTCGAAGGCCTACTCGGAACAGAGTGACGCGCACATCGCGCATCTTCGCCGCCAGCTCCAAGCGGTATCAGAGCAGTTGCACGGCATCCAGACCCGGCCGTTTCGCACTGGCGCCAAAGGCATTGCCTGGGGCGTCATGCGCACCGGCTACCGCCTGCTGCCGTTACCCGAACGCTATCGTGCAGCTCTGCTCCGCAGGGCGGTTCCGCGCTTCGGCGCGCTCTCGCCAACAAATCTCCAGGTTGCCGCACAGGCTGCTGCCGACATCTTGCCGCCTCCCGGTCCTGTGGTTGTAGCCTCTGCCGATCTGGGCTCCGCTCTCGAAGGCTTATCTTTCCCTAACGTCGAGCGTCCTGAAATCTCGATCATCATTCCTGTCTACAATCAGATTTCATACACCTTGGCATGCTTGCGCTCGCTGACAAGCCTTCATACCGACGACACCTTCGAGGTGATCGTCATGGACGACTGTTCCACCGACGAGACAGCCACGATTCTGCAGCAAATTCCGGGCCTGCGTTACTTCAGGAACGACGAAAACCTCGGCTTCATTGGAAACTGCAACGCGGGCTCCGCCCAGGCCCGTGGCAACTATCTCGTGTTCCTCAACAACGACACCAGCGTTGCGCCCAACTGGCTGCGAGCACTCCGCAATACGTTCCGCGAGCATGGCAACGTCGGAATGGTCGGCTCGAAGCTCGTCTTTGCGGACGGCAGGCTTCAGGAAGCAGGCGGTATCATTTGGGAGGATGCCAGCGGCTGGAACTGGGGCAGGTTGCAAGACCCGCGGCATCCGCGCTTCAATTTCGTTCGCGATGTCGATTACGTGTCAGGCGCGTCCTTGATGATTTCCCGTGCGCTGTTCGAACAGCTGGGTCGCTTCAACACGTCATTCGAGAAGGCCTATTACGAAGACACGGACATGGCTTTCGCCGTCCGTGCGGCGGGCTACAGGGTCCTCTATCAGCCCGCCTCGGAGTTGATCCACTACGAAGGCATTTCTAACGGCACCGATGAATCGAGCGGACTGAAGCGATATCAGACCGTCAACCGTGAGCACTTCTTCAAGCGTTGGCAGGCCCAGCTTGCAAGCCACCTGCCCAATGCCAGCAACCCGGAACAGGCAAGCGACCGGCGTCCGATCGGACATGTCTTGATTATCGACGCGGTAACGCCCACTCCTGATCGCGACTCCGGATCGATCGACATGTTCAATGTCATCAAGATTCTCGTCAACCTCGGATACCGCGTTCACTTCATACCTCAGACCAACTTCGCCCACTTCGGCCACTATACGGAGAAGCTGCAATCGATGGGTGTGGAGTGCGTCTACGCTCCCTTCTATTCCAGCGTGCAGGACTACCTCAAAGAACGCGGCGACATGTTCAAATATGTGATCCTGTCGCGGTTGCCCGTCGCCAAGGATTCGATTGGTGTCGTCAACAACCTCGCACCGAAGGCCTCGACAATCTTTTACACGGTGGACATGCACGGCATTCGCCAGGAACGCGAAGCCAGAATTTCAGGCGATCCCGATCAGATGGCTGCAGCCCGCGCCGCGATGGATGCCGAGCTGAAGCTCATCCGTCGCAGCAATCTTGCCGTCGTTCTGTCGACCTTCGAAGAAAAGGTCCTGCGCGAGCGGGGTTATGACAACATCGCCGTGCTGCCGCTCTTGCGCGACATTCCAGGGCGAGGCCCAAAGCCGTTCGGCGACCGGAACGACGTGGCATTCATTGGCGGCTTTCAGCACTCCCCCAACGGTGATGCCGTCAAATGGCTTGTCGACGAAATCTGGCCAAGGGTTCGCCAGCTTTGCAACGACCGCGATGTTGCGCCCATCAAACTCAGGATCATTGGCAGTGAGATGCCGCAATGGATCAAGGAGAGCGCCCGGGATGACATCCTGCCGGTCGGTTACGTTGCCAAGTTGGAAGACGTGTTCCACCATGTGCGCCTATCGGTTGCCCCGCTGCGATATGGCGCTGGCCTCAAGGGCAAGATTGCCACCAGCCTCGGCTATGGCGTTCCCGCGGTCGGATCAGAGATTGCCTATGAGGGCATGCCTGCAACGGGCCTTTCGGACATTTCGCTCATCGGCGAAACCGCCAATGACATTGCGCGCCTTGTGGTCGAAACCTACTTCGATGCCGGTCACTGGGAACGTGTATCCGCAGCAGCAACGCAGTACGCCGAGCGCCACTTCTCTACTTCGGCGCTAAGGCCTGCCGTCGCCGACATTCTCGACCGGGCATCGGGCGCCCACCTCCTGCGTGAAGCCGCGCAATAGAAATTGCTCCCGGCCGGCGGCAGTTCAAAAGCTCGGGAACAAACCACTTTCGAAATTTGCACAAACATCGCGTAGTCACCGGCTCACCATATCCAGCCTTGACCACCGAAGCATTGCCCCCATCTGAGCCATCGCATGCCAATCATCACGGCTCTGCGTCAGCCGCGAATTGGCATTCGTAGAAATTCGCATCGACAAGAGGCGAAGCCGAGAAATAGCGCACACCGCGCTTGTAGATCTGCGCCGCCGTCGCCGCGACAAGTGTGCCGGTTGCAAATCCCCGCATGTTGCTCAGCGTGCCGTTTGGAGCCCAAAACGTGAATGTTGGATTGGCATGCATCGCCACCGCGAATTCAAAGCCGGTGAGGAAGCTGCCATCGGCCACACATGCCTGTGATCCATAAAGGTCAGATGCACCCGGCGCTATTTCGGCACGATAGCTCTTCTGGAAAAACCGCTGCGCCAGTCGAAGCTCGATTTCCCACGGGCGCGCCAGCCAGGCCGACGGCATGGCACCGGCACGCACGGCGACGCGAGAAAAGGTAACCGCACCCGACGAAGCAAAAAGCTTGAGGGTCAGGTTCCCCGTATCACCGGCTGCCGTGACCAGCGTAACACTCCGTCGCCCGGCGCCCGGCGCGATCGTGCCAGACGCGCTACCCAGCTCGACATAGATGTGGTTGCTGGTGCCCTCGACGCTGACCGTGAATTGCGTCGACGCAAAGCTCACAGCTCCCCACTGATCGGGAACGATCTTCTGCTCGATTGATCCGGATGCCAATGTAACATCGTAGCCTGAAACAGAAAGACTGGCACCAGAAGATCCCGCCTTCCACCTATCCCGGGCAAACACGCCTGATGCAACTACGCCATTGGCAACGACACGCTGGTTGAGTTGGAAGTCCCCGTTGATAAGAATGTTGTCGTAGGCGCACGCGGGCGTCTGCGGCAGATAAATGCGGCCCGTTGTGCGCTCCGCGATCAAAGCTTCCCGCCATGTCCCACCATCCGGCGAAACTTTGACCCTCCAGTCGTCGTCGCCAGCCAAGCCAAACTCCGCGCGGCCAGACCAGTTATCCTGAAACACGATCGATGCCGTATTGCCAACAGCGGCCTTGTTGATAACGGCACGCTGATCGCCTGATCCCGGCGTCACATCGTCGTGCGAGAACAATACCGCATCCGATTTGACCGCCAACCGGTTTGTTGCATCAGCCGTTGCGTTGACGCCCAGAATTGTGGCGCCCGACGCCCCTCCCGCCACCGCGGCCATCCAGGTACTTCCAACCCACACAAGCAGTTCGCCTGCCGCAGCGTCCCAGGCCAGCCAACCCACTTGCGGCGCATGAAATATCCACGCCCCATCCTGGTAGATCGCAATGCTGTTGTCCTGCCCTGACCAATCCCCAGTTGCCGCCACCGCCACGATATAGCGCGCACCGTCCACCGGTGATGCAGGCGGCGCACTCTGCGTCCGGTTCACAACTCCAAGCTGGACCAAGGCGTCGAGGATCTGCAAACCCTCGTTATGGGTCACATGCTTTTGCGCTTGAGCAGAAAAAATGTAGGGAAGACGCAGGTTCGGCGTCGTGTCCATGATCAAGGTCCCGCGTGAAAGCCAATGCTTGCCGCAGGCTACCTGTGGTCTTGAGGGGCGGGGATAAATCTGGCGTCGCCCGGGTGGCCCTAAGAGCCGCTTTCGTAGGCTGCCAGGACCTCCTCGACGTCTCCCAACATGCGCATCGAGCCGCGGTCGATCCAAGCCGCCTTGTTGCATATATTTCGGATCAGCGCGGCATTATGGGAGGCGATGATAACGATCCCGGCGCCGTCAACGAAGTTCTGCATGTGTGTCTGTGCTTTCTTCTGGAAAGCCATGTCACCAGCACCGATCCACTCGTCGAGGATCAGGATTTCTGGTTGCCCAGCCGTAGCTGTCGTGAAAGCCAGGCGGGTCAGCATGCCACGGGAATATGTGCGAACCGGCATGTGGAGAAATTCGCCGAGCTCCGTGAATGCAGCCAACCGCTCAATGAGTTCGTCAGTGACCTCGCCAGCCGGATTGGTCGCAAGAAGCCTCAACTTGATATTCTGAAACCCTGTCGCCTCGTGACGAATACCCAATCCAATCTCTAGAACCGCGGACATGCGGCCCGAAATCAGCACATGGCCACCATCTGGCTGATAGATCCCGGAGAGGACTCGCAATAGCGTCGACTTGCCAGAACCATTGCGGCCGATGAGACCCAGCCGATCGCCATCTTCGAGCGCAAAGGCAATCTTGTCGAGCGCTTGGACCTGGCTCACGCCAAAGCCGCTTCTCGATATCCTGCGCGAGCCGACACTGCCAGCTCCCGAACGCAGTTTCGAAATGCCACCACCGGTGCCGTACACCGGATAGGATATCGAGACATTATCGACGACGATTCGGGGCATTTGCGACACTCCGCGACTCTGCCACTGTGTTCACAGCCAGAAAACGATGCGATGGCGGAACCGGGCAAACACCAGCATGGCGGCGATCCAGCCAATTACGGTGACGGCCAACACAACCATCCAGCTTCCCAGCGCAGGCTGACCATCGAGTATGGGTGCGCGAAATATCTCGACGAAGTGGGTGAGGGGGTTCCAGTAGATAAAGGGGCCAATCGAGCCGAGCTGCGAGGGAATCCACATAATCGGCGTTAGAAAAATGAGGAGCCGCATCGCCGTCTGCATTAGATAGGCGAAATCCCTGAAACGAGCAGAGATTGTGCCGAACAGGAACTGAACCCACAATGCATTGATGATGTATACGCCAAGCGCAGGTATCGCCAGCAATGCAATCGGTTTGATCGACCAGCGGTAGTAGATTAGCGCACAGATAACGAAGATGCCCGACACTGCGAACGCGATCAGATTTCTCAAGACGGATTGATAGACATACGTCGATAGCGGCAACGAAATACCGCGTATCCAGGTCGCGGACTGCACAAAGACCATGCAGCCCTCATTCACCACCGCCGAGATGAAGACCCAGGCTAGAAAACCAAGCGCGACGTAGAGCGAGAAATAGTCGGGTGGCGCCGTCGTGAGCGATCCAAAGATCAGAGCCTTTACGCCGACAAACAGCGCGAAGGAACCAAATATCCATAAGATCCCGATGGCCGAGCGATGATAGCGCTGCCCCCAATCGAGTAGCGCCAGATTGAGCCAAAACCGGTGATATTTCAGACCGTCGAAGACGTCCCGAATGGCGTGTGCCAAGGCCCTCATGGCAATCCAGAACTCCAGTTGAGGGCTGACAGCCGTCGCCCTCTTGCCCCGTGCCTCTTTGTTGAAGTGCTCGTTAGCCCATCGCAGTGCTGATGTGAAGTGTTCCGCTCCCGCGCTTTCAGAACAGCTTGAACGGATTGCAAGAAAGATACTGCCCCAAATAACCCCGGACCAACGCCGTGACCGTTGCCGGGTTGTGAACGATGGCACAAGCAGCCATGACCAGAAACCGGCCTCTCCTTTTGACTACCGCGAGACAACATGATGCAAAGCGGCTTTTCAAGATATTGAGATTGAATCATCCAGGATGGAATCGCAAACCCGAGAAAGCAAAAAACCTGAAAGGCCGAATTGGTTCGGCGCTCCGGGTCACTGTGTCATCAAGACAGTGTTCAAACTCACAGCAACCATGCCAAGGCGGCATTTTCGTATCGTGGAAAAACAAAAAGATTGAGACCGGAAAGCTCCATAGGATTCGACAAAGTAGCGCGCGAATGCAAATTCGCAGGTGAGAATATTCTCCATCAAGCGACATTCAAGCGGCCTATGTCTTGCCACTGCAGCACAACAGTCTGAGCTGTGAACAGCTCGGCGCCGAGGCCGACCGTGTGTCCGCCCGCGCCTCCCAAGGCGCCGGAGCTCAGGATGAAAAGTCGAGCAACGACGCCGTTGCAACCGGTGTCGCCATCGTCTTGTTCTGGCCAGCCGCGTTCTTCATCAAAGGTGACGGCGCAACCGCAGCCGAATTGGCTCGCCTCAAAGGTGATTTCGAAGCCATCGAAAAGGCTTCGATCCATAAGAACTGCAATTTGCAGTTCCGCAAGAAGGCCCCAGCTCGCGCATGACCCGCCCACCAGCCCTCTATCGCATTCAGCGCGAACAGCTGCGAGAGGGGTTTCTATTCCATCATCCCTAAGGGGCCTTGCCACCTACCCAAAACATCGCCATCCAAATCTGCCTCCGTCATAATGCACGTTCAGTCCAGTGCGATGCCAGAGCCAGCCAAAAGCACGGACCTGACCCAACGTGAACCGCGCACGATTGGAAGAGGTATCGTCGCCCCGCCTGTCACGACACTGATAGAATTCCGTGACGTGTGCGTCACGAATCTCACTTAGGACCATGCCCCAAAGCGATTGCCAACATCGCGAAGGGCGAACATGGACAACCAGGACAGGCCACGGGGTGGTCTCACTCGACGCAATGTTCTAAGAGCGTCGGCCGCGGCATTCGCCGCACAAGCGCTGCCACGCGATGGGGTTGCCAGTGGCACAGCCACGCACGCGCGAGGCGCGGTGTTCGAAGATATCGACGGAAGCGGTATTCGCCATCGCGACTGTGCCGGCATACCCGGCGTGATGGTCTCCAACGGCCACGATGTGACGTTGACCGATTCCAACGGGAGCTGGCAGCTACCCGTTTCGGATGGCGACAGCATTTTCATCATCAAGCCTTCACACTGGTCCTTGACGGGACCGACAGCTGGCATTCCTCGTTTTTCCTACCTCCACCAGTCTTCCGGAAGCCCAGACAAGATCCGCCTCCGTCACGGCGAGGGAACTCCGACAAACGCCTTGCCACGCAGCATCGACTTTGCTTTGCGACGATTGCCAGAGGCGACCCAGTTCGATGTGCTTCTGGTAGCCGACACCCAGCCTGGGAGTGATGAGGAACTTGAATTCGTGCGCGATTCGCTTCTTGCGCGCGTGATCGACAGCGAAGCTGCGTTTGCGATTCACCACGGCGATGTCGTGGGCGACCGGCTCGATCTTTATCGGCGCTATGCACGCATGCTGGAGAAGACCGGTATGGTTTGGCACCACTGTCCGGGTAATCACGACTTGAACCTCGACGCTGCGGATCCGCGGTTTTCACTTGAAACGTGGAAGCGCGTATTCGGACCGCCCCACTATGCGTTCCAGCACGGTGGCGTAACATTCATCATGCTCAACAATGTCGACTATTTCGGCGCAGGTTATCGTGGTGGCGGGCGCCCCTATCGCGGCCTTATCGGACAACGCCAGCTGGCCTTCGTCGCGAACGTCTTGAAGCATGTGCCTCCCGAGCAGCTCGTTGTCGTGTCGATGCACATACCCCTCGTCAATTTCGAGGCGCCCGACAATCCGGCAGACATCACTGTAGACCGCGCACAAATCCTTTCACTGCTCTCTGACCGACCGCATAGCGTCAGTTTCTCGGGCCACTCCCATACGACCGAACATCACATGCTCGACCATAGGCATGGCTTCACTCGGTCCGAGCCGCATCACCATCAGGTATTGACCGCGGCATGCGGAAGCTGGTGGAGCGGCCCTCGCAACCAAAGCGGCGTTCCGGTAGCGATCAGTCGCGACGGAAGCCCCAAGGGATTTCATATTCTCTCGGTTGATGGAAACAGCTATCGCACGAGATTCGTTGCCGCAGATGCATATGAGCCACCGCAGCTTCGGCTACTGGTCGCGCAGCGCTCGCACGAAACGTCCAATTGGCAGATTGGCTGCCAAGTCTGCTGTAACGACCTGCCGATTGCTCGTGTATTTGTTGACGTCTTCGATGCCCGTCCAACAACGCGCGTCCAATTGGAGATTGATGGCACGCACAGTTGTCGACTGGATATGGAACGAACATTTGTCTCCAATCCTCTAGTCGAAGATTTCTTCAACCAGTATCGGCATCTGTGTCGACCATGGGTCGAGGCAGCACCTTCTTCCCACTTGTGGTCCATCAATCTCCCACAAACGCTTCCCCCGGGTATTCACAAGGTCACAGCGCGAGTCTTTGCCGATCACGGACAAGAAATTGCGGAACATTTGCTGCTCGAAATTTCCGCCTGAAGTGTCTGCTACAAGCCCAGCGTGGGATCGGCGCTACCAGCCACATCGGTTTCGACCATCGTGTCGCAACCAATGAGTGGAGCTAATGCTCGTCCTGTTTGAGGAGACTGGTGAAGGCGTAAAGCGCAGCGTCCAACCGGAGCCTTCGCGCACAGGAGTGGTGTGGCGGCTGCGCGCAAGGAAAAATGGTGACGGTGAGAGGTTTAACCTCGATCCAAAACGAGGCCGAGACTGCGGCTCGGGCTTTCGCCCGCCCCCGCGGAGCAGGTGAACGAAGTGAACTCTGCGTCAGCGTAGAGATGGTGGCGCTGAGAGGAGCAACCTCGAACCGAAACCCGCGTGATGGGTTGGCGGGCGGCATCGCGCAAGGAGAAATGGTGGTGGAGGCAGTCGCGAGCGAGGCGGTCTCTGCCCTTTAGGAGCCCCGAAACCCGGAAAAACAGGGAATTTTTGCGCTTTCCGGGCTTGAATTTTGCCAGCAGAAGACGAAAATCGCTGCCATTACAGTGCGTTACGCCAGATTTCTGGCCGAAATTAACAGGGAATTTTGAGCGCGGATCAGGGAACCCTTGTAAGCGTTCAGGGAATGCACACTTGAGAACAGGGAGCGATCCGCGACCTTCTTTTGCACGGCGAGGTTTGCAAAGGAGGTGGGGGATGGTCTCAAAACGGCGATCGAGACGTCTGAAACTCGAAGCATTTTGGCGCGCGCACCTGAAGGGCTGGCGCGACAGCAATCTGAACCAGCGGGAATATTGCGAGCTTCACGGGCTGCCGCTGAAGCGGTTCGGCAACTGGCGCGCGGAGTTCAAGCACGAAGAGACGATCGTGCCGGAAGGCCTGCTTTGGCGGCGCGGTGGTGGCGATCAGCCTAGGCTTAAACCTAGGCGTAGGGAAATTCATCCTTCGCCACGGCGCCGGCGGCGTGACTACACGGATACCGACAAGAAGCGCATTATCGATGAGGCAGCACGCGAGAACGCATCGGTCTCGGGCGTCGCCCGCAAGTACGGCATCTCGACAAGTTTGATGTTCCAGTGGCGCAAGCACCTGGGCATGGCGCCTGCGCATCGGATTGTTCCCGTCACGATCAGCGACACGCCCGACGGCCTTGCCGATTTGGCCGCCATGACGCCCCGTCCGGCTGCATCGGCGCCGGAATGTGCGGTTCCCGCGATCGAGATCGAGCTGGCGGATGGGCGCCGTCTGCGTTTTGCGCGCGACACCGATCCCGAGACCATCCAGCGCCTGGTCACTGCACTCGACGGAGGTGGGCGATGATCGTTGCGCCATCCGGCGTGAAGGTGCACATCGCCTGCGGTGTGACCGACATGCGCAAAGGCATTGATGGTTTGGCGACCCTGGTTCAGGAGATCCTGCTGCATGACCCGTTCTCGGGCCATCTGTTTGCCTTCCGCGGCCGCAAGGCCAACCTCATCAAGATCCTCTACTGGGACGGCACCGGGCTCTGTCTTTTCACCAAGCGGCTCGAGCATCGGATCTTCGAATGGCCAACCGTCGGCGGGACGGGAGAGACGGTCAGCCTCACCTCGGCACAGCTTGCGATGCTGATTGAGGGCATCGATTGGCGGTCACCGGACCGCAGCTGGAAACCAGCCGTTGCAGGCTAGACTCACATCCTCAGTCGATTGCACTCTCGGCTGAGATGACGTCCCTGACGGGCCTTCAGACCAAGTAAAATCAGGGCATGAGAATCGATCTCAATGCCCTGCCGACCGACGTCACTGCGCTGCACGAGATGATTGGTGCGCTGGTGGCGGAACGTGAGACCGAGCGCGCCGAGGCTGAGGCCGAAATCGACCGGCTTCGCAATCTCGTCAAGGTCCTGCAACGCAGCCAGTTCGGCCGTCGCTCGGAACGGCTCGACCAGGACCAGTTCGATCTCGGTCTTGAGGATCTCGACGCCGATGTCGCCCGGGCCGAGGCAGCGCTACCGGCGGTCGCGACCGAGAAAGCACTGCGAGATCCGGCCACCAAGGAGCGGCTAAGCCTGCCGGATCATCTCGAGCGTGAGGACGTAACTCTCGACATTGAAGCCGAGACCTGCCCCTGCTGCGGCGGTGCGATCCATCAGATCGGCGAGACGGTCAGCGAGATGCTGGACTACGTTCCGGCCCGCCTGCGCGTCATTCGTGTCCGCCGCCCGAAATACGGGTGTCGCGCTTGCGGCAAGCTGCATCAGGCGCCCGCGCCGGAGCGGCCGATCGCGAAGGGATTCGCAACGGCGGGACTGCTGGCGCACGTGATCGTCAGCAAGTACTGCGACCATGTTCCGCTCTATCGCCAATCGCAGATCTTCGCCCGCCAAGGCGTCACGCTCAACCGCTCGACACTCGCCAACTGGGTCGGCGGCGCCGCATGGTGGCTTGAGCCACTGCATGCGCGATTGGCGGAGCAGGTGTTCGCGTCGCCGAAGCTCTTCGCCGATGACACGACGGTTCCGGTGCTCGATCCCGGCCGCGGCCGAACTCGAACCGGGCGCCTGTGGGTCTACGCGCGCGATGATCGGCCATGGGGCGGAACAGATCCACCGGCCGCGGTCTACTACTACAGCCCCGACCGAAAGGCCGAGCGCCCGGCGGCGCATCTCAAGGGGTTCAAAGGTGTCCTGCAGGTCGACGGCTACGCCGGCTTCGAGCAGCTTATCGCACGCGGCACGATCGCATTGGCAGCCTGCTGGGCGCACACGCGGCGCAAGTTCTACGACGTCCATCAGGCTACCGGCTCGCCGATCGCCGAGGAAGCGCTGCGCCACATCGGCGCGTTGTACGCCATCGAGCAGTCCATTCGCGGGAAGACACCCGAAGAACGGCAGCGCGTCCGCAACGTGCGATCGCGGCGGCTCATCGATGCCATGCGACCGTGGCTCGAGCGCCAGCTGCGGCGGGTGCCAGCACGCAGCGGGCTGGCCGAGGCGATCCGCTATGCGCTCGCCCGATGGGAGGCCCTCTGCCGCTTTCTCGATGACGGCCGCATCGAACTCGACACCAACACGGTCGAGCGGGCGATCCGCCCCATCACGCTCGGCCGCAAGAACCACCTCTTCGCAGGCTCGGACGGTGGCGCCGACCGGTGGGCTGTGATCGCCACGCTCATCACGACCGCCAAACTCAACGACGTCGAGCCATATGCCTACCTGGCGGACGTCCTTGAGCGCCTCGCATCCGGCCATCCCATCACCCGCCTCGACGACCTCCTGCCCTGGAATTGGAGGGCCGCCGCGGCCTCCGCCTGACCCGATGTGTCAGGATTGGACGCTTACGAACCCTTATCGCCGAACAGGGACGGCACATCCTCAAAACAGGGATCGCTAAGCTGGCTCCCCCCGGAAGCTTGTTGCCAACTGAGTTGGAATGCCAAGGCACCCGGTAACCGGCAACCCAGGCCACTTACGTCGCAGCGGCGGTCTATGCCTTGCTCCATATCTTCGACGCGTTCAGTCGCTGGCGCGAGTCGATGCTACATCTTGCCGGTCCTGCACGTTGCGGTTGCTCAGGAACAGAATGTTCAGAAGCAACGACGCGTCCTCGATTCCTTTCACCGAATGCGGCTCGTCACCTTCGAGATAGACCCAGTTGCCCGCACGCAGATCTATCGTCTCGCCGGTCAGCCCGAGCTGGGCGTGCCCCTCGACGCAATAGAGGGTGATCTGGCCAGAGACCTTGTGCGATGGAATCTCGGTTCCCGCTGGAACGACAAGGCGAACCGCCTCGAAGTGGGGCGTGCGGACGATGGCGCTCGTCCTGGCGGCGGCGAGCCGGGAGCCGAATGGGCGGAGATCGACGACCTGCCCGGGCGCCGCATGTTTCAGGGCCATCCTGATGCCTCCTGCGTATTTTCTGCATCCCCGGGCGAACGTATGAACTGCACACCCTCCT
>JAGRKV010000059.1 GCA_020442165.1 Hyphomicrobiaceae bacterium | reverse complement strand
GTCTCGCCTGTCTGCGGGCTGCCAGCGTTCTGCGAAGCGCCGCATGTAGGCATGAACTGACCGCTCGTCATGTTCGCGGCCGATCTTCTCTTGAATTGCTTCCGTGGCGGTCTTCATGTCGGGGCCTTTATCGTTAGTCGATCATCGCTGTTCTGATCACAACACGCCGGCCTTGATCATCAATCCCGATGACCGCAACACCGTGGCTGCGCCCGTAGTTAGCAACCCATACAGGCGTTGACTTGTCCATGCGGAACTCTCCGCCTTTGTAACCCTCGAACGTCGCTCCGACGGCATCGCGCAGCTCATTAAGAAGCAATCCGGAAGTCATGCCTTCATCGCCATACGAAAGCGCGAGATCGCTGTAGTACCCGCGATAGCTATCGACGCCTGTAGGCCTTAGGCCACCAAAGTCAAATTCCACGTTGGCGTCCGGCTTCACGCTAGCGAGAGCGTCGATAATCTCGCCCAACCTCATGCCGCGATGAAGCGGCTGACGAACCGCATCCAGGTAATCAGCAAGGGCGCTCGCTTTCTCTAAAGCCTCGTCGTCTGTTTTGATTCTCGCCATGGCGGGGCCATTATCGTTTGTGTTCAAACTGGCTGACGAGATCAATCAAGCTCGCCTGCTTCGCTGCGCCGTCACCGTTCAAGGCTACGTCCAACCGCCTGACGTGCTCGCGGTGCTGTTCTTGCATACTTTCGTAGTCCGACACGAGGCCGCGAAGCCGTTTAATCTCGTTAGCCGCTTCGTCGCATGCCTGACGAGACACCAGTACCATAACGCCGTCGGCGTCGGCCTGCCTGTAGCTTCGCAGGGCGTCAATCAAGTCGTCCATAGCGGGGCCTTTATCGTTGGCTGGCTGGAGCGTCGATCGTGCACCACTTCGCGAGTGCGTGGGCGATGCCTCCGATCTTGTGTTCATGAGACGGACCGAAGTCGCCGAGTGTGGCCCTGATGTAGCGGATCACCTTCGTCTCGTCGTAGCCATCACGGACGTTGATTCCGTGATCGGACAGCTTGCCGCCGCCGAAAAACAGCGAAGACAGCGCGTCGCAGAACGGCCCGCGCATGCGGCGCTCGTCATCTGATAACTCTTCCATCTGGGGCAGAAGCTCACGCCACCGGCACGGAAACGCGCAATCAAGGTCGGACACGTCTGGCACATCGACGCCGTTCCACTTTCCCTCGACAGTAATACGCTCCGTCGCGGCGACTGGCGTTGCGGCGGCCGTCTTCCGCGCCCTGTTTCGTTTTCCCATGTTGGGGCCTCCAGTGTGAGTTGTGCACGGGCAGTCTAGGCCGTGGCTAGCTAGAGCCTAGCTGGATCAAGCAGTACCGTTTTCGGGATGCCTCCCTAAGCGACTTGCCCGTGCACAACTCGTACATAGCGCACTTGACTTGAGATGGCAATATAGGTTAGCGACATTGCATGAGGAAAAGTCACCGACCCGAACAGATCACCGCATCTGCGAAGCCTGCCGGACGGCTCATCGGCTATGCTCGCGTATCGACGGCAGATCAGGATCTGTCGATGCAAATTGCCAAATTGAAGGCGGCAGGCGTTAGCGACAACTCCGTCTATACGGACAAGGTGTCTGCCGCGGCGCGCAAGCGGCCGGGCCTGGAGATGGCGTTGAAAGAGGCCGTCAAGGGCGACACCATCATCGTCTGGAAACTTGACCGATTCGCGCGAAGCCTATTCGACCTGCTGACGCGCATTCGAGATCTTGAGGCGCGAGGCATTGCCTTCAAGAGTCTCACCGACAACATCGACACCAGCACGCCCATTGGCAATCTGCTGCTGGCCGTGTTGGGTGCTGTGGCTCAGTTCGAGCGTGACCTGATATCCGAGCGCACGGCGGCGACGATGCAAGCCAGGAAGGCGCTCGGCGTTCGCTTCGGTCCCAAGCAGATCTTCGACGTGGGCAAAGCCGCAGAACTGTTCCGCAAGGGATACACGCCGAGGCAGGTCAAGGATCACTTCAAGCTGCGGAGCATGAGCAGCGTCTACAGGTATTTCGATGCAACCGCCGTCGCGGCGCTGCAAGAGGAAGGGCGCGCCGCTCGCAGGCGCAAGCGATAGGGGAGCACTTAGAGATGGGCCGGGAATGGAGTCAGGACGCTATAGACGAGTCGGAGCGTTTGAGTTGCGATCCAGACGACTTGGACGACGACTGGATCGACATTGATTGCGGTCTGCAGCGCGACGGGCAGTGCTCGCAAGCCGGCACCGAACATTGCGACTTCGAGTGCCCGAACCGCAATAGCGATTTGTTCGTGGGCAGCGCAGCATGGCGTAAGAAGCACGCACGATAGGGGAGCCG
>JAGRKV010000058.1 GCA_020442165.1 Hyphomicrobiaceae bacterium | reverse complement strand
GGACGGCGATGCGCCAATGGCAATTGGCCATTGCCGAGACGATGCTCGATGACGAAATACCCGCGGAAGCCATACTGGCGACGATCACCGGCATCAATAACGAGGTACATCGTCGTGTCCTTGCGGATGCCATTACGGCCCTGGAGAACGACGGATGGGGGACACCTCCACTTCCGTTTTCCTTTCTCGTCTTGGGTTCAAGCGGCCGGATGGAGAACTTTCTCGACACCGACCAGGACAACGCACTGATCATCGGCGAACCTGAGCCGAATTCCCGCGAAGCAACCCAAACCTATTTTATCGCATTCGCGGAACGCATTGCGGATGGGCTTGCGGCATCAGGCTTCCCCCACTGCAAAGGCAACATGATGGGGACCAGTCCGGTGTGGCGAAAAACGGCAGACGAGTGGCGCCGGCAGATACGCACATGGGTGCGCCGCAAGGAGCCGGTGCTGCTCATGAACTGCGATGCGCTTCTCGACATGTCGCACGTGGCCGGCCACGAACACCTCGCCAAGGATCTGCACCGCGACCTGCTCGACATGGTGCGCAGGGAGCCCGGCTTCCTGCGTGCACTCTACGGCATAGAAGAAGACCATGGCGTAGGACTCGACTGGCTCGGTCGGCTGGCACGCGAGAAGGACGATTTCGGCTCCGTCGCCGAGCTCAATTTGAAGCTCAAGGGGCTATTGCCGCTAATCGAAGGTGCGCGCCTGCTGGCCGTGAGCACCGGCCTCACTGAGACCTCAACGGTCGCTCGCTTTCGCAAGCTCTGCAAAGTCGGCGTCATTCATGAAGATACGATGGCCGATCTCATCTTTGCGTTCCGCATGATTGCGGCTCGACTGCTGCGCCACCAGATCGCGATGCGCCAATTGCCGGGCTCATCTCCTATACGCGTCGCTCACGCATCCATGTCGCGTGCACAACAGGCGGCCTTGCGCGCTGCGCTGCGAGACATCGCGCGGTTCCGGTCCCAATTGCCCTCGCTTCTTGAAAGTGCGGCAATGAGAGCGGTTGAGGTCCGAGCGCAAGACTGATGCCTGTTGTCCCTGTTGGAGCCTTGCGCGTCAGCCGGTGGCCCGAGTGAGTTTGGCCTTCACTTGCACCGGCTTACGATCGATACGACGCCAACTGACAGGATGGGATCGTCGGCCGTGATGCAAAGAAGCCACGGGTTGGCCATGCTTTTCATCGATTCGATTGACTGCGGCATTGGCCCGGTGATGTTGATATTGGCATTGTTGTGCTGCAAATAAACGCTTGACCGGGGTTGTTCCAGCGCGCTGGCTATCGACGGGACAGCTCGCAATTCGAAGTCGATGTACGCCTTGCGATGCGGCTGGGGCCGAGCAGAAACACGATTGGTATTATGCGACGATCCTTCGGGACTGATTTTGAAATCGATTGCGAAGCGAGTGATGGTTTCCAGGCTCGCACGGGCAAGTCGTTGTTGCCGTGCCCTGATCGAAGCAGGCCCGCGGACGCCGCCATGACCCGACATCAAGCCGGCGATGCTACAGTCCCGTGGACGGGTGTAGCCATGTCACGCGCCTTGCTCGGCACATTGATGCTCTTCTTCGTCATCGGACTGTCCGGCTGCGCCACATTGACCGAGCGACTGCCAGCGGTACCTTTGGCGAAGGCGGCCGAGGTCGTGCCTCTCGGTATAGCCGACGCCCGCTTCTACATGAACGGAGACGCGGAAAAGGTCCGAAGGATTGCAGGAATCGTGGCCGAGAAAGCCCACAGGGCCGCTGCGAATGGACTGCCGGGTGTGTCGGCAATCGAAAGCTCTTACCTTGCGATCTCTGGCGGCGGCGACGATGGTGCGTTCGGCGCCGGGCTGCTGCTCGGCTGGACGGCGCGTGGAGACCGGCCAAGTTTTGCAATCGTCACCGGCATTTCTACGGGTGCTCTGTCGGCCCCGTTTGCATTCCTCGGGCCCGAATACGACGACAAACTGAAAGCGGTCTATACCGACGTCACCGCTGAAGACATCTTCACCAAGCGTCCCATGGTCTTTGCGGCGCTGGCAGAGGATGCCATGACCGATACCGCACCATTGCGCAACCTGATCGCCAAGTACCTCGACAAGGAGATGGTGCGGCGTATCGGCGACGAGTACGACAAGGGGCGTCTCCTACTCATTGCCACCACAAATCTCGACCAGTCCCAGTCGGTCATCTGGAACATCGGCGCCATCGCCAAGAGTGATGATCCGCGCGCACGCGAACTCATCATCGATGTGTTGCGCGCGTCAGCCTCCCTGCCGGGAGTGTTCCCGCCGGTGATGCTCGACGTGGTCGTCGACGGCCAACGCTATCAGGAGATGCATGTCGATGGCGGCACCGTCGCGCAGTCATTCCTCTACCCGACCTCATTCAGCTTGAAGTGGATCGACAAGAAGACGGGAAAAACTCGGAAGCGCAGTGCCTACGTGATACGCAACGGCCGGTTGACGCCACCGGAAGACACGGTAAAAAAGCAGACACTTTCGATCGTCGGGCACACGGTATCAACCATGATTGCAAGCTCGGGCGTGAACGACACTTACCGCATCTACCTCGAAACAAAACGCGATGGTGTTGCCTTCAATCTCGCGTATATCGACAGCGATTTCACGACGCCATACACCGGTCCATTCGACAAGACCTACATGCGCAAGCTCTTCACCTATGGTTTCGAAAAAGGCAGAACCGGCTATCGCTGGCAGACCAAACCTCCCGAATATGTCGAATGAGCCTGCAAGCTGCCGCAGCATGTGGCGCGTTGCGTCTACGCCTCACGGATTGGTCGCGCGCTAATTCCACCCGGTCAGGTGCATGCATCATGAAGTCACTTTCGACGCAGCCGTCGTGACCGCGGCAATCGTGGCTTGGCCGAGTGAAAGCCCGCCATCATTGGCCGGTACGCGACGATGCTTCAGCACGACAAAACCCAACCGTTCGATCTCGGCCCCCACCTCTTCGAGCAGGATACGGTTCTGGAACACGCCGCCCGACAGCGCCACGCCGCCGACGCGACGGCGACGCGTGACCTTTTCGACCGACTGCCCGATGGCTGCCACCAATGTCCGATGAAAGCGCGCCGCGATCATCCCGACGTCGACCCCGCGCCCGACATCGAGCAAGATTTCTCGCCACATCGGCGCAAAACTGAGCACGGTCACATCGCCCTCGCCGACCCTTGCCGAGTAGGGCGCGGCGCTCGCCATATAGGGCGCAGCCAGAGCTTCCAGCAGCATTGCCGCTTCGCCTTCGTAGCCCTGTCGGTCACGACAGATGCCGAGCAGCCCGGCAACCGCGTCGAACAGGCGCCCTGCTGAAGACGCGAGTGGCGCATTGATGCCGCTCGCCAGCATGCGATCAATCAGCACCAACGGCTTGTCGCACAACCAGTCGAACGCACTGTGCTCAAGCAAGTTTCCATCCGGACCAGCCAGACCGGCAGCACGCAGATGCGCATAGGTATTCCGCCAAGGTTCGCGAACAGCGGCAGCGCCTCCCGCAAGTGCTACCGGTTCGAAATGCCCGACGCGCTCATAGGAGCGAAATCCCCCAAGCAGGAATTCGCCACCCCAGATTGTCCCGTCATCTCCAAGACCAGTGCCATCGAGAATGACACCAAGGACGTTGTCAGCATCTGGCCCGTATTGATTTTCGGCGAGGATCGCAGCGAGGTGGGCATGATGATGCTGCACACGGACCACGGGAATGTTCAGCTCGTGCGCAAGGGTAATCCCCCATCGACTGGATGCATAGTCGGGGTGCTTATCGACGGCGACGATCTGAGGTTCGAATTCATAAAGTCGACGGAAGAGTCCCAGCGCGTTTCGGAAATCGTCACAGGTCGCCGGCTCTTCCAGATCCCCAAGATGCTGAGACAGCGTAGCCACACCCTCACGTGTAACGCAGAATGTCGACTTCAGCTCGCCGCCGAATGCCAGCACATTGGCCGTGCTGGCAAAGCCCGACTCCAGTGGCAGAGG
>JAGRKV010000057.1 GCA_020442165.1 Hyphomicrobiaceae bacterium | reverse complement strand
TGGATCTCGAAGAAGTCGCCCTCGTCGACCATCTTCGAGATCAGTTCCTTGATGTCGTAGGGCTTATTGGGATTGTCCGGCACCAGCGTGTCGAGCGAGACCTCGATGCGGTCTTCCGAATCCCTTGTCGGCAGTACCGGCACGCCGTCCAGGTTGTTGGCCGGCAGGAAATCCATCAGGCGGCGCATCTGCAAGAGCGCCTCGACGTCATTTTCATAAGCCTTGTCGGCGATGGACGACTTGGTGGTGTGGACCTTGGCGCCACCCAGCTCTTCAGCCGTCACCGTCTCATTGGTGACGGTCTTCACGACATCTGGACCGGTGACGAACATGTAGCTCGTGTCCTTCACCATGAAGATGAAGTCGGTCATGGCCGGCGAGTAGACGTCGCCACCTGCGCACGGGCCCATGATGACGGAGATCTGCGGAATGACACCTGAGGCCAGGACGTTGCGCAGAAAGACTTCGCCGTAGCCGCCCAGCGCATCGACGCCTTCCTGGATGCGCGCACCGCCGGCATCGAACAGGCCGATGATCGGCGCGCGATTCTTCAGCGCCATATCCTGCAGCTTAATCATCTTCTTGGCGTGGGTCTCGGAGAGCGAGCCGCCGAATACGGTGAAGTCCTTCGCGATGACATAGACCACGCGACCGTTGATGGTGCCCCAGCCGGTAACGACGCCATCGCCGGGGATCTTCGACTTTTCCATGCCGAAATCGGTGCAGCGGTGCTCGACGTACATGTCGAACTCCTCGAACGAGTTCTCGTCCATCAGCAGTTCGATGCGCTCGCGCGCGGTCAGCTTGCCGCGCTTGTGCTGCGCGTCGATGCGGTTCTGCCCACCACCAAGACGGGCATTGGCGCGGCGCTTCTCGAGTTCCTCGATTACGTGCTTCATGGGGCTGTCACCTGACGCATTTTCTGGAGGAAGTTATTGAGGTTGGCGTCAGATAGCACGGGCAGCGCGGCGCGCAAACGGAACGAAAGGTGGACAGGCGCCTCGTGGCCAGTGCCAACTGATCGTTGCAAGGCGCCGGGATTGGAATTGTGGGAGCGAGGCACTAAGCGCCGTTGAAAATGGCATGCCCGACCAAGGGACTTCGGGTTGCAGCGTCTCAGTCTCCGCCGCCGTCGCCGCCACCTCCATCGCCGCAGCCGCCACTGTCGCTTCCGCAGCTGTCGCCACCGCCGCCATCGGAGCCAGCCCAGCTGCCAATCCCCGGCACAGCCGAAGCCGCTCCAGCGCTTCTGCCCCGGCCCTTGCGGCCGCGCTTCTTGCGCGGACCGCCCAGCACATTCCAGAAGATCATGAAGAACAGGAAGGCGACGAACGCGAGGAATATGTAGGTCAACACATCGGCATCTTGCGGCATCGGCAGGGGTCCTCGGTTTGGCTAACCCATCCTATCGTGAACAAGGCACCAGCCGATACCGTCTGGCGATCAGCGGTGTGCGACCGCCTTGGCGTAGATGAAGCGGCCTGTCTCGAAAAGAACCCAGAGGGCGGCCAGGCCCATCGGGATTCCGATGTAGGGCATCGACGCATCCAAGGATCGCGACGGAATAATGCCGAAATGCGCCATGAGATCCACGGTAGTGAATGCCGTGAGAGTAGTCAGCATGGCCATCGACGCCCACATCAAACCTGGCCAATTGCGCCACATCGACGTAGCCATCGTATCCGCGGCGGCGTTACGAAGCTTGAGGTTGATGATGAGGCTCAGGGGGAAGACGACGACCGAGAACAACTTGATTAGGAGATCGAATGAAAGTTCGGGCGGCATTTGAAGCTCCAGGGTTGGGCGCGGCACCGCCCAATGCGGTCCGGCTGCCGCATTCCTGCTTCATGCGCCAGCGCTGCGCTGTTCCCTATGGAACTCCCGCCAACTGCTCACCTGGAAATTCAATATTCTGGATGATGCCGAAGGGATGCGTGGCAGCAAGCTGCGACGACGCTATCGCATGATGCGAAATGGCGCGGCGAAACGGTGCCGCCACGACGAAAGCTGGCCCATGCAGCAACAAATTGCAGGAAGATCGCGGGGCTGTCCTACGCCGACTGCGCGAGGGCTTCCGGCTCGATGCGGCGTGAAAGTTCGGCCGGGTTGATCTCGATCGTATCGGCGCCCAGGTTGTGACCGGGTGCAACCTTCCAACCTTGATCGGCGAGCCAGGGCAATGTCACCGCCACGAAGTTTGCAAGCGGGATTTCGATCGCCAGCATTTCGCTCCACGGCCCCTCGATGCGCGCCTCCGCTTCAGGGGCACTGGCCCAGCACGGCAGAACCAGCTGTCCTGACCTGTCCTGCGAGACCAGCACTGCCGGTCCGTCGGCATCTTCGAGCATCCATACAGAGCGACTGAGTCTCGCGCGCTGGAGAAATGATTCCACACCTTCCTGCCGCAGCCTGCTGGCGAGATCCATGGCTTCGATTTCGACCTCGATCGGCTCAGCCGACCAGTCGACGCCCACGAGCCGACCCAGCTCGCTGAGCTTGGGCAGCACCTCGCCAATGAATTCGTTCGACGGGATCATCTTGACGCGCGGATGTGCCGTGAGGACGTCCGCCCAGCGGCGTGCCTCGGCTTCGCTCGTCCAGAACAAGGTGACTTGCCGCGTGGGATCGGAGGGTGACGCGACGCGCACCAGGCCATCCTCACCCGCAACCGCCCATACTCCCTTGTTGGCAACTACGCAGCGGATAAAACGGTCACGCTGCGACAGCTCGGGGATGCGCATTGCGGTCTGCATGGGAACCTCGCGTGTCACGGCAGCCATTAGTTGGCGATCCTAGTCAGGAGGATCTCAACGAATGGTTAATACTGGCACGCGTTCATTGCTGGATGCCCTACTTCGGGGCTCAATTCTGGCGCACCAGACCCACAAGTTCGCTTGCCGCCCACATGTCCTTGTAGCGCAGCTCACGCCGCTCCGATGCCTCGCGGTCTTCGCCCCACTCGCTGATCTGCCAATCTTCATCGACATGCGCGCAACGCCATGTTTCATCGAGCCCCAACAGGCCGTCGACATGGGCCAGCGTCAGCAGAGCAGAACCCGTGAGTGTCGTCATCAGATGAACCGATGACAGCATCCAGGCATCGAATGGCTCGATATATTCGGCTACCCGCGTCAGCGCTTTGGTCGGCTGGGCCACCGGCATTACGCCGCCTGCGAGTTTGAATTTTGCACCGAGGCGCATTTCCGCCCAGCGCAGCACCGGATCCCAGTAATACGCCTGGGCCGCCACGAGGCTTTGCGGACGCTCGGCGCGATAGCACACGAGGTCACTACCCGCATAAGCGACCACATCGGCGCGCACAGCACGCTCCTTGCCGGTCACGCCATCAATGGCTGTGTTGACGAGGCGTGTGATCGGCATTGATACGGGATCGATGACTTGTCTCTGCGCCGACCACTCCCCGGCCAGCGCCTCAGCCAGAGCTCGTGCCGGCACCACCAGGGCATTCTTGCCCGGAGTCCTTGCCTGCCGCCCGTCGAGCTTGACGGCAAATGCCTCACCTTCAGGCGCAATGGTCACAGCATCGTAGAATCGCCGTGGTCCTGGCGGCCGCAACGACTCGCGCCCAGGAATCTTGTTGCTGCCTGAGCCACCCCGGCCAGGATGGCCCGTCATGACACATGATCTCCCAAGGCAAGCAGCCGATCTATCGTTGCCGGCAGTTCCGCGTAGCTGTCGATCAGCGCGTGGGCGCCGACAACCTGCAATGCGGCGCGCGGATGGTAGCCCCACGTCACGCCGACAGCCTTGGCACGAGCGGAGAGCGCCATTTCCATATCGAAAGTGGTATCGCCGACGACCAGGGTGCTGTGCGGTTCCACTCCGACTTCGCTCATGGCCTGCAACACCATGCCCGGATGCGGCTTGGACGGGTTGTGGTCCGCAGTTTGTATCGTCTTGAACAATCCATGCATGCGCTCGCGCTCGATGATCGCGTCAACGCCGCGTCTCGATTTGCCGGTTGCCAGTCCGAGCGTGATGTCCTGCCGCGCCGCAAGTTCTTCGATCGTTTCGCGCGCGAGCGGAAACAAGGGTTCCTCGTGCGCTGCCTGCCGCCGCAGATTGCCGAACGCATCCTTGTAGGTATCGGCGATGCGCACGACGAGATCGAATTCCGCTTCCGGTATGAGTTCGCGGACTGCCGTGACCAGGGACAAGCCGACAACTTCGACGATACGCGAGCGCTCCGGCGCCATCAGGCCATGCGCATTGAACGCAGCTTCCATCGCGGAGGAGATGGCGTGCTGGCTGTCGACGATCGTTCCGTCGCAATCAAAAAGGATCAGTTTCATGCCCGGCATATAGCATTTGATCCGCGTCAACGCGAAGGTTGTCGTGGGCCAAGAGTAAAAGTTATCCCGTTGAATGCCTCCAGCGCCGCGCTTGGCCTGTAGAGCGATCCTGCCGCTGGTACGGACGCGAGAAATCCGGCACTGCAGTGGCGGCGTTGGGGCATTGCAGCATATGTGTGGGTTTCAAGTTGCAGCGCAAAACCGCTGCGCCGAGACCGTCTCGGGCTCCGGCCAGGGTTAAATCCGCCATTGCCACATGGCCGGCACCCAGCGATAGGCGTTTCCGGCGCGGGCGACGTGGCCGAGGCCAGGAAAGGAGATGTGATAGACCAGCATCATCGCCTTGTCGGTGGCGGCCATGTCCAGCAATTTACGGCGCGTACCCTCCGCAACGTCCTGCTCAAGATCCGTGCGCGGCCACCATCCTGGATGCTGGAACGACACATAGGGGTGCGTGACGCAGTCGGCCGAGACGATCAGGGTCTGGCCCCCTGAGTTGACGATAAGCGACATATGACCCGGCGTGTGTCCGGGTGTGAATTCGGCAATAATACCTGGAGCGATCTCGGTGCCGCTCTTGGTCACCCGTGTTGTCTTCTCTGCAAGAGGCGGCAAATGATTTTTTGCACCGACGGCAAAGCCCTTGAAGGCATCGGCCAGCTTTTCGGCTGCCTCGTTGGTGGTCCAGAAATCCCATTCGCGCGCTGAGATGTAGTAAGTGGCGTTGGGGAACCGCGGTGCCTCCTCGAACTCGTCGATCAGCCCCCATATGTGATCGGGGTGGCCGTGCGTCAGGACCACCTTGTCGATGTCCTCGGGCTTATACCCCGCTGCTCTCAGGTTCTCGGTCAAGCGGCCCGCCGTGGGCTGCCAGCTGGGGCCGCCCCCGACATCGACCAGGATCAGTTCGGAGCCTGTGTTGATGAGCGGGATGTTGACGTGGGACGTGCGGGTTTCGGTCGGCAGGAAGTTTTCGGCTAGGAGCGAGGTCAGCTCTTCGCGCGGACGGTTCGATGCCATCAGCGTGGTTGGCAGTTCGTAGGAACCATCGGACAGGATGGTGATTTCGAACTGCCCCAGCTTGAATCGATAAAATCCGGGGACCTGCGGGCCTTTTGCTGGAGCAGCGGCATTGGCGGGGGCTGATAATCCACCGAGTGCGGGCAGCAGCAATCCTGCGGTGCCGGCAGCTCCCAGCAGGGACCTTCTGGTCATCACTTTGTCAGCCGGCATGCTCTGTCTCCCGATTGTTTTGAGGTGACAGGTTGCGTGCGGAACGGGGAGAGGTCAACCGTCCTCTTTCGCATCGAACCGATCAGAATCAAGTCCCAGCAATTCCCATGATTTCAGCATATGTGGGGGGAGGTCGGCCGTTACGTCGATCTTCTTGCCAGCTTGGAATGGGTGCGGGAGTATGAGCCGGCGCGCATGCAGGTGCAGCTTGGTGTCGATGCCGCTGTCGGCCAGCACGTCGGCGGCGCCGTATTTGTTGTCCCCCACGATCGGATGGCCGATCAGCGCCATGTGGGCGCGAAGCTGGTGCTGGCGGCCGGTGACGGGCTTCAGAGACACCCATGCGGCCTTGTGGGCGACGCGATCGATCACCGAATAATGCGTGGTGGCGTGCATGGCCTTGTCCTGCTCGCCAGGTTCGGCCTTGCGCACGCGATCGCCATCTGGACCCGACGCCTTGACCAGTGCCGCCGCGATCTTGCCCTGCGGCGGTTTAGGCACGCCCTTGACCAGCGCCCAATAGGTCTTTGCCGCCGATCGTGTCTGGAAGACGCGGCCAAGCTTGGCGGCGGCGTCGCGATGCTTGGCCACAAGCAATACGCCCGTCGTGTCGCGGTCAAGGCGGTGGACAAGACGCGGCCTGTCGCCGAACCGGTCGGCCATGCCGGCGAGCAAGCCGTCGATGTGCCGCCGGGTTCCCGTGCCGCCCTGGACGGCAAGACCGAATGGCTTGTTGAGGACGAGAACGTGCTCGTCCTCGTAAAGGATCATGCCCTCTATGAGGTCGCGATCGCCCTTGGACAACCCCATGGGCGGCTTGACGGACGGCAGGGACTTTGGCGGCTGGCGCACGACGGCGGGAACGCGGATCTCTTGTCCTGATTCCAGACGGTCATTGGCTTGCACGCGCTTTGAATTCACGCGCACCTGGCCGGAGCGCAGCAGCTTTTGCAGATAGGTGTAGCCTACATCAGGGAAGTGGATGCGGAACCAGCGGTCCACCCGCAGGCCATCCTCATCGCGCTTCACCTTGATCGTCTCGACTGGTGCGGTGCTCATCTTTGATCCTTGCCGTAGCGGAGCACCCTTGCCTTCTCCAGCGTCACCAGGCCGCTGCCGATCATGCCGTTGAGCTGCTCAAGAAACGGCATGATCTTTTTCTCATCATCAACGATCTCGATGACGTAGGGCAGATCCTCCGAAAGCCGCAGGATCTTTGCCGTATGCATGCGGCTCGATTGCCCAAAGCCCATCGGACCGCGCAGGACAGTTGCACCCGCCAGGTGCGCCTCACGCGCCTTCAACACGATGGCCTCGTAGAGCGGCAAGTGTCCGTGACGCTCGCTTTCGCCGACGAAGATCCTGAGTAGAACCGCCTCCTCGGGGATCTGCATGAAAATCTCCTAGCCGTTGAGGCTCTGCCCCAACACGTAACCGAGCCATACTCCAAACAGACACAGGGCAACGGATGCCGTGACGTTGGCAAACGCATAGAGAAACTCGCCGTCCTGCATGAGATTGAGGGTCTGGAGGCTGAACGAAGAGAACGTCGTGAAGCCGCCCATTATGCCCGTCATCAAAAACTGCCGCACTTCGCCACTGACGATGAACCGGCTATCCGGGCCGGTCGACGCGGCGATGATGCCGATGATGAACGAACCCACGACATTGACGAAAAGCGTGCCCCACGGAAACGACGGACCGAGCAGTGCCGCGGCGACACCAGAGGAGAAATAGCGCGCCATTCCACCCAGCGCGCTGCCTGCCGCCACCCATAGATAGAGCATCGTTCCGGCTCATCCTTTCCGTTCCGCCATCATTCCGGGTCCTGCCGACCAGGTGTTTTGGGGCGAACAGAACTCACGGCTGACTGATAGCGGGTCATGCGGCAGTGCGAAAGCCTCAACATCGCGCACCTTTGGAGAGCGGACGGTTGGGCCGGCGGGCCGCGACCCAATTGGTCCGGCTCAACCTACTCGACCGGCTCATCCTTCTCGAAAGCTCCGCCAATCGCCCAGCCGAGCAGCCAGCCGGCAATCAGGCCTGAGACGTTGATGGCCATGAAGACAAGCATGTCGAGATCGTCAACGGAGTCGGGGCTTTCATAGGTGAACTGCTGCAGAACCCAGCCTGTCAGCGGCGGGCTGACAAAGACGGTGACGGCAAGAGCCACCAGGATTGCGGCGATGCTCGCGATCACATAACGCATGGACTGCCCCCTTTCGGTCGATTGAAAGCGCATCTGGCCTCAAGGCAGATGCTGCGATCACTTGATCTCCCAGAACCAGATCTCGCCAGCGTTGGCATAGTTGGAGTAGTAGCCAAGCCAGGAGAACCATTCCAACAGCCATTTGGAGGTCGGGCGGTAACCGTTCCAGACATCGATATGATCGCCGGTTGCCCTGCCCTTGTCCGTCGAGCGGCGCCAGTAGTCCTGGATGTAGATGGCGCCGGTGCGGCCGTAGAGCTTGGGATAGAAATGAGCCGCCTCGGTCCCGGTAATCTTCTCCATCGGTCCGAAGCCCGGCAGCTTGGCCTTGCTCAATGCGATGGCCAGCTGATTGGCGTTGATGAAATGCATGTCGGAACGTGGATGCACCGCGCAATGCGCGCAGCCGGGGATTTGTTCAGCAGTGACGCCGGCGCGACGCAGCGCCGTGCCCATGCGGATAGCGCATTGGTTTGCGAATACGGGATAGCCCTTCTTGATATCGGTGCCTTCGAGGTTCTTCAGATCATGGGGCGCGATGCATGGAGTCGTCACGCTCTCGTTGATCGGGTGGCCGCGCCACAGATCGACAAACATGACCATTGTTGAAACTCCAAAACGCAAAGCCTTGCTGCGACAGCAGCTTTCGGACCCCTCCCATAGTAGCCAACGATGTGGCAGGGGCAAGACTAGCCGGCAGCCACGCATCTTGCCCGGAGGCATTCCCCGTCCCGGCAGCGATGTTCAGCCGCCGCGCTTTTTCCTGAGGCCATCCCAGTAGGCCAGACGCTTGCGCAGTTCGCGCTCAAAGCCACGTTCCGGCGGGTCATAGAACTGTGGCCTGCGCTTCAATTCGTCTGGGAAATAGTTCTGGCCGGAGAAGCCTTCGGGTGCGTCGTGGTCGTATTCGTAGCCTTCGCCGTAGCCCTCCGCCTCCATCAGCTTGGTCGGCGCGTTCAAGATGATCTTGGGCGGGGCGAGGCTGCCGTGCTCCTTGGCAGCACGCATGGCTGCCTTATAGGCGACGTAGGCGCCATTCGATTTGGGGGCGGTGGCGAGGTATATTGTCGCCTGTGCCAGCGCCAACTCGCCCTCCGGTGATCCCAGAAAGTCGAACGTATCCTTGGCGGCCAGCGCCTGAACGACGGCGTTGGGATCGGCAAGGCCGATGTCCTCGACCGCCATGCGCACCAGCCGGCGGGCGATAAACAGGCGATCCTCGCCGCCTTCCAGCATGCGGCACAGCCAATAGAGTGCTGCGTCGGGGTCTGAGCCACGCACCGACTTGTGCAAGGCGCTGACGAGATTGTAGTGCCCGTCCCTTCCCTTGTCATAGAGCGGTGCGCGGCGCTGAACGATCTTGACCAGTCCTGCCCTGTCTATCGGCTCGTCGCCTGGAGGAATGGCGGCAAAGATCTCCTCCACCAGATTGATAATGGTGCGGCCATCGCCATCGGCCATGCCAATCAGGGCTGAGCGCGCGTCGTCATCGAGGGGCAGAGTTCGCCCCTCCTCCGTCTCTGCGCGAGCGATGAGGGACTTCAAGGCATCGTCATCGTGTCGGTTGAAGACCAGGACGACGGCGCGGGATAGGATCGCCGCGTTGAGTTCGAAGGATGGATTTTCCGTCGTCGCGCCGATGAGCGTGATGGTGCCGTCTTCCATATGCGGCAAAAAACTATCCTGCTGCGCACGGTTGAAGCGGTGGATCTCATCGACGAACAGCAGCGTGCCCTTGCCCTGCTCGCGGCGCAGCTTGGCGCGGTCGAAGACCTTGCGAAGATCCTGCACGCCAGAGAAGATCGCCGAGATCTGCTCGAACTCCAGATGCGTCTCACGAGCCAGCAGGCGCGCCACTGTCGTCTTGCCCGATCCCGGCGGCCCCCACAGGATCATCGAGGCGACGCGACCGCTCTTCAACATGCGTGTCAGCGTACCATCCGGCCCGACGATGTGATCCTGCCCCACCACCTCGGACAACGCCGTGGGCCGCAATCTATCGGCAAGAGGGCGCGGCGCTCCCTTTTCCAATCCCGCCGCTTCAAAAAGATTGCTCATCGCACATGCTCCGCCCGGGCCTTGGGCGTGAATGGATTACCCGCTTTCTTCGCATTCGCGGGAAGCGCCGTCACCCCGGCACCTGCAGGCTGAGCAGCCGGCCTCCGCGCTTGATACCTACCACCCAGACACGCTGGCGTTGCGCCAACAGCGGTTCTAGTTCGCGGATCGACCTGATACGGCTCTCCTGCACGGAAACGATGACATCACCGGCTTGAAGGCGCAGGCGCGCCGCCACGCTGCCCGGACGCACGGACATGATTGCGATGCCTTCATCCTCGTCAATGCCGAGTTCATCTGCGACGCCGGGCAGCAGGTTTGCCACACGGGCGCCGTCGAAGGGATGGTTGCCCGACAGGTTGCGGATGTCGTCGGGGCCGGGTGCGGGCGGCTCGGCCAGCGGCACCTTAACGACCACGTACTGTCCCCGGCGGAGAACGCCGATTTCGGCGACATTGCCGATGCCTCGCGTCACCAGACGGTAATTCGCCGAGCGGATGTCAGTTATCTCGAAGCCATCGATGCGAGTGACGACATCTCCTTCCCGCAGGCCGGCCTTGGCAGCAGGACCATTGGAATCGATGCGCGCGACGACGGCGCCCAGCACCCGGTCGAGGCCCAGTCCTTCCGCGATTTCGCGGGTCAAATCTTCGAGCCGTACACCGATCCATGGCATCGCCACCCTGCGCCCGGTCTTGGCGCTTTCGACGTGCAGGCGCACGAGGTTTGATGGAATGGCGAAGCCGATGCCAACCGAGCCGCCGGTGCGCGAATAGATCAGCGTGTTGATGCCGACGAGTTTGCCCGCAACATCGACAAGCGCACCGCCCGAATTGCCCGGGTTGATCGCCGCGTCGGTCTGAATGAAGACCGATGCATTCGTCCGGCCGAT
The DNA here is from genome assembly GCA_020442165.1 of Hyphomicrobiaceae bacterium. Classification (GTDB taxonomy): domain Bacteria; phylum Pseudomonadota; class Alphaproteobacteria; order Rhizobiales; family Hyphomicrobiaceae; genus JAEUMD01. The sequence goes on along the minus strand of JAGRKV010000057.1, from coordinate 18,585 downwards.
GCCTGAGCGGGCAAGCGCCGAGACGATGCCGCTGGTCACGGTCTGGCCGACGCCGAATGGATTGCCGATTGCAAGCACCAGGTCGCCGACTTCGAGACTGTCGGAGTCTTCGAAGTCGAGATATTCGAAGTTGTGGCCGTTCCCTTCGATGCGGAGGACCGCAATGTCGGACTTCTCATCGCGCGTCAGAATTTTGGCATCAAACTCGCGCTTGTCATGAAGTGCCACGCGGATTTCCGCTTCGCCTCGCGCTTTGACGACATGGGCATTGGTGACGATAAGACCGTCGGGGCTGACGATCACGCCTGAGCCGAGAGACCGCTGAATGCGTTCCTCGGGCATGCCAAAACCTTCGCCAAAGAAGCGCTCGAAGAACGGATCGCCGGCGAAGGGAGACGTGACCGTGCGAACGCGGCTCGACACATAGACGTTGACGACAGCAGGCGCGACCTTGCGAACGATGGGTGCGAATGAATACTGCACGAGCTGGCGCGAGGCTGGCACGGCCCGGCGCTGCGCCTCGCCCGGGACGGCCCAAAGCACCGATGCGATAGCGATCGCGATGGCGGCTGCAAGACCTCCCCTCAAGCAAGCATTCGCGATCGAACTCAGCTGCTGGCGCATTCCAATGTCCTTCTCGGCTGAAGCCCCAATGCGCTGGCGCCAAAAAAAGCGCTGCAAGCTTGCGAGACGTTGAAAGCGTCCCACGCTTTTCATCATGAGCATGTGTTGCAGGCCTAATCGTTCAAAGTCCGGCGATGCACGCATCCGCTGGCGAATTGCTGCAGGCCGCCTTTCAAACCATAATTGCCTTTGCGCCTATGTCCGGCATCCGGGGCGTCAATGCAAGCTGTGGCAGCGGCGACGTCCCGTCCCAAAGGGAGCGGCAGGTTCGATTAAATCACCGCAAAACTGGCTATTTGCGGCGATTTGCCCAGATTCGCCAGGCGATGAACCAGAAGACTGGCAACAGGGGTGTGATAATCAGGCCAAGCACAAAAAATACGATCGCGCCCTGCGGGATGGCGTTGAACTGCTCCAGCGCCTCCTTGGTCTTCTTGGCGAAATCCGGAAGTTGGATCTCGTCATTGCCGGTCGTTGAATAGGGCTCGTGCTGCGGGGGTGGCGCGGGAGCTGGTTTTGGATTTTTCCATGAACTCCGGCGGCCAGCGGACGATCGCTGTTTGGGTGCCTTGCCACCGGCCATGGGGCGCTCGTGCACATTTTGCCCGCGCGTCCTTGGCGTCATGTAGCGGGCTTCCTGTTCAAGGTAGGTCTTGCGGACTTCCGCGAAATTGGGAATGCGCCGGGCTTCCACCCACTCGTCCATACCGTCGCGCCAAACGCGGTCTTCAGGCTTGATCCGCCCCCGTCCGATGGCCGAGCGCATATCGGCGTCCGACAACGGCCCGTCCATTTCGCCATTGTCGCGGGTCACGTACCACCCGATTGCCTGTGTTGCATCTGCCGTCATGATGCGGATCTTTCGAATCGGTTGGAAGATTTCAACCGAGGGTATGTGCCGGGTAGCGGTATGGCAAATGCTTCGGTCCGGCAGAGCAAATCGGCAGGGATTTGAAGGCTAGATAATCTTCAACTGACGCAGGCTCTTGGCGGCGGAGGCAACCGCCTCGTTGGGCGGGCGGAACGAGTGGCCCAGCACCTCCTTAGCCTTGGCGTTCGAGCAGTGGCGAACGATTCCCAGTTCCGGCAGCACCGTGCGCAGCCGCTTGTCGAAGACGGCGAGCGTGCGCACCATGGCGTCGGGCATGACGAACTTGGGCACCTTGCCCTTGAGATCGGGTAGCGTAGCGGCAACCTGCTGGCCGATGCCCATCAGGCTCATCCCGCCCTCCGTCGCCAGGAACCGCTCGCCAACAGCTTGCGGATGCGTCATGGCCTTGACGTGGAGTTCGGCAACGTCGCGCACATCGACCACGGGAAACTCCACGCGCGGCGCCGCCGGATAGGCGCCCCGCCCCATCAGGTGCAGCACCTCCAGCGAAGTGGAAAGGTCGGGATCGAGCGCGGGGCCGAGCGCGAACGCGGGATTGATGGCGACGAGTTGCGGCGCGCCGGCCGTCGTCTCGACGAATTCCCATGCCGCCCGTTCGGCCAGAGTCTTGGATGCAATGTAGGGCGTGATATTGCCCCGCTCCGGGTCGCTCCAATCCACTTCCGTGTAGATGTGGTCTGCCTCGCGCGGCGCGGTATACATGATCGCGACGGTCGATGAGGTCAGCACGACGCGCTCCACACCCGCACGGGTTGCCGACCTGAGCAATCGCAGCGCGCCCTCTCGCGCGGGGCGGATCAACTCCTCGCGGTTTTCGGGCTGGGTGATGGGGAAAGGCGAGGCGACGTGCAGCACATAACGGCAGCCATCGACCGCCGCATCCCAGCCGTCGTCTTGCAGCAAATCGGCCGCCACGATCTCGACGCCACCCGCATCAACTCCTGCTCGGGAAACGGCGCTCCTGATGCCGTCTGCGGCTCGGACCGGATCTCGCGCGGTCCCACGTACCTTGTATCCGTTTCGCAGCAGCTCGGCGATGCAGTGCTTGGCAATAAAGCCGGTGGCGCCGGTGACGAGGACGGTCTCGGACATGAGGCACTCCGTAAGGCTGCGGCGGGGCGGGAAACGATTGCGCCAAGCCTAGAGCATGTTCACTTTCGATAGGCTCGGGAACATGCTGCATCTTCTTGTTTTGAGCATGTTTTCACTCTGAACCGCTAAACATGCTCTAACCGTGCTTCGTTGGCACTGAAATGAAGCTGGCGCAATGACGCCCGGATGCAGGTTGCACCCGGGCGTTACATCACTCAAGTCTTCAAAAAAGGAGAGAGCCGGTCGCGGGCTACTCGCCACCGCCATTGTTCTGGTAACAGCCGCCATTCTTGATGAGGTAGCCGCCGGCAACGTGCTTTCCGTTGAGGCAGTAGGACGGGATGTTTTTCTTGGGGCCACCACAGCGTTTGGCAGAATACTTCTGCCCACCGACGCAGACGCGATCACCGTGATGGTGCTTCGACTTCTTGGCCTCAGCGGCGGTCGGGACCAGCATCAGCATCGCGAGGGCAACGGCGGCGAATCTCAACATCGGGGGCTCCAGAGGCAGCTGTTTGGGTTGGGCCAGGAGAACACCCCACCCATGAACCGCAAGTGAACCGTTCGATGTGAAATGGTTGGAGGCAGGGTTAATGGGCCGGTGTCCGCATGCTGGAAAGCAGAACGCCCGGATGCACTTCGCATCCGGGCGTCCCAATAATGGATCAGTGGCGATGAGCGCTCGCCGGAATCAGACCTGCGCGTCGTCCTGCTGGGCGAGCCACTCGGCGTGGCGGGCCTTGTCTTCCGCGCCCTTGACGCTCTCGTCGCGGTCGACCAGCTCGATGACGGCGCGCGGCGCGCTGTCGCCATAACGGAAGCCGGCCTTCAGCACGCGGGTGTAGCCGCCGCTGCGGTCCTTGTAGCGAGGGCCAAGCACATCGAAGAGCTTCTTGGTCATCTCTTCGTCGCGCATGCGCGAAGCCGCAAGGCGGCGCGAGTTGAGATCACCGCGCTTGGCCAGCGTGATGTACTTGTCCATGACGCGCTTCAGGTCCTTGGCCTTGGGCAGCGTCGTGACGATCTGTTCGTGCTTGATGAGAGCCGCGACCATGTTGGAGAACATCGCCTGGCGGTGGCCGACGTCGCGAGAGAAGCGGCGGCCGAGTTTCTTGTGTCGCATATCCTAGTTCATCCTTGTTTCACTTGCGTTTTGTAGCGGCCACGTTCTTCGGCATGGCCTTGGAGTGTAGGTGTTAGGTTCCAGGTTCTAGGGGTATCGCCCCTAGAACCTATCCCCTAGAACCTTTAACCTCGCATCAAAACTGATCCTCGAAGCGTTTGGCCAGTTCCTCGATGTTGTCGGGCGGCCAATTGGGCACTTCCATGCCGAGGTGCAGACCCATGGAGGCCAGAACCTCCTTGATCTCGTTCAGCGACTTACGGCCGAAGTTCGGCGTGCGCAGCATCTCTGCCTCGGTCTTCTGGATGAGATCACCAATGTAGACGATGTTGTCGTTCTTCAGGCAGTTGGCCGAGCGCACGGAAAGCTCCAGCTCGTCCACTTTCTTCAAGAGAGCGGCGTTGAAAGCCAGTTCGGGGTGCTGCTGCTCCTCGACCTGCTTCTTTGGCTCTTCGAAGTTGATGAAGACCGAAAGCTGATCCTGAAGGATGCGGGCTGCAAGTGCCACGGCGTCCTCGGGAGTCACCGAACCGTCGGTCTCGACAGTCAGCGTCAGCTTGTCATAGTCGAGGATCTGGCCCTCGCGGGTGTTCTCGACCTTGTAGGAGACTTTCTTGACCGGCGAATAGAGGCTGTCGACCGGGATGAGGCCAATCGGGGCATCCTCGGGACGGTTGCGGTCTGCCTGCACGTAGCCCTTGCCCACATCCGCCGTCAGCTCCATGCGCACGGACGCGCCCTGGTCGAGGTGGCAGATGATGTGATCGGGATTGAGGATTTCGACTTCGGAGGATGTCTCGATGTCGCCGGCACGCGCCGGGCCCGGGCCCTCCTTCTTCAGCACCATGCGCTTCATGCCCTCGGAATGGATCCGCAGGGCAACTTCCTTGATGTTGAGGACGACGTCGGTCACGTCCTCACGAACGCCGGCGATCGAGGAGAACTCGTGCAGCACACCATCGATCTGCACGGTCTTGACGGCGGCACCCTGCAGCGAGGACAGCAGCACGCGGCGCAGCGCATTGCCGAGCGTCAGGCCGAAGCCACGCTCCAGCGGTTCGGCGACCAGCGTGGCCATGCGCGCCCGATCACGTCCGGGGTGCACCTCGAGCTTGTTGGGCTTGATGAGATCCTGCCAGTTCTTCTGTAGCAACGTAACCACGGTAGAGACCTCTTGTTCTTGGGCGCGATGCAGCCGGGCAGAGCCAAGCTGGCGCGGCAACAGCATTCAAAAGGGTGGCACTCCGGGACCGTCCGTTCTCTTACGGCGTGCGGAGTGCGACTGCGGACGTCATGTCCGGCAGCCGCCGGCGTCGACTAGACGCGGCGACGCTTGCGCGGACGGCAGCCGTTGTGCGGGATCGGCGTGACGTCGCGGATCGAGGTGATCTGGAAGCCGACCGACTGCAAGGCTCGCAGTGCCGATTCACGACCCGAACCCGGACCGCAGACCTCGACCTCGAGGATCTTCATGCCGTGTTCCATGGCCTTCTTGCCGGCATCCTCGGCGGCCATCTGGGCGGCGAACGGCGTCGACTTGCGCGAACCCTTGAAGCCCATGGTGCCAGACGACGACCACGAAATCGTATTGCCCTGGGCATCGGTGATGGTAATCATCGTGTTGTTGAACGACGCGTTGACGTGCGCGACGCCGGACGTGATGTTCTTCTTCTCGCGGCGGCGTACTTTGCGCGCTTGCTGCTCTTTGGCCATGGGTCACATGCTCCGTGCCGCATCCTGGTGCGGCGCAAGGGTCGGTTGAACATTCATTTCATGCGTGTGACGCGCAGAGGCCGGACGACGACGCTCCGCGCGCACCTGGGATTTCAGGCTCAGGCTTTCTTCTTGCCGGCGATCGGCTTGGCCGGACCCTTGCGGGTGCGGGCATTGGTGTGAGTGCGCTGGCCGCGGACTGGCAGGCCCTTGCGGTGACGCAGACCGCGATAGCAGCCAAGGTCCATGAGGCGCTTGATGTTCATCGCCACTTCGCGGCGCAGGTCGCCCTCGACGAGATAGTCGCGGTCGATCGTCTCGCGGATCTGCAGCACTTCGGCGTCCGACAGCTCGTTCACCTTGCGCTCGGCCGGAATGCTGACCTTTTCACAGATTTCCTTGGCAAATTTCGGTCCGATGCCGTGGATGTACTGAAGCGCGATGAGAACGCGCTTGTTGGTCGGAATGTTTACGCCTGCGATGCGGGCCACGTTGGTCTCCTGGTCTCGTGTCGATGGGGCGGCGCACCGCCCGCAGCAAGCCCGACCACACGCCCCTGTGGCCTAACCCGCTCATTGTGTTCAACAAAAGGCATCGCGACCGGTTCCCGGCGGCAGTACCACCGGACAAGCCGATCGCAGAGGGTGCGTCATGAAATCGCGGTCTTTTATCCCGCCTGTAACTCCTCGTCAATGTTGTGGCTGCCATTGCGGGCAGCCCAGAGCTGCGTCATGCCGCCCCGGGGACGGCCTGACGCAGGGCAAAGGGCCAAACTTCAGCCCAATGCCTGATCGATCTGCCTGGTCACCTCGTCGATGTGGGCCATGCCGTCAACCGACTTCAGCTGGCCTTTGGCATAGTAGTAGCCGAGCAGCGGAGCAGTTTCGCGGTAGTAGGACATGAGGCGGTTCTTGACCGTTTCGGCGTTGTCGTCGGCACGGCGCGTGAACTCGGTCGATCCGCACTTGTCGCATACGCCTGCCTGCTTGGGCTTCAGGTTCGTGTCGTGGTAGCCCGCGCCGCACTTGGCGCATGAGTAGCGGCCGGAGATGCGGTCCACCAGAGCGCCATCGTCGACCTTGATCTCGACGACGGCATCGAGCGACTTGCCCTTCTTCTTCAGCAGCTCATCGAGCGCGGCGGCCTGCGGCAAGGTGCGCGGGAAGCCATCGAGGATGAAGCCGTCCTTGCAGTCTGGCTCGTCGATACGTTCGTCGATAATGCCGATCACGATATCGTCGGAAACAAGCCCACCGCTCTTCATGATGGCGTCGGCCTTCTTGCCGATTTCGCTGCCGGCCTTCACGGCGGCGCGCAACATCGCACCGGTGGAAAGCTGGACCATCTTGCGATTCTTTTCGATCAGTTCGGCCTGCGTGCCCTTACCCGCTCCGGGTGGGCCCAAAAGGATAATGTTCATTTCCGTCCCCTGTTGGATGAAGCGCCGCGCAGTTTGGCCTTCTTGATGAGGCCTTCGTACTGGTGGGCGAGCAGATGGCTCTGGACTTGAGCCACCGTGTCCATTGTCACCGAAACAGCGATCAACAGTGAAGTGCCGCCAAAGTAGAATGGAACGGCAGCGTAGGAGATCAGCAGCTCGGGGAGGACACACACGGCGGCGAGGTACAGAGCGCCGACGACGGTAATGCGTGTCAAAACATAGTCAATATATTCAGCCGTCTTCTGACCGGGACGGATACCAGGCAGGAAGCCGCCATACTTCCTGAGATTGTCGGCCGTCTCCTGCGGATTGAACACTACTGCGGTGTAGAAAAAGGCGAAAAAGACGATCAGCGCGACGTAGATGACGATATGCAGCGGCTGGCCGCGGCCCAAAGCCGCAACGATGCCGTTGAGCCATTCCGGACCCTGGCCGGCGGTGAACTGGGCAACCGTAATCGGCAACAGCAGGAGCGAAGACGCGAAGATCGGCGGTATGACGCCCGAAGAGTTGAGCTTCAGCGGCAAATGCGATGTATCGCCCTGGAACATGCGATTGCCGACCTGTCGCTTGGGATACTGGATCAGCAGGCGCCGCTGGGCGCGCTCCATGAAGACGATTGCCGCCACGACCGCCAGCATCAGGACGAGCAGCGCGATCAGCAAGAAGGTTGAGAGCGAGCCCGTACGCGCCAGTTCGAAGAGGCCAACGATAGCCGATGGCAAGCCAGCGACGATGCCAGCGAAGATGATGAGCGAAATGCCGTTGCCGACACCGCGTTGCGTGATCTGCTCGCCCAGCCACATCAGGAACATGGTGCCGCCGACAAGCGTTACGACAGTCGAAATTCGGAAGAACATGCCGGGTTCGACGACAACGCCGCCCACCGAACTCGTCGAGCCTTCAAGGCCGATGGCAATGCCGTATGCCTGGAACGAGGCCAGCACGACCGTCAAGTAGCGGGTGTACTGGTTGATCTGCTTGCGGCCCTGCTCGCCTTCCTTCTTCAAGGCCTCCAGCCGTTTGTCGATCGAGCTCATGAGCTGCATGATGATCGAGGCGGAGATGTAGGGCATGATGTTGAGCGCGAAGATCGCCATGCGCTCGACGGCGCCACCAGCGAACATATTGACCATGCCGAGGATGCCACCGGCCTGATGCTTGAAGGTCTCGGCGAAGGCCACCGGATTGATGCCGGGCAGCGGGATGAAGGTGCCGAGTCGATAGACCAGCAATGCCGCCAGCGTGAACCAGATTCGCTTCTTGAGATCCTCGGCCTTCGCGAAGGCTCCGAAATTCAGATTGGCGGCAAGCTGTTCGGCAGCGGATGTCATGTCTCGTTTTCTCCCGACCCTCGAGCCGGAGCGTGGGCGCCGACGCTCAAGGAGCATACGCGCGCCCGCGATCCCAGCTTCTAGATGGCGTCGGGGCGGCCTGTCTGCAACTGCGCGCTCTCTTGGCGCGTACACGGGCCGCCCGAGGCGAAGGCTTCCGCCCGGCGCCTACGCCCGTTTCATCAGCTCGCGGCCTGGGCCTTCTTCGCCGCTGACTTCTTGCGCTTCACTTCGTCGGCTTCGAGCACCTTCTTCTCGATCAACGTGACCGAGCCGCCAGCCTTCTCCACCGCAGCCTTGGCCGTCGTGGTGGCGTGATCGACAGTGATCGCGACCTTCGTCTTCAGCTCGCCGACGCCGAGCAGCCTGAGGCCGTCCTTGGCGCGACGAATGACGCCGTCCTCGACCAGCGAGGCCACCGTGATGGGCTTGCCAGCATCAACGCGCTTGTCGTCAATGGCCTTCTGCAACGCGCCGACGTTGATCTCGTTGAAGTCCTTGCGGCGCCACTTGTTGAAGCCGCGCTTGGGCAGCCGGCGGTGGAGTGGCATCTGGCCGCCTTCGAAACCACCGATCGCCACACCGGTACGCGCGGTCTGGCCCTTGCCGCCACGGCCGCCGGTCTTGCCGACGCCAGAGCCGATGCCGCGGCCGATGCGAACGCGCGACTTACGGGCGCCGGCATTGTCCTTAATCTCGTTGAGCCGCATGGGTCGCGCTCCTTAGAATCCTGAATTCCGGTTGTCGTTCTTCAAGCCTGCTCGCCGACAACGCGGACGAGATGGCCTACCTTGCGGATCATGCCGCGCACGGCCGGCGTATCCTCCAACGTGTTCTGGCGGTGGAGCTTGTTGAGCCCCAGCCCGATCAACGTGTCGGTCTGCTCCTTGGGACGGCGGATCGCGCTTGCGATCTGCTCCACCGTCACGGTCTTCTTCCCGGCCATATCACATCACCTTGCTTTTGGGGGCGGCGCCCCCGACTGGCGGAGAGCGCTGCCACAACCGATTTTCCCGCCGCCAAAGGGCAGGCATGTCTCACGCTTGCGCCTCGGCGCCCGCTTCAGCGGCAGCCGAACCATCGCGACGGCGGGCGACAATCTCGCTCACCTTCATGTTGCGGCGTGCCGCAACCGCACGCGGGTTCTCCTGATGCTTCAAGGCATCGAAAGTGGCGCGGACGACGTTGTAGGGGTTGGAGGTGCCCATCGATTTGGCGACCACGTCGTGGACGCCCAGCATCTCGAACACCGCGCGCATCGCACCACCGGCGATGATGCCGGTGCCCGGAGGCGCCGAACGAACGACGACCTTGCCGGCGCCGTGATGGCCTTCCGAATCGTGATGCAGCGTGCGGGCATCGCGCAGCGGCACGCGCAGCAGATTGCGCTTGGCAGCCTCGGTCGCCTTGCGGATGGCCTCGGGCACTTCGCGGGCCTTGCCATGGCCGAAGCCGACGCGGCCCTTCAGGTCGCCAACGACGACGAGTGCCGCAAAGCCGAAGCGCTTACCGCCCTTGACCACCTTGGCCACGCGATTGATGTGCACCAGCTTGTCGGAAAACTCGCTGTCGCGCTCTTCGCGATCGCGGTCACGGCCGCGCTCTCTTCCGGGTGAACGTGCCACGGATCTTTCCTTCCCTTAGAAATCGAGACCAGCTTCGCGGGCCGCGTCGGCAAGAGCCTTGACGCGGCCGTGGAAGAGGTAACCACCACGGTCGAACATCACCTGCTTGACGCCAGCTGCCGTGGCACGCTCGCCAAGGAGCTTTCCGACAGCAGCGGCTGCGGCGGTATCCGCACCCGTCTTGAGGCTACCCTTGAGGTCTTTTTCGAGTGTCGACGCCGAGGCAAGTGTCTTGCCGGCGACGTCATCGATGATCTGCGCGTAGATGTGCTTCGACGAGCGATGGACGGTGAGCCGCGGACGGCCCGCCGCACGCGCCCTGAGGGCACGGCGGACGCGCGCCTTGCGCCGGTCGAACTGCGAGATGTGCATGCCCATTGGCTTTCGTCCTTACTTCTTCTTGCCTTCCTTGCGGAAGATATACTCGCCCTGATAGCGGATGCCCTTGCCCTGGTAGGGCTCAGGCGGGCGGTAGCCGCGGATCTCGGCGGCAACCTGGCCGACGAGTTGTTTATCGATGCCGGAAACCGTGACGATTTCCTGCTTGGCACCGCTCACCTTGACCTCGACGCCAGCCGGGATCTTGTGGGTGACGTCATGGCTGAAGCCGATGTTCAGGCCAAGGTCCTTGCCCTTCATCGCGGCACGATAGCCGACGCCCTGGATCTCCAGCGTCCGCGAGTAGCCGTCGGTGACACCCTTGACCAAGTTGGCGATCTGGGTGCGCGACATGCCCCACATGGAACGCGACTTCTTGCTGTCGTTGACAGGTGTGACGGTGATGCCGCCATCCTTCATCTCGACCTTGACGTCCTCAGGCGCGGTGAAGCTCAGCTCGCCCTTCGGGCCCTTCATCTTCACGACCTGGCCCGCCACCGACGCCGTCACTCCGGACGGGACTGATACGGGCTTCTTACCTATGCGCGACATGGCTTTGTCCAACCCTTCGCTTTTTCAAGTCTCGTGCGACCCGGACCGGCCGGGCACCACATCAGAAAATGTTGCAGAGAATCTCGCCGCCGACGTTCTCTTCGCGCGCCCGGGCATCAGACATGACACCCTTGGGCGTTGAAAGGATCGCGACGCCAAGACCATTGGCAACCGTCGGCAGCGTCTTGACCGGCGAGTACACGCGACGGCCGGGCTTGGATACGCGCTCGATCTCGCGGATCGCTGGCTGGCCGTTGTAGTACTTCAACTCGATCTCGAAGGTCGGCAACTCGCCCTTCTGTTCGACGCGCGTGTAGCCGCGGATGTAACCTTCCTCGGCCAGAACGTCGAGGACGCGCTGACGCAAGTTGGAGGCCGGCGTCACCACCTTCGGGCGGCGGCGCTGCAGGGCATTGCGGATACGTGTCAGCATATCGCCGAGCGGATCATTCATCGACATCAGCGTGCCTCCTTACCAGCTCGACTTAACCATGCCAGGGATCATTCCCATGCTGGCGAGTTCGCGCAGCTGGTTGCGGCACATCCGAAGCTTGCGATAGTAGCCGCGCGGACGGCCCGTCACCTCACAACGGTTGCGGATGCGGGTCTTCGAGGAATTGCGCGGCATCTCGGCCAGCTTGAGGCGGGCGGCAAAGCGCTCCTCGGTCGGCTTCGACATGTCGTCGGCGATCGCCTTCAACCGCTTCCTCTTGTCGGCATGCTGTGCCACCAGCTTGCGCCGGCGCTTGTTTTTCTCGATCGAACTGGTCTTAGCCATTCATGTCCTCCAAAGGCCTTTCGGGGGTTCGACGCCCGAGGTCCTCTAGCTGCGGAAAGGGAAGTTGAAATTGCGAAGCAGCTCGCGCGCTTCGTCGTCGGTTTTGGCGGACGTGCAGATGACGACGTCCATGCCCAAGACTTCGTCGACCTTGTCGTAGTCGATCTCGGGGAACACGATGTGCTCCTTCAAGCCGACGGCATAGTTGCCGCGTCCATCGAAGCTCTTCGGGTTCAGGCCGCGGAAGTCCTTGATGCGCGGCATCGCGATGGTGATGAAGCGGTCGAGGAATTCATACATATGGTCGCCACGCAGCGTCACCTTGGCGCCAAGCGTCATGCCATCGCGCACCTTGAAGGTGGCGATCGACTTGCGGGCCTTGGTCGTCACCGGCTTCTGGCCAGCGATGAGCGCCAAGTCCTTGGCCGCGTTCTCTACCTTCTTGCGGTCAGCCACCGCCTCGCCGACACCCATATTCAGCACGATCTTCTCGAGCTTGGGGATCTGCATCGGGTTCGCGTAGCCGAATTTTTCCTTCATCGCGCCGCGGACCTTGGTCTCGTAGAGCGACTTCATGCGCGGCTTGTAATCCTTGGGCCGCGGTGTCGGAGCGGCCGTGACGACGGCCGGCTTGGCAGCCTTGCCTGCTGCGCCACCCTTGCCCTGGGCCTTCGCGCCCTTGTCCTTCTCAGCCATGGCTTACTTCTTCTCCGGAATGATCTCGCCAGAACGCTTGGCGAAACGAACCTTCTTGCCGTCCTCCAGGAACTTGAAGCCGACACGCGTCGGCTTGCCGTCCTTGGGGTCCTCGATCGCGAGGTTGGACAGATTGATGGCGGCCTCCTTGGAGACAATGCCGCCCTCTTCCTGCGCCGTTTGGCGCTGATGCTTGCGCACGACGTTGACGCCACGAACAACGGCACGCCCCTCACGCGGGCGCACCTCGATGACCTCACCGTGTTTGCCGCGGTCGCGACCGGTGAGCACGATGACGTGGTCACCCTTCTTGATCTTCTGCGCGGCCATTACAGCACCTCCGGCGCAAGCGAAACGATCTTCATGTGGTTCTTGGACCTGAGTTCGCGCGTGACCGGCCCGAAGATACGGGTGCCGACCGGCTCGCCCTGGTTGTTGATGAGCACCGCGGCGTTGCGGTCGAAGCGGATCAGCGAGCCGTCCGGACGACGCACGCCCTTGGCGGTGCGCACGACGACGGCCTTCATCACCTGCCCCTTCTTGACGCGGCCCTTGGGGATCGCCTCCTTGACGGAGACGACGATGATGTCACCGATCGTCGCGTACTTGCGCTTGGAGCCGCCCAGCACCTTGATGCACTGAACGCGCCGTGCGCCCGAGTTGTCGGCGACGTCGAGATTTGTCTCCATCTGGATCATCGCGTTTCGTCCTTGGCTCTGGCCGCCATATGCAGCCCTTCAATTTCCCGGTGACACGACCAGCGCGTCACACAACGATTAGCTTCATGGCGCGACGGCAGAGACGCGCCCGCCGGCCGCTCAGCCGCCCTCGGCGACCACGACCCAGCGCTTGTTCTTCGAAATCGGTGCGCTCTCGATGATCTGCACGCGGTCGCCGACCTTGTGCTTATTGGCCTCATCGTGAGCGTGGTACTTCTTGGTGCGGCGCACCGTCTTCTTGAGCAGCGGATGCGTGTAGCGGCGCTCGACCTCGACGACGATCGTCTTGTCGTTCTTGTCCGAAACCACGGTTCCCTGAAGCACGCGCTTGGGCATGATACTTGTTCTCCCTTAAGCGCTCTTGGCGCTACCGGCCCGCTTCTGGCGAGCAATGGTCATGACGCGGGCGATGTCGCGGCGAACCTCGCGAACGCGAGACGTATTCTCAAGCTGCCCCGACGCTGCCTGAAAGCGCAGGTTGAACTGCTCCTTCTTCAGCTTGAGGAGCTGGTCATCGAGCTGGTCGATGGACATGTCCCTGAACTCGGCTGCCTTCATCGTTCCTGTCCTCATCTCATGGCGCCACGCTTGATCCCGTGTCGCCCTTGCGTTTCTTGTTAGCCGATACGGGTGACGACGCGCGTCTTGATCGGCAGCTTGGCGGCGCCCAACAGCAGCGCCTCCTTGGCGATCTGGTCGGGCACGCCGTCGAGTTCGAACATGATGCGGCCCGGCTTCACGCGGGCGGCCCAATAGTCGGGCGAACCCTTGCCGGACCCCATGCGCACTTCGGCGGGCTTCGACGACACCGGCAGGTCCGGGAAGATGCGGATCCAAACGCGACCGGCACGCTTCATGTGGCGCGTGATGGCGCGGCGAGCCGCTTCGATCTGGCGCGCTGTGATGCGCTCGGGTTCCATTGCCTTCAGGCCGTGCGAGCCGAAGTTGAGCGCCGTGCCACCCTTGGCGACGCCATGAATGCGTCCCTTGTGGGCCTTGCGGAACTTGGTGCGTTTCGGTTGCAACATGGTTCAAAACCTCAAACGTGTGGTGCCGGTCCGGTGCCCGGCCGTGTGTCAGGACTCGCTGGCGCGGTCGCCGCGATCAGGACGTTCGCGGCGACGGCCACCGCCACCGCTTTCCTGCAGATCCATTGCGCGCTTCTCGGACGCCATCGGGTCGTGCTCGATGATCTCGCCCTTGAAGATCCAAACCTTGATGCCGATGATGCCGTAGGCGGTCTGCGCCTTGGCATAACCGAAATCGATGTCGGCGCGGAGCGTGTGGAGCGGCACGCGGCCCTCGCGGTACCACTCGGTGCGAGCGATTTCAGCACCACCAAGACGGCCAGCGACGTTGATACGGATGCCAACCGCACCCGACCGCAGCGCCGTCTGCACGGAACGCTTCATGGCACGGCGGAACGCGACGCGGCGCTCGAGCTGCTGGGCAATGCCCTCGGCCACCAGGGTGGCGTCGATCTCGGGCTTCCTCACCTCGACGATGTTGAGGTGAACTTCGCTGTCGGTCAGACGCGCGAGCTGGCTGCGCAGCTTCTCGATGTCTGCGCCCTTCTTGCCGATCAGAACGCCGGGGCGCGCGGTGTGGACCGTGACGCGGCACTTCTTGTGCGGGCGCTCGATCACAACCTTCGCAATGCCTGCCTGGCGCTGCTGCTTCATGATGTGCTCGCGGATCGCCATGTCCTCGTGCAGCAGGCGACCGTACTCGCCACGGCCCGCGAACCAGCGGCTATCCCAGGTGCGGTTGATGCCGACGCGCAGGCCTACCGGATTGACCTTCTGACCCATTATTCGGCCTCCTTCTTCGCAGCCGGGGCCTTCGCCTTGCCCTTGGCCTTCTTCTTCGCGGCTTCGTCCTCGTCCGTCTGACGCACGATCACCGTGATCTGCGAGAACGGCTTTTCGATACCGCTCGCCCGACCACGACCACGCGCATGGAAGCGCTTCATGACGAGGTTCTTGCCGACGTGGGCCTCGGCGACGACGAGTTCGTCGACGTCCAGACCGTGGTTGTTCTCGGCATTGGCCACAGCGCTCTTGACGCACTTCAGCACGTCCTGGGCGATGCGCTTGCGCGAAAACTCCAGATCGGCCAGCGCCTGATCGACCTTCTTGCCGCGGATCATGCCGGCGACAAGGTTCAGCTTCTGCGGCGACACGCGCAGATTGCGCGCGACGGCCTTGGCCTCGTTGTCGGGGAGACTGCGCTCTCGGCTCGGCTTGCCCATTACTTCCTCGTGGCTTTCTTGTCGCCGCCATGACCCGGGAACGAGCGGGTCGGCGCGAACTCACCGAACTTGTGGCCCACCATGTCCTCGCTCACCGAGACGGGGACATGCTTTTGACCGTTGTAGACACCGAACGTCAGACCGACGAACTGCGGAAGAATGGTCGAACGCCGGGTCCAGATCTTAATGACCTCGTTGCGGCCCGACGTGCGCACCTTATCCGCCTTCTTGAGAAGGTAGCCGTCAATGAACGGGCCCTTCCAAACTGAGCGTGACACGAGCTGTTCTCCTTCGCCGAAGCGACTAGTTCTTCTTCTTCAGATGACGGCTGCGAACAATGAACTTGTCCGTCGCCTTGTTCTTGCGGGTCTTGGCACCCTTGGTCGGCTTGCCCCACGGCGTCACCCAGTGCTTGCCGCCGTTGGTGCGGCCGCCGTTGGGGTGATCGATCGGGTTCATGGTGATGCCGCGTACTGTCGGACGGGTGCCCTTCCAGCGCGAACGGCCGGCCTTGCCAGTGACCGAGTTGGAGTGATCGGGGTTCGACACAGCGCCGATCGAGCCCATGCACTCCTGGCGGACGCGGCGCGTCTCACCGGAAGAGAGCTTGAGGATCGCCCAGCCGCTATCACGGCCGACGAGCTGCACGAAGGCACCGGCCGAGCGCGCCATCTGGCCACCGCGACCTGGCTTCAGCTCGACGTTGTGGATGATCGTGCCCACCGGCATCGACGCGAGCGGCATGGCGTTGCCGGGCTTCACGTCGACCTTCTCGCCAGCAACGACGGTATCACCGACGGCCAGGCGCTGCGGCGCTAGGATATAGGAGACCTCGCCGTCCTCATACTTGATGAGCGCGATGAAGGCGGTGCGGTTGGGATCGTACTCCAGCCGCTCGACCGTTGCCGCCACATCGTACTTGCGGCGGCGGAAGTCGATATAGCGATAGGTCTGCTTGTGGCCGCCGCCGATGTGGCGCGTGGTAATGCGGCCGGAGTTGTTGCGGCCACCCGACTTGGACTTGCCCTCGGTCAGCGACTTGACCGGCGCGCCTTTCCAGAGGCCGGAGCGGTCGACGATGACCAGGTGGCGCAGGCCTGCCGATGTGGGGCGGTATGTCTTCAATGCCATGACGGCCTACTCCTCAGAGCCCGGTCGTCACGTCGATGGAATGACCTTCCTCGAGCGTGACGATCGCTTTCTTGGTGTCGCTCTGCAGTGCGCGGCGACCGCGGAATGCCTTCAGCTTGCCCTTGCGGACCAGCGTGTTGACGGCCTTCACCTTGACGTTGAACAGGTTCTCGACGGCGAACTTGATGTCCTTCTTGGACGCGGTGGGCGCGACCTTGAAGATCACCTGGTTTGCCTCGGAAACGAGGGTCGCCTTCTCGGTGATGACGGGTGCGACGATGACGTCGTAGGCCTTGACCTTGTTCATGACCGTGCCTCCGCCTTGGCGCCGTCGAAGCGTGCCTCAAGCGCGGCGACCGCCGCCTTGGTCAGCACCAGCTTCTTGCGCCGCAGGATGTCGTAGACGTTGATGCCCTGCACGGGCAGCACGTCGATGTTGGGAAGGTTGCGGGCCGCACGGGCAAAGCCGATCTCGACGTCCGAGCCGTCGATGAAGAGGGCATTCTCGAGCGACAACTTGGCCAGACGATCGCGCAGTTCGCGTGTCTTGCCGCCTTCCACCGCTGCCTTATCGAGCACGACGATGTCGCCGGCCTTGGCCTTGGTGGAGAGCGCGTGGCGCAGCGCCAGCGCACGTACCTTCTTGGGCAGGTCGATGGCATGGCTGCGGGGCTTGGGCCCGAACGCCTTGCCGCCGCCGCGCCACTGCGGCACCGACTTGTCGCCGTGACGAGCACCGCCGGTGCCCTTCTGGCGATACATCTTCTTGCCCGTGACGGTGACTTCGGAACGATCCTGCGCGTGGTGCGTGCCGGCCATCCGCTTCAGGAGCTGATAGCGCACCATGCGATGCAGGATGTCGGCGCGCGGCTCAAGACCGTAGATCTCGTCCTTGAGATCGATCTCGCCTGCAGCGGTCGCTTCGAGCGTGGTGACGGAGACTTTCATCACGCCTGCTCCTTGCTCTCAGCGGCTGCGGCGCCGCCCTTGGGTTTGAACGCGCCCGGGACTGGAACGTCCTTCGGCGACGGCTTCTTGACGGCATCGCGCACGAGCACCCAGCCGCCCTTGGAACCGGGCACCGCGCCGCGTACCATCACGAGGCCGCGCTCGACATCGGTCTTGACGACGACGAGGTTCTGCGTGGTGACGCGCTCATCGCCCATGTGGCCGGCCATCTTCTTGCCCTTGAACACCTTGCCGGGGTCCTGGCGCTGACCGGTAGAACCATGCGAGCGGTGCGAGACGGACACGCCGTGCGTGGCGCGCAGACCGCCGAAGTTCCAGCGCTTCATGGCGCCCTGGAAGCCCTTGCCCTGGTTGGTGCCGGTCACGTCGACGAACTGGCCGGGGACGAAGTGATCCGCGGTGATCTCGGCGCCAACCTCGATGAGGTTTTCGGGAGACACGCGGAACTCCACCACCTTGCGCTTCGGCTCAACTTCGGCCTTGGCGAAGTTCTGCCGATCCGCCTTGGTCAGACGCGAAGGCTTGCGGGTGCCCGCACCGAGCTGGAGCGCAGTGTAGCCGTTCTTTTCGTTGGTACGGTGAGAGAGGACCTGGACGTTATCCAGCTTCAACACGGTGACCGGGATGTGCTCCCCGGCTTCCGTGAAGATGCGCGTCATTCCCACCTTCTGTGCAATCACACCGGAACGCATGGCGTGCATTCCTTCCCTTCATGCTGGGGTCTTGGACGGCGCGCCGCCAGAGGACCCTTCGAGAATTCTTGTCTTAAAGCTTGATCTCGACGTCGACGCCGGCGGCGAGGTCGAGCTTCATCAGCGCATCGACGGTCTGTGGCGTCGGGTCGACGATGTCCAACAAACGCTTGTGCGTGCGCATCTCGAACTGCTCGCGGCTCTTCTTGTCGATGTGCGGCGAACGGTTGACGGTGAATCGCTCGATCCGCGTCGGCAGCGGGATAGGTCCGCGCACCTCAGCGCCCGTACGTTTCGCCGTATTCACGATTTCCCGCGTCGACGCATCGAGAATTCGATGGTCAAACGCCTTCAATCGGATGCGGATGTTCTGGCCGTTCATGTCTTTGAAACTCGCTCAAAGGAAGAAGCGCCGGGGGTCGCCTGGCGCCTCTCGCTCCAACTTTGTTATTCGGTGATCTTAGCGACGACGCCAGCGCCGACGGTGCGGCCGCCTTCGCGGATGGCGAAGCGCAGCTTCTCTTCCATCGCGATCGGCGTGATGAGTTCGACCGACATCGTGACGTTGTCGCCCG
>JAGRKV010000056.1 GCA_020442165.1 Hyphomicrobiaceae bacterium | reverse complement strand
GCCTTCGCGATTCGCGCCACTGACCCGCGAGTGATGCTTGCGCATGATGAGCCGATCGGCCCGAACAACGACTACTGGCTGAAGCGGCTTGCTGATGAGGCTGGCATCGTCGTGGCGGCCTGGGGGATCCACGGCAGTCATCGAAAAAGGGACAAGGAGATTCTGTCGATGCTGGACGGCAAGGTGCACCACCTGGGACTGACGAAGGCCGGAAACCCAAGGCATCCGCTTTATCTGAGAGCCGACACGAGGCCGACAAGATACTGATCGCCATGACCGGGAATAGCGACCACCGAAAAATCTGGAACGCCGGTTTCCATGCCGGCGTACAGCGCGAGCGAGACGCAATGAACCAAGCAAAGATCGACAGAAAAGTGAATTCCCTGAACGGCATCGCAAGGAAGGTATTCGAGGCCGTACCGAAGCAAGAAAGCTGGACGATTAATCAGGTCATGCAGGAAATGAAGCGCTGCGGTTCACCAAACCCTGATCGTCATGTCGTAGCAGGCAGCCTGAACCACATGCTGGCGAACGGCATTGTGATCGAGCCTATGCCAGGGGCGTTTCGTCAGGTCACACCCGGGAACGCGCCGACACACGACCCCGTGCCGACTGTGGTCGACCAGAACCCGCCACCGGCAAAGCCGGCCACCGCGAAGTCGGCAGACAACGGTGACCTGCTCGACCGGTTCGCAAGAATCTCATCGAAGCTGAACAGCATCGCGGCGCAGATGAAAGACGTTGTCGACGAGGTCGGGTCGATATCGCTTGAGGCGATCGAGGCAATCGAGTCGGCAGAGAAGAAAACCGGGCAGCTGAAGCAGCTTCAGGAACTGCTCAAGGGGTTGACCAATGAGTGAGCGGTACCGTCCGAGCAACGGCACTGAGGGAGAGTGCTTCCATGGTGCGTGGTGCAACAACTGTGCGCGAGACGCCCTGCTGAACGGCTCGAAAGAACTTGAGGAGTGTGATGATGGCGATCTATGCGAGATCGTCGCACGAGCAATGACCCACAGCGAAGACGATCCAAACTACCCAGAGGAGTGGACCTACGACGAGAGCGGCAATCCATGCTGCACAGCATTCGTGCCCATTGGCGAGCCGCTGCCGACTGGGCGCTGCGTCAAAACTAAGGATATGTTCGAGGAGGAATAGCCATGCCGAGGCCGCGCAGCAATCGCTCGTTCATCGACCGCCCTGACCGGGTCACGGTCCACGTCCGCGGTGACGACGTCCATTTCGGATGGGTGGATCCGCGCGACGGCAAGGAGAAGTCGCTAAAGGCGAAGAACGACCGCGCTTTGGCCTACGCCAGGGCGCGCCAGCTGAACAGCTTGGTCGACGCCCAGCTGGCGGCCGGGTTCGCGGTTGCCGCCCCGGGCGGGCCGACCCTCGCCGACTTCGTCCCGGTCTACCTGAAGGCGCTCGAGGAGCGCGGGCTGGCACAGAACACCCGACGCTCTCGCAAGAGCCTGTGCGGAATCTGGGTCGCCAGGGTTGGCGATCAGACACTGGATGACCTGTCCGGCGACGTGCGCCTCGTGGACGGCGTCCTGCGGGCCGTGGCCGGCGAAGGGAAGAACCGGACGGCTGTCGCCATGCGGTCCTGCCTGATCGACATCTGGCGCGAGGCCCAGGCCCGCGGGGCGATCCGGTCCGATCTGCCATCCCCGGCGTCGATCGCCCGGGCCCCAAAGGCGAAGGTGCGGCGCGCCCGCCTGACCCTGGACGACTTCCTGACGGTCTACGAGGTCGCCAGACGCGATTTCGAGCCCCGGGTAGCCAACGCCATGGCGCTCGGGCTCGTGACCGCGCAGCGGCGCCAGGACGTCGCCCTGATGCAGTTCAAGCGCGGCCGGGACTGGCTGCCGGCCTGGATGGCATGGCAGCAGGACGATCCGCACCCGACCCACCCCTACCCCTTCGTCGACGACGAGTGCCTGCACATCATCCAGCTGAAGACCGGCGCGCTGGTGAGGATCCCGCTGGATCTGCGCCTCGAGGCCGTCGGCTGGACCGTCCGGGAGGTGGTTGCCCAGTGCCGGGACCGCGTTGCTTCGCGCTTCATGGTGCACCACACGCACCGGAGGACGAAATCGAACCCCGGGGATCCAGTCCATCAGGACACCATCAGCCGGTCATTCGCCGACGCCAGGGACGCCGCGCCTGGGCTGGCGTGGCCAGGGAAGACGCCGCCGACGTTCCACGAGATCCGGTCACTCGCCGAGCGCCTGTATCGGGAACAGGGCGTCGACGTTCAACACCTACTCGGGCACCGCGAGGCCCGCATGACCCAGGTCTACGACGACTACCGCGGCGCGGCCTGGAGGGAGATCAAGGCATGAGCAACACTGACTGGATTCGCGAGCTTTTGCCTGAAGCAGAGGCTTGGCAACACGAACTGATCGACTCCGAGTTCGATAAGCGGGATGCGGAGATCGGTCGCCTGCATCGACGCTTGTTGGACACGCAGCACGGCAGAAACTGCGCCGAGGCGCAGGTAGAAAAGCTCAATGGCGACATCCGCTGCATGGTCGAGAAGGCTGCCGCCCAACACCTTCCAGGCTACCGCGAACTCGCCGCCAAGTGTGCGGTACTCGAAACACAGGTCGATCGATTGAAGGTTCTTCTGAAGAACGCGGCACCATACGTTGATGCCTGCCATGATGAGGCTGAGAGTCAGCACGACAATCCCGAAGGCGACTACTACATGGATCTCGGCCAATACGAGATCATGCAAGATACCGAGGAGCTTCTGGAAAATATCGCAAAGGAGGTTGGCGATGCCTGAGCAATTCGACGACATCGACCAGACCGGTGAGGAACGACTGTGGCGCTGGTTCAGCATGTCATACGCCTCGTGGCTCACCCTGCCCCGCGTACTGATGCACGCCATGCCGGATGAGTGGCAGCAGAAGATGGCCGCGCTGCTCGAGGAGTACGACGCTACCTGGAAGGATCAGCCATACAAGTCCTTCGTCAGTCTGAAGCAGAACGGGAAATTCGTGAAGATGCCTGACTGGCTGAACTACCGACACCCTGATCGCGACGTGATCGACTCAATGAGGAAGAACCCATGAACAGGCGTGATTTCATGAAGGGTATCCTGGCGGCCGGCATGGCGCCAGCGATCGTCAAGGCCGAGAACATCATGCGGATAACTCCGCTCGAGCGGAGAAATTTGTGGCTTCCGGTGTCTGGCAGGATTCAGATTATTGGGGCAGATGGATCGGTCCTCGGATCAGAGCCCTTCATTTCAGAAGGCGAGTCCATTCGATCTGCGCCAGTCGTAATGGAGCGAACCTGGATAGCTTCACACTTTCGACTGATCGATCCGTTTGGAAGACCTGTCGATTTCTCTGTGAACGGCAAGCCATCATCGAGCGGCCTGTATCAGCACCCTATTATCAGAAACATGCAGGCAGGCGACGACTTGCGTATTACCGCAAAGGTTTGCTTCAGTGAAGTCTGACACGCCGAAAGATTACGCTGACCCAGATTGGCATTCACAGCAGACAGTGCACTGCTGGCGCAACTACATCAGTGACGAGGTCATAGCGTTGTGGCCAACGTTCACAGACGAGCAGAAAGCAGCAATCGCACGACAGGCTGAATCGTTCGCAGATCGGGAGGAATGGGAATGAGTACGACGGCACGAGGTAGATGGATGAACGAACAACAAGACATCGTTATTGCTCTACGGCGATTGGCGCAGATACATGATGCCTACTTTTATGACGCGGCAGCTGACGAAATCCAACGCCTCCGCGCGGAGAACGACCGTATGCGCAAGGCGCTGGAAGCGATCAAGAGCGCCGAGTCGAAAGGTCAGGCGAAACGGATCGCAATACAGGCTACGGGGGAAAGTGAATGACATTTATCGACACCAGTGCCACTTGTGAAGGTTGCCGTACTCGCGAAGAGATGATCAACGACCTCCTCGCCGAAAATCGAGCGCTGCGGGAGCGCCTGCAGATCTCTATCGAATATTCCGACGGCCAACCTGTTGGGTTCGGGGAAGACGAAATAGATCGCCTCCGCGCCCGCGTGGCGGAGTTGGAGGTGCGTCTTGGAACGACAGCATGCGGCGAATCAATGTGTTTTCAGTATCGTGATCTGCAGGCAGAAAACCAATCCCTGCGGCGGGATGTTGATGTCTACCAGAACGGTATCCTCGCTGTCGTCAGCCTGATCGAAAGCTCTCTCGGTGTATACGGACTCCACCTGAATGGAGAGCTTGCGCCATGGGATACGTTGCGGACTGATGGAGGATATGAAGATTGGCTTCAGTCACTCGACGCCGCAGTTGACGCCATCGACAAGGCGCGGGAGGCGGGGTGATGAGCCGAACAAAGCGCCACAAGCGCCCGAGCATGAATCTGGGCACCCTTTCCGATCATCAGTACCAGGATGGAAAGGTTCGCGAC
Source organism: Hyphomicrobiaceae bacterium (assembly GCA_020442165.1). Classification (GTDB taxonomy): domain Bacteria; phylum Pseudomonadota; class Alphaproteobacteria; order Rhizobiales; family Hyphomicrobiaceae; genus JAEUMD01. The sequence continues at coordinate 5,073 of JAGRKV010000056.1, read as the reverse complement.
GGGACGCCAACCCACTCAACAGCAGTGTGTCAGCACAACAACTGGTGCCCCTACTGTCGGGGCAATCGAACACATGGGAACAAGCGGCGCGAGCCGGTGAGCGACGAGTGAAATCAAAAAACAGACTGCCAGATGCGGTTATCGTCAAACGATCAGGTTACTTCGTGCGTGCAGCACATGGACAGCCGATAAAGATCGGGGAAACAAAAGGCGAGGCGCTAGCCGCTATAAGTGCCGACCCTGGATTGTTAAACGTTGAAAAAACTGATGACGAGATTCTTGCTGAGCGCATAAAGCGTACGCGGTACAACCTGTTCAATTCAATGAGGGCTCGTGCCAGGAACAAAGGATTATGCTCGCTATCGAAGACTGAATTCGATCACTTGTGGAACGCCTCCGGAGGCTCATGTCAGCTCACTGGGATAGTGTTTAGATACGAAAAAGACGATGGCAAAGTGAAGTCGCCTTGGTCGCCAAGCATCGACAGAATCGATTCATCGAAAGGCTACTCACCAGAGAATTGCAGGCTCGTTTGCACGATAGTCAACCTGTCGCTCAACGAGTGGGGTGATGAGATTTTCTTTGAAATGATCGAAGCTGCGGCACGAAGGGTTCGTGCAAGATAACTGAACAATTACTGAACAGATTTTTCTAATCCGCAAGCAACTGTTTATAAAGAAAAAATTTCGCCATGAGTTACAGGCAGATGCTACCCATGCAGACAAAAAGCACTGAAATTTTCGTCTTTATATTCAAACCGTTGCCCACCGTTGCGTGACCAAAAATAGCGACCAAAACGCGCGGAAACCGATCTTTACATTACAACCACTTACCACTCTATTCAGGAATGGCGAAATAGAAAACCGCCGCAAGTGCCTGAAATATTGCGTATAAAACATTGCTGTTGCGTGAGTCACATGCTTCACTGGGGGGCATGAACGAGACCGGTATCGCGATCCTTGGAATCATCGTCTTCTCGGCGATTGTAGTCGGGATCGGTATGGCGATCGGCCACTTCGATTACAGCGTCGACGACGAAGCGCACATCAATATGGAGTATCGGCCGGCCGCTGGTGACCGGCGCTGGTAATCACTCGCGCCGCAGGTTCGGGTGAACCTTCGACTCTGCGCCGTACTTTGCCATCTGCTCCATCCTGGCCCTGATCAGTTCCAGGTACTCATCCCTCACGGACGAGCGGTCCTCTGCCGATAGGTTCGGATTGCGCAGCTGCTGGCGCATGCGCCGGCTGATCTCGCCGATCTCGAAGCGCATCCTGCGCAGGTTGTCGGATCGAGACGTCTCCGGGTCTATCGGGTAGAGGTTGACGCCGACCAAACGCGCAGCCGCCTGCCCGTACCCGGTCTTTGGCAGTCCGTATCGGTCTACCTCGCCCTCGCCTGCTCGAAGCAGATGCCCGACCGCGCCGTAGTTGGTCAGCCACGTTGGCATGGCCATGCCGTACAGGTAGCTCAGCATCGAGACAATCTGCCGCCCCGGTGGGTCGGCCTCGTTGATGATGTCGCGGCCGGTGAACGGATCTCGGTTGGTCTGGATCGCCGCGATCAGGTCAGGCAGCGGACCTCCGAGGACGCCAGACGTCATCATCGCATCCCCGATGTCGCCCTTGGCCGTTTCGCTGACGAGTGACGTCCACATCGTCCAGGGCAGGAAGTAGCCGAAATCCATCGCCTGCCACCGGCCGCTGTCGTCCTTGATCGGCAGGACGTAGGCATGCCCTCGGGACTGCAGCCAGTCAGGCAGCGCCTTCTGCAGGGCCTTCACGTCGTCATCGTCCACGTCTGCCATCCCAGCGACCATGGACGTGAGGACATAGGGCAGCGCCACGTAGGGCGCGAACCGCCACGGCGCGGTCCTGGCGACCTCGAGCATGCGCGGCAGCGCCTTGAGGTGGAAGGTCAGGAACGGGATCCCGACTGGCGCGTTGCGCAGGTACCGGGTAGACGGGCCGATCAGTGAGTAGTCGAACAGCCATTTCTGCGCCTCGAGCGCGGCGTCGCCCTCACTTTTGCCTTGGCGCTCCATCGCGTCGATGATCTTGGCTGTCTTGAACAGCCCTTCGGCGAACTGGTACCAGTCTCCCGTCTTGTCCATCACGATGCCGGCGAGGTGCTTCAGGGTCGCCATGCTGATCTTGTTGGCGTTCCGCGCCTCGAGGGCGAGCAGGTCGCGCTCCATTCGGATCAGTTCCTGAGCCGAAAAGGTCGATTCGGTCACCCCGTACCGACGCGCCACGTCGTAGTGCTTCCACTCCGAAGCCGGCCGGCCCTGTGCCCGGGCCCGGATCTGCTTCACAGCCTGGATCACGCGCAGCGGAACCTTGTGGAATGGCACCCCAGACAGGTGCAGCAGCACCCCGTTCGACACGAAGTTGCGGATTTGGGCGGGAGGGTTGGCCGCCACCTTGCTCCACTTCCACAGCTGGGTTGCCTTGGTGGCAATACCGCCGTGGCCAAGCAGCTTCTCGGCAAATGACTCGTCGCCGGTCGTGATGCGCAGGGTTCCGACGATGTCGTTGTAGATTTCCTTGCGCACGATCAGCCCGCGCAGGGCCCCGTACCGCGGCGAATTCGGCATCTGCTTGAAGTCGTCCGGGATCTTATCAGCGTCCATGTTGTCCATGGCGCTGCGTCCGGCATCTTCCATTCTGTCTGCCAAAGCCCGGCTAGCGGCCGCGTCGTCGACGTCCAGGTAGTGAGACTGGGCGCGCAGGCGGTCAGCCTCGGCCATGAGCCAGAACGGCGTCACCTTGCGCGGGCCGGTGCCAGCCTTGCGCATTTCCCGGCGCAGACCAGCGATCTCCGCGCGCTTGGCATCGATCAGCTTGTTCAACTGGTTGATCCGGGTGCGACCCTCCTTGGTGATGTTGCCGTAGATCAGTTCCTGCACCTCGGCCTTGATGTCCTTGATCTCGGCTTTCACGTCGGCGATCTTGCCGGCCAGCCGCTCGGCCTTCTCCGAAGCGCCTCCGCCCCACTCCACTACTGACTGCTGCCATACCCAATCCCGGTTCTCTGCGATCTCCGCCAACCAGTCCAGCAGGGCGATGTCGCGCGACTGCTGGCCGAACCCCTTCGATGCCAGATACCCAGGGTCCGTGATCTCGCCGAGGATCAGGCGGCGAATCTCCTCCGGGATGTCCTTGCGCTGCTTCAGGTAGCCGAGGTCAGACGGCTTCTTGCCGGTGCCGATCAGGGCAATATCGGAGTCGCGCAGGAGGTGCTTCAGGTAGATCCTGGGCAGGTACTGGCCGCGGTTGTTCTCGAATGCCTCCTCAGACAGCAGGCCGCGGTCCACAAGCTGCTGGCCAATGTCCTCGAGCACACCCTTCACCTCGACCGCCTTGTCGCGCACAACGCGGCTGCGGATAGCCTGGGGGGTTGCCTCGCGGCTGGTCAGGAACTCGTAGACGGCAGGAATGTCGTCGCCGGCATTGGCGAAGGCCTCGTAGATCGCCTTCGCACCTTCATCGATCTCCGCGATTCGGCCGAGGGTCTGGTATCGCGTCTTCAGGTAGGTGTCGACGCCCGGCAGGTTCCCCAGCGGGCCGGACGCGGCCTCCTTGATCGAATCCCACAGTGCGCCGCCCTTCTCAGCCCAAGTCGAACGCTGGGCCTCGTAGATTGCCTGGGCGTTCTCAGTGATGCGGCTGTAAAGCGGGTCGGCGCCGACGTCTGCGGCCGGCTCGACTCGTCCAGACACGGCCTTGCGGGCCGCCGCCGAAGCCATGGCCAGCATGTCGTCAGGGGTCAGCGCCCGCACGAGGAACCCTTGCCGGAACAGGAATGCCCGCACTGCGGCAATGACCTTGCGCACGATGCCCATGTCACGCGCCGCTGCGTCCTCGACCAGATAGGCCAGGGCCTCCTCGTCAACGCGATCTCGCGCGGTATCACGCGGTACCTTGGCATACGCCGCCTGGGCGGCCTTGTTCTTGACGGTGCGCAGGCCCCGAATCTGGGCCAAGACGTCGCCAAACCGGTCTCCGAGAAGCTCGCGCAGGCCGTAGTGGACGCCGACCTCGTGCAGGAACACGCCCTTGGCGTTGTCGCCCAGGTTGTCGGCCACCAGATAGACCTTGCCGGTCGCCGGGTCGGTCACGCCGCGCACGCCGCCATCCGGGTGCTGCAGGCTCGCCGGAAGGTCAGAGTCCGACTGGACGACGGTCAGGATGTCACCCATCGCCTTGCGGCCGCTCGGGTTCAGCAGGGCATCGATTTCAGACTGAACACCATCGACAGTTGCGGCAACCTGCTGTGCTCCCTGCGGAGCGAGCGAGAAATTCGTATCACGCCGATCGGTCTGCGCTGCGGACTCTGCCGCTGCCTCCGCTGCCTGACTCTCGGTTTCCAGCTGCCCCTCGATCTCACGAGCGCGGTCGACCATCGATTTGACATCAACACTCGACTCATACTCACGAGACAGGCGCGGAGTGAAATCCGCAATTTCTTTCCTCGCCTTCTCGATATCGTAGCGGGCGTTTTCTACGCGATTTTCGAATTCAGAAAGCGTTTGCTCTGCATCATCGACAAGGCCAATCGAACTCGATGCGTGGATGTCAGAATAGTGCGCATCATCGAAATCGAGATAAAGCGTCGATGAATACTGCGGCCCGTCCTTGCTATTGAACTTATCGACAGAGACGCTGATCTCGAAGCCAGCAAGACTCCCAATAACCTTGCGAGTCACCTCTTTTTCGCCAGCCGTAGCTTCCTTACGCGCCGCCCATAAGGCTTTCCCGAACTCCTCGCGATCTGAGAATTGCTTTCCGCCAACGCTGGCTTTGAACTTTTCTCCAGACACATCGACACGCCGGGAAATGTAATCCGAGTAGCGGAATATCCTGTCGTTCGCCGACTCGATTGTGTCCTCAGCGCGAGCAATCCGTCGACGAGCGTTGTACGTCTCTGTCTCGAATGCTGATTTTCGGCGAAGTTCCGTCTCGATCTTCTGCCGAAGATCGGTCAGTTCGATCAGGCGAGGATCGTTCGTGGTCATAGCCTTGGCCTGGGCGTATTGGCTTGCCTCGCCAAGATCCTCCATGTTTCGCATGG
>JAGRKV010000006.1 GCA_020442165.1 Hyphomicrobiaceae bacterium | reverse complement strand
TGTACATGCAGGCGGTGACCTCACCGCCCTTGCAGCCGTCGCACTTATCAGTGTGAACAAATGTTGGCATCTCAGTCCTCCCGGATCATCTGTCGTTGGTTGCGGGCGTTTCAATTGGGGTCTGTCGCCAGCCGCAGTCGCCAGGTCGCACGGCAAGGAACAGCATCATGGCTCATCGGAGCTGCCCGAAACACGCATCGCGGCGTAACTGAGATCATCTATCCTGGAGGCGCGGCAGTGAAAATTTTCACTTGGCAATCTGGACATAGAGGCAATCAATCAAGCCGGCCTTCTGTTCGGCTCGGCTCGATCTTCCGTATCGGCAGTTCCAGACACGAACGCTTGGCAACTGGACCGCTGGCCACTGGACGTTGCAGAGATCGAAGCCAGTAATGCGGTAATGGAGAGTGAGGCCATTGGTGCGGCCACGACGTACGATAGTATCCGTCCGGAGACCATCATCGTGATCATCGAAGGCTGACACATAGACGCCGAGTTCAATTGAGTTCGGCCGCCATGAAGTTCATCACATTGCGGTCAAACCGACTGTGTTGCTTCGCCCCGTCCCTTGGTTAACGCCTCAGCGGCATGATCCTCGCATCTGACTGAACACCGTCACCAGCAAGAGAGCGGAGTTCGGACCAGATGACCAAGAGAATGCGAAAGTGGTTGCAACGCCTCAAGCAGCGTATGGCCGTTGCCCCGCCAGCATTGACGGCCTGATAGCTCCGGAAATCTGGCAGGCCTATTCTCTGGCAGACGCTTCCTGTGCGCAGCGTCTCATTGTGTGCCACGCAGGTGTCCAGCCCCCTCAGTCTGGGCCACTGATTTGCGGTTTGTCTAGTATCGTTTCGGGCACCGGCGGACGCATCGCCAAGCGATCGTCGACGCCATGGACTTTCTTCTCCATGGCTTCTGATACCACCCGACGCGACGTTGACCCGCTGGCCCAGGACTTCGGCCGATCTGAGTCCTGTGGCGTTGGCGACACGCTTCGTCCCTGCCTGGGGCATCGCCACTGGATGCTCGCCAGCTCGGCGCGGGCGCGGGAGCAACTGCGGAACGGGAATGTAACCTCCCTTCCCCATGACGCCGCCATAAACGACATCAGGGTCTTCCTCTGGATGGACCACCACTCTCAACGCTTGCCAGGACAGGGAGAGTGACCCGTGCTGGCCTTCACAGATTCCACCTTTGCCAATTGGAACGAGAAGATCGTCGCGGTTGTCGCGCGTGTTCTTCCAAACCCCGTTGCCTGCATCTTCCCCTGTCGCCGCGCCCCTTACATCCGCATCGTGCGCTGGAAGACGTATCAACGGTGGCATTCCCTCACCCATAAGGCGGGCGAGGTATGCTCATAGGCTATGCCCGCGTGTCTACACAGCAGCAAAACCTCGACCGCCAGGTCACTGCTCTGACGGCCGCAGGCTGTACGCGCATCTTTGCCGAGAAGGCCTCTGGCAAAAGCACCGGCAACCGGGCCGAACTGGCCAAGGCCATCGCCGCCCTCGCTCCGGGCGACGTGTTGCTTATTGCGGAATGGGACCGGGCGACTCGTTCCATGATGGACGGCATCGACATCATCCGTCAGGTCGCCCCCTGCCAGGCGACCGTCAAGGCTCTGGACAAGCCTTGGCTTGATCTCACGACGCCCATTGGGCGTGGGTTCCTCGCATTCCTCTCAGCTCTGGCCGAGGACGAGCGTCACCGCATTGTTGACCGTGCGGCCGCCGGTCGAAAGGCAGCCCGGGCCAGAGGCGCGCGCTTCGGCCGCAAACCCAAGCTCGATGCCCACCAGCGTGAACATGCATTCAAACTCATGGACGACAACCTGTCCGATCGCGCCATCGGCCGCGCCTTGGGCATTCATCATGGCACCATCGCTCGTTTGCGAAAGACCGGCATGCTTGGCTAACACCCCGGACCTTCTCACTCGGTCACTCGGCTGTTCCACACCAGCTGATGATTCCCCTCACGCGCACGACTTCCTTTTGTGCCAAAGTGACAGAATTCAGGGGCTTGGTCAGCGCAAGTGCCTTCGGCGTGGGCACTGACGCATGCGTAGCGCGGCCGCCTGCGCTAAACTCCTGCATGGCCAAGCCTCAAGACCCTTTCCGCAGGCTTCTCTGGCTGGCCTCCGACCGATTGTTCACCGACCCCATCGATCTCGCTGTGGACCTTGACGCCGATCCCCAAGGCACGCTCTACCGCCTAAGCAGCAATCCGCAGGAGTTCGCACGCCTCGCCCCTCACCTCACCGACACCGACCGCCTGGAACGCCACCAGCAACTCATCACCGCCGCCCGGGCATACATCCTTCAAACGCGCAAACTCACCGCTGATGCCATCGACCAGTTGGAGCTTGGGTTGGAGGCTGCTGAAACTGGGGAGGTTTCATGACAACTCTTGGTCCCGTTGCGGACATGGGCTGCTAACCGCGATGGGCCAGCTGCTGACATTCCGCCCTTGCCAGTCGAAGCACGAAACATCGTCACGCCCAGAGGAGCAACGGACGTCGCGTCAACGCGGACGTTTGAACTACGGGTGCTGCGCGGCCTTGCTTTGTTACCTTCACGCACGCAGCAGATCGTCGAGATCGAGTGGCCGCGTATCCATCGCGAGTTCGCCCTCCGGCGTGCGGGGCCAGTCGGCTTCATCACGATCCCAGTAGAGCTCGACGCCGTTCCCATCGGGATCACGCAGATAAAGAGCTTGGCTTACGCCGTGATCGCTGGCCCCATCGAGGGGCACTTTGGCTTCAATCAGCCGCCTAAGCGCATCGGCAAGGGCCGCGCGTGTCGGATAGAGGATGGCCGTGTGATAGAGCCCGGTCGTGCCGCGTGGTGGCGGCGAGCCACCCTTGCTCTCCCAGGTGTTGAGTCCGATGTGGTGGTGATAGCCGCCAGCAGCGACGAAAGCAGCCTGGCTCCCGTAGCGCTGCTTCAGCTCGAAGCCGAGGACGCCGGCGTAAAAGCCAAGGGCCCGTTCGAGATCAGCAACCTTGAGATGGACATGGCCGATGCGAGTTCCGGGATTGATCGGCCGCAGCGTCAGCTGCGGCTCGATCCGGTGCAAGGTGGTATCGCGCGGCATGATCGACTCCAAGATTTGGGTTGAGATCGTGTCAGCGTACCCGAGCAATGCGGGGCGAACCTGTGAAAGGCAGGAAGGCCGGCCGCCACGCATGAGCTCCGTCACCGAGGAGCGCTTGCACAACCAGCATCATCATCCAAAAAGCCGGGAACTCCCAGCCGCCGTTCGGGGCAGAGAACAACCAGCCATTGCCGGCGTGCTGTAGCGTGGCGCCGAGCAGGATCGGGAGTGCCAGCAGAGCGACGGCGCGGGTCCACACGCCCAGGATCAGCGCGATGCCACCAAGAATCTCGCCGGCGATGACGAGGTAGGCGAAGACACCGGGATAGCCGATGCTCTCGAAGTAGCCGACAGTGCCAGGAATTGTGAAAGTAAAGACCTTGAGAAGCAGGCCATGGGCCAGCAGCAAGGCGCCGAGGCTCATGCGGAGCAGGAGGGCAGCGTAGGGAGCAGTGCGGGTATCGATCATGTCAGTCTCCTGGTCGGTCGATCGCGGCGCGATGCCGCTCGTTGTTTACCTGCACCACAAGATGAGCCCGGGCCGTTGGTTTGATAATTCCGTATTTTGTGATATTAATTCACACCTATGGTGTTAGGTACGGAATGCTAGATCGTGTCACCGGAATGCAAGTATTCGCCCGGGTCGCGGCTCTGGGGAGCCTGTCGGCGGCGGCGCGTGCACTCGGCATGTCGCAGACCATGGCGACCAAGCACATGGCGGCACTCGAAGATCGGCTCGGCACGAAGCTCCTGCACCGCACGACGCGGCGCCTGTCGCTGACAGAGGCCGGTCGCAATTATCTCGAGGCGGCCGAGCGCATCCTCGCTGATATCGAGGAGGCCGATGCCAGCGCCGCGGTCGAAATGGCCGAAGTGCGCGGCACGCTGCGCCTCAATGCGCCCGTGTCATTCGGAATCCGCGAAATCGCACCGCTGCTGCCGGACCTTTGTGCACGCCATCCGAAGCTCACGATCGATCTCGGCCTCAACGATCGCTATGTCGATCTCATCGAGGAAGGTTGGGATCTCGTCATCCGTATCGGCAGCCTGAAGTCTTCGAGCCTCGTCGCCCGGCGCCTCGCTCCCTGCCCGACCGTGGTGTGCGCCTCACCTGCGTACCTTGACCAGCACGGGCGCCCCAAGACGATTGCGGCGCTCAAAGAGCACAACTGCCTCGGCTATACCCTGTCTCGAGGCGTCGGCGTCGACCGCTGGTATTTCGAACGCGATGGCAAGGTGAGTGCGCCAGTCAAGGCCAACCTGAAGGCCAACAACGGCGATGTTCTGGTCGCCGCCGCTGTCGCCGGCCAGGGTATCATCTATCAACCGGTTTTCCTGGTCGCGCGCGAGCTTGCTGACGGCGACCTCGTTCCGCTCAAGCTCGACCATCCGACCCGCGAACTCGACGGAATCTATGCCGCCTATCCGTCGGTTCGGCGCCCACCCGCCAAAGTTCGCGCGACGATCGACTTTCTGGCTGAGCGGCTCACGGCTGCTCGTTGGTGATCAGCCGACCAAATTGCAACGCGATGCGAATAGTCGGCTTCGGGTCTTGGCTGCGTGTAAACGCGGATGTGACGCTGTCCCTTATCAACGCATGGAACCGCTCAGGACACGCGCGGTCCGCGCAACGACAGTACTCAGTCCGGAGCGGAAGCTCCGGGCCTTTTTTGCGAGCCACCAATGTATCGATGCTGTTCTCGTTCGAAAGAACACGCTAACGCAGGCCCCAACCGAACATCAATAACGATTGATAACAAACCAAACGAGAGAGACGCCGCTTCGTCAGGTCGCGAACAGATCCTTGCGATAGCCCGACTCAGGAAGCGGCACCGACAGCCGCGCAATCAGCCCATCCGGCGCCCACTCGATTTGATAATTTCCTCCAAGGCCCTGCTTTAGTCCTCGCTCAAGGATGATGGTTCCAAAGCCGCGCTTACTCGGGGCAATAACTGGCAATCCGCCATGCTCCGCCCAGATAATCTCCAAGAGCTTTCCGTCCGCCGCAGGCGTTGTCGCAAGAGACCATACAAGATCTACTTTTCCACTGTCGTTTGCGAACGCACCATGCTGCAGGGCATTAGCCGCAAGTTCATGGATGATGATGGCCAGGTTGAGGGCAACTTGGGGCGAGAGAAGAACCGAAGGTCCGGAAAGTTTGACGCGCTCCTGATCGACCGTCCCATTCAATGTCACCTGGGTGCGCAGGAGCGCCGCCAGATCTGCCCCGTCCCACGTCTGCGCGGTGAGCAGATCGTGAGCCTTGGATAGAGACTGAAGGCGCCCAGTGAACCCAGCGACGAAGGCTCGCGGATCGGCGGTCTGGCGCAGCGATTGATTTGCGATCGACTGGATCATCGCCAGCGTATTCTTGACGCGATGGTTGAGTTCGGCGAGCAGGAGATTCTGACGCTGCTCGGCATCCTTGCGTTCGGATATGTCCTCGATGATCGCGATCATGAAGGCTTCGGTCTGGCCGGACGTCTCCTGCATCGAAACCGTGATTTCAATCCAAACGACGCTGCCATCCTTGCGGTAGTATCTCTTTTCGAGAGAATAGCTATCGATCTCGCCGTCCTTCAGTCTCTGAAAGAGATCCAGGTTGGCTTTAACATCGTCGGGATGGGTGAGGTCCTGGAACGACATCTGAACAAGTTCTGCGCGACCGTAACCCACGATCTCCAGAAGTCTCTCGTTCACCCGCAACCAGCGCCCATCGAGACGCAGATGAGCCATTCCCACCGCAGCATTCTCGAACGTACCACGGAAGCGCAGTTCGCTCTCCCTCAACGCTTCTTCGGCAGACTTCTGTGCTGAAATGTCGATTGCGATCGATGAGAAATATTCCACGCCCCCCGCGCCGCCGCGATGCGCCACGATGGCATGCGCAACGGGCACCTCTCGACCGTCCGTGTCGATGATTGCCGTCTGCCCCAACCATTGCCCATCTTCGCGCGCAGTCGGATAGCCGTCGTTACGCAGCACCCGCATGGCCCAATCAGGGTGATGATGCGAGACTTCAGCATTCCTGAGATCCGACGAAGGGCTGTATCCGAGAATTTGGCGGCCATGCCGGTTGAGATAGAGTACGCGCCCGTCAGGGGTTGCACTGCGGATCAGAAATGGTGCCTCCTCAACGATGCGGGCCATGCGATGAAGTTCCGCTTCGGCCTGATCTCGGTGTGATGCGTCGATACCGCAAACGATTATGTTCGCAATCCTCCCCGTGGCATCCCGCAATGGAGAAAGAAGCAGATCCACAGTCGTGCGCGTGCGATCGGCAAGTTGCGCGTCGAAGTCGGAGCGAACGACCATTCCGGCTCCGGCCCGCGTGATTCCTTCCCTCAATCGGCGCTGGACGTCTTCTGAGAAATTCCAACAAGGGCACTCCCAGAGCGGGTGCCCGAGCATATCTTCTGCTTCAATATTGGCGGCAGCAGGAGTTCTCTTGCTCACATCGACAAACGTGCCGTCGAGGTCGAGAACCCCGAAAAAAACCAACAAAGTGCCGAGAAGTTCGGGTATGAGCTTCTCAACGTGCATCCCTGGTTCAACCACGTTGTCTCCGAGATCTGGACCCTGACTCGAACCGAGGAGATCGCAGATGAGGGAGGCAACATCGCGCAGGCGTCCCTGTTCAAGCTCCGATAGATCGCGCACCCGGTCGTCAAGAAGCCACAAGGTGCCCAGGAGCTGGTTGCGCTCACCGACCAGGGGAATGTGAAATTCGAAGGTCTCAGCCTGCGACGCCGCGGTCCGCACTGCACGATCCTGCTCACAGTGGTCATCAATGAATTGCTGCAGCCTTGTCGTATCACCGAACCCGAAGCTGGCAAGGCAACGTGATCCTTCGGGCGTAGCGTGTGTGACAAGAACCCTTGGTACGTTGAGAACCGCGGCTGCCAACCTCAGCAGCCGATTGAGCTGCTCATTGCAATTCTGCGCGCGAAGGGAATTGACGAATCCGTGCTGCGAAGGGGCGAAGGAGCCAGGTTGGGTCATCTTGTCTGCAATTTTCTTGGTTAGAGCGTGGCGCAACGGTCAGATGGGAACCCTTTTGACGCAGTGGCGTTTCCGTTTCCAGCGGATCGACCAATAATGATCCGCCAAAAGATAGATCAAATTCCGGTCGGAAGGGGGCCATCTTGTCAGATCGCGCGATGGCGGAACGTGCAGAAGACGAAAAGGTTCCCGAGGTGGAGCCGGGCCTGAGCCATGAGGAAGCCCGGAAGGTGAAAGAGTCGCGGCGTTTGAGAGCCGCGGTCGTCTACGAAATCATCAGCACAGAAGGCGAAGGCGAACTGCGCCGCGGCTTTCCGGCCTTATGGTGGTCGGGGTTGGCGGCTGGAATTTCAATAGGTTTCTCATTCCTAGCCGAAGCTGCGCTCGCGGCGCACCTGCCTGATACTTCGTGGAAAACCATCGTTGCCGATCTCGGCTATACCGTCGGCTTTCTGATCGTCATCCTCGGCCGCCAGCAACTCTTCACCGAAAACACGCTGACGGCCGTCTTACCCGTCGTAAAGCACCGCAAGCCGATCTGGCTGATCAAAATGCTGCGTCTGTGGACCATAGTCCTAGCTGCCAATCTCGTCGGCTGTCTTCTCTTCTCCTACGCCGCGGCTTCCCTCGGCATGGTATCGCCAGCAATCGAAGGAGAAATGGCGAAGATCGTTGCCCACATGATGGAAAACGACGCATTGGAGATGTTTGCCAAAGGAATCGGTGCGGGTTGGATCATCGCAGCGCTCGTCTGGATGCTGCCCTCGTCTGACGGCGCCGAGTTCTCAGTCATATTCTTGATGACGTACATCATCGCTCTTTGCGGCTTCACCCACATCATAGCCGGATCAGCGGAAGCGATGTATGGGTGGATGCGGAATATGCATACACTCGAGCAGGCAGCCATGCAGTTCTTCTTGCCAACTCTTGCCGGCAATGTATTTGGCGGCACTGCGCTGTTTGCCGTGCTGAGCTATGCGCAGGTGCGCGAAGAAATCGGCGACGCCTGATCGGAGATCAAACTGCAACAATCCTTGCCGCCAAGTTCGATGAACTTCAGATCGTCGGAACGCCGAACGACCAAAAGGCGAGCGACACCAGCACGTGAAGTATAGATCGTGTTATGCGCCCTTGCTGACATCTGTCTCTGGGGCGATCTCGCTCCACGGAATCGTGATTCTGTATGTCACGCCTTTGGGCGCAAAGTCCGCTTCGGCCTTACCACGCAGACTGCGTTCCACCGAAAACTTGATCACATTGGAACCAAATCCTTGGCGGGACGGTGTTGAAACGGGCGGACCATCACGCTCCCGCCACGAAATATTCAGGATTTCCTTTTCATCAGCAGCACCTTCAATCTGCCACGCCAAGGCCACGCGGCCCATCTTGTTGGACCAGGCACCATACTTTGTCGCATTGGTTGCCAACTCGTTGAAGAGCATCGACAGCATGATGGCGGTATTGGGTGTCAGCACGACAGGCGGCCCATCTATCGACAGGGCACCGTCGTAATCGCCCTGGTAAGGAGCAAGCACGTCCTGGGCCAGAACCGCTAGATCGGTAGAATAACTTCGTCCCGAAGTCAGGAGGTCATGCACGCGGCTCAGTCCGAGCAACCGCGCCCGGAATTTCTGATCGAACTCGTCGAGGCTTTCGCTGTGGCGCACCGTTTGCGTGGCGATCGCCGTCACGATGGTCAATGTATTCTTCACGCGATGCGCGAGTTCCCTCAGCGCCACACGCACCCGCTCCTCGGCAACCTTGCGTGTCTCGACTTCGAGCGCCAGACGATCGGCCACGAGGTGCGCCGCCTCCCGTCCCATGCTGATCAGTCCGAATAGGGTGGCAGCGAGACCTCCGAGGACAAGGCCGGCAGCAACCATCCACATTGGTACGGTGCTGGCCTCAACGCGTTCAAATTCGGACATAGACGTCAGCCGGACATCCCAGGTTATTCCGTGCACAGGCAACTTGCGTTCCTGGAGATATTGAGAGTCCGCCGCGATGGGTGCTCGGTTGCCCGCAGACGCACTGTCATATAGCAGTGCCTCAGCACTGGCATTTGGGCCGTCGAATATCTCGACCCGTACAAGGTTCGGACTATAGCTATCGGTACGCTCTAACACGCGAGACATCAGATCCCGCATCCTGAACGCGCTATAGACAAAGCCCTTCAGCTTCCGGCCTGTTCCGCCGGGAGCGGTCGCATCAGAGCTGGGCTCAAAGACCGGAATATACAGCAGTACACCGCGCTGCACGTCATTTTCCGTTTCTTGCCGCAGCGTGACTCCGCCCGACAAGGCAGGGCGGCCCGTCGTCCTGGCGCGCTCCATGGCGACCCGGCGCACCTCTTCCGAATACATATCGAAACCCAGTGCCCGCTGGTTGCGCCAATCCAGTGGTTCCAGATAGAGGATCGCCGTATTGAGTTCTCTTTTTCCTCTCGGATAGACCCTGAATGATGGCACTCCTTCAGCGTGCACGCTACGCTCGAGGTCATCAACCTTGTCGTCATTGATGACCACGGCATAACCCACCCCCTGAACTCCGGGGTAATTTTCGGCAAGCTTCAAGCCTCTGACGTAAGCAGACCATTGCTTTCGCGATATGGGCCCAAACGCATCGAAAAGAGAGACTCCTCCCCGGAGCACCTGTTCGTACGCCTCCATCTTCTCTCCGATGGAGATCACAATCTTGTCGGAGATGCTGTCGAAATTTGCGGCCGCAGCCTTACGAGCAGAGACATGCGCGTCCCAGGCAGCCAGCAAGGCAACGAAAACCGCGGCGAAGAATATCATCAGGGCGCGCCACATGACACGTCTGCGTATTCCGGCCGGGAGCTGACCGAATTGGGCAATGTATGTTTTCAATGGGGGATACCAAGGATCACGATTTGCATTCTTCGGGAGAATGCTCAATTTGGCTGTTGGAATGCAAGCACCGCGGTGGTCAAGCATCGGCTTGGGACGGAACAAAAGCGCCAAGTGCCTCCAGGGAGACGACCACGACCATGAAGGCTGCTCCTACATTTTGTGCACGACCTGCACGACTCCTTGCGACGTCATTGGTGCTTTGTCCCAGCTACAATGACGGCAAATTTGTAGGGCGCTGCGGATGCGCTTTCATTAAAGTATGACATCCCTACCGCGCATTTGCGCAGGACGCGAAAGCACGCCCTCGCCAGCATGGGAAGCACATGCCCCAACCACCTCCACGGCGCCCACAGCCAACGCCCTGCCCCCGTTGCACCTTAAAAAACAACAAATGTTTCAGGCCACTAGAGGAGAGCGAGCTGCGCTTTCTAAACAAGTTCAAGACCGGTGAACTTGTTACCGAAGCAGGGGCTGCGATCCTGCTGGAGGGCTCCAACAGCCCTCATCTCTACACAGTCCTTTCCGGGTGGGCCTTCCGCTACAAGACGTTGCCCGACGGCCGTCGGCAGATCCTTAATTTTGCTTTGCCGGGCGATTTCCTCGGTCTGCAGTCGTCGCTGTTTTCGGAGATGCAGCACTCGGTCGAGTCACTGACGCAAATGGTCCTGTGCGTCTTTCCTCGCGAGCGATTGTGGGAATTGTATTCGGAGTATCCCGCATTAGCGTTCGACCTGACGTGGCTCGTTGCCCAGTCGGAACGCGTTCTCGACGAGAGCCTTCTTTCAGTCGGCCGACGTTCCGCCTTGGAACGCATCGCCTTCATACTTCTCTACCTGCACAATCGCGCGTATGTGTTGGGTCTAACGCAAGGCAAGCGGATGAAGGCGCCATTCACACAACAGCACATCGCCGATGCACTTGGCCTGTCGCTCGTACACACCAACAAGACGCTCAAGGTCCTCGCCGATCGCAAGTGTATCCGCTGGAAGGACGGCGTACTCGAATTGTTGGACGACGCCAAACTCATGGAGATCGCAGGTTACAACGAGCCACGCGACCGCCTGCTGCCCATTTTGTAACGATACATTCGACGCGCGATTCAAAACATCAAGAGAACGATCGCCGACAGCAGTCATCGCTGTACGAAAGGAATTTCAGGCAACCGCGTTACCGGCGACTATGATCCGCGCTCGTGCAGCGAAGGCATGATCCATCGCTTCAGCGAGAACGGGTCCCAACCCTATGGTGCACGTAACGCGCTCCCGAGACGAGTGTTTCGCGGCGGCTTGCCACACATGCCCGCGCGGAACCTCACCCCGCCAACATGCGTTCAATTCCTCAAGGCAAGTGAGCTGCAAATCCGCAAGGAGGCATCAGATGCGCAGCTTGGCACTCTGGCTTCTTGGCCTTCTGACACCCGTCATAATCACACTTTAACTAGCAAGCACCGCCTGAGAAAATAGCTATGGATCAGAGCCTTGAACCTGCCAACAGGATGATGGAACCAAATCCTCCGTCATGCGTTTGCATGAATGTGCTGACCAATTTCTGTGCATGGCCGTGCGACGTGGCCTTTGTGCATGTCGACGTGTGCTGCACCCCACACCGGCGGAGGGCGAGGTATGGCAGGCAACTCGGATGAGAGCCGCAAGCCGATCGAAGAAAACAGCGGGCTGACGAAGCCGTCGACCGAACCCACAAGAGGCAAAACTGGAACGATGGCAACCAATATAGAAGATCCGCATGGGGCGAAACCGGACGATCCAGGCGCACCGCGCTTGTCGCCGGCAATGCAGGGACATCTCGGGCGACAGCTCCGTGCCGTCTATTCGCAACTCGTTCATGAACCCATGCCCGACAAGTTCACGAAGCTACTCGACGAACTCGCCCATTCCCAATCCAAGAAAGCCCAGAAGCAGGAACGGGAGTAAATGCGTGCAAATCCCTTCGACAGAACTTCAGTCGAGTTTAATTGAAGCGGTTCCCAACCTGCGCGCATTCGGCATCTCGCTGTGCGGTGACGTCGATCGCGCCGATGACCTGGTACAGGAGACACTGGTCAAAGCCTGGAAGAACATTGGTTCGTTCAATGAAGGCACAAATCTCAAGGCTTGGCTGTTCACTATTCTTCGCAATACCTACTTCTCCGAGTTGCGGCGAAACCGGAGGGAGGTGAGCGTCGACGATAGCGCAATCGAGCAACGGCTATCCGTTCACCCGGAACAGCAAGGAGCCGCTGATTTCAGCGACTTCAAGAAGGCGCTGATGCAGCTCAGCGATGACCAGCGCGAAGCCCTTGTTCTGGTTGGAGCCGAAGGTTTCTCCTACGAGGAAGCCGCAGAGATTTCCGGATGTGCTGTCGGAACTGTCAAAAGCAGGGTCAATCGCGCGCGAGGCCGACTGGGTGAACTCCTCGGCGTGAACGACAGCAGCGAATTCGGTCCTGATGCAACCAGTACGGCGGCTCTTGTATCTTTCAAGAGCTGACGCCTATTCAGATGAACCGCGAGCGGGTTTGCGATACCCAAGATTGCGAACCCGCCTCGGAAACGCTCATCACATCCTGCACACCAGACGCCTCCGGCACGAGCCCCCAGCAATTCTGCGCCGGCAGCGCGAAGCTTGTGCCGCTTCACGCCTCGGCGACTCATCGTGATGGCGCCTGCGCTGTCAGCGTCTGGTTCGCAAAAAAACACACCGCGACTGATACGCCCGATCCGCTCCGGAACCTCGAACGCTTTGACTGCGTTGATGGGTAGCGAACCATGCAACGGCGCCCACTGCCGTATTGCACGATGACGGTGGCGCGCCTTCGGGAAAGCTGCAGCGGCCAATCGAATTGCCGGCGAAATCCGCACTTTCGCTTGCCGTGATCGAATGGCCGCCTACCAGAACCCCTTATCTCAATCCAGAAAACATCGGAGATCATCCATGACAGCCGCAGTCTTGAAGGCAAAAATCAACAAGGAGAATATTTCGACAGGCATCGACGCCAAGGCGCGACAAAAGATTTCGGAAGGCCTCGTCGAGGTGCTCGCATCGACCTATACGCTTCTGGTGAAGACGCACGTTTATCACTGGAACGTCGTCGGCCCCTTGTTCCTCCCGCTGCACGAGATGACTGACGCGCAGTACAACGACTTGTTCTCGGCGATTGACGTGCTGGCCGAACGTATTCGTGCTTTGGGTCTGCCAACGCCGCTGAGCTTCCAGGACTTTGAGGATCGCTCGACCATCAAGGAGGAGACTCAGGACAGGACGGCAGAAGGAATGGTCGATCAGCTCGTCAAGGATCACGAGAAGCTTTCGCGCCGCATGCGAGAGATCGCGAAACTGGCGGACGATGCGGATGATCTGGTAACGGCCGACCTGCTCACGCAGCGTCTGACGTTCCATGAAAAGGCCATCTGGATGCTCCGCGCCACGGTATCATCCTGACGCATTTCTACGCGCTTTGCATAAGCAAGCCCCGCCACACAGGCGGGGCTTGTTTTTTGTACAGCGAGAGGACCACGGGGCGACGCGACCAGCCTTCCGCAAACCAAAACTTTTTTCCTACCAATCAGACACTTAACCATCAGACCAAACAAAAAACCAAGAGATTGCATGCCTTGCGGGAACCAAATCGGGACCAGCAGAGTTCATTTGGTTTAGAAGGACGGAGGGGCTGTTCCCGACATCCAAATCACAATTTGGGGAAAGCAATATGATTGCCGAAGCCGTTGCTTCTGAGCTGCCGTACTTGCGCCGCTTCGCCAGGGCCCTCTGTGGCCGCCAGGAAAGTGGCGATTCCTATGTCGCGATGACGCTGGAAGCGCTGGTCGCCGATCCCAGTCTCTTCGACACGTCACTCCCCCCACGCGTTGCACTCTACAAGGTGTTCCTGAAGATCTGGCAAGCTGCACCGGTCAACCAACTGGTCGAGCACAACAACAATGTGGTCGGAACGGAACTCGACATCGAGCGGCGGTTGGAACTGATCACGCCGCGCCCTCGCCAAGCCTTCCTTCTCGTTTCCGTCGAAGGCTTCAAGATGAGCGAAGCGGCTTCGATTCTCGATGTGCCTGAACAGGAAGTCGTCGGGCTGATCGACGCTGCCGGCAAAGAGATTGCCGAGCAGATTGCCACCGACATTCTCATCATCGAAGACGAGCCGCTGATCGCCCTGGATCTCGAACAGCTCGTCACCGATATTGGTCACAACGTTAACGAGATTGCGAGAACGCACCGTGAGGCGGTGGCGGCCGTCAAACAAAAGCGGCCCGGCTTGGTTCTGGCCGACATTCAGCTTGCCGATGGCAGTTCAGGCCTGTCGGCCGTCAACGAGATCCTCCAGGACGTCGATGTCCCGGTGATCTTCATCACTGCATACCCTGAGCGGCTGCTGACCGGTGACCGGCCTGAACCGACGTTCCTGATAACCAAGCCGTTCCAACCAGAAATGGTGAAGGCGATGATCAGCCAGGCTCTCTTCTTCAATCAAACCGCAGGCAAGAGCCGAAGGTCCGCCGCCTAAGAGATCGACAATTTTCGGTGTTCTGCCCCCCTGTCGGTCCCGGTAGCTACAAGAGCTACCGGGACTGATTGCTTCGACTGCAGATGCATGCAACCCAGAAAGAATACGCTTGGGACACTGCGCTGCCATTCGCAGCCTTCCACCTCTCGGAAGAAGTCATCACAACGACGTTGAAGTCATCGCCCGTCAGGTGATTGCGTTGGCACGTGCATTTTCCTGTTGGGCTTGGCAATCGCGAGAGGTCGGCATCGATGAAATGACTCGATATGTCGCTGACAGTGCCCAGCTTCACAAAGCACGCGTCATGCGTGACTGCAGCGAAGGTCTGCATCAACAAGCAATTGTTCCGCTGAGACCGCATTCAATGCCGGGCCATGATGATGGAGAGTGCAAGAAGTCAAAGACTTCCGCCTGAGGCGGAGGTTTGAAACGCTACGCTTGAACCACTGGAAGTGGTCTTCTTGTCGTTAATAACTGGGCTTGAACAGGTCGGCGTAGTCAGAGGCTTTATCCTGCTTTTCCTGGTTGCGGATATAGCGTCTGACGACCTGCTCATTGTAACCCGTGGTGGACACGAAATACCCGCGCGCCCAGAAGTGATAGCCCTTGTATCGCCGCTTCTTGGCGTACTTGTGGGCCACGTAGAGCGCCGTCTTCCCCTTCAGGAAACCGACGATGTGCGAGACCGAATACTTCGGTGGGATCGAGATCAGCATGTGCACATGGTCGGGCATCAGATGCCCTTCCTCGATGTGACAGCCCTTCTGTGATGCCAGTTTGATGAACTGATCCCGCAGCTCCATACGCAGCCCGCCGTAGAACCGCTTCGTCCGGTACTTGCTCCCGAAAACGACGTGATATTTACAGTCCCAAGTGCTGTGTGATAGGTGGTTTTCATCCATAATGACCTCCACGCTTGATGTGGCCACTGCAATGGCTCAAGCGTGGAGGTTTCTTGCTTTATAGGTAGAACCAGTCCAGTCCTCCACCGGAGGTGGAGGTTTATTGCTCTACAAAAAAGCTCCACCTCCGGATGGGAGGTGGAGC
>JAGRKV010000055.1 GCA_020442165.1 Hyphomicrobiaceae bacterium | reverse complement strand
GCGATTGGATCAGCTCGGCCTTTGGAGGTGAGCAGCCACCGATACGGTGGCCCATGAACTGAGGGGCCGCGTTAGCGACCCCTCCCAGCCGCTTCGAGCGGCTCACATCCTAATGCCCCCGGCTTTAATGGGATGGTCGCCCCTCCCCGAAGCGGCATCTGCGTGCCAAGGTGGATATGCGAATGTTCCACCAACCAGGAGAGGCGACCGAGATGAAGGTTACGAGGATTGGAATCGATCTGGCAAAGAACGTGATTCAGGTGCATGGTGTGGATGAGCGAGGCAAGGCGGTATTGAAGAAGCAGCTAAGGCGTGCCCAGGTGGCCGCATTCTTCGCCAACCTGCCGCCGTGCCTGATCGGCATGGAAGCCTGTGCCAGCGCCCACCACTGGGCCAGGAAGCTGGCATCGTTCGGACACGCGGTGAAACTGATGGCCCCGCAGTTCGTCAAGCCCTACGTGAAGACGAACAAGAACGACGCGGCCGATGCTGAGGCGATCTGCGAAGCGGTGAGTCGTCCGACGATGCGCTTTGTGCCGATCAAGAACGCCGAGCAGCAGGCCGTATTGGCACTGCACCGGGCCCGGCAAGGATTCGTCAAGGCACGCACAGCGCAGGCCAATCAGATCCGGGGGTTGTTGGCCGAGTACGGTATCGTCATCCCGCAGGGTATTGGCCACATCGCCAGGCGCCTGCCCGAAATTCTGGAAGATGGCGAGAACAATCTGCCTGGTGTATTCCGCGAGTTGTTGCAGCGGCTGGGTGATCACCTGAAGGAGCTGGATCGCCAGGTCGGTGATTTGGAGGTGCAGATCCAGGGCTGGCACAGGGAGAACGAGGCGAGCAAGAAATTGGCAACGATTCCAGGCATTGGTCCGATTACGGCCAGCGCCCTGGTGGCCTCAATCGGAGATGCCAAGAGCTTCGAGAGCGGTCGGCAGCTCGCGGCCTGGCTGGGGTTGGTGCCCCGGCAGCACTCCAGTGGCGGCAAGCAGGTGCTGCTGGGTATTAGTAAGCGCGGCGACACGTACCTGCGTACGCTGCTGATTCATGGTGCGCGGGCGATGATCCGTGTGGCGGAGCGCAAGCTGACCCACGCGGACAGTTGGCTCGCGCGGCTGATGGGCCGGCGCAACAAGAACGTGGCTGCGGTGGCGCTGGCGAACAAGAACGCGCGCACCATCTGGGCGCTGCTCGTGCATGGTCGTGACTACCAAGCCGACTACAAACCGGAAGCCGTGGCAGCATGAACACGGGCCTCCCAAGGCGCACCTCGCTTCTCCCGATGCAGGCATTGCCGGCGAGCGGCGCCATCAGAATCCCTGCTTCGTAGGCGCACGACGAGATCGGTGCTCGAAAGGAGAGTCTCCACCGATTGTTCAGGCGATCATGACGTGATGGCGAGACAGGTCAGACCGTGATCGGGCAAACCTGGCCCCGGCAGTGCACGCGAAGTGCGCGGCTTTGCTGAGGACCCGATCAGCGTATTCCATCAGGGACAGAGGCTACCGCCTCGAGCAAAGTCCGGATCTATGGCTGCAATCTCTACCTACTCAACGTCATTGACTGAGAGCTTGACAAGCCGGGGCGACCATCTATGCCGGGGGATATTTACCGGGTCGGGTCGCGCATGGTTACAGCACGGCACATGCCGAGCGCCCGCTCTGGAGTCGCATACTCGTCGCTCTTGGGCAGCTAACGGAATGGCCCCTTTGGCCGAGTCGCTTCCGTCGGCCGTACGACTGCTTCCGAAGTGGTGCAGCCGCTCCGGTGGCAACTCTCTCCGAGTCCCCACCGGCCCGTGTCCGCCCAACGCGAGGTCCAAGTTCGTCACCGTAAACCTGCCGTTCGCGGGACTGGGGCCGGTCCCGTCTCCTGAGATCGAAATGTAACCACGATCGACAGCTTGTGGCCGGGTTCGCCCAACGCG
>JAGRKV010000005.1 GCA_020442165.1 Hyphomicrobiaceae bacterium | reverse complement strand
GCATCGTGATGACCAGGTCGCGCATCTTGTCCCGCGCGCTGGTATCTGTCAGGCGCAGTTCCTGCACGATCTTTGCTTCGATGGCCTCGAATGCCTCGATCAGCAGCGGCTCGCGCATAAGCCGCTCCGCTTCTCGCGCGCGATGTTCTGTATTGTCCACGAGGGCTCTCCAGCGTCAGTTGCCACGCGCAGCCGTCACAGCCGACGGCTGCGCAGGGTGCCATGCTTGGGGGCATCAGACCGACCTCAACCGCGCCGCGCCGTAGGCGCCGATGTGCTTGCGGGACTGCTTGCCGTCGAGATCCCGCACGTAGCCGAGGTCCACGCCATCGGTCAGGAGGGAGGTATCTGGGAGGGGGCGAACGTGCGTACTGATTTGGTCGTGTTGGAGCGCATGATAGTTTGCAAAATGCGATGGATGCAGCACGCGCCATTCCTCGCGTGTGTAATACACCGTTCCACCAGAAGTCACATGCTTCACAAGCCGGCCCAAAGGATCGTTGTTGTTGATGTCTGCAATTCCGTCGATGACTATTGTGGCCGGGTCAAACGAAAACTGCCCAGACGAAAACCTAACAGGCATCCAGTCACTACGGCCGCGCTTCCATACCACGACGTTTCGGATTTCAGCGTTTCCGCTTGAAATCGCCAGGCAATCCGCAAACGGTTGCACCCCATCGTTGATGAGGGTGACATTGCGCAATACCAGACCAGTTGACCCGGTGCCAGAGAATTGGCCCCACTGAAACGTAATGCCAGTCCCAGCGAAAACGCTGTGCTCGATTGTCCAATCATTAGCAGCGTACTTGATCTCAGCGCCGGCTGCCTCGCCGCTCGACCTGAAGCCGCGCACGTAAATTGATGAGCAATTGAAGCCTTCAAGGCTAGTGCCATTTGGTGTTCCGGTCGGGCTCAGTATTCCAGTCGGGTCGCCGTTTCCTGACGTGACGCAATCAAGCACCTTCGTGCCGGCACTACTGACTCCAGATATGCTGATACCGCGCCCGTCGACGTCGGTTCCTTCTCGCAAGGCCGTGCGGCCGTTGTTGTGCGCCTGGCAACGTAGCAAGACGCACTTGCCGCTCCCTTCTACCGAGATGCCTGCAGCGTATCGCCCGGCGCCGCCGTTGTCGGTTGGCAAGGTTGTGTTGTCATTGGCCGTTACGTCAATCAAAGTGATGCGCGCGTCAGCGCCTACGTTGTTCAGCCTGATACCAAAACGCCCGTTATCAAACGCTCGCACATTGCGCACGATAGTGCCGGCGGCAGCCACACCTAGGACTTCAAGTCCAACCGAGGTCTCTTCGTCCTCCCGCGACCCCGTTAGATCGGCATCCGAAAACTCTGTGGCGACACCGTTGATGGCGACAACACGGCTCCAGGTACGCGCGGCGTCAATAAAGAAGCGGCCACGTCCGGGCCACCCCCTGATCTTGCAACCACTCTGATAGCGCCCGGTGTTGACTTGCCACAGCGCACTCCCAGAGCCTTCTGCGGTAATGCTGCCCGCAACATACAACGTATCAGCGCTCGTGATCGTAGTTCCTGGTCCGCCGCCCCCAAACTGCGGAGGCGTTTTCCAAGGGCTTTCTGCTGTGCCTGGGTTGGCGTTGTCGCCGGCCAAGAAATCAACATAGTATTCAGCCATCTCACGCCTCCACGATGGCCGCCACCGTGCGCGACGTGCCGCCGCTGATGGTCAGGTGCACGCCCGCATCGATCTTGATCCGCAACCCGCCGCCGCTGCCGGGCGTGGACCAATCGCCGTCCACTCGGTAGGTGCCCACCGACGACACCGTGAATGTCGCAAGGATCCGCCCACTGGCGTCCGTGCTGTCGCGCGCGACGATCGTCTGCGGACCTCCCGAGTAGGCGCTGACGAGCACGCCCACGAAGTAGCCGCTGCCCGTGTAGGCTGTGCCGGTCGCCGTGATGTTGCTGCCCAGCTCGGCCGCCTCGGTGAGCGTCATGGCCGACCCGTCCGGCGCCAGCAGCGCCGTATCGTCGTCGTTCCACCGAGCATGTTTCGGGAACCGTCGCGCGATGAATACACCCATTGTCGTTTCTCCTATAGCAGCAGAAGAACTTCCTCGTCGTCATGCTCAAGCGCAATCTGAACGGCCTTCTCGACGGCTCGCGATGTAATGATCATATCGCTTAGCCATGTATCGAAAGCATAGGCCCGCTCTGGCAGTATCTCACGAGCT